>NZ_CBDRBL010000034.1:0-62624 GCF_965342175.1 Actinacidiphila sp. bgisy167
GAGTGGGGGCGGCGTGCCCCCAACAACCTGTCGGCGCGCGCCCGCACCGTCATACAAGGTGCCAGTGCCTGTTGCCCCGCGCGGTTGCTTAGCCTGGGGCGTATGACCCCTCCCTTCGCCGACCCCGACCCCGAGACCGGCGCCGCCGTCAAGGCCGCCGACCGCGCTCACGTCTTCCACTCCTGGTCCGCGCAGGGCCTGATCGACCCGCTGGCGGTCGCCGGAGCGGAGGGCGCGTATTTCTGGGACTACGACGGCAACCGCTACCTGGACTTCACCAGCGGCCTGGTGTTCACCAACATCGGCTACCAGCACCCCAAGGTCGTCGCCGCCGTCCAGGAGCAGGCCGCCAAGCTGGTCACCTTCGCGCCGGCCTTCGCCCTGGAGCCGCGCTCCGAGGCCGCCCGGCTGATCGCCGAGCGCACCCCCGGGGACCTGAACAAGATCTTCTTCACCAACGGCGGCGCCGAGGCCGTCGAGAACGCCGTCCGGCTCGCCCGGCTGCACACCGGCCGCCCCAAGGTGCTGTCCGCGTACCGCTCCTACCACGGCGCCACCGCGGCCGCGATCAACCTGACCGGCGACCCGCGCCGCTGGGCCTCCGACACCGGCGCGGCCGGCGTCGTCCGCTTCTGGGCGCCCTTCCTCTACCGGTCGCCGTTCCACTCCGAGACCGACGAGCAGGAGCGCGACCGCGCGCTGCGGCACCTGGAGGACACCATCGTCTTCGAGGGCCCGCAGACCGTCGCGGCGATCGTCCTGGAGACGGTGCCCGGCACGGCGGGGATCATGGTGCCGCCGCCCGGCTACCTGGCGGGAGTGCGCGAGATCTGCGACCGGTACGGGATCGTCTTCGTCCTCGACGAGGTCATGGCCGGCTTCGGCCGCACCGGCAGTTGGTTCGCCGCCGATCAGTTCGACGTCGTCCCCGACCTGCTCACCTTCGCCAAGGGCGTCAACTCCGGCTATGTGCCGCTCGGCGGCGTCGCGATCAGCGAGGAGATCGCCGCGACCTTCGCCACCCGCCCCTACCCGGGCGGCCTGACCTACTCCGGCCACCCGCTGGCCTGCGCCGCCGCCGTCGCCACGATCCGGGTGATGGAGGACGAGGGCATCGTGGAACACGCCGCCGCGCTCGGCGAGAACGTGCTCGGTCCGGGGCTGCGGGAGCTCGCCGAACGCCACCCCTCGGTCGGCGAGGTGCGCGGCCTGGGCGCGTTCTGGGCGCTGGAACTGGTGCGCGACCGGGAGACCCGTGAGCCGCTGGTCCCCTATAACGCGGCGGGCGAGGCGAACGCGCCGATGGCGGCCTTCGCTTCGGCCTGCAGGACGAGCGGACTGTGGCCGTTCGTCAACATGAACCGCACCCATGTGGTGCCCGCCTGCACCATCACCGAGGCCGAGGCCAAGGAGGGCCTGGCGCTTCTCGACGCGGCGCTGTCCGTCGCCGACGAGCACACCGTCCAGGGAGGGTAGCGGCGCGCCGCCGCGGGAAACCGGGCGCCCGTTTTCCCGCGTCCCCCGACCGGGAGAACAGGGGAAGCGTGTACGACACGGGGGAGCCGGAGCGGTCGGCGGATGCGGCGCCGGGTTGGCACGTGGCGGCCGGCGCCTTGTGCGCCGTGGGCGTGTACGTCGCCACGGGGTGGGTCGCCCGGTCGTGGCGGGACTGCCCGCTCGGCAACGACGCGAGCAACTACCTCGGGCTGAACCTGCTGATGCCCGTCGCCTGGTGCTGCATGTTCCTGCTGCTGGTGCTCCTCGGGCTCGTGCTGCGCAGGTGGCCGCTTCCCGGCGGCGCCTCCGCCTGGCTCGCGCTCTTCGTGGCCGTCGGCGCGCTGACGCTGCTGTACCGGGTGGGGATGGAGTGGCCCTCCTTTCCCGCGGACCGCCCCTGCATGGACGGGTTCCCGGTCTTCCCCTTCTCGGGAAGACCGGCCCGTACAACGACGGCTGACCGCAGCCCGGTGCGGCGGGCCAGGTGAGTGAGCCGTGTCACAGGTGCGGGCCGTCCGCTCGCATAAGGTGTGGCGGAGCCGTACGCGCGGCCACACCTGTAGGGAGGCACCGGGCATGCCGGAAGGCCCAGCGGTCGGAACCGTCCGACGGAGCAGTCTGCGGCAGCAGATAGCCGACGCGCTGCGCGACGAGGTGCTGACCGGGCGCATGACCGCGGGGCGGCACTTCACGGTCAAGGAGATCGCGGAGTTGTACGGGGTGTCGGCCACCCCGGTCCGCGAGGCCCTGGTCGACCTGACGGCGCAGGGGCTGCTCGACGTCGAGCACCACCGGGGCTTCCAGGTGCGGCGCTTCACGGACGCGGAGTTCCGTTCCATGGTCGAGGCGCGCACCCTCGTCGTGGAGGGCATCTTCCGCCGCGTCGCCGCGCGCGGCATGCGCGAGGTCGATCCCCAGGAACTGGCCTCCGTACGGCGCCGGGCCGAGGCCGCCGCGCGCGCCTCGCGGGCCGGCGAGCTGGAGGTCCTCATCGGCTACGACATCCGCTTCTGGCGGGAACTGACCGCGCTGGCGGACAACGCCCACGTCGCCGAGTTCCTCGACCGGCTCCGCATCCAGACCTGGGCCTACGCGGTCCCCTACCTGCGCGGTCGGCCGGACCTGGCGGGTCTGTGCTGGTCCGGCCACGTCTCCCTGGTCACCGCGATCGAGGAGCGGGATCCGGAGACCGCCCGGCGCGTCGTCGAGGAATTCGACGACCACTCCCTCACGCTCATGCGGCGACTGACGACGGGCCGGTAGGAACGGCCGCCGCCCACTACGCTGGTCCGACCACGCACGGAAGGACTTGGAGCGCCTGTGGCCTGCGACTTGTGGCTGGTTCCCCTGGTGGACGTGCTCTGCCACAGCCCCGACAACCCGTTCGCCGAGGAGATCGCCCGCTATGACCAGGCGCTGAACGACGCCGGCCTGCCCCCGGTGCCCGTCTACGCCTACATGCCGGGCCTGTCCGGCGACGTGGCCCCGGTCGCGGGCTTCGACTACGACGCGCTGCACTTCCTGCGCCGCGCCTACCTCCTGCACATCCAGGGCCTCGCGGTCACCCCGGTCGACGAACTCGGCGGCGACTACGAGCAGTTGCTGGAGATGTTCGAGACCACCGCCCAGCAGTCCCATCTTGTCTGGCACTACGACCACGCGGGTGCGTACGTCCCACTCGACTTCGCCCATCCGCTGGTCACCGACGAACTCCTCGACGCCGGCGGTCCCTTGGGATCCGCGCACGGCCTGCTGCGCGAACTCGAGTTCGTCGCTCCGGTGATCGGCATCGACCCGCTGAACCCGCCGCCCGCACCGCAGCCGCCCATCGGCCCCACCGAGCTGGAGGAGCCGGCGGCCCCGCCCGCTCACCACGACGGCAGCCCCTTCGCGCGGGAGCGCCACGTGTGGCTGGGGCTGCACGCGGCGGCGACGCGGGCGCTGGGCCAGGGCTCGATGATCGTCTTCGGCTAGGCCGCGGCCCGGGGCTGCCGCCCACCGGGAACGCCTGCGAGGGGTCGCGGGCGTTCCCGGGCGGCGGTCAGCTCGCGCGCGGGCCCTCAGGGGGGCGCTGCCGCGGCATGCTCGGCCGTCCGCCGGGCAGTTGCGGGAACCGGCCGCCGCCGGCGCCGGCGCCCTCCGTGAGCCGCGGACCCCCCGACCAGGTGAGGGACTGGGTCCGCAGCGGCGCGGCGCCGGCCCGGAAGTCCACCATCCAGTCGGCGGTCTCGCAGCGCACGAGGTCCGAGACCTCCTCGCTGAAGCGGCGCAGCACCGAAAGGCAGCGCTCCGCGGCCTCGGCCGCGGTGCCCTCCGTCGGGCCGAGGACCTCGCGGACCGACTCCGACGCCCAGTCGAAGCGCAGCACCTCCAGGCGGCGCTGTACGGCCTGCGCGGTCGCCATGTCCCGCATCCACCCGGCCGTGAGCCCCAGGTAGCGGTCCAGCCCCACGCACACGACGGCCAGCAGCAGGGCGGCGTACGCCCAGCGGACGCGGCCGTCCGCGCCCATGACGGCGAGGACGGCGCCGGTTGTCGCGAAGAGGGCCGCGCCGACCCGCAGCGACCGGGCCCAGCGGCGCTTGCGCAGGCGGTCGGCGAGGTACCACTCGACGGTGCGCAGGGCGTCCGCCTCCACCCAGCGGTAGAGCTCCTCCAGCCGCTCGGCCGGCTCCCCCCAGTCGCCGAGCGGGAAGGGCAGCGGCCGCAGGTCCTCCCGCCGGTGCAGCGCGCACCGCTTCGGCTTCTCCGGGGACACCTCCTCGGGATACATGTCCGGCTCGCTCACCTGCACGCTCCCTCGCGACTTCCGATGACGAGGCACCTTCTTACCGCCGAACGGCTGACCGTGCGAGCGTCATCGGTACGAATCCGCCCTTACGAGCCGCTTGATCAGGTATGGGGCCCGGCACCGGGCCACCCGAAAGAGTGGCCGGGCCCGGCGGCGACCGACCTGCGAGGCGGTCGCCGCCAGCCGATACCCTGGGCAGCGTGAACGTCCTTGTCATCGGCGGCGGCGCCCGCGAACACGCCCTGTGCCGTGCCCTTTCCCTCGACCCCGACGTGGACGCGCTGCACTGCGCGCCCGGGAACGCCGGCATCGCCGAGGTGGCGCGGCTGCACGCGGTCGACGCCCTGGACGGTGAGGCCGTGGCCGACCTCGCCGAGCAGCTCGGCGCCGACTTCGTCGTGGTGGGCCCGGAGGCCCCCCTTGTGGCGGGCGTGGCCGACGCCGTGCGTGCCCGGGGCATCGACTGCTTCGGCCCGTCCGCGCAGGCTGCGGCCCTGGAGGGCTCCAAGGCGTTCGCCAAGGACGTGATGGCCGCGGCCGGCGTGCCGACCGCCCGCTCCTATCTGTGCACCACGCCCGCCGAGGTGGACGCGGCCCTGGACGCCTTCGGCGCCCCGTACGTCGTGAAGGACGACGGTCTGGCCGCGGGCAAGGGCGTCGTGGTGACCGGCGACCTGGAGGCCGCCCGGGCGCACGCCAACTCCTGCGAGCGCGTGGTCGTCGAGGAGTTCCTCGACGGCCCCGAGGTCTCGCTGTTCGCCGTCACCGACGGCGAGACGGTGGTCCCCCTGCAGCCCGCGCAGGACTTCAAGCGCGCCCACGACGCGGACCAGGGCCCCAACACCGGCGGGATGGGCGCGTACAGCCCGCTGCCGTGGGCCGACCCGCGGCTGGTCGAGGAGGTGGAGCGCACGGTGCTCCAGCCGACCGTCGACGAGCTGCGCCGCCGCGGCACCCCCTTCGCCGGACTGCTGTACGCGGGGCTGGCGATCACCTCGCGCGGTGTGCGGGTGATCGAGTTCAACGCGCGCTTCGGCGACCCGGAGACCCAGGTCGTGCTGGCCCGGCTGCGGACCCCCCTGGCGGGCCTGCTGCGCGCTGCGGCGACCGGCCGGCTGGCGGACCTCCCGCCGCTGCGGTGGAGCGACGGGGCCGCGGTGACGGTCGTCGTCGCCGCCGAGAACTACCCCGGCACCCCGCGCACCGGCGACCCGATCGCGGGCCTGGACGAGGTCGCGGAGCAGGACGAGCACGCCTACGTGCTGCACGCGGGCACCAAGGCGGACGGGGAGGGCCGTGTGGTGAGCGCCGGCGGCCGTGTCCTGTCGGTGACGGCCACCGGCGCCGACCTGGCCGAGGCCAGGCAGCGTGCCTACCGGGCGGTGGGGCGGATCGAGCTGAAGGGCTCGCACCACCGTTCGGATATCGCAGAGAAGGCCGCCCAGGCCTGAATCAGCGGGCAAAGCCACTCCAAGGGGTGATGGCTTCGCCATCCTGCTGACGCGAGCCCACAGCCCAACTACTGTGCCCGGCAAGCGCACTGCGGAAGCCCGCGAGCGCTGCACCATCGGCCCTACCGGCATTGCGGTGTCGGTGGGCGGTGCGACAGTGGGGGCATGCAGTCGCGTCAGCAGCTTGGGGGTGAGCACACCGTTGGCCGGGGAAGGTGAGGGGCATGCGCGATCGCACGCGCGCGCCGTCCTGCGCATCCGCGGCGCCGCGCTGGCGGTAGCTCTGCTGCCCGCCGCGGTGGCCGTCGTGCTGCTGGTCGGCGGTGCCACCGGCCACATCGTCGGCGACGCGTCCGAGGTGCTGCGCTGGGCGGTGGTCGCGGGCGCGCTGCTCGTGCTGCTGCTCGCGGCCGGCGTCGCGGCGGTGATCGTACGGGCCAGGCCGGCCGTGAGCCCCACGGTGGCGGTCTCCGAGGCGTCCGCGCCCGATCTCTACCGCATGGTGCGGGACCTGGCCGTGCGCCTGCAGGTGCCGGCCCCCTCGGCGATAGAACTGACCCCGGACTGCGACAGCTGGCTGGAGGACCGCACCCACCGCACCCAGGACACCACGCGCCGCCCCCGCCGCAGGCGGCGCGGCGGGGCGCCCGAGGCGCCCACCTTGGTGATCGGCTCTCCGTTCATGTGGTGGATGCGGGTCGCCGAGCTGCGCGCCCTGCTTGCCCCGGTCGTGGCGGGCACGGGGCCGGCGGCCGATCCGGACATCGCGGCCGCCCGCCGCTTCGTGCGCGGTCTGGACGCCGCCGTCGGCGTGGCCACCGCGGCGCGGGAGCCGTCGAGGGCCGGGTTCCTGCGCCGCCCCGCGTACGGCTTCCTGGGATGGGTCGCCAAGCTGCTGCTGCGCGGCTGCCGGGCGCACGCCGCGGAGATGGAGCGCGCGGTCGCCGCAGCCGCCTCCGAACGGGCCCAGGCCGTCGACTACGGGCTGCGCATCGTCGCGCAGGAGCAGGTGGGCCTGGCCTACGCGGGCTGGGACCGGCTGCTGACCCGGGTGGCGCTGCCGGCCTGGCGCATGGGGCGCTGGCCCTCGCGCCTCGACGCCGGCGTGGTGGCGGCCCTCACCGAGCTGTCCCGGCGGGACCGGCTGGCCGAGGGCTTCGAGACGCGGCTGGGCGAGCGCCCGGCCTGCGATCTGCTGGAGGAGCCGGGCACGGTCGACGAGGCGGCCTCGCTGCTCGCCGCCCGGCTGTTCCACGGCGGGCCGCAGCGGTCGGGCCCGGAGTGGGCCCCGGTCGGCTGGGACACCTATCCGCAGGAGGTCGTGGACCGCATCTGGCGCAGCGACGCCTCCCGCCTGGTCACCGTCCTCGACGAGGCGCATGAGCCCGCGGGGGTCGCCGGGAGCCGGCGCATATCCGTGGCCTCCGGCGGTTCCCGGAGCGCGGTGAGCGAGCGCGAAGAGCCGGGACGAGCGACCCTGGCCCGGGTGGTGGAACGGCTCTCCTCGGGTGGCGGCGAGGAGCTGGCGGCCCGGATCACCCGGCACGTCGCCCGTGAGGAGGCCGGTCGCGCTGCGGCCGCGCGGGAGGGGGCCGGCTTGGCGCCGCCCGAGGGCCCTTACACGCCGGTCTATCAGCTTCTTCCTCCGCGGACCGGTCGTGAGCTGCTCACCGATCATGTGACCGCGATGGTCTGCTGCGCCGCGGTGGACACCGCGGGCGCCGCCCCGGGGCTGGACTGGCTGGACGGACCGGCACTGCTGGTCGGCGGGGTGCGGCGGGGAGATCTCGCCTGGCCGGTGCTCCGGCTCGTGGAGAACGGGGACGCCGCCCCCCTGCGTTCCTGGCTCAGTGCCGTGGGCGTGCGCCCCGAGAAGCCGATACGGCTCATCTGACGGAAAGTTTTACGGCGTTTGTGCGCCCCGGCGTGAAATCCTCGCGATAATGCGCCACGAAAAGTAACTAAAACAGCGCACAGTGTGATGTGCTGGACGTGCGTACGCGCACACCACCTCGGGGGACAACGAGGAGGGGACATCGTGGTGAAGGAGCAGGTCCGCCGCTGGCAGTCCGGGGCACTGGCGCACGGGGTCACAGACCCGTTCGGGCAGGGCCCGGTGCCGTGGCTGCGCGGTGCCGTGCAGTATCTGGACGACACCGGCCAGGTCGTGCCCTGGTACGTCGATCTGGCGGCCATCCGCGGGGAGCCGGGGGATCTCCCGGGCGAGTCCGCCGGACGCGCGCCCCGCGTGCCCGGCCCGCGTGTGGCGGACGACGTGCGGTGCCAGATCAAGGGCTTCGCGCCCGGCTCCTCCGTGGCCCCCGGCGACGCCATCGACTTCCGGATCACCGTCGACCCGCCGCAGAGCTACGGCGTCGACGTCTACCGGATCGGGCACTACGGCGGGGACGGAGCCGCCCAGCTCACCTCCAGCCCCCGGCTTTCGGGGATCGTCCAGCCCGCGCCGCTCGCCGCCGGGCGCACGGTCTCCTGCCACCACTGGTGGCAGTCCTGGCGCCTCCAGGTCCCCTCGTACTGGAAGTCCGGCGCGTATGTCGCCGTCCTCACCACCCAGGACGGCTACCGCAGCCACATCCCCTTCACCGTCCGCGACGAGCGGCCCGCCGACCTGCTCCTGCTGCTGCCCGACGTCACCTGGCAGGCGTACAACCTGTACCCCGAGGACGGCCGTACGGGCGCCAGCCTCTACCACGCCTGGGACGAGGAAGGCCGGCTGCTGGGCGAGGAGGAGGCCGCGGTCACCGTCTCCTTCGACCGCCCCTATGCCGGCGCCGGGCTGCCGCTGCACGTCGGCCACGCCTACGACTTCATCCGCTGGGCCGAGCGCTACGGCTACGACCTCGCCTACGCGGACGCCCGCGACCTGCACGCGGGCCGGATCGACCCCTCGCGCTACCGGGGCCTGATCTTCCCCGGCCACGACGAGTACTGGACGGTCCCCATGCGGCGCGCCGTCGAGGCGGCCCGGGATGCCGGCACCTCCCTGGTCTTCCTGTCCGCCAACACCATGTACTGGCAGACCGAGCTGGGCCCCTCCCCGTCAGGCGATCCCGACCGGCTGCTCAGCTGCCGCAAGCGCCGCGGCCACCCGCCGGGCCGCAGCGCGCTGTGGCGCGACATGGGCGAGCCCGAGCAGCTGCTGATCGGCGTGCAGTACGCCGGCCGGGTTCCCGAACCCTCCCCGCTGGTGGTGCGCAACGCCGGCCACTGGCTGTGGGAGGCCACCGGAGCGGAGGAGGGCGAGGAGATCCCCGGACTGGTCGCGGGCGAGGCGGACCGCTACTTCCCCCGAACACCGCTGCCCGACTACATGGAGCGGATCCTGCTCGCGCACTCCCCGTACGAGGACTCCGCCGGCCGCCGTGTCCACCAGGAGACCTCCCTGTACCGGGCCCCGGGCGGGGCCCTGGTCTTCGCCTCGGGCACCTTCGCCTGGTCCCCGGCGCTGGACCGCCCGGGCCACATCGACCCCCGCATCCAGCGCGCCACGGCCAACCTCCTGGACCGCATCTGCAAGCACGACTGACCCCGCGTCGCGCCCGGCGGCCACGGGTGCGGGAGAATCGGGATCCGAACCGCCGATCGGGGAGGACCCATGTCCGGATTCGTCCACAAGCCCGAGCCCGCGCACGTGCCGGGCCTGGTGCACCTGCACACCGGCAAGGTGCGCGAGCTGTACCGGAACGAGGCAGGAGAGCTGGTGATGGTCGCCAGTGACCGGATCTCCGCGTACGACTGGGTGCTGCCCACCGAGATCCCGGACAAGGGCCGCGTCCTGACCCGGTTGTCGCTGTGGTGGTTCGACCAGATCGCGGACCTGGTGCCGCACCATGTGCTCTCCACCGAGCTGCCGGAGGGCGCCCCCGCCGACTGGGAGGGGCGGACGACGATCTGCAAGCCGCTGGACATGGTTCCCGTCGAGTGCGTGGCACGCGGCTACCTGGCGGGCTCCGGGCTGCTCGAGTACAACACCGACCGCACGGTGTGCGGGGTCACCCTCCCCGAGGGCCTGGTGGACGGCTCCGAGCTGCCCGCGCCGATCTTCACCCCGGCCACCAAGGCCGAGGTCGGCGAACACGACGAGAACGTCAGCTACGAGGAGGTCGCCCGCAAGGTCGGCGCCGAGACCGCGGCGCAGCTGCGCCAGAGCACCCTCGCGGTCTACGCCCGGGCCCGGGACATCGCCCGCGAGCGCGGCATCCTCCTGGCGGACACCAAGTTCGAGTTCGGCTTCGACGGTGAGGCGCTGACCATCGCCGACGAGGTGCTGACCCCGGACTCGTCTCGCTTCTGGCCCGCCGAGCTGTGGGAGCCGGGCCACGCCCAGCCCTCCTTCGACAAGCAGTTCGTGCGCGACTGGCTGACCTCCGCCGAGTCCGGCTGGGACCGCCGCAGCGAGCAGCCCCCGCCGCCCCTGCCGGAGCGCGTGGTGGAGCAGACCCGCGCCAAGTACATCGAGGCGTACGAGCGTCTCACCGGCCTCAGCTGGTAGTCCGCCGCGGCCGTGCCGTGCCCGTCGCGTGCCGTGCCCGCCGGTCGAGAGGACCGGCGGGCACGGCACGCGGGTGCCGGCGGGAAGGGCGTCAGGCGCCGGTGGGACAGGCGCCAGGCGCCGGTAGGACGGGCATCAGGGTCGGTGGGACAGGCGCCAGGGGCGAAGGAAACCCGTCGTCCCGGGAAGACCGAAGGCCCCGGTCGTGACGACCGGGGCCTTTCTCTGAGCGGACGACGAGGCTCGAACTCGCGACCTCAACCTTGGCAAGGTTGCGCTCTACCAACTGAGCTACGTCCGCCTGCTCCGCGCGTTCCCGTGCGGTGCGACACCTACTATAGCCAACCCTCGGGGCCTTGGGCACACACCCCGGCCCGGCGGGTCCGCGCTGCCGGGCGGCGTACCGCGGACGAAGGGGACGTGCCGCGGGCGAGGATCTGCCCAGGGCCTGCGGCCCGCCCCCGCCGCGCGCCGGGCGGAACGGCCGACGACGGACCCGGCGGGGCGCCGCAGGGCCCGTCGCCGGCATGGGGACGCCCGCGCCGAACCGGTCGCCGCATGGGCCGCGGCACCGGTGGCCGAGTGCGGGGAGGGTGCGGCGCGGTGGCGACCCGGTCTTCGGGCCGGGCAGTCAGGGGGCCAAGCTGTGGTGATGGTCACACCTTCGGACGCCGGCCCTGACCGCGGCCCGGGCCCCCAGGACCACGCGGCGGGCGCGCCCCGGCCGCGGCGCCACGCGAACCCGGTGCCACGCGTACGCGGAACACACGCAAGCACGCCCGCGCGGAAGCACGAAGAAGGCCCCGGTCGGTGATCCGACCGGGGCCTTCCCTCAAGAGCGGACGACGAGATTCGAACTCGCGACCCTCACCTTGGCAAGGTGATGCTCTACCAACTGAGCCACGTCCGCACGGCGACTACTCTACCCGATCCTCAGGACCGGTCGAGCAACCAGAGCGGGTGACAGGAATCGCACACTGCGCCTTCCCCCTGGAAGAGGGATGTTCTGCTACTGAACTACACCCGCGTGGCCCGGGAGCCGGCCTTTCGGCCCGCCCTCGGCGTGCTCAGACTCTAGCGGATCAAGGGGGGTGGCTGTCCAATCGCTTCTTCCGGGTGATTCCCGGGCGGCGCCCCGGCGTTTCCGGCGGCCGGGGCGCGGGCGGATCAGCCGGCCTCGGCGTACGCCTCGTAGAGCTTCTTCGGAATGCGGCCGCGCGGCGGCACGTCGAAGCCCCGGGAGAGCGCCCAGGCGCGCACGGCGGCCGGGTCGGGGGCAAGGGAGGTGTGCTTGAAGGCCTTGCCGAGCCGGCTCCGGCGGCGGCCCGCCTCGACGTACGGAGTGAGCGCCTCGCGGAGCTGCTGGGCGTTGCCGGCGGACAGGTCGATCTCGTAGGACTTGCCGTCGAGGCCGAAAGAGACCGTTTCCGTCGCTTCACCGCCGTCGAGGTCGTCGGAGAGCGTGACCAGTACGCGTTGCGCCATGGATGCCGGTCCTTTCAATGGAGAAGGCCCAGGGGCCTGCGTTGGCCTCGTTGTTGTACCGAAGCCCCATGGCCGGGGTCAATGCTTTCCCATTTACCGGTCCGCATATTTTCGCCGGTCGTGCTCGGTTTATTCCTCCGGATGTCCCGCCGGCAATCCGGCGGACGGATATTCCGTGACCATTCTGGAATATCTACCCGCGTAGATTCTGTGGCGGGGTACGGTGGGAACATCTCACCGCAGCACACCACCGGGAGTGACCGTGGCACGCGTCGTAGTCGACGTCATGCTCAAGCCGGAGATCCTCGACCCCCAGGGCCAGGCGGTGCAGCGCGCGCTGCCGCGCCTCGGGTTCGAGGGAATCGCCGACGTCCGCCAGGGCAAGCGTTTTGAGCTCGAACTTGAGGGTCCGGTCGACGACGCCGCCCTCAGCCGTATCCGAGAGATGGCCGAGACCTTCCTCGCCAACACCGTGATCGAGGACTTCACCGTGAGGGTGGAGTCGTGACCGCACGTATCGGTGTCGTCACCTTCCCCGGGACGCTCGACGACCGGGACACCCAGCGGGCCGTCCGGCTCGCCGGCGCCGAACCGGTGGCGCTGTGGCACCGTGACAAGGATCTCCACCAGGTCGACGCCGTCGTCCTGCCCGGGGGATTCAGTTACGGCGACTATCTGCGGGCAGGGGCGATTTCCCGCTTCTCGCCGGTGATGGAGTCGGTCATCGCCGGTGCCAAGGACGGTCTTCCGGTCCTGGGTATCTGCAACGGCTTCCAGGTGCTCACCGAGACGCATCTGCTTCCGGGCGCGATGTTGCGCAACAATCACCTGCACTTCATCTGCCGGGACCAGAGGCTGCGCGTCGAGAACAACTCGACGTCCTGGACGGCCGATTACGAGCAGGGCCAGGAGATCAGCATCCCGCTGAAGAACATCGACGGCCGCTACGTCGCCGACGAGCGCGTCCTCGACGAGCTGGAGGCCGAGGGCCGCGTGGTGTTCCGCTACGCGGACTGGAACCCCAATGGCTCGCTCCGGGACATCGCCGGCATCACCAACGCCGCGGGCAATGTCGTCGGTCTCATGCCGCACCCCGAGCACGCCGTCGAGTCGCTGATCGGGACCGGCCGCACCGACGGCCTCGGATTCTTCACCTCGATCCTCAAGAAGCTGGTTCACGCGTCATGACACTCGATTCCGTGAAGCACGCCACCGAGACTCCGGACGCCGAGCAGCCGTGGGCCGAACTCGGCCTGAAGCAGGACGAGTACGAGCGCATCCGCGAGATCCTCGGTCGCCGTCCCACCGGTGCCGAGCTCGCCATGTACTCCGTCATGTGGTCCGAGCACTGCTCCTACAAGAGCAGCAAGATCCACCTGCGCCAGTTCGGCGAGAAGGCCCCCGCCAACGACGCGCTGCTCGTCGGCATCGGTGAGAACGCCGGTGTCGTGGACGTCGGCCAGGGCTACGCGGTCACCTTCAAGGTCGAGTCGCACAACCACCCGTCGTACATCGAGCCCTACCAGGGCGCGGCCACCGGCGTCGGCGGCATCGTCCGCGACATCCTCGCCATGGGCGCCCGCCCGGTCGCCGTCATGGACCCGCTGCGCTTCGGCGCGCCGGACCACCCCGACACCAAGCGCGTCCTGCCCGGCGTCGTCGCGGGCGTCGGCGGCTACGGCAACTGCCTGGGCCTGCCCAACATCGGCGGCGAGGTCGTCTTCGACCCCTGCTACCAGGGCAACCCGCTGGTGAACGCGCTCTGCATCGGTGTGATGAAGCACGAGGACATCCACCTCGCCAAGGCCTCGGGCGCCGGCAACAAGGTCATCCTCTACGGCGCCCGCACCGGAGGCGACGGCATCGGCGGCGTCTCCGTGCTCGCCTCGGAGACCTTCTCCGACAGCGGCCCGGCCAAGCGCCCCGCCGTCCAGGTCGGCGACCCCTTCCAGGAGAAGCTGCTCATCGAGTGCACCCTGGAGATCTTCAAGGAGAAGCTGGTCGCCGGCATCCAGGACCTCGGCGGCGCCGGCCTGTCCTGCGCCACCTCCGAGCTGGCCTCGGCCGGCTCCGGCGGCATGCGCGTGGACCTGGAGACCGTGCCGCTGCGCGACGCGACGCTCTCGCCGGAGGAGATCCTCATGAGCGAGTCGCAGGAGCGCATGTGCGCCATCGTCGAGCCCCAGCACGTCGACCGCTTCCTGGAGATCTGCGAGAAGTGGGACGTCATCGCCACCGTCATCGGTGAGGTCACCGACGGCGACCGGCTGGAGATCTTCTGGCACGGCGAGCAGATCGTCGACGTCCCGCCGCGCACCGTCGCCCACGAGGGCCCGGTGTACGAGCGCCCCTACGCCCGCCCCGCGTGGCAGGACGCGCTCCAGGCCGACGACGCCAACAAGCTGCCGCGCCCGCAGACCGCGAAGGAGCTGCGCGAGCAGGTCCTGACGGTGGTCGCGCACCCGAACCAGGCCTCCAAGGCGTGGATCACCGACCAGTACGACCGCTTCGTGCAGGGCAACACCGTGCTGGCACAGCCGGAGGACTCCGGCATGATCCGCATCGACGAGGAGACCAACCTCGGCGTCGCGGTCGCCACCGACGGCAACGGCCGCTACGCCAAGCTCGACCCGTACACCGGCGCGCAGCTGGCGCTCGCCGAGGCGTACCGCAACGTCGCCACGAGCGGTGCGAAGCCGCTGGCGGTCTCGGACTGCCTCAACTTCGGCTCGCCCGAGGACCCGGCCGCGATGTGGCAGTTCGCCGAGGCCTGCCGGGGCCTGGCCGACGGCTGCCTGGAGCTGGGCACGCCGGTCACCGGCGGCAACGTCTCGCTCTACAACCAGACCGGCGACGTCGCCATCCACCCGACGCCCGTCGTGGCGGTGCTCGGCGTGATCGACGACGTCACGCGCCGCACCCCGGTCGCCTTCAAGGACCAGGGCCAGCTGCTCTACCTGCTGGGCGACACCAAGGAGGAGCTGGGTGGCTCCGCCTGGTCCCAGGCCGTCCACGACCACCTCGGCGGACTGCCGCCGGCGGTGGACCTGGAGCGCGAGAAGCTGCTCGGCGAGATCCTCATCTCGGCCTCCCGGGACGGCATGATCGACGCGGCCCACGACCTGTCCGACGGCGGGCTCGTCCAGGCCGTCGTCGAGTCCTGCCTGCGCGGCGGCAACGGCGCGCGCCTGGTCGTGCCGGACGGCCTCGACCCGTTCGTCTTTCTGTTCTCGGAGTCGACGGGCCGGGTGGTCGTCTCGGTGCCGCGCAGCGAGGAGCTCCGCTTCACCGACATGTGCGGTGCGCGGGGTCTGCCCGCGACGCGGATCGGTGTCGTCGACGGCGACGCGGTGGAGCTGCAGGGCCAGTTCAGCATCTCGCTGGACGAGCTCCGCACGGCGCACGAGGGCACGATCCCGGCCCTCCTGGCCTGATCCGTCCGCCTGCCTTCCGCAAGCGCCCCCGCGCCACTCGGCGCGGGGGCGCTGCGCTGCGGCCGTCCGCTCGGCCGGCCGGCCCGCATGATCGCGACCGGCGGTACTGTGCGTTGCGCAACCACCGTTACGACGAGGGGTCAACGATGCACGAGTACAAGGTCGTCAGCTTCCGTGAGTCGCTGGTAGGCGACGCCATCGACGACGACAAGCTGGAGAAGACGCTCAACAAGTACGCCGAGGACGGCTGGCACCTCAAGACGATCACCGCGGCCGACGTCAAGGGCCGGATCGGCCCGGGCGCGGTGGGCGGTCTGCTGCTCACCTTCGAGCGCCCGCGCCAGGCCTGACCGCCGGGGTCGGGGTGCGGGCCGGGGCCGGCGCGTAGGCTGCGGACATGCCGCCCACCGCCCGCAAACCCCGCACCTACGACCCCGCCAGGACCCGCGCTGCGCTCACCGCGCAGGTCGGCCACGTCCTGGGGGCCGCCCGCGGACTGACGGAACAGCAGCTGCACGCACCCTCCGGGCTGCCGGGGTGGGACGTGCACACGCTGGTGGTGCACATCGCCCGGGAGGTGGAGGCCGTCGCCCGGGTGCTGGCCTCGCCCGCCCCGGCCCGGGCGGACCTCGATCTCACCCTGTGGGCGCGCTCCACGGAACGCATCGCCGGCCCGCTGGACGCCGACGCCCGCGAGACGGCCGCAGGGACCGCCGACGCCGCCACGCGCCTGGAGGAGGCCGCCCACGGGCTCGCCGGGGTGCTGGACGAGGCGGTGGCGCCCGGGCGCCTGGTGGCGATCACCCTCGGCGCGATGCGGTCCACGGACTTCCTGGTGACCCGGCTCGTCGAACTGGTCGTCCACAGCGACGACCTCGCCCGGGCGACGAACGCGCCCGTCCCGCTGGAGCGGCAGGCCGTCGCCGCCGTCGTACGGCTCCTCGCTGACACCCTGGCCGTCGCCGCGCCCGGCAACTCCGTCGAGGTCCGCGTCCCGCCGTACGCGGCGGTGCAGTGTGTCCCCGGCCCCCGTCACACCCGGGGCACCCCTCCCAACGTCGTCGAGACGGACCCGGTGACCTGGATCCGCCTCGCCACCGGCCGTACGTACTGGGCCGACGCACTCGCCTCCGCCGCGGTCTTCGCGAGCGGCGAGCGCGCCGACCTCGCTCCCTACCTGCCCCTGCTGGGCTGAGGCGGCCGGGCCTGCCCCTGCTGGGCTGAGGCGGCCGGGCCTGCCCCTGTTGGGCTGTGGCGGCCCGGGCGCTCGCATAATGCGCCTGTGACCTCCGCAAAGTCCCCGGCACGCATACCGGCCCGCCCCTGGCTCTCCGCCGACGCCCGCCGCTGGGCGGCCGTGCGGCCGCCCCGCTGGGCCGCGCCCCGGTGGCCCGCGGCGGCGCTGCTGGCATCCGTGATCGCGGCGATCGCCTGCGCCCCCTATGAGCGGTGCACGGCGTCCGCGCCGTGCGGACCCATGTGGCTGGACGCGGTCGGCACCATCGCCTTTTTCGTGCACATGGTGTGGCTGCTGGTGCTGCCCGAGGCGGCGCTGGTGTCGGCGCCGCTGCTGCTGCTGTCGATGGCTGATCCGGACATGTGGGCCGGTGGTGCCGCCGAGCGCCTGGCGGACACGGCGGTACTGGCCGCGCTGTGCTGGGGCTGGGCCGCGGTTCTCGCGCGGCTGCGGGTGCGCCGTACGCAGCGGGCGCTGGCCCTGGAGGCGGCCGGTGGTCTCGTGATGCCGGTCCCGGAGTCCGCGGCGCCGGCCGTACGGCGCGGTGTGCTTCGCGTGGTTGCCGGGCTGGTGGTCCTCGTGGCCGCCGGGGGAGCCGCCGTCCTCGCGATCGCCGACGACCGGGCCGACGAGCGGCACGCGGCGGTGGCGCGCACGGTCGGCGCCATCGTCGTCTCCGACGACGCAGAGGATCGTCTCGTCGTCCGGTTCGGGGACGGCAGCCGCCATGACGTCGATGTGGCGTTCCCCGAGGACTACGACCGCGGTGCCCACGTCCCCGTCCTCGTCGACGGGGAGTGGACGCGGCTTGCCGCGGAGCCGTACCGCGATCACTTCGGACTGCAGCTCCTGGCGGTGGCGGGCGGCGGAGCCGCCGTCAGCCTGCTGCTGTCCGGGGTGCTGACGGCGGCTCGCGCGGCGGCCCTGCGGCGGGGTGCTGCCCCCGCTCTGCGGGTCTTCGTGCGGGGAGGAGGTGGCGGTAGCGCGGTCCATCCTTTCGACGGGGCGGATGGAGAACCCGTCCTGACGTACGCGTCGAGCGCGTACCGCGGCGCGCCGCGCGGCGAGGCCGTGCTCTACGGCCTCCCGTGCGAAGGGGCCGAGTTGGTGCTGCTGGGCACGACCACGAAGGGTCGGGCGGTGGTCGAGACGACCGTGGCCCCGGCCCGCCCGTGGTCGCCGTCCCATCCGCAGGACCGCGACCGGCGGGCGCACGCCGAGCACCGCCGGAAGGCCGAGGCGGAGATCGCCGAGGCGGCTGCCGCAATGGGGCCGGGTGCCGCTCCGGCGCGCTGGGACGGCGGCCCCGCGGTCCGCATCGCGGGGGCGTTGGGGCTGCTCTGCGAGGTCCTGTGCGTCGCCGCGGTGGTGCGCGGGGGACCCAGCTGGTGGCAGTGGGCGCTGATGGTCCCTGGTGCCGCGGCACTGGCGAGCGAACTCCTCTCCGTGGTCCTGTGGCGTGTCACCGCCGACGCCACCGGGCTCCGGGTCCGACGTCATGCGCGAACGCGGCACGTTCCATGGGAGACCGTCACGCGCGTCGTCCTGACTCGCGAGGGCGTGCTGTTCGTGCGCCGCACCACGGGGGCGGACGACGTACGCCTGGGCGCGGTCTCCTTCCCGGCCTCGGGGAGGTTCCGAGGCCGTCCGACCCGCCCCGCGCGGGCCGCGGCCGAGCTGACGGCCATGGTCCGCGACCCCGCACTTCGCCCAGGGCCGCACCTCTGACTGCCCCGGACCGCACTTCCGACCAGCCCTGACCGCGCCTCGACCGAGGCCCTGACCAACGTCACATGCCCAAGCGCCCCATGGGTTTACGCGCATAGAACGCACTTATGTCGGGTTCCCTCGTTCGGACGACGGTGGAACCTGCCCTAGACTCGGTGACGTGCCACGTGGTGACGGACGACTCAACCACGACCTGCTCCCCGGCGAGAAGGGCCCCCAGGACGCTTGCGGCGTCTTCGGTGTCTGGGCCCCCGGCGAAGAGGTCGCCAAACTCACCTATTTCGGGCTGTACGCCCTGCAGCATCGCGGACAGGAGTCCGCGGGCATCGCAGTGAGCAACGGCTCCCAGATCCTGGTCTTCAAGGACATGGGCCTGGTGTCCCAGGTCTTCGACGAGACCTCACTCGGTTCCCTCCAGGGCCACATCGCGGTCGGGCATGCCCGTTACTCGACCACCGGTGCCTCGGTCTGGGAGAACGCCCAGCCGACATTCCGCGCCACCGCCGGCGGCTCCATCGCCCTCGGCCACAACGGGAACCTGGTCAACACCGTCGAGCTGGCCGAGATGGTCGCCGCGCTGCCCCAGGGCAACGGCCGGGCGACCAAGGTCGCGGCGACCAACGACACCGACCTGGTGACGGCGCTGCTGGCCGGCCAGGTCGACGCGGACGGCAAGCCGCTGTCCGTCGAGGACGCCGCCCGGCAGGTGCTGCCCGTGGTCCAGGGCGCCTTCAGCCTGGTCTTCATGGACGAGCACACGCTCTACGCCGCCCGCGACCCGCAGGGCATCCGCCCGCTGGTGCTGGGCCGCCTCGAGCGCGGCTGGGTCGTCGCGTCGGAGACCGCCGCCCTTGACATCGTCGGCGCGAGCTTCATCCGGGAGGTCGAGCCCGGCGAGATGATCGCCATCGACGAGAACGGGCTGCGCGCCTCCCGCTTCGCCGACGCCCGACCCAAGGGCTGCGTCTTCGAGTACGTGTACCTGGCGCGCCCCGACACCGACATCGCGGGCCGCAACGTCTACCTCTCCCGGGTCGAGATGGGCCGCCGGCTGGCCAAGGAGGCCCCGGTCGACGCCGACCTGGTGATAGCGACCCCGGAGTCCGGCACGCCGGCCGCGGTCGGCTACGCCGAGGAGAGCGGCATCCCCTACGGCTCCGGCCTGGTGAAGAACTCGTATGTGGGCCGGACCTTCATCCAGCCCTCGCAGACCATCCGGCAGCTGGGCATCCGGCTGAAGCTCAACCCGCTCAAGGAGGTCATCCGGGGCAAGCGCCTGGTGGTCGTTGACGACTCGATCGTCCGCGGCAACACCCAGCGCGCGCTGGTCCGGATGCTCCGCGAGGCGGGCGCCGCGGAGGTCCACATCCGGATCTCCTCGCCGCCGATCAAGTGGCCCTGCTTCTTCGGCATCGACTTCGCCACCCGCGCCGAGCTGATCGCCAACGGCCTGTCGGTCGACGAGATCTGCAAGTCCCTGGACGCGGACTCGCTGTCGTACATCTCGATCGACGCCATGGTCGAGGCGACCACGATCGCCAAGCCCAACCTCTGCCGGGCCTGCTTCGACGGCGAGTACCCGATGGAGCTGCCGGACCCCGAGCTGCTCGGCAAGCACCTTCTGGAGACCGAGCTGGCCGGCGGCCCCGATGCGGCCGACGCGCTCCGTCGCCCGTAAGCATTCGACGCAAGGACACAACACAGGCATGTCCGAGAACACCGGTGCCAGCTACGCCGCGGCGGGAGTCGACATCGAGGCGGGCGACCGCGCGGTCGAGCTGATGAAGGAGTGGGTGAAGAAGGCCACCCGCCCCGAGGTCGTGGGCGGTCTCGGCGGGTTCGCCGGCCTCTTCGACGCCTCCGCGCTCAAGCGCTACGAGCGGCCCCTGCTGGCCTCCGCCACCGACGGCGTGGGGACCAAGGTCGACATCGCCCGCCGCATGGGCGTCTACGACACCATCGGCCACGACCTGGTCGGCATGGTCGTCGACGACCTGGTCGTGTGCGGCGCCGAGCCGCTCTTCATGACCGACTACATCTGCGTCGGCAAGGTCTTCCCGGACCGGGTCGCGGCCATCGTCAAGGGCATCGCCGAGGGGTGCGTGCTGGCCGGCTGCGCCCTGGTCGGCGGCGAGACGGCGGAGCACCCGGGCCTGCTCGGCGAGGACGAGTTCGACGTCGCAGGCGCCGGTACGGGCGTCGTCGAGGCCGACCGGCTGCTGGGCGCGGATCGCATCCGTAAGGGTGACGTGGTGATCGCCATGGCATCCTCCGGTCTTCACTCCAACGGGTACTCGCTCGTCCGGCACGTGCTGTTCGACCGGGCCGGCTGGGCGCTGGACCGGGAGGTGCCGGAGTTCGGCCGCACCCTCGGTGAGGAGCTGCTGGAGCCGACCCGGATCTACTCGCTGGACTGCCTGGCGCTGACCCGTACGACCGAGGTGCACGGCTTCTCGCACGTCACCGGTGGCGGCCTCGCCAACAACCTGGCCCGGGTCGTCCCGGACCACCTGCACGCCACGGTGGACCGCTCGACGTGGACGCCGGGTGCGGTGTTCAGCACCGTCGGCGAGCTCGGCGGCGTGGCGCGGCTGGAGCTGGAGAAGACCCTGAACATGGGCGTCGGCATGGTCGCCGTGGTCCCCCAGGAATCGGTGGACGTGGCGCTGACGACGCTGGCCGACCGCGGGCTGGAGGCCTGGGTGGCGGGCGGGATCGTGGAGCGCGGCGATCACGCCGAGGCCGTCGAGCTGACCGGGGACTACGCGGGCTGACCGGTCCGGGACAGCACAAAGCCCGGTCCGGACGGTGCCCGGACCGGGTCAGTGGTCAAGCTGGAACGGAATGTGTTGCGTCAAGCGCGACGACGCTGCGAGGAGGACTGGGACTCGTCGTCCTCGTCGTCGTCCTCGTCGTCGCCGTAGAGATCCGCGTACCGTGCGTACGGGTCGTCTTCCAGCTCGTCGTCATCGTCGTCTTCCTGTACGTCCGGATTGACCGGCAGTGTCGACGATGCGCCCAGCTCTTCGGCCAGACGTGACAGGTCCGTTCCGCCGCTGTTGTACTTCAGCTGGCGGGCGACCTTCGTCTGCTTGGCCTTGGCCCGGCCGCGCCCCATTGGCTCGACCCCCTCAACGTGGGGCTCGACGGCCCCGAGTCTTGACACGCGTTCACGATAGGGAACGGGCCCTCGGGTGAGAGTCCCGGTCCGTAGGACTTCAACGGTACCTGCTTCCGAGGCCGCACGGTACGTCGCCCGCACGACGCGCGTCGGAGCAGGGGCCCGCGATGGCCCCGTCCTGGCTGGTCAGTCGCGATTTTACCTTCTTCCGCCACGGGCTGGCTGCCGGGGCGTGGTAACGGTCGGATGTCCGGCCCGCCGCCCTCGCCGGAAAGACCGGGCGGAGCCGGCCCGACACGCGAGGACGCGGACACCGTACGTCGGGGGCGCCCCGCGGGTGTCCGGTTTGTGATGGAAGACACGCCCCTCGCCGCCATGCGACGGGGGCGCGCAGCGGGGCCGCGGCAGTGCCGAGGCCCCGCGTATCACGAACGATCGCGGACGATCGCGGGACGGTTCAGGGACGCAGCCAGCTCTCCGCGGGGGTGCGCTCCGCCATGCGCTGCTCGGCGAGGCGGTCGGCGGCGGCGGCGGGCGGGACGCCGTCGGCGGCGGCGCGCTCGAAGATCGCCAGGGTGGTGTCGAAGATCTTCGTCGCCTTGGCGCGGGCCCGCTCGAAGTCGAAGCCGTTCAGCTCGTCGGCGACCTGGATGACACCGCCCGCGTTCACGACGTAGTCGGGCGCGTACAGGATGCCGCGGTCGGCCAGGTCCTTCTCGATGCCGGGGTGCGCGAGCTGGTTGTTGGCAGCGCCGCAGACGATCGAGGCGGTGAGGGCCGGCACCGAGTCGTCGTCGAGGGCGCCTCCGAGTGCGCAGGGCGCGTACACGTCCAGCGGCGTACGCACCAGGACGTCAGCATCGGAGACGGCGGTGACCTGCGGGTGGCGGGAGGTGATCCGGTCGACGGCCTCGCCGCGAACGTCGGTGACCACGACCTCGGCGCCGTCCTGGAGCAGGTGCTCCACCAGGTGGTGGCCGACCTTGCCGACACCGGCCACGCCGACCCGGCGGCCGCGCAGCGTCGGGTCGCCCCACTTGGCCTGGGCGGAGGCGCGCATGCCCTGGAAGACGCCCCAGGCGGTCAGCACGGAGGAGTCGCCGGCGCCGCCGTTCTCGGGCGAACGGCCGGTGGTCCACCGCGGCGCGACACGGGAGACGACGTCCATGTCGGCCACATAGGTGCCGACGTCGCAGGCCGTGACGTAGCGGCCGCCGAGCGAGGCCACGAAGCGGCCGTAGGCCAGCAGCAGTTCCTCCGACTTGTCCCGGTCCGGGTCGCCGATGACGACGGCCTTGCCGCCGCCGAGATCGAGACCGGCGAGGGCGTTCTTGTAGGACATGCCGCGGGCGAGGTTGAGCGCGTCCTCGACCGCCTCCTCGTCGGAGGAGTACGTGTGGAAGCGGGTGCCGCCGAGGGCCGGGCCCAGGGCGGTGGAGTGGATCGCGATGACGGCCTTGAGGCCACTGGCGCGGTCCTGGCACAAGACGACCTGCTCATGACCGCCCTGCTCCGACCGGAACAGCGTGGAGACGATGCCGGGTGTCTGACGTACGTCGGTCACTGTGGTGACTCCCGAATGTCCAGAGGTCGCCCTCCGGGTGGGTGGGGGAGGGCCGGTTGGCAGAAGACTAGAACCACCCGGCCCGGAACATGTTCCCAGTGTCGTGGATCACTCCCCGTGCCGGAAGCGACGTGGGACGATGCCAGGGCGGATGCCGTCACGAGGGAGCGGGTGTGGGCTTGTCATCGGTGCTGGTCCCCTACGCGGCGTATCTGCGGGTGTACGAGCCGCTGGCGGCCTTTCCGGAGCCCGACCGCGGTCACTGGTACCGGTACGCCGCCCAGGGCGCGCAGAGGACCGCACAGGACGAGCTGCGGCAGTCGCTGGCCGGCCTGCTCTCGGTCCCGCCCCTCCCGGTCCCGGTCCGGGAGAGCAGCGAGGCGTTCGTCGCCGTCGTGGACGGCGTGACCCACATCTGCCCCTGGCGCACCCGTCTGCGCGGCTGGCTGGCCCTGTCCGATCTGGTCGAGGAGTACCCGGCCCCGGTGGTGGACGCGGTCCTGCCCAGGGTCACGCGCGAACAGGCGGAGGCCGACTTCGCGGCGTGGCGGGCGCAGAAGCCCGAGAACGCCGACGCCCGTCCCTGGATCCGCGGGGCGACCTGGCACGTCCCGGTGCGCTGGTTCGCGCTGTTCGACGACTCCGAGCGGGAGTACGAACCCGCGGGCGCGGGCGAGTCGAAGGAGCCTGTGATGCGGTACCGGACCCCTATGGTGCAGGCGCGACGGCGCACGGCCCGGGCGCTGCGGGTGCTCAAGGATTCACTCGAAGAGGGACCTTTGATCGAGGGCCTGGTAGATGTAGGGCGTTGGCTCGAGGAGTTCCACCCGCGCTCCCTGGTCGAACTCGACTACGGAGGGCTCGTCCACGCCATCGCGCCGGACTCCCTCTCGGGGGACCGGTCGGCCGCGGACGTGGCGGAGGCGCTGGCGGCGCTGCGGGAAGGTGACGACGCCCGGGCCGGTGAGGCGTACGAGCGGCTCACCGGCCGCTGGCGGGCCGTCAGGGAGCTCTTGTACGCCAGCTGAGGGCCCGTCGGAAGCCGGGCATGGGGAGGGACTTTGGTCCTGAGTCCGGCCGACCGGTACCTTTGGCCTAAGCGTGACCTAAAGCACGTTTAGGGGTCTTGCTCTTATCCCCGCCCCCCATGACAATATGGGACATCGGGTCCGGAAGGGCCCCTTTCCACGCGCTCTGGGTGGAATGTCCGGGGTTGTGCGCCCTTGAGGTGGGGCTGTGGCTCGTGGGTTGGCTGTGACTGATCGTCACTCAGGTGTGACTGTCCGTTATGGCCTGGTCCATCGGCTTCCGTCGAGCTTAGACACCTCAGAGGGCAAATCCATCGGTTTGGCCGACACGGCTGGACAGATGGTGTAGTTGTAGTGCCAAGGACAAGCCGTTCGTCCTATTACCGACTCGGCCCGCGTCCGCCATTTCGGGCAACGCGGGTCAAGGTGCAGAATTTAGAGGAAAGAACCGTGTTGGTTCGGTTCTCTCGAGGAGGCCGCTCATGACCGCTCGCACCCCTGATGCCGAGCCGCTGCTGACCCCCGCTGAGGTCGCCACGATGTTCCGCGTGGACCCGAAGACGGTCACGCGCTGGGCCAAGGCTGGCAAGCTCACGTCCATCCGCACGCTCGGCGGGCACCGCCGCTACCGCGAGGCGGAGGTCCGTGCACTGCTCGCGGGCATTCCGCAGCAGCGCAGCGAGGCCTGACCTGAACAAACGGACGTCCATGCGGGGCCCCCAACCCGCCGCGACGTCCGCTCCGAAGGGTCCCTGCCCCCATCAGGGAAGCCCATAGGAACATGATCGCACCGGAGTCCGCCGGCTCCGGTGCGATCTTTTTTGTGTGTGTGATGTGTCGGTCCTGTGAGTGTCGGGGATCCGGTCGTGAGTGCAATTGCACATATTAAATTGACGGCCCCACAGGAGCCCCCAAGTTCCCCCAGCAGCGGATGAGTTCATGTGACTCCTGTCACGCAGCGGTGACTTGTCGCTCTCCGTGGTCGTGCGGTAATGGGACGGCGGCGTTCGCGACACCCGTCGCGCCCTGCGCCCCGGCCCCACCGGGCGGTGCCGCGCGCGCATCGGTGACCGCAGGCCGGATGGGTGCCGGCGGCAGCCGCGGCCGCCTCACGGCCCGTGGGTGCCGGGCCCGGTTCCCCGGGCGTCGCGCTCATGTGCCAGGCGTACCACGCGCCGACGGGCGGCACCAGGGGACCCGCGTCCTCCGCGTCCTCCGCGACCGCTCCCGACTGCCGTCGCGCACGCCGGTCGTCGCCCCCGCCGGCCCTCGCGTACGCCGGCCCACCGCGCGCACGCAGCAAGAAGGCCCGCGTCCTTCGCTGGACGCGGGCCTTGCTTCATGTGCGGTCCTGACGGGATTTGAACCCGCGGCCTCCACCTTGACAGGGTGGCGAGCACTCCAAACTGCTCCACAGGACCAGGTTTCGCGGCCGTTGTTCCCTTGCCGCGATGACGACTGTACAGCAGGTCAGAGGGTGATTGCGAACCCGATCAGCCCCAGGCCTCGTCGAGGGCCTTGAAGATGCGTTTGTCCGAGACCGGGAACGCCGTCCCGAGGGCGTGCGCGAAGTAGCTGACCCGCAGTTCCTCGATCATCCAGCGGATCTCGCGCACCCGTTCGGGGACGGGCCTGCCCGCCGGCTGGGCGGTCAGCAGCTCGGCGTACTCGGCCTGGATCTCACGGACCTTCTCCATGCGCGTGGTGTCGCGCTGGACGCCCGTGGGCATCTGCTGGAGGCGCCGGTCTACGGCCACCAGGTAGCGGAGCAGGTCCGGCAGCCGGTGCACCCCCGAGGCGGTGACGAAGCCGGGCCTAACGAGGGATCCCAGCTGCTCCTTGACGTCCGCCAGGTTCGCGACCAGGGCGAGGCTCTGGGTGGCCTTCAGACGGCGCTCGCAGGCCTGCCAGGCGGCCAGCACCTGGCGCACCTGGGCGACCGTCCTGACGGTCAGCTCGACGAGGTCGGCGCGCACCGAGTCGTACAGCTTGCGGAAGGACTCCTCGTCCCACGCCGGGCCGCCGTGCTCGGTCATGAGCCGGTCGGCGGCCGCGGTGACGCAGTCGTCGAACAGGGCGGCCACCGAGCCGTGCGGGCTGCGCGACAGGGCGAGCTTGTCCTGGTTGGACAGCCGGTCCGCGGCGAACTTCGCCGGGTTGGCGGGGACGTTCAGCAGGATCAGCCGGCGGGTGCCGCGCCACATCGCCGCGGCCTGCTCGGCCTCGGTGTCGAAGAGCTGCACGCCCACGCTCTCGCCCTCGTCGACCAGCGCCGGGAAGGCCTTGACCGGCTGACCGGACCGCCGCGTCTCGAAGGTGCGGGGCAGAGCGCCCACCGTCCACTGCTTCAGCCCTGCGCGCCGCTCGATGCCGATGGAGCCCGCGGCGTCGAAGGCCTTGCTGATCGCGGCCTTGGTCTTGGGCCGGAGCCGCTGCTTGAGCGCCTCCAGGTCCTTGTCCTCGGCCAGTTTGCGGCGGCGTTCGTCGGTCACCCGGAAGGTGATCTTCAGATGCTCCGGGACCCTGGCGAGGTCGAAGTCCTCCGCGGTGACGGGTACGCCCACCATCCGCTGCAGCTCCCGCGCGAGGGTCTCGGGCAAGGGGTCCTGCACGGGGACGACGCGGTCGAGGAAGGCCTTCGCGTAGTTCGGCGCCGGGACGTAGTGGCGGCGGATCGCCTTCGGCAGCGAGCGGATGAGCTCGGTGACGACCTCCTCGCGCAGTCCCGGGATCTGCCAGTCGAAGCCGTCGGGGGTGACCTGGTTGAGCACCTGCAGCGGGATGTGGACGGTCACGCCGTCCGCGTCCGCGCCCGGCTCGAACTGGTACGTCACACGGAACTTGAGCTTCCCCTGGCGCCACGAGTCGGGGTAGTCGTCCTTGGTGACGGCCTCGGCGTTCTCGTTGATCAGCATGGAGTGCTCGAAGTTGAGCAGCTCCGGCTCCTCGCGGCGCTTGTGCTTCCACCACGAGTCGAAGTGCGCGCCCGAGACCACGTGTTCGGGGACCAGGCGGTCGTAGAAGTCGAAGAGCGTCTCGTCGTCGACGAGGATGTCGCGGCGCCGCGCCCGGTGCTCCAGCTCCTCCACCTCGGCCAGCAGCTTGCGGTTGTCGTGGAAGAACTGGTGGTGGGTGCGCCAGTCGCCCTCGACGAGCGCGTTGCGGATGAACAGCTCGCGGCTGGTCTCCGGGTCGATCTTCCCGTAGTTGACCTTGCGGTCGGCGACGACCGGCACGCCGTACAGCGTCACCTTCTCGAAGGCCATGACCGCGGCCTGGTCCTTCTCCCAGTGCGGCTCGCTGTAGGAGCGTTTCACCAGATGCTGGGCGAGCGGTTCGATCCACTCCGGCTCGATGCGCGCGTTGACCCGTGCCCACAGCCGCGAGGTCTCCACCAGCTCGGCCGACATGATCCACCGCGGTGGCTTCTTGAAGAGCGAGGAGCCGGGGAAGACCGCGAACTTGGCGCTGCGGGCGCCCAGGTACTCGTTCTTGTCGGTGTCCTTCAGGCCGATGTGCGAGAGCAGACCGGCCAGCAGCGACTGGTGCACAAGCCGGGTGTCGACCTCGTGGTCGCCCTCGGCGAGGTGGATGCCCATCGTCTTGGCGACCGTGCGCAGCTGGCTGTAGATGTCCTGCCACTCGCGGATCCGCAGGTAGTTGAGGTACTCGGTGCGGCACATCCGGCGAAAGGCGGAGGAGGAGAGCGCCTTCTGCTGCTCGCGCACGTACCGCCACAGATTGAGCAGCGCCATGAAGTCGCTGCTCTCGTCGGCGAAACGGCGGTGCTTCTCGTCGGCCTGCTGCTGCTTGTCCTGGGGGCGTTCGCGCGGGTCCTGGATGGACAGCGCGGCCGCGATGACCATCACCTCGCGGACCACGCCGTTGCGCTCCGCCTCCAGCACCATCCGGGCCAGCCGCGGGTCCACCGGCAGCTGGGACAGCTTGCGGCCGGTCTGTGTGAGCTTCTGCCCGTCGAGCGCGCCGAGCTCCTGCAGCAACTGGACGCCGTCCTTGACGTTCCGGGCGTCCGGCGGGTCGATGAAGGGGAAGCGGGAGACGTCCCCGAGGCCGGCCGCGGTCATCTGCAGGATGACGGAGGCCAGGTTGGTGCGGAGGATCTCGGCGTCGGTGAACTCCGGGCGGGACAGGAAGTCGTCCTCGGAGTACAGCCGGATGCAGATGCCGTCCGCGACGCGCCCGCAGCGGCCCTTGCGCTGGTTGGCGCTGGCCTGGCTGATCGGCTCGATGGGCAGCCGCTGCACCTTGGTGCGGTGGCTGTAGCGGGAGATGCGGGCGAAGCCCGTGTCGATCACGTACCGGATGCCGGGGACGGTGAGCGAGGTCTCCGCGACGTTGGTGGCCAGCACGATGCGGCGGCCCGTAGCCCGCTGGAACACCTTGTGCTGCTCGGCGGAGGACAGCCGCGCGTACAGCGGCAGCACCTCGGTGAAGCGCAGCTGCCGCCTGTTGAGGGCGTCAGCGGTGTCGCGGATCTCCCGTTCGCCGGAGAGGAAGACCAGGATGTCGCCCGGGCCCTCGGCCTGGAGCTCGTCGACCGCGTCGCAGATCGCGGTGATCTGGTCGCGGTCGTCGTCGGAGGCGTCCTGCGCCAGCAGCGGGCGGTACCGCACCTCGACCGGATACGTACGCCCGCTGACCTCGACGATCGGGGCGTCGCCGAAGTGCCGGGAGAAGCGCTCCGGGTCGATCGTCGCGGAGGTGATGACGACCTTGAGATCGGGGCGGCGGGGCAGCAGCTGGGCGAGGTAGCCCAGAATGAAGTCGATGTTGAGGCTGCGCTCGTGGGCCTCGTCGATGATGATCGTGTCGTACTGGCGCAGCTCCCGGTCGGTCTGGATCTCGGCCAGCAGGATGCCGTCCGTCATCAGCTTGACCAGCGTGCCGTCGCCGACCTGGTCGGTGAACCGGACCTTCCAGCCGACCGCTCCGCCCAGCGGGGTCCGCAGCTCCTCCGCCACGCGCTCGGCGACCGTGCGGGCGGCGATCCGGCGGGGCTGGGTGTGGCCGATGAGGCCCCGGACGCCGCGGCCCAGCTCCAGGCAGATCTTGGGGATCTGGGTGGTCTTGCCGGAGCCGGTCTCACCCGCGACGATCACGACCTGGTGGTCGCGGATCGCCTCGAGGATCTCGTCCTTCTTCTGGCTGACCGGCAGCTGTTCGGGGTAGCTGATCGCGGGTATGGCCGTGCGTCGCGCCTCGACCTTCAGCACGGCCGTGTCGATCTCCGCCCCGATCTCGGCCAGCACGGCCGAGCGGGCCTCGGGCTTGCGGATGCGGCGTGCGCCGTCCAGGCGACGGCCGAGGCGGTGCGCGTCGCGCAGGGTGAGCTCGGCCAGTCGCGCGGCGAGCTCGCCGAATGCGGGGGAGGGGGTCTGCGTAGACATACGCGTTCCAGCATCGCATCCGCCGCGCCCGGCGGGCGAACGCATTACGCCGAGCGCCCGCCGTCCCGCAGACCGGACCGGCCCGCTGCGCGGGGCGCGGTGATGCCGGTCACGCCGCCGGCGCCGCGGCGTGACCGCGGGCCGCGCGAGGCCAGTTGCCGCCGCCCGCGGGGCCGGCGGGTGGGACGGGTTCGCGGCCCGCCGTTCGCTGTGCCGTTCGCTGTGCCGGTCGTTGTGCCGGTCAGGGGCCGGTCAGTCAGGGTGGTGAGCAGGGCCACGGCTGCCGGCACGGGTGCTGCGCAGGCAACGCGAAACCCCCGCCGAGGATCTCGACGGGGGTTGCTGGTGGCTGGGGCCGGGGTCGAACCGGCGACCTATCGCTTTTCAGGCGATCGCTCGTACCAACTGAGCTACCCAGCCAGCGCGGTCCTGACGGGATTTGAACCCGCGGCCTCCACCTTGACAGGGTGGCGAGCACTCCAAACTGCTCCACAGGACCTTGCTTCGCGCTTTGTGCGAGAGACAGTCTCCCACACGTTTGTGCGTGCTCCCAACGGGATTCCGCCGCGCTGTGCGAGAGATGGATCGTCGGTGACGTGACTGCCGGTCGATGCTTCTCGGTGACCGGTCGGACACGCACTGGCGGGCCGATCTCGCTGGACCAGCGTATCAGACCGGGAGTGCCGCCACGTACGTGTGACCTGCGGGGCTGCGAGGCCGCGGCACTGGTCGGGGCCGGAGAACGCCCGGAAAACACAGAAGGCAGCGCTGCCGGTGAACCGACCGCACTGCCAACGCGCATGGTCTGCCGGACGAAGCAGACGTATGTGCCCCCAACGGGATTCGAACCCGTGCTACCGCCTTGAAAGGGCGGCGTCCTGGGCCACTAGACGATGAGGGCTGAATGGCCCGCCGGGCGGATCTTCGACACCGTCGGGACGCGTCAGAAGCATATGGGATGCGAGGGGGGAACGCCAAAAGGGTTCATCGACCGCTTCCCGCCGTGGCGGAGGGCCTTGCGGACGGGGTGCCGGAAGGGGAGGAGGAGGGTGCGCCGGAAGGGGAGGGGACGCGGCCCGGCTCCACCTCCTCCGGGAGGTGGCGGGAGACCTCGGCGGTGGACAGCCCGAGCCCGCCGAGGGTGATCTCGTCCCAGGCCTGGAGCGCGTGGGTGTCGCGGTCCAGATAGAGGACGGAGGCCTCCACCTTCTGCGGCGTGTCCCCCTCGACGGCGCGCAGCCCTCCGCCGCCGGTCGTGCCCTGCACCATCAGCCGGCTGCCGTTCTCGAGCACGCCGACGTCGCGGGTGTGGGTGTGGCCGGCGAGGAGCAGGGGGACGAGGCCGTCGACCTGGGCGGCGGCGATCGGGTTGTGGGCCACGGCGATGTCGACCTTGGCGCCCGAGGCGTTCTGCAGCCGGACGGCGTCGGCGAGCCGCTGCCCGGCCGCCCGCTCCGAGGGGTCGCCGACCGCCTCGACGGAGCGGTCCGGGGTGAACTGCGGGTCGCCGATGCCGGCGATGCGCAGTCCCTCGACGACCACCGACCGGCCGTCGTCGACCACGTGGGCGCCCGCACGGCTCGCGACCGCGCGCTGGCTGTCCATGGAGTCGTGGTTGCCGCGGACGAAGACATAGGGCGCGCCGAGGTCCGTGATGGGGGCGGTGAACCCGTTCTCGGCGGCGGTGCCGTGGTCCATCAGGTCGCCGGTGTCGATGATCACGTCGATCTTGTACTCGGTCACCACCGACTGGATGATCTCCCAGGCCGCCGGGTTGAGGTGGATGTCGGAGACGTGCAGCACCCGCAGCGTGGTCGGGTCCGGGGCGTAGGCGGGCAGCGTGGACGCCGCGTCGTACAGCCGGGTCATGTTCGTCACCAGGCGGGCGAGTTCCTGCTGGTAGACGTCGAAGTCGCTGACGATGCTGCGCGCGTTGCCGACGACCGAGGGTGCGCTGCTGAGCAGCCCGGAGAAGCGGGGCTCCAGGACGCTGCGCGGGTTCCAGGTGCCGAAGGCGGTGCCGGCGCAGGCCGCCAGGACCGCGAGGGACAGCCCGCCGACGGCCAGGGCGCGCTTGGGCGTGCGGTAGACGGCGAGGCCGAGGGCGGTGGCGCCGGTCAGCGCCGCCACCGAGGACTGCAGCACGAGTTCGGCCGTGCTGTGCCGCACGTCCGCCGCCACCTCGCTCTGCAGTCCGCTGATCCGCTCCGGGTGCCGTATGAGGTTCCGCGACCGCTCGGGGTCGAGGGTGTCGACGTCCACGACCAGGCGCAGCGGGCCGTCGTGGCTGTCCAGCCGGAGGGAGCCCAGCGGGGAGACGTTGACCTCGGTGTCACCGGTCCAGGACGGGTGCAGCGACATCCGGGTGTTCATCGGGCCGACCGGTTCCTCGATGCCGCCCAGTACCGCCAGGCCGAGCCAGCCGCCCACCAGCGCCACCGCGAGCAGCCCCAGCGCGCCCGGGTACGGGCTGCGGGCGGGGGAGGCGGTGAGCGCGGGGGCGGGCGCTGCGGTCGGGTGGCGGCGCCACAGGTCACGGATACGGGGCACACGAGAGCGAACGCGGACCATTGCCGACGTATGCCCCGGGCCCTCGCGAGGCATGCGCCGCCGGACGGAGTCGCCCGCGTGCCCGCGGGGGTGACCGGGGCTCAGCCCCAGCCCAGTTCGTGCAGGCGCTCGTCCTCGATGCCGAAGTGGTGCGCCACCTCGTGGACGACGGTCGTGGCGACCTCCTCCACGATCTCCTCCTTGGTGCCGCACATGCGCAGGGTCGGACCGCGGTAGATCGTGATCCGGTCCGGCAGGACGCCGGCGTACCACTCCCCGCGCTCGGTCAGCGGCGTTCCCTCGTACAGGCCCAGCAGTTCCGGATCGGAGGGGTCGGGCTCGTCCTCGACGAACACCGCCACGTTGTCCATGACGCGGGCCAGTTCCGGCGGGATCCGGTCGAGCGCGTCGCTGACCAGTTCCTCGAACGCTTCGCGTGACATCTCCAGCACACCGCCATTGTCCGGGACGGACGGCCGTTCGGGCAGGGTCCGACGCGATTCCGTGCCGGGCGTGCCGAAGGGCGGCGCGGCGGCATCCGTTCGGCGGACGTCCGCGTGGCCCTCTCGCGGCCGTCCGGCGCCGGGCGGCCATCGCGCTGCCGCGCCCGCCCCGCGTGCGGGCGTGTCCCCGGGGGCCGTGCGCCCGTTGGGCAGCACGGAACCGGTCCCGCGACGACCCCTCGCCGGCGCACCGGACCATCCGGACCTCAAGACCGACCGGACCTCCGCTGTCACCGTCCAGCCCGATCCACCAGAGGTGCCCACGTGACCCCTGCCCCCGCCCGTGCGCGTACGGCGGCCGTGCTGCTCCTGCCCGTGCTCGCCCTGGGCTCCCTGACCGGCTGCGTCAGTGTGGGCGGCGCGGGAGGCGACGCCCGGCCGAAGGAGGTCTCCTCCGGTGTCGCCGAGGCGGCAGCCGGCGGTTCCGGGGGGACCTGGCAGGAAGGCGGGGTGGTCGTGCCCGGCGGCGGTCCGGGCGGGGTGGAGGGACGGCCGGGGGCACTGCGGCCCGCCGCGGGTTCCCCCTCGGTGTCGGCGGAGGAATCGGTGCCCGGGCCGACGCAGGGTCCGGGGCGTTCCCCCGGCGTGAAGTCCCCGGTGCGCCCCTCGTCGCCGGGGCAGCCCTCGCAGTCATCGCCCCCGTCGGACCGGCCCTCGGCGACGTCCTCGCCCGGCGACAGCTCCCCGCCGCCGTCCGGGGGCGGTTCGCCCGAGCCGTCGCCGTCCAGCGCGCCCTCGGCGAACGGCGCCGCGGGGGGAGCGGGGGAGCCGGGAGCGCCGGGAGAACCGGGGGAGAGAGCGGCATGAGGGCGGTGCCAGGGCGGCGTGAGAGGACCGAATTGGCCAAAGCGGTCTCGTATGCGTATGCTGGTAGATCGTTTGATCCCTTGCCCGGCGCCGAACCCGAGACGCGCCGCGTTGGCGCGTTCCTTTTCTCCTGTGGCTGACCGCATCGAGGCGGTTGTAAGCAACCTCCGGAGCTGGCGCGTGCCGAAATCTCCGAGAGGTTTTAGCTTCAGCATGTCTATTGACACTGCCGACCGTTCCGCCATGCCCATCGACATCGACGGCGCCGACGAGGCCGTCACCGTCACCGAGGAGCAGACCGCTCCCGAGACCCCCACCGTGACCTTCGGCGACCTCGGTCTGCCCGAGTCGATCGTCCGCAAGCTGGCGCAGAACGGGGTCACCACCCCCTTCCCGATCCAGGCGGCGACGATCCCCGACGCCCTGGCGGGCAGCGACATCCTCGGTCGCGGCCGCACCGGTTCCGGCAAGACCCTCTCCTTCGGTCTGCCGCTGCTCACGTCCCTGGCCGACGGCCACACCGAGCGCAAGCGCCCGCGCGGCGTGATCCTCACCCCGACCCGCGAGCTGGCGATGCAGGTCGCGGACGCGCTGCAGCCGTACGGCGACGTGCTCGGCCTCAAGATGAAGGTCGTCTGCGGCGGCACCTCCATGCAGAACCAGATCTACGCGCTGGAGCGGGGCGTCGACATCCTCGTCGCCACCCCCGGCCGGCTGCGCGACCTGATCGAGCGCGGCGCCTGCTCGCTGGACCAGGTCCGGATCGCCGTCCTCGACGAGGCCGACCAGATGGCCGACATGGGCTTCCTGCCCGAGGTCACCGAGATCCTCGACCTGATCCCGCAGGGCGGCCAGCGGCTGCTGTTCTCCGCCACGCTGGAGAACGAGATCGACACCCTGGTCAAGCGGTACCTGAAGGACCCGATCACGCACGAGGTCGACCCCTCGGCGGGCGCGGTCACCACGATGACCCACCACGTCCTGGTCGTGAAGCCGAAGGACAAGGCCCCGGTCACGGCCGCCATCGCCGCCCGCAAGGGCCGCACCATCATCTTCGTCCGCACCCAGATGGGTGCCGACCGCGTCGCCGAGCAGCTGCGCGAGGCGGGCGTCAAGGCCGACGCCCTGCACGGTGGCATGACCCAGGGCGCCCGCACCCGCACGCTGGCGGACTTCAAGGACGGTTACGTCAACGTCCTCGTCGCCACCGACGTCGCGGCCCGCGGCATCCACGTGGACGGCATCGACCTGGTCCTCAACGTGGACCCGGCCGGCGACCACAAGGACTACCTGCACCGCTCGGGCCGCACCGCCCGGGCCGGCCAGTCCGGCACGGTCGTCTCGCTCGCCCTGCCGCACCAGCGCAAGCAGATCTTCCGTCTGATGGAGGACGCTGGCGTCGACGCCTCGCGCCACATCGTGGGCGGGGCGGGGGCGTTCGACGAGGACGTCGCCAAGATCACCGGCGCCCGGTCGCTGACCGAGGTGCAGGCGGACGCCGCGGGCAACGCGGCCCAGCAGGCCGAGCGCGAGGTCGCCGACCTCACCAAGTCCCTGGAGCGCGCGCAGCGGCGGGCTGCCGAGCTGCGCGAGGAGGCCGACCGCCTCACGGCGCGTGCCGCCCGTGAGCGCGGCGAGGACCCGGAGGCAGCCGTGGCCGCCGCCCAGGCCGAGGCCGCCGAGGCGGTCGCCGCCGCGGCGACCACCGCCGCCCCGGCCGCGGAGGCGTCCGCGCCGGAGCAGCGCGGCTTCCAGCGCCGCGACGACCGGGGCAACTACGAGCGCCGCCGTGACGACCGTCGCGACGACCGCCCGTCCTTCCGGGACCGGGACCGGGGTGAGCGCGGGTACGAGCGCCGTGACGACCGTCCGTCGTACAACCGCGACCGCCGCGACGAGCGCCCCTCGTTCAACCGCGACCGCCGTGACGACCGTCCGTCGTTCAACCGCGACCGCCGTGACGACCGTCCGTCGTACAACCGCGACCGCCGCGACGAGCGGCCCGCGTTCAACCGGGACCGTGACCGCGACCGTGGATTCGACCGCCGTGACGACCGCCGTGACGACCGTCCGGCGCGTTCGTACGACCGCCGTGACGACCGCCCGGCCCGCTCCCCCGAGTCCCGTGACCGGCACTTCGGTGGGGACCGCCCCTTCAACCGGGACCGCCGTGACGACCGTCCGTCGTACAACCGTGACCGCGACGCCAACGACCGCCGCCCGTACGGCCGTCGTGACGACCACCGCCCCGGGGGCTTCGACCGCCGTGCGGACAAGCCGCGCTGGAAGCGCAACGGCTGACCTCAGCTGAACGGCAGAGCCCGGCAGACGCCCCGTCTGCCGGGCTCTGCCGTGTCTCCGGCCGCATCGCGGCCCCTGGGCCCGCGTGGGCGGCCCTCGCGGGACGGCGAGGCGGCGTCGGCGCCGCCACGCCCGGGCGTCCGCGCCCGGCGCTCCACCGAGGCCTCGAGGGCTCCCGCGCCCGGCGCGGGCGACACCCCCAGGCGACACCATCGGGCTGCCCTCCCCGCCCCTCGCCGGGGTGGCCGCGCCGTACTGGCCCAATGCGCTCGGAGTCACGGCCGTCGTCCGGCTATGCTGCGGGGTGCGGGCCGTTAGCTCAATTGGCAGAGCAGTGGACTTTTAATCCATTGGTTGTGGGTTCGAGTCCCACACGGCCTACGGAAGAGGCCCAGGTCAGAGGACAGCTGACCTGGGCCTCAGGCGTTTCGGGATCGCTGGCTCAACCGGTGCTCGCCCGAAGTGCACGGTTCGTCAGGCGTCGCGCGGAGCGCTCCGGGGTGCCTCGCGGGACTTTTGAACGGCCGCACAGAGGGCGCCATCGGTGTGGCGCGCCCCCTCCCTGAGCACGCACGCCCCGACCTGGACCGAACGAATCAGGACGGTCCTCGGCGAAATCGAGGCGCGCCGACCCCATCCCCTCGGATAGCGTCGCCCCTCGCAGCGCGCACAGCACTGGAGCCTGCGGATGTCACAGGTCAGTGTGCGCACTTCGCTCCGTGACCGCCGCCCGCCGTGCTCACAGTGATCATCGTGTCGACGTCCGCTCAGGCCGTGCTGATCGTGCCCGGGACCGTCCCGCCGGCATCGCCCGCGGCAGTCACGGACCGACTCGACCACACGTCGGCGACCGCGACTTCGTAAGGAGCACTCACACCGTGGCCCAGCTTCGCTGTACCGGCATCACCTATGCCCACGGCGCTCTCACCGTGTTGGACGGAGCGGATCTGGCGGTCTCGGCCGGAGAACGCGTGGGGATCGTCGCCCCGAACGGAACCGGGAAATCCACCCTGCTGCGGATAGCCGCGGCTGAGCTGCTCCCCGACAGCGGCAGCGTGACCCGCGCGCCGGCCGATGCCACCGTCATCCGCCTCGACCAGGAGCGGGACATGCGCGACGGTGTGCCGCTGAGCGACTATCTCGTCCGCCGCACCGGTGTGGCGCAGGCGCAGCAGGACCTCGATGCCGCGATCCGTCTGCTCCAGCGGCAGGAGCCCGGAGCGGACGACGCCTACGCCCAGGCGTGGGACCGTTGGCTCGCCCTGGGCGGAGCCGATCTTCCCGAGCGCGCCGCCGATGTAGCGGCCGATCTGGGTGCGCGACTCGACGCCAGAGCCACCGCCGAGCTGTCCGGCGGGCAGCGGGCCCGGCTGGCGCTTGCCGCCGTACTGCTGGCTCAGCCGGACATCCTCCTGCTGGACGAGCCGACCAACGACCTGGACGACGACGGCCTGGCCCGGCTGGAGCAGCACATCAGGCACAGCCGGGCAGGCATCGCGCTGATCAGCCACGACCGGGCCTTCTTGGCGGCGACCGTGGACAAGGTCGTGGAACTGGACGAGTTCACCCGCCGCACCAGCGAGTACGGCGGCGGCTGGGACAGCTTCGTCACCGAACGCGCCGCCGCGCGCCGGCGTGCCGTCGAGGCCTACGCCGCGTACGAGGCCTCCCGGCAGCAGATGACCGGCGCCGCACGCACGCAGCGGGAGTGGGCGCGGCAGGGAGCGGCCAGAGCGGTCGATCCGCGACGTCAGCCCGACGGCGACAAATTCCGCAAGGCCTCCCGGCTCGCCGGAGCGCAGAACACCGGTGCCGCCGCCGCCAAGGCCGAACGCGCCGTGCAGCGCCTTGACGCGGCCGCCCCCGAACAGGTGAGGGAACCCTGGCGGCTGCAGTTCACGATCGCCCGGGCAGGCGCCCCTTCCGGTACCGCGCTGTCGTTGCACCAGGCGGTCGTCCACCGCGGGTCCTGCCGGCTGGGACCCGTCACCCTTGACGTCGGCTTCGGCGAGCGGCTGCGCATCGCCGGACCCAACGGCAGCGGCAAGACGACCCTGCTCGGCGCCCTGCTCGGTCGGGTTCCGCTGGTGGCGGGCACTCAGCACACCAGCACCGCCGCCCGGCTCGGCGAGATCGACCAGGCGCGAGCCGTGCTGGACTCGGAGCGGTCCTGCGCCGACATCGTCGGCGACGCAGCCGGACTGGACACCACCGAGACCCGCGCGCTGCTGGCCAAGTTCAGGCTCGGACGGGACCTGGCGCTGCGGCCGGCCGCGTCGCTGTCGCCGGGCGAACGGACCCGGGCCGGCCTCGCGCTGCTGCAGGCCCGAGGAGTCAACTGCCTCGTCCTCGACGAGCCCACCAACCACTTGGACATCGAAGCGGTGGAACAGCTGGAACAGGCCGTTGCCTCGTTCAGCAGCACGCTGCTGCTGGTCACACACGACCGGCGGCTGGCCGACGCCGTCGGTGTCGACCGTACGGTCGACACCGGTGACTACCGGCAGCTGTAGCGAGTCCCGCACGGAACAACGGAATCGCACCTGTCCAGGCGTCACCCGGACGTGGCCCTTCGGCGCTTCGGCTCAGCGGGGGAGCGCGGCCTCCTCCTCGAACCGCAGGTCGGCGATGGAGCCCAGGTCGATCCCGTAGTGGCGGTAGACCCTTGTGGTGTTCATGGAGGTGAGCTGACCGCGGTCACAGCCGAGGGCATCCGCCGCCGCCCACACCTGGGCCTCGTCGTCGGCCTCGATCTCCAGGTACGGCGGGATCAGGGGCCACTCGTCCAGCTCGAGCCGAACCGCGCCGAGGGTGAAGGAGGTGCGGCGGTTCTCCTGGTAGGCACGCGGCGTCAGGCCGGTGAGGCGCAGGAGTTCCGCGGCCTCTTCGAACGAATCGACGGTGACCTCGGTCTCGTGGGTGCCGTCGACGGCGTCCGTGCGGATCTCCTTCACGCACAGGGTGGCGCCGGTGCCGGTGTCCCGCAGGCGCACCCAGCGTCCGGGCACGGCGGGGACGGTGTCGTACACATAGCGGCGCATGAGGCGCGGCGGAGCCACCTCGGTCCCGCCTGCCGCGAGGATGAGCCGGGTGGCCTCCCCGAGGTCGATGTCGAGCAGCTTCGCCTCGTACTCGATGCCTGCCATGGGTCTCTCCGATCGATGGTCGCTGACCTCTGAACGACGGTGCCGCGTCCGCGGAACGGGGTGGCCGCTGTGTTCCGGGCGATCTGCCCTCATCCGGATCTCGCCGGCGGGCTGTCCGGCCTTCCACGGCAGGATCCCGTGCGCGGTCGTGCACGGACGGCACGCGTAACGGGCCCAGTCGGGGCCGACTCCGGTCGGGATGACGGCGACGAGCACGGCGGTCCCGCCCGCGGTCCAGTCGCGGTGCCAGGCGCACCACTGACGGGGGGCGGCGGGCGGGGGCGGGGGCTGGCACCTGCTCATGGCGCGTCGGTGATCAGGGCCCATGCCCGCTCGCCGTCGGCCGTCCAGTCGTGGCCGTAGTCGTCGGCATCCGCGAGGGCGGCCAGAAGGAACGACCGGCGGGTCTCGTCCATCACCACGGGGATGGCGACGGTCAGGCGGACACCGTCCACGTCCTCGGTGCGTTCGACTTCCGTGCCGGCGGCGGCGAAGAGCCGGGCGGCGATGCTCTCGATGCGTGGACGCATGGGTGCCTCTTGGTCATTGGTCGATTGCGGAGCGTAGTCCTAATCGCTTAGCTTGCACCTGAGCGATTAGATTTGTCAATGGAGCCGCCACCCGATCACCGCCGGAGACCCGATGCCACGCACACCGGCCTCATATCTGCCGATCGCCGAAGCCCTGCGCGCCCGGATCGCGGCGGGAGACTGGCGGATCGGCGACCGACTTCCCTCCCGTGCCCAGCTCGCCGCCGAGTACGGCGTCAGCGCCATGGTGATGCAGCGGGCGCAGGAACGGCTCATCATCGAGGGCCTCCTGGAGGGCCGAGCCGGATCCGGCACCTACGTCCGGGTCCCCCGTGAGCGCCTGCGCATGGTCCGCTCCCGCCATCGTGAACAGCGCGGCGGCAGCCCGTTCCGTGCCGACATGAAGGAGAGGGGCAAGTCCGGGACCTGGGAGTCCCACTCGCAGGCCCGTGTGCCGGCGCCGGAGGGGATCGCGCGGCGCCTTGCCGTCCAGCCCGGCGACCCGTGCGTCCACACGCGGTACGAGTTCCTTGCCGACGGCATGCCGGTGCAGCTGTCGAGCAGTTGGGAACCGATGGCCGTCACCGACGGCACTCCGATCGTGCTCCCCGAGATGGGGCCGCTCGCCGGAATGGGCGTCGTGGAGCGGATGCGCACCATCGGGGTGCGGATCGGCACCGCCGTCGAGGTCCCGCGCCCGGGCCGGGCGACGCAGGAAGAGGCCAATCTCCTCGGCATCTCCGTCGGCGACCTGCTGACGCGCATCGAGCGGACGTACTACGACACGGACTGCCGGCCGGTCGAGACCGCGGACATCACCGTGCCGGACGTGCGCTGGGAGATCGCCTACGAGATCCCGATAGAGCAGCCCGAGGCCTGATCCCTGACGCCTGCGAGCGCCCCGGCCGCCCTTGCGGGCACCGGGGCGCTCGTCGGCGTCCGGGTAGGCGTACCGGGCCGCTGCGGGCTTGCGCCGCGCCTGTGGGGCGGCGCAAGCGGCGCGAGGGTGTGCGAGGGGCGGTCGCGCCGGTTGTGCGCCCTCGCCGCGCCGCCCCTCGGCCTGCCGCCGGCCCCCGGCCGGAGTCCGTCCGGACGGGGGAGCCGAGGGATCGCGGGTAGTGGATGACGGAATGTCAGGACGTGCAGAAGTCGAGGCGTTTGAGGGCCTCGTTGATGGCCTTGCCCTGGGACTCGGGGAGTTCGTTGCCGTGGTAGGTGAAGCGTCGGGCGGCCTCCGCGTCCGCCTCGGGGCTGTTGCTGTTGATGGCGCCGCACTGGTTGCGGGCGGCCTCGATGGCCTTGTCGGGGTCCTTGGCGAAGTCGGGGTTGATGGCCTGCAGTGCCGCGATGAGCGCGGCCCGCTCGGCCCCCGTGGGGGCGTCCGGGATTCCGGCCGCGGCCAGGGCGTCGCCTTGGTCGGCCTGGTCGGCGCGGTCGGCCTGGTCGGCCGGGGACTGGGAGGCGGCGGGGGCTTCGGGCGCCGCGGCGGTGGGTTCCTTGGCGGACCCGCAGCCGCTGAGGGCCGTCCCGGCGACGGCGAGCAGCAGGGTGGCGGTGATGATGCGTGTGCGCATGCCGGGATTATGGCGGTTTATTCCCTCTCGGAGGGTGCAGGCGGTGCGTTCCGCGGCGGGAGTGACCCGGATGATGGCTGCGACACCCGCACGCCCTCCAGGGAGAAACATGCGCGCTCACCTCATCACGTCGATCCTCGCGGCCGTCCTAGTCGGCGGCCTCGCCGCGTGCAGCGGAGCCACGCAGCCGTCGGCCGCCGACAGCCCTGCCCGGACCCCGACCTCCACCGCGACGCCGACCGGGGCGAACGCCGACACGGCCGTTCCGCGAGAGAACCTGCCGATGCCCGAACTGATCGGCGGCAACGTCAGCCGTGCCGTCGAGCAGATGGGGCCGGACACGCAGGTGCGGATCTCCGACGCCGCCGGTGAGCACCGCCCGATCGAGGACCCGTCGGTCTGGAAGATCTGCACCGCGGTCAGGAACCCGGAACAGGTCGTCCTGCTCGGCGCGGTGATGACGGACGAGCGCTGCTGACCCGCTAAGAGGTCGCGCGACCTCTAAGCCTGGGCGGTGCCGCAGCGGAGGGTCTCGTCGGGAATGGGGAGTTCGAACCACACGACCTTGCCCGTGCCCAGGCGGCGGGCGCCCCAGTGGGCGGCGAGGTGGTCGACGACGTACAGGCCGCGGCCGGCCTCGTCCTGCGGTCCGGCCCGGCGGACCCGGGGGACCAGGGGTGAGTCGTCGCCGACCTCGCACCGCAGCACGTCGGTGCAGAGGAGGCGCAGCGTGATGGGGCGGGATGCGAAGCGGACGGCGTTGGTGACCACCTCGCTGACGAGGAGTTCGGTCGTCTCGAGCATCGGGTCGAGGCCCCAGCGGTGCAGGGCGCGGCGGGTCAGGCGGCGGGCGTGGCACGAGGTCTCGGGCTGCGGGGCGAGGTACCAGTAGGCGACGCTGTGCGTGGGGAAGCCGTCGAAGCGCGCGGCGAGCAGTGCGATGTCGTCGTCACGTGAGCCGCCGGGGCCGAGGTCGCCGAGTGCCTGGTCGCACAGGGCCTCGATCGGCGGCGGGACGAGGTCGCGTCCCGGGGTCTGGATGCGGGCGAGCAGCTGCTCGACCCCGGTCCAGATGTCATGGCCGCGGGACTCGACCAGGCCGTCGGTGTAGAGCAGCAGCGTGGCACCGGTGGGCGCGGGCAGTTCGACGGTCTCGAAGTCCACGTCGCCGACGCCGATCGGCGCGCCCGCGGGCACGGGCAGCACCTCGCCCTTGCCGCCGGGGAGGAGGACGACCGGCGGCAGATGGCCGGCGTTGGCTATCAGCAGTCGGTGCGAGATGGGGTCGTACACCGCGTACATGCAGGTGGCGATGTGCTCGATGCCCAACCGCTGGGCCTGTTCGTCGAGATGGTGCAGGACCTCGTCCGGGGACAGGTCGAGCCCGGCGAGGGCCTGCACGCTGGTGCGGAGCTGGCCCATGATCGCGGCGGAGGTCATCGAGTGCCCCATCACGTCGCCGACGACCAGCGCGACCCGGCTGCCGGGCAGCGGGATGGCGTCGTACCAGTCGCCGCCCACCCGCGCGGACTCCGAGGCGGGCAGGTAGCGGCTGGCCAGCCGGACCCCGGTGGGCTCCGGGAGGGAGGCCGGGAGCATGGTGCGTTGCAGCGTGTCCGCGACGGACGCCTCGTGGCCGTACATCAGCGCCTTGTCGGCGCCGAGCGCGGTGTGGGTCGCCAGTTGCGAGGCGACCAGCAGGTCGTCGGAGGTGAAGGGGGACCGCTCGGGCCGGCGCAGCAGGGACAGGGTGCCCATCAGGCGGTCGCGGCCGTGCAGCGGGGCGATGATCAGGCGGCGGCCGGGCGGCAGCGTGTCGGGCGGGTCGGCCACCGGCCCGAGCAGTTCCCGGGCGGCGGGCGCGATGCCGGGGGCGTCGCCGAAGACCGGGCGGCCCTCCCGCAGGAACTGTGTGAGCCGGCCGGTGGTGCTCAGCGTCACGTACTCCGAGATACCGGGCGCTCCCGGGTGACTGACGCACCGCAGCGCCATCGGCGGCGGCTTCGGCGCGGGGGCCGGCGTGTCCGGCCACGGCACCCCCGGAGGGGGCCGCTCCGGGTCGCGCGGCCGTGTGGGGTGCAGGTGCAGGACGACGGCGTCCGCGGTGTCCGCGGTGTTCGAGGCGTCCTTGCGCTCCCCGGTGTTCGCGCTGTGCCCGCTGTTCCCGCTGCGCCCGCTGCGCCCCTGCTCCCGGCGCTCCCGGCTCTCCACGCCCTCCCAGGTCGGCAGGGGGTCGTGCAGATGGACGTAGATCGCGTCGGCGAAGGCGGGTACGGCCGCCGTGTCCAGCTCGCGCAGCGTCTCGTCCAGATCCATGCCGGCGGCGATGCGCCGGGTCGCCGCGTCGAGGTAGCGCAGCCGGTCGGTCTGCGGCTCCCCGGGAGGGCGGGGGGCGTCGGCGTCCCGGGGCCACGGGGCGGCACGCTCGGGCGGTTCCGCCCCGCCCGCGGCCGGGCCGGGGTCTCCGCCGGAGGTGCCGTGCCGCGCCACGTCCTCGTCCGTCCCGCCTCAGCCGATCCGCCGGCAGCAGAGGAAGACCTGTTCCTCCGGCGGTACGTCGCTGAAGGCCGGGGCGTAGGTGTACGAGAACTCCTTGACGATCTCGAAGCCGCCCGACTCGATGACGTGCAGCAACTCCTCCCGCAGGTAGCCGGAGACGCGGATGGTGCAGCCGAGGAACGGGATGGCGAAGTCGTCCACGTCGGCCTCCACCATCGACAGGGCGAACAACCCGCCCGGGGTGAGCAGCTGATGGATCGTGCGGAGGGCGTGCGGGATCTCCGCACGCGGCAGCATCAGCAGGGAGAAGAAGGCCGCCACGGCGTCGAAGCGGCCGAGCGCGACCGGACCGCCGGGGCGCAGGTCGGCGACGTCCAGCTGGTGGAAGGTGGCGTCCGGGACGTAGGTTCGGGCGAGTTCGAGCATGCCCTCGGACAGGTCGATGCCGACGACGTCGAACGCCGCGTCGCTCAGCTGCCGGGCGGTGGGGAGGCCCGTGCCGCAGCCGAGGTCCAGCACGCGTGACCCGGCGGGCAGGGTGTCCACGAGCCACACGCCCGCGGAGCGCTGCCCCTCCTTGTGCGGGAAGGCCTCGTCGTAGCGGTCGCCGATGGCGTCGAAGGCCTCGGCCTGGCCGCTCCGGTCAGGTCGGCCGCTCTCGTAACCGCGCCAGACGGACGTGTCGATCACGAAGAATCCCTTTCGTGCTTGTCCTCAATTATCCCATGCAGTCCTTTTGTCGCCTCCCGGTGCTCCACGTCCCCTTCGTCGCGTCAGTGGCGCCGTCTCCCGGAGGTCACCGGTGGCCACTTCGGGCATCCGGCGCATCTCCTTCCGCGGGTACGGGCGGCACTACGGTGCCGGCGGTACGGACGGGGCGCGTGCGCCGCGCCGTACCGCGCCCGTATCGTGGGGCCACCGCGAGCACACCGGCCCAGGGCCGCTCCGCCGCGCGTACGCCGCCGACGCCCACCGCACTTGCCAGGAACCGGACCTCATATGACCGCATCCTCCGTGCACAGCACCGCCGACCTCTCCTCCCTCGCCGCGGGGACGCGCGACGACCTGCGCGCCTACGCCGAGCTGGGGGGCTTCACGCTGACTGCCGACACCCACGCCTGGTACGCCGCCGCGGACACCGTCGCCGGTCCCGAGGAAGCCCGCGCGGCCTCCACCGTCCTCGCGGAGCTGCGCAACCGCGACCTGCCCGCGCTGACCACCGCCGCACGCCGCCTGGGGGAGGCCGAGGCCCTGGGCATCGAAGCGCCCCGCACGGTGGCCGAGTGCCGCACGGCGGTGTCCCTGCTGATGCGGGTACGGCAGACGCTGCGCACGCTGAGCGCCGACGCGTACGACGTCGCCGAGGCCGAGTTGGACGAACTGGTCGCCGCGACCGCCCGAGGCGCCTGGCGCCGGCAACGCGGGGTGAAGGTCGGCTGGCTGCGCCGCCGGTCGCTGCGGGGACGTGCGCGCGGGCTCGTCTCCGGACGCCAGCGGCGCGACGCCGTGCACACCGCCCTGGCCTCAGCGGCGACCGAGCGCACCGACTGGGCCGCCCTCGGCGGCAGCGGCCGCCCGGCCGTCCCCGCGGACGCCGACTTCCTCGACGAGGCCTCCCAAGCCGCCGAGGCCGCCGCCACCGGGCTCACCGAACTGGGCCGCCTGCTGCGCCCCGACGCGGCGCTGGACACTCTGCCCTTCGACGAACTCGCGCGGCTTCTCGACCGCCTGGCCGCGGACGAGGGCACGCTGTACAGGCTGCCCAACCTCAAGGCCACCCGGCAGCGCCTGGAGGAGAGGGGCCTCGGCACGCTGCTCGCGGAGCTGACGGAGCGCCGGGCGGACGCGGCGGAGGTCGGCGCGTTGCTGGTCGAGGCGGCCGAGGCGGAGACCCCGGCCGTCCCTGAGCCGCGCGTGACGTCCGACGCGGAGGAAGAGCCGGAGGGCGAGGGGCAGCCGACGCAGGAGGCGGAGGACCAGGCGGAGCCGGCGCCAGCCGCGGAGGCTCCGGCCGCCGAGCCCGAGGCGGTCACCGCCGAGGCGGAGGCTGCTTCTCCTGCGCCCGAGGCCGCTCCTGTCGAGGCCGAGCCCGTGGTTCACGCGTCGGGGGCGGAGGACGTGCGGGCGCTCGAGGTGGTCGCTCCTGCGGAGCACGAGCCGGACGCGGTCGTCGCGCCCGCGCCCGAGCCGGAGGCGGTCGTCGCGCCCGCGCCGGAGCCGGAGGCGGTCGTCGCGCCCGCGCCCGAGCCCACGCCCGAGCCGGAGGCGGTCGTCGCGCCCACGCCTGAGCCGGTCGCGGCGCCTTCCGAGCCGGTCGCGGCGTCCGGGCCCGCAGCGGCGAAGAAGCCGCCCCGGCGGCCGCGGAAGCCGAAGATCACGCCGGGTCAGGCCGTGACGGCGTACTCGGCGAAGGAGCTGGCGGCGCTGGTCCGGTGGATCGACAGCGACGGCGAGGAGCGCTCGGACGACGCGCTGCTGCGCGCCGCGATGAAGGAGCTCGGCTTCGCCCGGCTGGGCCCGCGCATCAAGGAGGCCCTGGGCGCGGCCGTGGCCGAGGTGCGCGGCTGACGGGGCCGCGCGTCATCCGGCGCGCGGTAGGGGCTTGGCTTCGACCCGCACCAGGACGGTGCGGGTCGTCGCGTTCCGGCAGGAGTCGGTGATGGTGGCGGTGAACGCGTCGGTGCCGGAGAACCGCTCGCGCGGGGTGTAGGAGAAGAGGCCGTTGGCCTGCTGGACGAGGACGCCCCGCGCGGGCTCGCTGTGGCCGGTGACGGTGATCCCGTTCCCGGCGACGCCCTTGAGGACGTCGCCGGTGGCGTGGCCGTGCGGGCCGGACGTGACGCGGAGCCGGCCCGGCACGAGGATGGGGCGCGCGACGGCGTAGACGCGGTGGGCGGCGTGGTCCGAGACGTAGAGCCAGCCGTTCGGCGCGAGGGCGGTGCCCCAGGGCTGTTTCAGGGGGACGGACCCCTTGGTCCCGGCGCGCGGGGACGGGTAGAAGTGGGAGCCGTCCTCGGTGACGGCGAGGCCGTGGACGTCTTTGGTGCTGAGCTCGGCGGCGGCGGGCACGGGGGTCACCCGGCCGTCGTGGTCGATGCGCCGGACGCGCCCGTCGACGACGGCGTAGACGTTGCCGGCGCGGTCGGCGGCGAGGGCGCCGACGGTGGCGCCGGGGAAGTAGCGGACCGTGGCCTTCCCGCCGGGCGGGATCCGCCGCAGGCCGTCGGCCGCGCGGCCCGAGACGTACACGGAGCGGTCGCCGCCGACGGCGATGGCGTCGTGCCGGCCGGCATCGGTGAGCAGCGTGGTGGCGCCGCGGCCGTCGGCGCGCAGGGAGACGGCCCGGCCCTCGCCGGAGACGTAGACGGTGCCGTCCCGGCCGACCGCCAGGCCGTACGGGGCGAAGTCGATGGTGGCGAAGGTCGTGATGACGGGTGCGGAACCGGCCGTGCCCGCGGTGACGCGGCGGACGGCGCGGTTGGCGGAGTCGGCGATGTAGAGGCGGCCGGCGGCGTCGGTGGCGAGCCCGGCCGGGCCGTTCAGGGTGGCGGCGGTGGCGGCGGCGCCGTCACCGCCCCGGCCGGGCGTGCCGGTGCCGGCGTAGGGGGCCGGGGCGCATCCGGCGGCGGGAGCCATCGGGGCGGCGCTGCCGGGGGCCGCGGTGAACAGGACGGCGGCCGCCCCCAGCAGGGCGGCGGCGGTCCTGAAGAGGGCGGGCCGGTGACGGCCGGGACGTCCGGTGAGTGGGCGCACGTCGGGCTCCGCGGTGTGAGGTGGGGCAGGCCGGCTGGCACTGACCGGTGCTGACGGGACGTCATCAATGTGGCAATCCCCGCCCGTTCCGGCGCGCCGGGTGACCCATCGGTGGGTCGCCCGAACGGCGCCGCCTGCCGCGCCGCCCCGGGCGGGGGAGCCCCTGACGGCGGGGAGGCGGCGCGAGTCACAGCGCCCGCGCGACCTCCGAAGGGCGCTTCGGTGCCCGAGTCGCGGCGCGGGGAATGCCGAGATTTCACATGGACGCCCTTGTCAGGTCGATTTCTACGCGCGTAACTTGAGCCGGTCCGCCGTGCGCCGCCCGTCGTGACGGGCTGTTGGACCCGATAGGAGAGAACCCTCGTGCCGATCGCCAGACCGAGCCGACGCCGCGACCGCGCCGCGGCGCTCGCGCTGATATCGACCGGAATCGCCGCCTCCGTGGTGCTGACCGGGCTGCCCGCCGCCCATGCGACCCCCTCGGCCGAGGCGGTCGTCGCCGAGGTCTACGGCGGTGGTGGCAACTCGGGCGCGACGCTGACCAACGACTTCGTGGAGCTCGCGAACGCCGGCTCCGCCGCGTACGACCTGTCCGGCTACAGCGTGCAGTACCTGCCCGGCGCGCCGTCCGCGTCCTCCAAGTGGCAGGCGACCCCGCTCACCGGGCAGATCGCCCCCGGCGGCCGCTACCTCGTGTCGGAGTCCGCCGGCGCCGGCGGCACGACGCCCCTGCCGGCCCCCGACGCCAGCGGCTCGATCGCGATGAGCGGCACCACCGGCACCATAGCCCTGGTCTCCGGCACCACCCCGCTGACCTGCCTGACCGCGGCCGACTGCACCGCCGACCCGCGCGTGGTCGACCTCGTCGGCTTCGGCACCGCGGTCGTCCGCGAGGGCAGCGGCCCCGCCGCCGGAGCGAGCAACACCGCCTCCGTCGCCCGCGGTGCGTCCCTGGTCGACACCGACGACAACGCCGCCGACCTCACCGCGGGTGCGCCTTCCCCGGTCAACTCCGCAGGGCAGACCCCGGGCGGCGGCACCCCGGACCCGGACCCGACGCCCACCCCCGAGCCCACCGAGCCCGGCACCACCCGGATCCACGACATCCAGGGCTCGACCCGGGTCTCCCCGCTCAAGGGCCAGACCGTCACCCGGGTCCCCGGCATCGTCACCGCGGTCCGCAGCACCGGCTCCAAGGGCTTCTGGATCCAGTCCGCGGAAGCGGAGGCCGACGCGGACCCGCGCACCAGCGAGGCCGTGTTCGTCTACACCGGCTCCGCCAACCCCACCGTCGCCGTCGGCGACACGGTGCTGGTGAGCGGCAAGGTCTCCGAGTACTACCCGAGCAGCGGCAGCCAGTCGGTCACCGAGGTCACCGCCCCCGCCACCACGGTGCTCTCGTCCGGCAACGCCCTGCCCGCGCCCGTCACCCTGGACGCGTCCACCGTCCCGGCTGCGTACGCGCCCGACGCCGGCGGCGGCAGCATCGAAGGTCTGCCGCTCGAACCGGCGCGCTACGCCCTGGACTTCTACGAGGCCCACGAGGGCGAGCTGGCCCGGTTCTCCGACGCGCGCGTCATCGGCGGCACCACCCAGTACCACGAGGTCTGGGTGACGGTGAAGCCGGACGAGAACCCGACCCGCCGCGGCGGCACGGTCTACGGCGCGTACGACCGGCCCAACACCGGCCGCATCAAGGTCATGTCGATCGGCGCGGGCGCCGGCGTCCCGACCGCCGACGTCGGCGACGAGCTGGCCGGCACGACCAGCGGCCCGATCGACTACGACGGCTTCGGCGGCTACACCCTCCAGGCCACGCAGCTGGGCACGCTGGTCGCAGGCGGCCTCGAGCGCGAGGTGACCCGCAAGCAGAAGGGCGGTGAGCTCGCGGTCGCCACGTACAACGTGGAGAACCTCGACCCCAGCGACCCCGCCGAGAAGTTCGCGCGGCTCGCCGACGGCGTCGTCACCAACCTCTCCTCGCCCGACATCGTGGCACTCGAGGAGATCCAGGACGACAACGGCGCCACCGACGACGGAACGGTCACCGCCGACCAGACCCTGCGCGAGTTCACCGACGCGATCGCCGCGGCGGGCGGACCACGCTACAGCTGGCGGTCGGTCGACCCCGCGGACGGCACCGACGGCGGTGAGCCCGGCGGCAACATCCGCCAGGTCTTCCTCTTCAACCCGGACCGCGTGCAGTTCACCGACCGCCCCGGCGGCGACGCCACCACCGCGGTCAAGGCGGTGCCGACCCGCAAGGGCGTGGAGCTGTCGGTCTCCCCGGGCCGGATCAACCCCGGCAGCGAGGCGTGGCGCTCCAGCCGCAAGCCGCTGGTCGGCGAGTTCCGCTTCCACGACAAGCAGGTCTTCGTCATCGCCAACCACTTCAACTCCAAGGGCGGCGACCAGCCCCTGCACAGCGTCGACCAGCAGCCGGTGCGCGGCTCGGAGGCGCAGCGGAAGCTGCAGGCCACCGAGGTCAACTCCTTCGTGAAGTCGCTGCTCGCGGCCGACCGCAACGCCGACGTCGTGGTCCTCGGCGACCTCAACGACTACGAGTTCTCCGACACGGTGGCGACCCTCACCTCGGGCGGCGTCCTGACGGACCTGCTGACCACGCTGCCGCAGTCCGAGCGCTACACCTACGTCTACGAGGGCAACTCGCAGTCGCTGGACCACATCCTGCTCAGTCCGGCGCTGCGCCGCTTCGACTACGACGTGGTGCACATCAACGCGGAGTTCGCCGACCAGGCGAGCGACCACGACCCGCAGATCGTCCGCATCAAGCCGGACGGCCGCTGACGGCATCCGGGCCGCCGGCGGCACTTGGTACGGCGGGCGGCACCCCAGTCGAGGGCGGCACCGGCGCGACGCCGGCGCCGCCCTCGCGGCATCACCCGGGGCGGGCCGTCACCGGGGGTCCGGCTCCGGGTCGGGGAAGCCGCTGGCGGGCGCGTCGGAGCCGGTCCACGCGGCCAGCAGCTGCAGGGCCGCCTCGGAGGTGGAGCCGGGCTCGGCGGTGTGGATGCACACCAGCTGGTCGCTGTCCCCGGGGAAGACCACGTGCTCGTACGACAGGGTGAGGTCGCCCACCACGGGATGGTGGTAGAGCTTCACCCCGTGCGACTTCGGGCGCACGTTGTGGTCGGCCCACCAGGCGCGGAACTCGGAGCTCTTGATCGTCAGCTCGCCGACGAGCTCGGTCAGCCCCGGGTCGTCGGGGTGGCGCGCGGCGTCCAGCCGGAGGGCGGCGACCGTCTCGGCGGCGTGCTTGTCCCACTCCCGGTGCAGGTCCCGCGCCGCGTCGTCGAGGAACATGAAGCGGGCGAGGTTGCGGTCCCGGTGCGGCAGCGCGTCGAAGTCGGTGAGCAGTGTGCGGGCCAACCGGTTCGCGGCCAGCACGTCCGTGCGGCGGCCCAGAACGAACACGGGGGTGCGGTCGCCCAGCAGGTCCAGCACGCGATGGACCTCAGGTCGCACCCGCTGCGGGCGCTGCGGCCTGCGGCGGGGCGGGGTGCGCTGCCGTGCCAGCTCGAAGAGGTACGTGCGCTCGGCCGCGTCCAGCCGCAGGGCGCGGGCGACGGCGTCAAGCACCGCCTCGGAGACATTCAGGTGCCTGCCCTGCTCCAAACGGGTGTAGTAATCGGTGCTCACCCCGGCCAGCCGCGCCAGCTCCTCCCGCCGCAACCCCGGCACACGGCGCGGCGCACCGGTGACGGTGATGCCGGCGTCCTGCGGGCTCAGCCGGTTCCTGCGGGCCCGCAGGAAATCCCTGAGCTCGGCGTTGTGCTCCATGTGTTCCAGTATGGGCGGCCGATCATGAGGCGGCCCGGCGCGCACAAGCGCGTAGAGGCGCGTACGGGCGCGGGGGCTCGGGCCGGCGCGGCGGTCCTGAGGCCGGCCACCGGGTACGAGCGCGCAGGCGCCTGCCTGCCCGCTGCCTGCCGTGGTGCACGGATCGCGCGGGCGGCGCCCCGGCCCGGGGCACGACCGCGCCCGCTGCCTGCCGTGCGCCCCGCGCGGGTCCGGGCGGCGCCCGCCCCGCCGTCGTCGGGCGTGGGCGGTCCGGCGGCCGGCCGCCGGGTCCGTACGCGGTCCCTACCGGCGCCCGTCCACGGGCCGGTGCGGGCGGCGCGCCGCTGGAGGAGGCGGCCGCCGCCGGCTATCCGGATCTGATCGTGACCCTGGGCGGCGACGGGCGCGCGGGCGCCCGCCCGGTTTCCGCCCGCAGCGGCGAACGGACCACGGGCGGCATCCCGCCCAGGAGCGGACCGTGCCGCCCGCCTGCCGTGCCGCCGCTGCCTGCCGTGCGATCCGCGCGGGTCCGGGTGGTACGCCGCCCGTGGCCGCGGCCCCGCCGGCCTCGCCCGTGTCGACCGCGCGCGGCCTTCCGTCCGCGCCCCGCTGACCGCCCACTTCCTTCCCCGTGCACACAACTCCGTTCACGAGGAGTATGAATGACGGTGCGTCAGCGTAAGCTGGGGCCGAGGGGAGGCGTCATGGACACGTACGTGACCATTGGCTTGGCTGGCGGCAAGGACGCGGCTGAGGACCTGCGCAGGCTGGAGGTCTGGCTGCGGGCCGACGAGGAACTGGCGCCGCTGGTCGTCCGCAGGGAGCGGCCCGCTGACGAGAGCATGGGCGTCGCCTACGACCTGCTGCTGATGATCCTCCAGGAGAGTCTGCAGGTCACCGCGCTCACGCTGCTCCGCGCCGTGCGCAACCACCTGCGCAACCAGCCCGGCGACTCGCTCAGCGTCACCGTACGCGCCGGGGACGTCGAGTGCGTCCTCACCAGCCGGGACTCCCTGACCCGCGGCGAGCTGGAGGCGATGGCGGCCCGCATCCGCCAGACGCTGGAGAACTGAATCCGGAGGAAGACGGCCCTGGGGAGGTCCGGCGGGCATGCCGTACGAACCGTTCGCATCCCGGTCGCGGGCGGTCCTGATCGGGGTGTCCCAGTACGAGCACGCCCGTGACTTCTCCAACATCCCCTCCGCCAGGGCCAATGTCACGCGGCTGCGCGCCGCGCTCGTCTCCGGCGGACTCGGCCGGTTCATCCCGCGCACCGTGGAGACCCTCGCCGAGCCGCGCACCCGCGACCGCGCGCTGCGGCTGATCGCCCTCGCCGCCGCGCAGGCGCAGGACCTGCTGCTGGTCTACTTCACCGGGCACGGCTACGTGGACCTCACCTCCGGCCGGCCCGAGCTGTATCTGATGACGCGGGAGTCCACCAAGAACGGCGCCCGCCTCGACGGCATCCCCTACCGCGACCTGCTCAAGCTGCTGGCCTCCTCGCGCGCCGAGCGCGTCGTCCTCGTCCTCGACTGCTGCTACTCCGGCAACGCGGGCCTGGTGCCGCTTCCGGAACGGCCGTTCTCGCTGATCACCTCGTCGGCGGTCGGTTCGCGCATCCACAAGGGCGACGGCATCGACCCGACGCCCTTCACCGGCGCGCTGGTCCGGGTGCTGACCGAGGGCACCGACCCGTACGACCCCGTGACGGTGCAAAGCCTGGGCGTCCGGCTGCACGAACTGGCCGGCGAGTACGCCGCCGCGCTCGACGAGAGCGTGGACTACGACCCGTGGTTCCCGACCGAGCGCTCCAGCAACAGCTCCGGCGACACCGTCCTGTCCCAGGCCCGGCTCACCCCCCGCCCCGCCCGCGGTGCCCGGTGGCTGGCGCCGCTGCGCCGGCTCGCGCAGTACGCAGGTTTCTCATGGACGTGGACAGCGGGCCCTCATCAGCCGCTCTGGCACCGGGCCGTCGGGCTCGGCACCGGCCTGGCCCTGCTGGCGGGCGGCGTCACCGCCTGGACGTACGCCCACCGACCGCCACCGCTGTGCCCGGCCCCGCTGGAACTGCGGGTCCTCACCGCTCCGGAGACCCGCGCCGCGCTCAGCTCCGTGCTCGACGCCTTCCAGGACAGCGAGGCCGACGGCGCCACCGCCTCGCTCGGCGGCCGGCCCGAGGGCTGCGGCCAGATCAACACCACCGTCTACGCGGCGCCCACCGACCGGGCCGTCGCCGCCTTCCGCTCCTCCGCCGCCTGGGCCGAGCCGGAACGCGCCTGCGCGGGCGGCGCGGAGGACGGGGGCAGCACGGACGGCGGAGACGGCGAGGACCGCGAGGACTGCGCGATGCCGCTGCGGGACGTCGGGCCGCACCCGGATGTGTGGATACCGGCGGCCGGCACCGCCGTCACCCGGGTCCTCGCCGAGACCCGGCGCCCGGAGAGCGTCGTCGCCCTCGGCAGGCCGGTCACCCTCGCGCACTCCCCGGCGGTGGTCGCCACGACCACCTCGCTGGACGGAGTCGAACGCACCGGCAGCACCGTGCAGCAACTCGTCGACGCCGCCCACGCGCAGGACGTGGTAGTCCGCAGCGCCGAACCGCACTCCTCGGACGCGGCCCTGCACCAGCTGCTGCACCTGAGGCCCGGCACCCGGGTCACCACGGACGCCGTCCCCCCGGCGGACGACCGGGCACTGGCCTGCTCCGCCCGCACCTGGCTGGTCGAACGGGGCGGCACCCAGCAGGCCCTGCTGACCGCCGAGTCCACCCTGGCCGGGCTCGTCACCCCAACCCTGGAATCCCGTCCCCCCTGCCTGGGGAACCAGTCCGACCCCTACACCGCCTACTACCCCTCCGACGTGCCGCCCCTGCGCCTCACCTTCGTACCGGTGACGTGGGAGACCGGCCGGGCCGACCGCGCCGACCGCGCCGAGGCGGTGCGCCGGCTCGGCGCGTGGCTCGGCTCCCGCCCGGGGCAGCGGGCGCTCGCGGCACAGGGCTTCCGTACCGACGTCAGCGGGACGGAAGAGGCCGACGACACCCCGCTGGACAGCGCCGTCTTCGTCGCGGACCCCCGGGCGGGCGGCCGGCCGCCGACCCGCGAGGACATCGAGGACGCGCTGCGTGCCGGCGGGGAGGCCGCCGGCACCCGGCGTGACGTCCTCTTCGCCGTCGACGTCTCCAGCTCCTCCCACTCCCGCGCCAACATCCCGCTCGTGCGCTCCGTGCTGGCCCGTGCCTCCGGTTACCGCTACGGCATCGCCGCGGTGCCCGGCCGCACCCTCCTGGACATCGGGGCGCACGACGCGGCCGCGCGGGACGCCGCGATCCGCGAACTGGCCTCCGTCGAGCGCGACGCCCCCGTGGCCGCCGCCCTGCGCCAATGGTCCCGGGCCCTGGCCGATTCCCCCGGCGCCCTGATCGTCCTGATCACCGACGACGAGGACAGCGCCGGCGAGGAGCCGCCGGACACGGACGTCCCCGTCCTGGTGGTCTCCCTGGAGGCCTACGGCTGCTCGCTGCACTTCAACAAGGCGGTGACGGAGAACGGCGGCGCGTGCCTCGCGATCACGCGGGATCTGCCGAACCGGGTCGCGGAGACCATAGACCGCCTCACCACGGGAGGGTCATGACAGCCCCGGCCCCCCGCGGTGCGAGCGGCGCCCGTCCGCACCCGCACGCCACGGCGCTGCCGCGTCCCGCCGTGCCTTCGCGGAGCCGGCGGCGGAGCGTCATGGGCTTCCTGCTCATGCTGGCGGCAGGGGCGTGCATCGGCCCCACCGCGGCCCCGGCCCCGCCGCCGCGCCCCGACCCCTCCCGGCCGCTCGTCGTCGCCAGCGACGCCGACCTCACCGCCGGCGGGCGAGCCGGCGTCCGCCGCGGCCTGATCGACGAGTGGAACCGCCGCAACCCGGACCGGCCCGCCCGGCTCGTCGAGCTGCCCTCCGCCTCCGACGAGCAGCGCAGCGAGCTGATCGGCGCCTTCCAGTCCGGCAGCGCCAGCTACGACGTCGTCAATCTCGACATCAGCTGGATCCCCGAGTTCGCCGACAGCGGGCTGCTGCGTCCGCTCGACCCCGCCCTCGTCGACGGGGACTTCCTGCGCCAGGCCGCCGACGCCGGCCGCTGGAAGGGCCGCACGTACGCGGTGCCCTTCAACACCGACGTCGGCCTGCTCTACTACCGCACCGACGACCTCGCCAAGGCCGGCCGCCGCCCCGCGGACCTGTCCGGCTACGCCACGATCGGCGACCTGCTCGCCGACGTCCGCCCGCTCGGCCACGCCGCCTACACCACCCAGCTGCGCGCGTACGAGGGCCTGACCGTCAACACCCTTGAAGCCCTGTGGACCGCGGGCGTCGAACTCGTCGACGGCGACGGACGCTACACGGGCACCGAGGACGCGCTGCGCGAGGGCCTGGACGAGCTCAACCGGCTGGCCGCCGCCAACAACCTCAACCCGCAGTCCCTCGAGGCCGACGAGTCGGTCACCCTCGCCCAGTTCGCCGAGGGGCGCAGTGTGCTGATGCGCAACTGGCCCTACGCCTACAACCGGCTCGACGCCGCCCTCGCCCCCGGTGTGCGCTTCGGCGTGGCCCGGCTCCCGGGCGTCGCGGCCCTCGGCGGGCAGAGCCTGGGTGTCGCGGCGACCAGCGACCGCCCCGGCGACGCCTCGGACCTGATCCGTTTCCTGACCGGACGCAGCGCCCAAGAGGCACTGCTGCAAGCCGGCTTCGCTCCCGCACGGCGATCCGCGTACGGAGCCGGGGACGTCGACTGTGACGATCCTCACGACCCGCGCGCCTGGTTCTACGACCGCCCCACGCGCCGCGGCTCGGAGTCCTCGCCCCGGCCGACCGCCGCGACCCCCGGTTACACGACCCTGCTGTGGTGCGCGCTGCAGGCCGCCAGGGCCCGTCCGGCGACCGCGCACTACGTCACGTTCACCCGGGTCCTGCAGCGTGAAGTGCACGGAATGCTCGCCGCGCACAGCTCCGCCGACGCCTCGGCGGAGCGCCTCCACAGCCGTCTGGGGCGCGCCCTCGGCGGCCGGGGCCCGGGGTGAGCATCACTCCTCGTAAGCGCGGCACTCTCTTGCGCATAACGACTGACGTACGCTCACATTTCCCGTTGGTCACGGCGGTCGCAGCCCGATGTCCTGTTATGTCGCGTCTATCCCCATAGATTCCCGTCAGGAAGTCGCAAGAGTGGCTTGGAATTGGCGGGCGCCTCTATTAACGTTCGATAACGCAGCGCGGTCGTCCCGCCGCCGACAGGGCGGCGCCGCGCGCTTGCCGAATCCCGTCCGCGGGAACCGGGGAACCACTTCCTGGGGTGAATCGGGGGCCTTCGCGGCCCTCGTAGGAGACCTTCCTGCTCCGAACCCGTCAGCTAACCCGGTAGGCGAGAAGGAAGGAAAGGAGTGCGCCCGCGTGGCGTCGAACGAGCCTGCCCTCATACCCGGACAGCAGCAGGGTTCCGTCTCCGCGTACCCCGAGTGGGACACCGCCGAGTGGAACATCGCCGCCGGCTGGAACCCTCCGGCTGCCGAGCAGGCGCCGCCGACGAAGAACGCGATCGACGGCTGGGACACCGGCGAGTGGAACATGGCCGCCGGCTGGCTCGCCACGGCGCCCACCGAGACGACGACCCCTCAGGACACCGTCCCCGCACAGCACGACGGAGCCGGGCACGGGGCGTACGAGACATACGCCGCGACCGCCGCCGCGACCCCGGCCGCCGCCGGACCGCGGCCAGAGGACATCGAGGCCTTCGGCACCGTCCAGGCGGCCGACGTCCCCCGGAGCACCGAGGGCGCGCTCGACGAGGGCGCGCTCCACGAGGACGCGCCCGACGAGGGCCCGCAGGCCGAGCCCTGGAACCCCACGGAGGAGTCCGCCGGCCCCGTGCGCGGCCGGCACCGCGTCGCCAAGCAGCGCTCCCTGGGCCGCGGTTCCGCTGTCTTCGGGGTCGCGGCCGTGGCCGTACTGGGCGTCGGAGGGGCCGCCACCGCGGAGGGCAAGAACCCGCTCGCCGTCTCCCTGCCCCACCTGCCCGACGCGTCCCGACTGCCCGGCGTGGGCGCGCTCGTCGGCGACGACAGCGCCGCCGAAGCCGAGCCCGTCGTCGCCGAGGCCCTGACCCCGGACGCGGGCGAGGTGCTGCGCAGCCGCATCCTCGACCAGGCCCAGCAGCAGCGGCAGGCCGCCGATCGGGCCGCCAGGACCGCCGCGCTGCAGGAGGCCACGGCGAAGGCCGCCAAGTCCGCCGCGGAGGAGCGGGTCCGCGCCGAAGCGGCCGCCAAGAAGAAGGCCGCGGCGGAGGCGGCGAAGAAGCTGGAGGCCCAGCGCCTCGCCGAGCTCGCCAGGAGCTTCGTGCTCCCGGTCGCCTCGTACTCGCTGACCGCCGGCTTCGGCGAGTCCAGCTCGCTGTGGGCCCACACCCACACAGGCCAGGACTTCGCCGCCCCCACCGGCACCCCCGTCAAGGCCGTGCACGGCGGCACCATCACCGCGGCCGGCTGGGCCGGCTCGTACGGCTACCGCATCATCCTGACCCTCGACGACGGCACCGAGCTCTGGTACTGCCACCTCTCCTCGATGATCGTCACCTCCGGCAAGGTCAACACCGGTGACACCATCGGCCGCGTCGGCGCCACGGGCAATGTCACCGGCCCCCACCTGCACTTCGAGGTGCGCCCCGGCGGCGGCGAACCGATCGGCCCGATGGGCTGGCTGCGCGGCAAGGGCCTCACGGTCTGAGGCGAGCGGCCGGTACGGGACGACGCGCGAGCAACGCCCACCGGACCCACCCCAGTACCGACCGCGCTGCGGACGGCGTTCACCGGCCGTCGACCGTGAACGACCGCACGAACTCCGGCGGCCCTGGCGACACCCCCCGCCACCCAGGGCCGCCGGTCCGCATCCGCCTCCCGACTCCCGCGAGCGCCGGGCGTCAGCGCCAGGCGCTGCGGGACGCTAGGGCACGACGAAGTTGTAGAGCTCCGAGATCCTCGGCGGCCCGCTCGGCTCCGGGAAGCCCGACTCCTTGGCGGCCGGCAGCATGATCTCCATGAAGGACTCGAGCGCCTGAGTGGACTGCCAGACGTTCACCAGCCGCAGGCCCTCGTTGGTGACCACGGCGGCGTGGGCGAGCAGACCCGAGGGCGGATGCTCGGGCCCGAACCCCGCGCGGTGGTTCGCTTCCTCGTACTGCAGGGCCGTCACACCGGGAAACTCGACCTCCGTCAGGACCGGCATGGGAACCTCCCGCCTCCCGCCGACACGCCTACCGCCCAATCTCCTCTCGACGCACCCCGCCCGCAATCCGGAACGCGGCCGGGGACCGGCGGGAACGAGGCCGGCGACGGGGCCGGAGCGGTAACGCGGTCAGAGCGCCTCCAGCCGTAGGTCCGCGGAGTCGCAGGCCGCCGTCTCGTCGGCGTACACCTCGCACATCGGCCGCCCGTCGGGTGTCATCGTGTGCTCGACCTCCCACAGGCTGATCTCCTCCCCGGTCGCCAGCAGGAAGGCGTGCTCGTACAGCGTCCAGCCGGCGACCCGGCCGGTGCCGATCCTGGTGTGCCGACCGGTGATGTACGCGATGTCGTGGCCCACCGCGGAGCCCAGCCGGCTGCGCAGTTCCTCGCCGGGCGCGTCCGGGTTCTCGGCCCGCCGCAGAACCCGCCACGCGTGCTCGGCCGAGTGGTTCTCCGTGTACTGCCGGTGCCCGGGCGCCAGGTCCATCGCCTGCTGAGGCGGCCGCGCCGGCCAGCCCTCCGTCTCCGCCCCCATCTCCCGCGGGGCGGGCTCACCGAAGCGCGCGTCGATCATGTGCTGGGCGACGGCCAGAGCGTCCGGGTCCGAGTACACCTCGTACACCGGTTCGTCGCCGCCGGGGCCGGTGTTGTGCTCGATCTCCCACAGCAGCTGCGTGCTGCCGTCGGCCAGCAGGAACGTGTGCCGCAACGTCCTGCGGCTTAGCCTGCGCGGAGGCCCCTTGCGCTGGCGGAAGGACGCCAGCTCCGTACAGCCCATCAGCGCGGTTGCCAGCCGTTCCATGACGCGGTCGTCGATGTCGAAGGCGTTCTGCGCCCTGGCCAGCACCACCTCGACGTCCGCCGGACCCGCCCCACCTGGTCGCGCGTTCCCCATGCGGTCCTCCTGCTCACGGCATTCCCCGCGCACCACTGCGAGCACACAGCGTAGTGGCGCGGACGCGCTCCGCGTCAGAAGTCCTGGAAAAAAGGTGCACGCCCGCCCGTAGGAGGCGCGTAACGCGCGAAAACGCACGTGTCAGGCTGCCACTATGCGCCCATGCGCGCACTCTTCGTAGGCCTCTGCACCCTCGATGTCATCACGCTCGTCGACCATGTCCCGGCTCCGAACGAGAAGCTCACGGCCCGCGCCCAGACCGTCGCCGCCGGCGGCCCCGCGACAGGTGCCGCCGCCACTTTCGCCCAGCTCGGGGGCGAAGCCGTTCTGCTCACCGCCTTCGGCGGGCACCCGCTCGCCGGCGCTATCAGTGCCGATCTCGCGGCACTCGGCGTGGACGTCGTCAACCTCACCGCGGACTCCCCCGAACCCCCGCCCGTCTCCACGATTCTGGTCACCGAGTCCACCGGCGACCGGGCAGTCGCCTCCACCAACGTGTCCTCAGGAACCGCTGTGCTTCCTCCGGGAGACCTCTCCGTCCTCGTCGGCGACGCCGATGTGGTCCTGGTCGACGCCCACCATCCGGCCCTCGCCGTCCCCGCCGTCCGCCTCGCGCGCGCGGCCGGGGTCCCGACCGTCCTGGACGCGGGCAGTTGGCGCCCCACCACGCCCACCCTGCTTCCCTACGTCGACGTGGCCGTCTGCTCGGCCGACTTCCACCCCCCGGGCACCACCACTCCGGCGGAGGCCCTCGCCTTCCTCGCGGACGCCGGAGTCCGCTGGACCGCCGTCACCCGGGGGCCGTCCCCCATCCTGCGACCCGACGGGGAGATCCCCGTCCCGGCCGTCAGCCCCGTCGTCGACACACTCGGCGCGGGGGACGTCCTCCACGGCGCACTCGTCCACCACCTCGCCGCCCACGTCACGACCCGCCTCACGCCATCCGCCCTCGACGCCGCCCTCCGCGACGCCGCCACCATCGCCTCGCGCTCCTGCACCACCTTCGGCCCCCGAGCCTGGATGCGCACATGAGCCCCGCCCTGGGGCCCTCAGGACCGCCCGCGCCGCCGCCCCGCGAACAGCATGAACAGCCCGACGCTCATCCCGAGTACTGCCCACCCGACGGCGGCCTCCGACAACGACCGCTGCGTCCGATCCGGCAACAGCGACAGGCACCCGAGCACGACGAACATCGCCCCCAGGTAACTGAGCCCCGCCGTCAGCATCCACCGCACCAACCGGCCCGACCGCACGTTCGACGACTTGTTGCCCATGGGGACCCTGCCCTGTTCCTCGACGCCACGGCGACCACCGGGGCCCGCTCGACCGAGCCCTCCGCAGTGCTTCAACGGCCACCCAACGCGCCCGACACGGGTACAGCCACCATCCTGTAGCACCGAGCCGATGCCGTTTATCTGATCTACTGCTCGCGCGACCGCGTAGCCCAGAGGACGAGCGCGCTAATGGCGGTGCCGATCACAAGCACTAGCCAGCTGAGTTCGACATCGCTGAACGAGGCCTGCATGGCTTCAGGGAGCAGAGCCACACTGATAGGCACGAAGATGGCGGCGACCATACAACTTGCGACGAACGTCAGCACGCATCGAAGAATTTTGCTGCGCATTGCTGGTGGCGTGCCATTGTTCATTACCGTGCTCCGTCTTGCTACTTAATGATGTTGTGACACTGGGTCCCGCGCTTGGCTCCGGCGGCGAAGAAGTCAGCGCACGCCTTTCCGTAGTGCTTCAACGTTCGCCGCGTCGTGTCGATGCGCCCCAATGACACAAAATCTGCGCAGCTCGTGTGCACTGGTCCCTTGCTGACGAGGTAAGTGCGCCCACTGGTGTCCGAATAACGCCAATCAATGTGCCAGTTACACCAGCGGCCGCCAGCCGTGTCGCCGCCGAGCGTGTCCTGAATGGATGCCTCCTCTCGGGTGATGGTGCGTCCGGAACCCTGGATGAAGTGCCCGATGGAGGTGGTCGGCAGGCAGAGTTCGACCCCCTTGGCGTCGAAGCAGAAGCCCGTAACCTTCCCATACCCCAGAGCGGTTGCCGATGCCGGTGTCGAGAAGCTGACTACCGTGGCGACGGCCGTTGACGTCGCGAGAGCGACCTGCGACACGTAACGCGTCACTGCGTTGATTCGAACCATGGGATGCCTCCGGTGGTCTTGATGACGTGACGCACCAGGAACGCCGGTCTCCCCCGACGCGATACGTGGTGTTGCGTGGCGGTGGCACAACGTCGCTCGGGGGAGTGGTGCAGGAACCTTAAAGCATCAGTTCTGCAACAGGAGTTGGCTTGTCAGCCTGTGGCGATGGCCGAGTAGGTCCAGACATCCGCAGGGAGTCGGTGCTGGAGGCGCCAGACGATGCCCATGGGCTTGCTGCCCTTGTGGCTGACGTACTCGGCCGGGCCGAGGAGCATCCAGGGCTGGGGGCCGCCGATGTCAGTCTTCTTGTAGCGGCGGACGAAGAGCAGAACGTGGCTACCTCGTGTGCGGTGGTGCTGGTAGCGGAGCCCTGTCGGGGAGGTGTCGGACGTCTGGTTCTGGGACTCCCAGTGGAACTCGAGATCGTTGCGGGCGTAGTCGTGGTAGCGCGTCTGCGGAGAGAAGTCCTTCTCGTCCTTCTCCAGCGTGATGAAGAGCGCGTCTGTCTCTATCGACTCGCACCACTTCACACCCTCGCGGAAGTGCCCGGGCAGGAAGGCGCCGAGCTCGGACTGTCGGAGGGCCGGGAGGATCTCCTCCCGACTGTAGGAGGCGTGGATCGTCAACGGCACTTTGCTCAATGCCCCGTCGAGTGGGATGGGGACGTGGTCGGTGCGGTCCAAGCAGTGTGCGAGGACCTGGCGGAGTTCGTCTCGGACATGGGGCTGCGCGTGGAGCGCGTCGAGGCCGGTTTGGTAGGTGGGGAAATCGTTACCCAAGGGCCATAGGGAGAAGAAGAGCATCCGGGCGTAGTCCTGCCCGCGTGGGTCCAGTTCGTCGTAGGTGGGAGCGTCGTCGGCCAGTAGTCGCTGGTAGGCGGTGATCCTCACCGGGTCGTCGACATGGAGGAACGCGGGGACGCGCTTGAGGAGGGCTGATTCACCCTCGGGGTGGGTACTGGGCAGCAGCTTGGCCCGGCGCAGCAGACCCGTCCAGGAGTTGCCCCCGCGGTAGATCTCCTTGATGTCGCGGCGGCTCTCGGTGAGGTACTCCGCAAGGCTGGGGCTTGCGTACATACTGACCTCGCGGGCCAGATGGGTGACGTTGACGTTGATCTGGCTGCGGATGTTGTTGATGACGAGTTCCTTGGCCTTGCGCTCAAGGATGATCTGGCAGCCGGAGGGAAGCTGTGGGAAGTCGTGCTCGATGTTTCTGAGGAGCCTGTTGCGCGTGAAGTTGGTGAGCGCGCGAAACTGCTCCTCGAAGCGGAATTCCTTGCGGTGCTGCCCGATGAAGTCGAGAACGGTGAGGACGGCCTTGCCTTCGCTGCGGCGGAGGCCGCGCCCCAACTGCTGCAAAAACACCGTCGCGCTGGACGTGGGGCGAAGGAGCAGCAGCGTGTCAACGTCGGGGATGTCCAGTCCCTCGTTGAAGAGGTCGACGGAGAACAAGATTTGCAGGCTTCCAGCCCGCAACTGTTCAAGGGCGGCCTTTCGCTCGTCCCGCGGTGTCTCCCCTGACAGTGCCTTGGCCTTGAGACCGGCTCGGCAGAAGAAGTCCGCCATGAACTCAGCGTGGGCCACGGACACGCAGAA
>NZ_CBDRBL010000035.1:0-60158 GCF_965342175.1 Actinacidiphila sp. bgisy167
CCCCCCCCCCCCCCCCCCCCCCCCCCCCCCCCCCCCCCACTTGGGTCCTCAGCGGTGGGGCGGCCGGGCGGTCGATGCTCGGGCGCCCGGCCGCTCAGTCGGCTGCTGCGCGCTCAGTCGCTCAGCCGCTCGCCGGTGGAGGTGGAGAAGACGTGCGTCTCGCCCGCGCGCGGCACGACGTGCAGCACGGAGCCCTTCTCCGGCACCTGGCGGCCGCCGACGCGGATGACCAGGTCCTTGTGCTCGCCGCCGACCTGGGCCGAGCCGTAGACGAAGCCGTCCGCGCCCAGCTCCTCGACGACGTTCACCGTCACGGCCAGACCGGCCGGCTCGTCCTTCGACAGCGCGCCCTCGGCGCTGACGATGTCGAAGTGCTCCGGGCGGACGCCGACGGTGACCGTGCGGTCGCCCTTGTCCGCCGCGGCCTGCACCGCGTCGCGCTCGACCGGGACCACGGCGCTGCCGAACTTCACGCCGCCGTCGGTGATCGGCACCTCGACCAGGTTCATCGCCGGAGAGCCGATGAAGCCCGCGACGAAGAGGTTGGCCGGCCTGTCGTACATGTTGCGCGGGGAGTCGACCTGCTGCAGCAGACCGTCCTTGAGGACCGCCACGCGGTCGCCCATGGTCATGGCCTCGGTCTGGTCGTGGGTGACGTAGACCGTGGTGACGCCGAGGCGGCGCTGCAGCGAGGCGATCTGGGTACGGGTCTGGACACGGAGCTTGGCGTCCAGGTTGGACAGCGGCTCGTCCATGAGGAAGACCTGCGGCTCACGGACGATCGCGCGGCCCATCGCCACACGCTGGCGCTGACCACCGGAGAGCGCCTTCGGCTTGCGGCTCAGGTACTCGGTCAGGTCCAGGATCTTGGCGGCTTCCTCGACCCGCTTGCGGATCTCGGCCTTGTTGACGCCCGCGATCTTCAGGGCGAAGCCCATGTTGTCCGCGACGGTCATGTGCGGGTAGAGCGCGTAGTTCTGGAACACCATGGCGATGTCCCGGTCCTTGGGCGGCAGGTGGGTGACGTCGCGGTCACCGATCCGGATGGCGCCGGCGTTGACGTCCTCCAGGCCGGCCAGCATGCGCAGCGAGGTCGACTTGCCGCAGCCGGAGGGGCCGACGAGGACGAGGAACTCGCCGTCCGCGATGTCGATCTGCAGGGCGTCGACGGCGGGGCGCTCGGACCCGGGGTATATCCGGGTCGCCTTGTCGAACGTGACAGTGGCCATGGTGCACTGGTCCCTTCACCGGCAGGAACGTGCCGGACGATCCGAGTAAAGGAGAAAAGGTCTAGTCCACGGGACGCGGACCTTCCGTGACGTTACCTGGCCCGCCCCGCTTTGTCAGCACCCTCCCGGCCCTCACATCACGGACCCCTCCCCCTCCCCGCCTGGGTACACTTCTCATGGCCCCACCCGCTAGCCGGACACCCCGGAGCGGGGACGGTGCCGTGCCGCCTTAGCTCAGCTGGTAGAGCACCGCTCTTGTAAAGCGAAGGTCGTCGGTTCGAACCCGACAGGCGGCTCCAGTTGGGAGCAGCGACGACGCCCCGGACCGTGATCGGTCCGGGGCGTTCGACGTCCACGGGTGACATCACCGGGGGCGGTCACTCACGGTCGAGGCGGCGCCTCAGCAGACGGTCCATGTGGCTGTTGGCCTCACGCTGTGTGTCCGATGTCACGTGCGTGGAGATGTCCATCGTGATGCTGACCCTGCTGTGGCTCAGGCGCCGGCGGGACGGCGAATCATGTTTGTGGGTGAGCGGTGTCCGAACCTGTCGTTCCTTGGAACGCGAGATCTGACGGTCTCAGTCAAGCGCGTGGGACCTCGTGTCCAACGGACATGAGGGCTGCGCTACCCATCCCCCCAGCGGCGAGTGGCACTTCTACGTCGGGACTGATCATGCTGCCGGGGACATGCGCGACTTCGCCTTGGGCCGCGCGGCCTCCTGGAGGCGGATCCGCTGGGGTGATCCAAGGTGACCGACCGCTCGCATCCACCACGTGCTGCCCATGCCCGCCACCACTCCGATGGCGCAGCCTGGGTGGAAGGGGTTTATCTTCCCGGGCATGGATCATCAGGGGCAGTTTCATGGGGCAGCGCTTGAGTTGGGCTTCCCGGACGACGAGATCAGCAGGTTCGGCCAGCACCTTCGTCTGTCGATCGGGTTGTTCGGGGGTAGTGGTGGTCCTCCGGTCGGGTAGTTCGGTGGGTTGCCCCGGCTGCCGGTGGGCATGAAGTGGCCGTCTGCCGGGGACGTTCCGTTGCCGTTGCTCTTTTCCGTCGATTGCGGGGCGCTGCCGAGAGTCGACGGCTTCGACCTGCCGGCGGACGGGACGCTGCTCTTCTTGGTGCACCAGGAGATCGACCATGAGGACAGGTCCGGGAGGTACGCGCGAGTCGTGTACGTTCCGGACGGCACTGAAACCGCAATCGCGGAGGCCCCCGACTCCGTCTCTGTCCGCGAGCGGTTCGACGTGTGCGCCGAACTCAGAGCCGAACTGCCCCTTTGGCTCGAGGAGGGCGACGAGGGCTGGCACGAGTACTGGGAGGATCTCGATTGGGAGGACATGTCGCCCTTCCAGCAGCAGTTGGTCCGGTACATGGAGCGTGACCTGCCGCACCTGGACGAACTTCGGGCTCTGGCCTACGAGCTCTGGCCGTCTGGCGCCGGCGTCTTCATCGGCGGGTATGCCGATGATGAGGTGATCAACAGCATCGCGGAGCAGACCCTCGCGGGACGCGAGAAGGCAGGCGAAATCCCTGCCATCCCGATTGCGAAATGGTATTCCCACCTGGAGGAGGAAAAGTACCGGCTGACGAGCGAATGGATATCACTCGCGAGGGAATCCCGGGTCTACGAAGAGCACTACACGAGTTTTGTCATCCGCCACGACGACCTGGCCGCCGCTCGGGTGGACAGGGCGCTGGCCGTGACCACATTCGAGGCCCCGTGACCGGATTCGACACACCTCTACAACCGCGGGGGCTGGCGAATGCCGTTCACAGAGGTCCGGGTCTTGTGCGTAGGTGTTGTACGGGCAGTGCCGTCTCCCGACGGCATCGGTTGACGGCAACAGGCACGTAATGCCGCGACGATCGGCGGAGTCCTCGGGGTGATCTCCGCGATCGCAGCCTCACTGCAGCCAGTCTTGGGCAAGGGGTGGTACGGCTTCCTGACATCGCCAGGCGACATCACCGCGGGCGCACTTCGCCGGCCCCACCCTCCCCCCAGCGCTTCTTCGGCTACCCGCCGGCGGACGAGTCGAGGTTCAGCCATGTACTCGTCTGTGATGGTGACATCGATGTCATCGCCGGGAAGCTCGCGGCGCTGGGCCCGGTCGCCGTCCTCGCCGGTAAGGAGACCGGCGTCGAACTCGCCGACGCGCTCTCACAGATGCTCGGACTGGCGTCCAACGGCACCGCGCTCAGTGCGGCACGACGGGACAAGTACCTCCAGATCGAGCGCCTCAAGGAGTGCGGCGTCCCCGCGAGCAGCCAGATCCGGACGGGAGACGAGGACGAACTGCGGGCCTGGCACGAGGCACGTGGCGGCAGGGTGGTGATCAAACCGCTGCGCAGCCACGCGGGCGACGGCGTGTGGTTCTGCGACACGCCCGACGACTCGGCTGCCGCGCTGCGGAGCCTGCGGGCAAGGAACACCGTCATCGGTGATCCGATCACCCATGTGGTGGCGCAGGAGTACCTGGTCGGCACCGAGTACATCGTCAACACGGCCAGCTGCGAGGGTGTGCATCAGGTCACCGATGTGTGGCGGACCGAGCGCATCACCGCCAACGGAGTGCTCGACCTGGTCGTGGCGCAGGTGCTGATGCGGGCGGACGAGCAGCCCGCGGACGAACTAGTCCCCTACGCCTTCCGCACGCTCGACGCCCTCGGCATCCGCCACGGGGCCGCGCACCTGGAGATCAAGATGACGCCCGCCGGCCCGCGCCTCGTGGAGGCCGGCGCCCGAGCGTCCGGACTGCCGTACTACGTCGGGGAGGTCCTGGGCGAGGGGCAGATCGAGTGGTCGGTGGACGCCTACGTCCGGCCGGAGCGCTTCCACGAGCGGGTGGGCAGGCCGTATGTGCGGCGGCACGCCTTCGCGTGGGCGGCGCTGGTCTCCCCGGCGTCGGGCAGGCTGCTTGGCTACCGCGCCCTGGACCAGGTGCGGGCGCTGGAGAGCTTCCGCGACCTGACCATGGTCGTCAGCCCCGGTGAACGGATCGCGGCCACCACCTACGACCTGGAGTATCCCGCGACGCTCACCCTGTCCCATCCGGTGGACGCCGTCCTGCAGCGCGACCTGCACACGCTCCGGTATCTGGACGGCCCCGGCATGTACGAGATCGCCCCGCAGTAGCGGCGCCGCTCCTGCGAGCCTCTCCTCGCCGCGAGGCACGGTCCGCCGCCGACTCGGACCAGTGGGCCTCAGCGGCGGGGCGCCCGTCTATCCGCGTGGCCTCCAAGGCACGGCACATGGCTGAAGGGGTGCCCGCCCGCGAGGGCGGGCACCCCTCGCGGGTCAGCGGACGGTGACCTGCGCCGTGCCCGTGACGCCGCCGCTGGCCACCGTGATGGTCGCGGTGCCGGAGCGGTGGGCGGTCAGGGCGCCGGTGGACGGGTCCACCGAGGCGACCTTGGGGTTGCTCGAGGTCCAGACGTGGGACGCGGGGTCCGCGATCGGGATGCTGAGCGGTGCGATGTTGTCACCGGCGATCTGGTCGCCGGTCGCGGTCAGGGTGACGCGGTCGCCCCGGGCGATCGGGTCCTTGGGGGCGGTGACCTCGATCGTGGCGAGCGCGGGCTCGACGGTGAACTGGAGGTCGCCGTCGGAGCCGATCCGGATCAGCCCGAAGTGGTAGAAGCCGCCCTGGTCCGCCGGGGCGTACGCGGGCATGCCGAGGTCCGCGAAGGTGAACTGCGGGATGCCCCCCTCGGCGGTGGTGACGCTCTCGCCCTCGGGGTTGAGGATCTGCTCGGCGAAGCCGCGCGCGTGGCCGTACATCATGATCACGTGCTGCTTCGGATGCGTCTGCTGGTAGCGCTGCACCAGCCGCAGGTACATCCGCGCCTCCCAGCGGTCCGTGAACTGGCTGTTCGCGGCCGGGTGCGGGTCGTAGGCGGGCATGTGGGTGATGACCAGCACGTCCTTGGCGGTGGTGTCCGTCAACTGCTGGACCAGCCACGGGTACTGCACGCCCTCGGGGTTCTGGAACGGGTCCGAGGACTGCAGACTGCCGTGCGAGTTGTCGGTGACGATCATCCGCGCCGAGCCCTGGCTGTACGCGTAGTGCGTGTCGCCGAAGGTGTCGCTGTAGTTGCCGTTCTCGGAGTCGGCGCCCTGGGTGATCTCGTGGTTGCCGACGATGTCGCGCTCGGGGATGCCGAGGGCGTCCATCTTCGACTTCGCGTACTGCAGGTCCACGAGCTTGCCGTCGTCCGCCATGTCGCCGAGGAACTGGGCGGCGTCCGGCCGGGCCTGCGGGGTGAGGGTGGGCAGCCGCTTCGCGACGGAGTCCATCACGTTGCTGCTGACCGAGCCGGGGTCCGAGGCGAGCAGGTGCGCGTCGTCGCCGGCGAGGAGGGTGGTGCCCTTCTTGGCGAAGTCGGCGGAGTCCTCCTCGTACGACAGCCACTTCGGGTTGTCCGGGACGGCGTGGTACTCCGGCGCCACGACCGGCCGCGGCGAGTACAGCGCCTGCAGCCCGGCGACGTTGAGGGAGCCGCTGTAGGCGGTGCTCGGGCTGATCGCCAGAAAGTCGACGAAGCTGATCGTCAGCGGGAACTGCATGCCGGCGGGCAGCTGGGCGACGGCCAGGTGCCAGTCCTTCCACGTGACGTACGTCGGGTACAGCGTCGTGGACGTGCCGTTGACGCCGATGTACTTCTCGGCGAGCTCGATGCCGTTGCCGTCGCCCTTGATCCAGACCCCGATCCCGGTGGGCACCTGGCCGTTGTCCGTGTCGGTCTTCAAGGTGACGCGGGGCGACAGCACCAGCTGCTTGACGCCGGAACCGGCCGGCATCGAGTAGTCGAGCCGCAGCGATCCCGACTCTGTCGAACCAGGCGGGACGACGCCGGGGTCGGCCGTCAGAGTGGCCGGGTTTCCGGTGGTGTTGTTGCTGAGCCGCCACACGTCGAGGCTGGTCATCGGGTCGATGACCTTGCTGACGCTGCCTACGGCGATCGACGTGGTGGCGGTGGCGCCGGCGACCTTCGCGGTCACCTCTGCGAGGCCGCCGTGGTCGGCGCCGGCCGTGAACAGGCCGTGCGCGTCGACGGTGCCCAGGTCCTCCGGGGTCACCTGCCAGGTGGCCGCCTCGGCGGGGATCTGTACTTCCTCGCCGCCCTTGACGGTGCCGGAGAGGGTCAGTTGCTGGGTGGCGCCGTTGTCGAGGTCGGCCTTGTCCGGCGAGACCGTGAGGCTGTCCAGCGTGCTCACGACCCGGAGCTTCACCGAGGTCGAGGCCTTGCCGTCGGAGGCGATGATCCGGCCGGTGCCCGCGCGGTGCGGGGTGAGCCTGCCGTTCTCGTACGACGCGAGGGAGGAGGGCTCGACGCGGACGTCGATCCGGCCGGCCGCCGGGTTGGCGTACCGGTCGACGGCGTGGACCGGGAGCGGGACGGAGCCGCCGGCGACCGTGGTGACCTGCTCCCCGTCGTTCACGACGACCTCGACGGCCGGTCCGGCCTCCTTGGCGGTCGAGTAGAAGAAGATGCCGTTGGCGACCGGGCGCTCGGTGTTGCCGGGCTGGTCGGAGGGCGTGTTGACGATCTCGGCCTGGTCGGCGCCGGGGGCGCGGCTGACCATGCCGGTGGAGCCGCCGCCGTCGAAGAGCATGGCGCTGTAGGCGCCGTGGGCGGCCATGTAGCCCGCGACCTGGTCGCGGGTCATGCCGAAGGCCCTGGCCGTGCCGCCCTGGCCGTCGACGGCCACGACGATGGCGTGCTTGCCGTCCTTGGTGATGCCGACCGCGGTCTCCGGGTTGGCGCCGCTCGGCGGGGTGCCGGTCGGGTCCTTGTAGACCTTGCCGTCCTTCATCAGCGTGTCGACGCCGCTGATCAGCTGCGTGACATCGTTATCCGGCGAGAGCCGGGTGGCGATGCCCACCCGGTCGCCGCCGTGCAGGGTGTCGGCAAGCCACTGCCCGCCGGCGCCGGCGCCGAGCAGACCCAACTGGTCGGCGGAGAGCCGCGGCACGGTCGTGACCCCGGTGCGCACGTCCTCGACGACGAACCCGCCCTCGGTGACGTGGCCGAGCACCAGGGTGGAGGGCGAGGCAAGGCCGGGGGTCTCGCCGAGGTCGGGGGTGACCTCGGTGATGCCGCCGGACGCCAGGTCGTTCACGGTGTTCAGCGAGGTGAGCGCGCGGGTCGCGGAGCCGGCGGTGATCGTCCCGGAGAAGGTCTCCGGGCCCATGACCATGGTGCCGTCGGGCTTGACGCCCAGCTGGGAGGCGAAGCCGGGCTTCGGGCTCTTCAGCAGCCGGCCGTCGGTCATGATGCCGCCGAGCGGGCGACCGCTGGCGTGGATCTCGAAGTAGTCGCCGTTGACGCCGGCCACCGCGTGGGTGCGGTGGGCCATCGAGGAGGGGGTCTCGTCGGCGGGGTTGGTGAGGGTGGCGCCGGCCTCGACCATGCCGACCCGGAGGTTCGGGTCGCCGAGGTCGGCGTCGAGCACCTGGATGTGCTGCCGGCCGCCTACGGTGTCGTACGTCTCGCTGTAGTGCCGCAGGCCCTGTGTGACGGTCTCGGCCGGGGTGCGGTCGTAGTCCACCACCAGCGGCCAGTTCTGCGGCGTCTGCGGCAGCCAGTCAGGGTCGGCCGTGCGCCCGAGGGGGGCGTCGTCCCCGGTGGGGCCGGAGGCGGTGGCGGCACCGGTGACCGCACCGGTCAGTGCCAGTGCCAGCGCGGTGACCACGGCGGTCCGGCGCGTGCCGGAACCCGCGGTTCGCTTCCCGCGAAGTGTCATTGGGTCTTCCTTACGGGTGAGGGGCCGGCTGGTCGCCGGCCCGTGTCCACCCGACACCCGTCAGGCGAAGCCCGGATGACGGGTCGGGGGCCCGCGGGTGACCCAAGGGGGGTGAAGGGTTATGGATTCGGTCAAGTCGCCTCCGCCCGCCCCCCGTCTCGCTCCCCGTTCCCCGGTTCCCTCGCCCCGGCCTGGCGGCGGATCGGGGCGGTCCGCTGGTTCCCGTGGCGGCTCCGGGGACCAGGCGTGGCGTCCCGTCACCAGGGGGTGGGCCCCGGGGGCGCGACGACCGGTGGACGGTCGTCGCAGGTGATGGTGGTGGGGAGTTGCCACGCGCCCAGCCAGGTGCCCGTGGCGCCGCCGCCGTCGTTGCCGCCGGGGTCGGTCAGGGAGAACTCGGAACCTCCGGCGGGGAAGTTGAAGGACCCGCAGTTGTTGACCCCGACCGCGCCGACGTTGCGGGCGTTGCCGCTCTTCTCCGACCACATCGCCAGCCCGTCGTCGCCGGAGTTGCGGACGACGTTGTTGCGGACGAGCCAATCCGTCGCGCCGGTGTGGAAGTTGAGGCCGTCGGCGATCTGGTCGGTGATGACGCTGTTCGTGATCCGCAGATTCGACATCGGGCCGTCGAACCACATGCCCACCTTGGTGTGGTGGATGTAGAGGCCGTCGATGGTGGAGTCGCTCATCGCCCTGCCGACGCCGTTCACCTGGTCGGTGTCGATGCGTTCGCGGACGTCGCCCTCGATGGCGAAGCCCGACAGATGGACGTTCCGGCTTCCGCCGTCCGACGCGTCCTTGCCGTAGAAGCCGACGCCGGTGTGGACAGAGCCATCGGGAGCCGGAGAGCCCAGGTCGGCCGGAATCGGACATGTTCCCTCGGGTTCCGCTCCGCCCCCTCGGGGCTCCGCTTCCTCCGCCATGATCGCCGACGTGGCGTGGCCGACCCGGGAGCCGCTGACCGGTCCGGCGGGAGGGGCGGCCGCCGGTGCTTCAGGCGGGCGCCGGTCCGGGCGGGTGCCGCAGACCGTAGGCGGTGAGGGGTTCGAGGGCGGTGAGGAGTTCCCTGCCGCGGGCGGTGGGGCGGTACATGATCTGCACCGGGGTGCTGGGGACGACCTCGCGGCCGATGAAGCCGAGGTTCTCCAACTCCTTGAGGCGCTGCGAGAGCAGCCGGTCGGAGATGCCCGGCACCATACGGCGGAAGTCGGTGAAGCGGCGGGCACCGCGGGAGGCCGCCAGCAGGACGGCGCCGGTCCAGCGCCGGCCGACCTGCTCCAGTACGGCCTGGAAGGCGGCGCACGCCTCGGCGTCGATGTCGTCGGGTGCGGGGCTGTCTCCGGAAGTCACTTACCTGAGATTAGCAGCTCACCCCTGTCTTTGCCGGAGGCGTCGGGCCCCCGACGCTGAAGACATGGACACCACCGACCGTGCACAGCGGCTCCGCTTCGGGCTGAGCCTCGACCCGGACGCCGGACGGCTGCCGGAGACACTGGAGCTGGCCGCCGCCGCGGACGCCGCGGGGCTGGAGCTGCTCGCCCTGCAGGACCACCCGTACCAGCCCGGACATCTCGACGCGCTCACGCTGTCCGCCATCGTCGCGGCCCGCACCTCGCGCATCTCGGTCTTCACCGACGTCGCCGACCTCCGGCTGCGGCCCCCGGTCATGCTGGCCAAGACCGCCGCGAGCCTGGCCGCGGCCTTTGGCGGGCGGTTCCAGCTGGGCGTGGGCGGCGGTGGGATACCGGAGGCGATCGGCTCGATGGGGGCGCCGCCGATGCCGCCCCGCGAGGTGGTCGCGTACACCGAGGAGTCGTTGCGGCTGCTGCGCGCCGCCCTGGACGGCGGGCCCGTGCGGCACCGCGGCACGGTGCTGACGGTGCCCGGCTACCAGGCCGGCCCGGTGCCGCCGCGCCGGGTCGAGCTGTGGCTCGGCGGGCAGCGGCCGCGGATGCTGGCGGTGGCGGGGCGGGCGGCGGACGGCTGGATCTCGCCGCTCAACATCTATGTGCCGCCCCGGGAGGTGCCGGAGCGCCAGCGGATCGTCGACGAGGCCGCCCGAGCCGCCGGACGCGATCCGGCGGACGTCCGGCGCATCTACAACGTGATCGGGGTGATCGGCGGCTCCGGCGCCCCCGGCCTGAACGGGGACGTCGGCCGGTGGGTCGACACCCTCGCCGAGTGGGCGACCGAGCTGCGCTTCGACACCTTCGTCTTCTGGCCCGTCACCGCTCACCGGCGGCAGATGGAGGTCTTCGCCCGCGAGGTCGTGCCCGCCGTCCGCGAGCGGGTGGCCCGGTGACGCCCGGCCGCGGCGCGGCCCCGGCGGCCGCGGCCTTCGCCGTGCCCGCCGACCTGGCCGGGCACACCGTGCTCCCCGGCGACCCCCGCTACCCGCTGCTGCGCTCCACCTACACCACCGTCGCCAGCCCCGCGGCCGTGGTCCTCGTGCGCGGGCCCGGCGACATCGCGGCCGCCCTCGCGGCGGCACGGGCGCAGGGCCTGCCCGTCTCCGTGCGCTCCGGCGGCCACGGGCTGTCCGGCCGGTCCTCCAACGACGGTGGCGTGGTCGTCGACCTCTCCGGGATCGACGAGGTCCGGGTGCTCGACCGCGAGACCCGCCTGGTGCGGATCGGGGCGGGCGCCCGCTGGGGCCGGGTGGCCGCCGCGCTCGCGGCGCACGGGCTGGCCGTCAGCTCGGGCGACCACGGCAACGTCGCGGCCGGCGGCCTCGCCACCGCGGGCGGCATCGGCTGGCTCGCCCGCACGTACGGCCTCACCGTCGACCGGGTCCGCGCCGTCGAGCTCGTCCTGGCCGACGGGACCGCCCTGCGCGCCGACGCCGCGCGGCACCCCGACCTGTTCTGGGCGGTGCGCGGGGCGGGCGCGGGGGTGGGGATCGTGACCGCCTTCGAGATCGAGGCCATGGAACTGGGAGAGATCGGCGTGGCCCAGCTGGTCTTCGAGGCCGATCGGGCGGGGGGCGCCCTCGCCCAGTGGGCGTCCGCGATGGCCGCCGCGCCGCGCACCCTCACCTCCGCCGCCCACCTCCTTGCCAACGGGCCGGCCCTGGCGCTCTCGGTCACCGTCGCCGCGGCCGACGACGATCCGGGCCGCGTCCGCGAGGCCCTCGGCCCCCTGCTGTCCGGGCCGCACCGCCCGCTGCAGGCGACGGCGCAGTTCGTTCCGTACACCGCGCTGGTCTCCACCGCCCACCAGCACGCGAACACCGGTCAGCAGCCGGTGGTGAGCACCAATTCGCTGCTGCCCGCGATGCCCCGGGACGCGGCACGCGCCGTCATGGCGGCCGCCGTCGACCGGCGGCGGCCCGCCTTCGTCCAGCTGCGCTCGCTCGGGGGCGCGATCGACGACCTTGCGGCCGACGCCACCGCCTACGCCCACCGCGGCGCGCAGGTCCTGGCGCAGGGCAACCTCTTCCCTCCGCACGGAGAGGACGACCTGCACCGCCTGTGGGCGCCGGTCCGCGAGCTCGGCACCGGCGGTTATGTGAACTTCGACAGCGGCACCGGCCCCGGCGTCTTCGACCGCGCCTACCCCGGCGCCACCGGCGTGCGGGTGCGCGAGCTGTGGCGGCGCCACGACCCGGAGGGCGTGCTGCGCCCGCTCAGCCTCCACTGACCGGGCCGGGGCCGGCCGGGGCCGGGCAGGGGCCGGTCCGGTGCCGGGGCCGGGTTCCAGGGCCGCGGTTCTCTCGTAGCTCAGGTTGCCGGCCGGGCCGAACACGTGGAGACGGATGGCGTGCGGTGCCTCCCCCTGGACACGGAACGGTGGGCGGTCGGATGATCCGCACCGCCCACCGTTCAACCTCGAGCGTGATTGAGGTCAAGCGGTCGCACCGGTCGAGCAGGTCGCGTACGCCGGACAGGTCGCGCAGGTCGCGCAGGTCACGCGGTCACGCGGTCACGCGAGGAGCTTCATCTTCGCCCTGGTGTACTCCTCCTCGGTGATGTGGCCCTGGCTCTTGAGCTCGGCCAGCTTGGCCAGCTGGTCGACGTTGCCGCCCGCGGCCCCGCCGTCACCCGAGGCGGCCTCCCGCACGTACTGCCGGAAGGCCGCGTCCATCTCCTTGGCCTGCTTGCGGTCCCGCTCGGCCATCCCCTTGCCCCTGGCGATGACGTAGACGAGCACGCCGATGAAGGGGAGGAAGATCAGCAGGATGATCCAGCCGGCCTTGGCCCAGCCGCCCACCTCGTGGTCGCGGAAGAGGTCGCCGATGATCCGGAAGAGCAGGAAGAACCACAGCACCCAGCAGAAGATCAGGAGCATCGTCCAGAACAGGTTCAGCAGAGGGTAGTCGTCCATGCCCCAAGGGGACGGCGGGCGAGCGTCTCCCGCATGCCGGATAGCGCCATTCGGGTTACGGGCGGGGGAAACGCGCCGCCAATTCCCAGATCACGGGGTTGGCGTCCAGGCCGTCGTGCATGTCGGTCAGGTCGGCGATCAGGTCGTGCAGGAAGTCGCGGGCCTCGCGGCGCAGCTCGGCGTGGGCGAAGGAGAGGGGACGCTCGTCCGGCGCCCAGTCCGCGACGACGTCGACGAAGCCGAAGCGGCGCTGGAAGCGCAGCCGGTCGGTGGACTCGGTGAAGTCCAGCTCGGCGTACTGGGGGCGGGCGGCGCGGCTGCCGAGCGGATCGCGGTCCAGCAGCTCGACGATGTCGCACAGGGCCCACGCGAAGTCGAGTACCGGAACCCATCCCCAGGCTGTGGACAGTTCGCGGTCGGCCGTCACGTCCGCCAGGTAGACGTCCCCGCAGAACAGGTCGTGGCGCAGCGTCCGCACGTCGGCGGTGCGGTAGTCGGTCTGCGGGGGGTCGGGGAAGCGGCGGGACAGCGAGTAGCCGAGGTCGATCACCCGCCGATGGTACGGGCCCCGGCGGCAGGTCCTTGTGATGACGGGGCTGGGGCGGCCCGTCTGCCGGTCCTCGCGATGGCCGCTCACGCGACGGGCCGGCGTCCGCCGGAAAGCCGGCGCGCCGGTTCCGTCGAGCACCGCCACGCGCACGCCGTCCGTCCCCGCGCGCTCAGCCGCCGCTCGCTCGGCCCGGCGAGTCCGCGTACCGGGCCCCGAGCGGTGCCGCCGCCGTGCACCACCGGCAGGCCGATGAAGGGGTACGGGTCGAGCGGGAGCGGTGCTCGGCCTGGGTGACGGCGATGCGGCCGCGCCCCGTCGGCTCGGGTCCCGGGCGAGCAGCACGTCCATGGCGGGGTGTGCGAGTCCGGCGTCGACGCTGCTCGCGACCTGCTCCGCGGAGGCCGGGTCGGAGTCGTACAGCTGCGTCAGGCGGCCAGGACGCCGGGAGGGAGGGAGCCGCCCACCGGCGCGAGGGGTTCGAGCACCGGTGCCCCGCACGCCGGTCGCGTGCGGGGCATGGGCGCCCTCTTGAGCGGGGCTCGTCAGGCGGGCCCGGGCCCGTTCGGCGTCAGATGCCGACGCCGAAGTCGGTGGCGATGCCGGCGAGGCCCGAGGCGTAGCCCTGGCCGACCGCGCGGAACTTCCACTCGGCGCCGTTGCGGTAGAGCTCGCCGAAGACCATGGCGGTCTCGGTGGCGGCGTCCTCGCTGAGGTCGTAGCGGGCGAGCTCTGCGCCGCCGGCCTGGTTGACGATGCGGATGTAGGCGTTGCGGACCTGCCCGAAGTTCTGGCTGCGGGTCTCGGCGTCGTAGATGGAGACGGGGAAGACGATGCGCTCGACGTCGGCCGGCAGGCCCGCCAGGTTGACGTTGATCGCCTCGTCGTCGCCCGCGCCCTCGCCGGTGCGGTTGTCGCCGGTGTGGACGATGCTCTGGTCCGGCGTCTGCTTGTTGTTGAAGAAGACGAAGTAGGCGTCCGCGTAGACCTTGCCGCTCGGGTTGAGCGCGATGGCGCTGGCGTCGAGGTCGAAGTCGGTGCCGGTGGTGGTGCGGACGTCCCAGCCCAGGCCCACCGTGACGGCCGTCAGGCCCGGTGCTTCCTTGGTGAGCGAGACGTTGCCGCCCTTCGACAGGCTTACAGCCATGGGGGTCCCCTCCGTGATGTCGGTCAATCGTGCCGACGACGACGCTACCTTCCAACGGGAGAACGTCGTGAGAGGCCGGCATGGTTCCTTTGCGGCGAAAACCGTCTCCGCGGCCATGTCCCGGAAAATCCCGTGACTCCGGTGGACGGCGGGGGGATCATGGGACGCATGTCAGGGCCGCCCCCACTCGTCGTCCGCGGCTCGGTCTGCCTGCCGGAGACCGAGCTGATGTGGCGTTTCTCCCGGTCGTCCGGACCGGGCGGCCAGCATGTGAACACCTCCGACAGCCAGGTCGAGCTGCGCTTCGATCTCGCCAATTCCGACGCGCTGCCCCCGGTGTGGAAGCAGCGCGCCCTCGAGCGGCTCGCCTCCCGCCTGGTGGGCGGCGTCCTGGTGGTACGGGCCTCCGAGCACCGCTCGCAGTGGCGCAACCGGGAGGCGGCGATGACCCGCCTGGCCGCGCTGCTCGCCGAGGCCACGGCGCCGCCGCCCAAGGCGCGCCGGCCCACGAAGATCCCGCGCGGCATCAACGAACGGCGGCTCAGGGAGAAGAAGCGCCGCGGCGACACCAAGCGCGGCCGTGATCCGCGGGGCTGGTCCTGAGCCGGCGCGGCGTCGTCCAGGCCGCAGCGAAGGCCCCGGCCCCCGCGGCAGGGTCTCAGCCGAGGTGCCGGTAGCGGCCCCGGAAGTACAGCAGGGGCGCCCCGTCGGCGCTGGGCGTGCGCGCGGTCAGCACGCGGGCGATCACCAGGGTGTGGTCCCCGGCCGGGACGCGCTGCTCGGTCTCGCACTCGAGCACGGCCAGGCCGCCGCCGAGGATCGGCGCGCCCGAGGCCTCGCCGCGGTAGTAGGCCACGTCCTCGAAGAGGAGCCGGTCGCTGACACGGCCGCGCATGGCGAAGCGCCCGGCGATGTGCCGCTGGCTCTCGCTCAGCACGGACACCGCCCAGCGCCGCCGGCGCTCCAGCAGTTCGTCCATGCGCGACCCCTCGCGCAGGCTCACCATCACCAGCGGCGGCTCCAGGGAGACCGAGACGAACGCGGTCGCGGTCATGCCGACGTCCTCCCCTCGCGGGCCGTCCTCGGGGTCGTGGGCCGTCACCAGGACGACCCCCGAGGCAAGGCGGCTCATGGCGGCGCGGAAGGCATCGCCGTCCACACCGGACGAAGTTGGCTCGGAACCGTCGGGCACGGTCCCAGGATGCGGGATGCGGGGCGCGGAGGTGATTGACTGTGACACGCCCCGACGCTAACCGGACTGCCGCACCACCCGCATCGGACTTCGGATCGAGCCAGGTCCTAGGACTCCCCGTCCGCTCCCGCCTCCGGGCGCACCACCCCCCCCGCTCACCTGCTCGATTGTGTTCAAAGGGTGAAGGGATCGAGGCGGCCTGACCCCGCTGTGTGATCGGAACACGACAATCAGGTGTGACTTGAGTCACAAGGGCCACGAATTGTTGACCCTGTGTACCGGGCGAACTGCTCGCTGTGATTCAGTTGCTGAGGGATTTGGACCACAACGGATCACAAGCAGTCTCAGGAGTTGTCGTCGAGGGCCCGGGAGAGCGCATGGACACCGAGTCGGAGCCGTATGTCCGCCTCGCGACCCTGCGCCAGGTGCACCAGGTGGTGGCGGAGCTCAACTGCGCGCGCAGCCTCGCCGACACCCTGCAGGCCGTGGCCGACGGCGTCGTCAAGGGCCTCGGCTTCCAGCTGGCGGTGGTCAATCTCGTCCGCCCCGACGGCGACCTGGTCGTCGCCGCCGTGTCCGGGAGCGCCGCCGCGGAAGCCCTGATGGCGGGCCGGGTCGGCTCGCGCGCCTCCTGGGAGCGCCGGCTGTCGATGGGGGAGCGGTGGGGCGCGCTGCGCTTCATACCCCACTACCAGGGCTGGGTTTTGGACGGCGACGACGTCCCGTGCTGGCCCGGCGACGGTCCCCCGCCCCGCTTCCCCGACGAGTGGCACCCCGAGGACCGCCTCCTCGCCCCGATGTACACCAACCCGGCCGGCGGCGGCGAGCTGCTCGGCGTGATCTCCGTCGACCGCCCCGCCGGTGGCCGCCGGCCCGGCCCCTGGGGCCGCGAGGCCCTGCAGATGTACGCCTTCCAGTCGTCCATCGCCATCAGCAACGCGCGTCTGCGTGCCAATATGCAACGCGCACTGGTCCGCCTGGAACGCGAGCAGCAGGCGCTGCGGGCCAGCGAGGAGAGTTTCCGCCAGGCCTTCGAGTACGCGCCCAGCGGCATGGCCATCGCGGAGATGGGCGGCGACCAGAACGGCAAGCTGATCCGCGCCAACGACGCGCTGTGCCGGCTGCTCGGCCGCCCCGCCGCGGCACTGCGCCGGCAGTCCTTCTCCGACCTCGTCCATCCCGAGGACGTCGGCGTCATGCTGCGCACCAGCGCCGAGGGCGGCCGCGCCGAACTGCGGCTGCAGCGCCGCGACGGCAGCTACGTCTGGGTCAGCCTGCGCAATTCCGTCGTCGCCGACACCGCCGACGGCCCGCGCTATCTGCTCACCCACGTCGAGGACATCGAGGAACGCAAGGGCCGCGAACTCGCCCTCGCCCACCGCGCCAGCCACGACTCGCTCACCGGCCTGCCCAACAGCGCCGAACTGCGCGCCCGGCTGTCCGCCAGGCTGTGCGCGCGCCCGCAGGCCACGGACACCGGCGGCCACGCCGCCGCCGACGCGAGCGCCGACGAGTTCGCCTACACCCACGACTACGCCACGGTCGTGAGCGCCGCCCCGCTCCTCGGGAACTTCGACCACCACACCCACACCGTCCCGCCGTCCGACGGCCGGAACGGCGGCAAGGGCCTGGCCGTGCTCTTCTGCGACCTGGACGGTTTCAAGTCGATCAACGACCGCTTCGGCCACCACACCGGCGACGCCGTGCTCATCGAGGTCGCCCGGCGTCTCACCGGGGCGGTACGGGACGGCGACACGGTGGCCCGCCTCGGCGGCGACGAGTTCGTCGTCCTCGCCGACGGCCTGGGCCGCGAGGACGCCGAGGACCTCGCCGTCCGCCTGCGCAACGCGATCATCCCGCCGATCCGCTTCGAGGGCCGCGCGCTCCGCGTCGGCGCCAGCTTCGGCATCGGCTGGGCCGGCTGCGGCATGACCGCGGACGAGGTGCTGCAATCCGCGGACCAGCGCATGTACATGGAGAAGCGCGCCCGCGGCGGCGCGCGGGGTCACCGCCGCGCCGCCGGCTGACCCTCCCGGCGGGCGTACCGCGTACGGCGTGGCGCCCGCCGTACGACAAAGGGCGCGCCTCCACCTTGGGGAGTACCCGGGATCGCTCCTCCGGTTGACTCCCGCACGCATCGCGGATGCCTACGCTGGGTGACGTGCAGCGTCTCTACGACTTCCTCCGCAGGCACCCGACCTGGGTCGACAGCTTCTGGGCTCTCGTCCTGCTCGGGATCTCCGCCCTGTGGGTCGTCGTCGACGCCGTGCACACGCATCACCTACGGGTCGCCGCCGTGCCGCTGGTGCTCGCGCTGTGCGTCGTGGCCGCGCTGCGCCGCCGCATGCCGGAGAAGATGCTGCTGCTCGCGGTGCTTGCCGGGGTGATCCAAATGGTGCTGGACGTGCCGATCAACCCGGGCGACTTCGCCATGCTGCTGATCGTCTACACCGTCGCGGCCAACGGCGCCCGCTGGGCGTCCAGGCTCGCCCTCGCCGGGGGCCTGCTCGCCTCTCCCCTCTCCACCCTGCGCTGGCCCGACGAGAGCCAGGGCCGCTTCGCCGACGCCGTGGCGACGGTCTTCCTCGCCATCCCCTTCCTGCTGGCCTGGGTGATCGGCGACAGCCTCCGCACGCGCCGCGCGTACTACGCCGAACTGGAGGAACGCGCCGCCCGCCTGCAGCGCGAACGCGAGGCGCAGTCCAGGGCCGCCGTCGCCGCCGAGCGGGCCCGGATCGCCCGCGAACTGCACGACGTCGTCGCCCACAACGTCTCGGTCATGGTCGTCCAGGCCGACGGCGCCGCCTATGTGCTGGACGCCTCCCCCGAGCAGGCCAAGCAGGCCCTTGAGACCATCTCCACCACCGGACGCCAGGCCCTGACCGAGATGCGCCGACTGCTCGGAGTGCTGCGGGCCGGCGACGGCGACGGCGGCGAGTACGTGCCGCAGCCCGGCGTCGACCAGCTGACCGACCTGATAGAGCAGGTCCGGGGCGCCGGGCTGCCGGTCGCCTTCGAGGTCGAGGGGGAGTCCCGGCCGCTGGCCAGCGGCGTCGAGCTCACCGCCTACCGCATCGTGCAGGAGGCGCTCACCAACACCCGCAAGCACGGCGGCCCCGAGGCATGCGCCAAAGTCCGGCTCACCTTCGGCGACAGCGACCTCAGCCTGCTCATCGAGGACGACGGCCGCGGCGCCCAGCAGGAGCTCTACGAAGGCGGCGGCGAGGACGGCCAGGGCCAGGGGCTCATCGGCATGCGCGAACGCGTCGGCATGGTCAGCGGCACCCTGGACGCCGGGCCGCGCCCCGGCGGAGGCTTCCGCATCAGCGCGGTGCTCCCGGTGAAGGCCGCGGGCTAGCGGGACACGGACGGCAGACAGAGAGAAGAGGACCGGACCATGGCGATCCGCGTGATGCTCGTCGACGACCAGGTGCTGCTGCGCACCGGCTTCCGCATGGTGCTGCAGGCCCAGCCCGACATGGAGGTCGTCGCCGAGGCCGGGGACGGCGCGGAGGCCGTCGCGACCCTGCGCACCACCGCGGTGGACGTGGTCCTCATGGACGTCCGCATGCCCCGCCTGGACGGAGTCGAGGCCACCCGCCTGATCTGCGGTGCCCCCGACCGCACCCCCGACGACGGCGGGCCCCGCGTCCTCATCCTGACCACCTTCGACCTCGACGAGTACGCCTTCTCCGCCCTCAAGGCCGGCGCGAGCGGCTTCATGCTCAAGGACGTCCCGCCGGACGAACTCCTCGCGGCGATCCGTGCCGTCCACAGCGGCGACGCCGTCGTCGCCCCCAGCACCACGCGGCGCCTGCTCGACCGCTTCACCCCGCTGCTGCCGAGCACGAACCGGGCGACGCACAAGGAGCTGGACCGGCTGACCGACCGCGAGCGCGAGGTGCTGCTGCTGGTCGCCCAGGGACTGTCGAACGGGGAGATCGCGGGGAAGCTGGTGCTCAGCGAGGCGACGGTGAAGACGCACGTCGGACGCATCCTCACGAAGTTGGGTCTGCGGGACCGGGTGCAGGCTGTCGTCCTCGCGTACGAATCGGGCCTCGTCCGTGCGGGGAGCGGCGGGGCCGCCCGGTAGGGGGTCGTGCGCGTGCGGGTCGTGTGTGGTGGCGGTGGGGCTTTTTCGCCGCCACCCACACAGTGCGCACCCCGCACCCCGCGCCCTCCCGCACCCGGCGAGGGCCCCGCAAGCGCGGCGTCACGCCCCCGCGAGGAACCGCGCGAACTCGTCCACCGCTTCGCGCACCGCCGCCGCGTCCCACTCGAGCGCGGAGGCCCCGACCGTGACCTCCGTCATCGCGACCCCCGGCACCTCCGCCCCCGACCAGCGCCCGAAGAGTGCCGTCCTGGTCTCCTCGGCCTGTCGCACCGTGGCCTCGTCGAGGACCTCCGGGGACTCCGCGAGCCACACCTGGAACTGGTGCGTGTGCGGTGTCTCCGGGTGGACCCGGACCCAGCCCAGCCGCTCCGCGAGCGCGTCGCGCAGGGTCGCCGCCACGTCCTTCGCGTGGGCCACGTACTCCGGCAGGCGGGGCAGTTCGCGGTCGAGTCCGTCGAGCGCGGCCAGCACCGCGGGCCACTGCTGGAAGGCCAGCCCGCCGTAGCGGTGCCGCCAGGTGCGCGCCTCGGCGGCGAGGTCGGCCGGGCCCGCCAGCGCGGCGCCGGAGACGCCGCCGAGGGACTTGTAGAAGGAGACGTACACACTGTCGGCGAGGCCCGCGATCTCGTCCAGGGGGCGGCCGAAATGCGGCGGGCACTCCCACAGGCGGGCGCCGTCGAAGTGGACGACGGCGTCGCGCTCGCGCGCCGCGGCCACGGTGGCGGTGAGCTCGTCCCAGGTGGGGAGGACGAAGCCGGCCTCGCGGAGCGGCAGCTCGAGCATGAGCGTGCCGAAGGGCTCGTCCATGCCGCGCACCTCGTCCGCGTCCGGGAGCCGGCGGGCCGTGGTGGGGTGGACGGTCCGCAGCCCGCCCAGCGCGGACAGCGCGCCGCGCTCGTGCACCTCGGGGTGGGCCAGCGGGTGCAGCGCCACGACCGGGTTGCCGGTGCGGCCCGCCCAGCAGCGCAGGGCGACCTGCTGGGCCATCGTCCCGGTGGGGAACCAGACGGCCTCCTCCATGCCCAGCAGCCCGGCCACCCGGCGCTCCAGCACGGAGACGATCCCGTCGCCGTACATGTCCACGGGGCCGTCCAGCTCCTCCCGCTCGGCCAGCGCGGCCAGGCGTTCGCGGATCGTGGCGGGTTTCCCGTGGGAGAGCACGCGGTCGCAGGAGCGTATGGCGGCGATGCGCCGCGCCTTCTCGTCGTCAGCAGAAGTCATGGACCGATCCTGCCGCCTCGAAAGGCGGCGGGAAACATTCGCGTAGCATTGACGAGAACGTCCGGTACCCCCGTGAGGACTGGAACGGAAGGCCAGCGCAGCGTGAACGCATCGCACACCCCGGGGCCCCTGCCCCCCGACGTGGAGGCCCGCCCCGCGCGGCTCACGGTCGGCGTCGTCGGCGCGGGGCGGGTCGGTCCCGCGCTCGCGGCCGCGCTGAGGCTGGCCGGGCATCACCCGGTCGCGGCGTCGGGTGTGTCCGACGCCTCACGGCGCCGCGCGGCCGCCCTGCTGCCCGACGTCCCGCTCGTGGAGCCGGCCGAGGTGCTGGCGCGCTCCGAGCTCGTCCTGCTGACCGTGCCGGACGACGCGCTGCCGGGCCTGGTGGCCGGCCTCGCCGAGACCGGGGCCGTGCGGCCGGGCCAACTGCTGGTGCACACCTCGGGCCGGTACGGCGCCGGCGTGCTGGAGCCGGCGCTGCGCGTGGGCGCCCTGCCGCTGGCCCTGCACCCCGCGATGACCTTCACCGGCACCTCCGTCGACGTGCAGCGGCTGGCCGGCTGCTCCTTCGGCGTCACGGCCCCCGCGGAGCTGCGCATGGCGGCGGAGGCCCTCGTGATCGAGATGGGCGGCGAGCCCGAGTGGATCGAGGAGTCGGCGCGCCCGCTGTACCACGCGGGCCTGGCGATCGGCGCGAACCACCTGGTGACCCTGGTCGCCCAGTCCATGGAGCTGCTGCGGGCCTCCGGCGTCGCCGAGCCCGGCCGCATGCTGGGCCCCCTGCTCGGCGCGGCCCTGGACAACGCCCTGCGCTCCGGTGACGCGGCCCTGACCGGTCCGGTCGCCCGCGGCGACGCGGGCACGGTCGCGGCGCACCTGGCGGAGCTGCGCCGGCACGCCCCGGAGATGGTGCCCCCGTACGTCGCGATGGCCCGCGCCACGGCGGACCGCGCGCTGGCGGGCGGAATGCTGAAGGCGGAGTTCGCGGAGGCGCTGCTGGGCGTTCTGGCGGACGGCGGCGAGGGGGGAGCACGATGACGAGGCTGGTGCACACCGCTCGGGAGCTGCGGGAGGCCGTCGAGGGCCGGCCCGGCGAGGTCGGCGTCGTCATGACGATGGGCGCGCTGCACGAGGGTCACGCCACGCTGGTGCGGACGGCCCGTGGGCGGGTGGGGGATTGCACGGTCGTCGCCACCGTGTTCGTCAATCCCCTGCAGTTCGGCCCGAACGAGGACTTCGACCGCTACCCGCGCACCCTCGAGGCCGACGTCGAGATCGCCGGGCGGGCCGGCGCCGACATCGTCTTCGCGCCCTCCGTCGAGGAGGTCTACCCCGGCGGGCAGCCGCTGGTGCGGATCAGCGCCGGGCCGATGGGAGAAGGCTACGAAGGCGCCTCCCGCCCCGGCCACTTCGACGGCATGCTGACCGTCGTCGCCAAGCTGCTCCACCTGACCCGGCCGGACGTCGCCTTCTACGGCCAGAAGGACGCCCAGCAACTGGCCCTCATCCGCCGCATGGTGACGGACCTGGACTTCCCGGTCGAGATCGTCGGCGTGCCCACCGTCCGCGAGCCGGACGGCTTGGCCATGTCCAGCCGCAACCGCTACCTCTCCGCCGGCGACCGGGAGACCGCCCTCGCGCTCTCCCGCGCCCTGTTCGCCGGGCGCGACGCGCTGGACGGCGGGCCGGACGCCGTGCGGACGGCGGCGCGGACCGTGCTGGAGAAGGAGGACGGCCTGGCGGTGGACTACCTCGCCCTGATCGACCCGGGCGACTTCACCGAGGCGGCCCCCGGCCACACCGGGCCGGCGGTACTCGCCGTCGCCGCCAGGGTCGGCACGACCCGGCTGATCGACAACATCCCCCTGGAGTTCGGAGCCCGCCGATGAGCGGCACAGGTACTGGCATACGGCTGCACGCCCCCGCGCCCGGCTGGGAGCACGAGGCGGACGTGGTGGTCGTCGGGTCCGGCGTCGCCGGGTTGACGGTCGCGTTGCGCTGCGCCGCGCAGGGCGCCAGGGTCACCGTCGTCACCAAGGCCCGGCTGGACGACGGCTCCACGCGCTGGGCGCAGGGCGGCATCGCCGCCGCCCTCGGCGAGGGCGACACCCCGGAGCAGCACCTGGACGACACCCTTGTGGCGGGTGCCGGACTCTGCGACGAGGAGGCCGTGCGCACCCTGGTCACCGAGGGCCCCGACGCCGTCCGCCGGCTGATCGCTACGGGCGCGCAGTTCGACACCAGCGAGGCGACGGGCGAGATCCTGCTGACCCGGGAGGGCGGCCACCACCGCCGCCGCATCGCCCACGCGGGTGGCGACGCGACGGGCGCGGAGATCTCCCGGGCGCTGATCGAGGCCGTGCGCGCGGCGCGGATCGAGTTCATCGAGAACGCGCTCGTGCTGGATCTGCTGACCGACGCCGAGGGCCGGGCCGCGGGCGTCACCCTGCACGTCATGGGCGAGGGCCAGCGCGACGGCGTCGGCGCCGTGCGGGCCGGGGCCGTGGTGCTGGCCACCGGCGGCATGGGGCAGGTCTTCTCGGCCACGACCAACCCGGCGGTGTCCACGGGCGACGGGGTGGCGCTGGCGCTGCGTGCCGGGGCGGAGGTCTCGGACCTGGAGTTCGTGCAGTTCCACCCGACGGTGCTCTTCCTCGGCCCGGACGCGGAGGGCCAGCAGCCGCTGGTCTCCGAGGCCGTGCGCGGGGAGGGCGCGTACCTCGTGGACGCCGACGGGGTGCGCTTCATGCAGGGGCAGCACGAGCTGGCCGAACTGGCGCCGCGCGACATCGTTGCCAAGGGCATCATGCGCCGCATGCAGGAGACCGGCGCCGAGCACATGTACCTGGACGGCAGGCACTTCGGCGCGCAGATGTGGGAGCACCGCTTCCCCACGATCCTGGCCGCGTGCCGCGCCAACGGCATCGACCCGGTCACGCAGCCCGTCCCGGTGGCCCCCGCCGCGCACTACGCATCCGGCGGGGTGCGCACCGACCTGCACGGCCGCACCACGGTGCCGGGCCTGTACGCGTGCGGCGAGGTCGCCTGCACGGGCGTGCACGGCGCCAACCGGCTGGCGTCCAACTCCCTCCTGGAGGGGCTCGTCTTCGCCGAGCGCATCGCCGCGGACATCGCCGAGCACCCCGCCGCCCCCGGCCCCGCCGTGTTCCCGGAGCCGGGCCGCTCCCCGCTGCTGCCCTCCGAGGCGCGCTTCGCGATCCAGCGGACCATGACGCGCGGCGCGGGGGTGCTGCGGAGCGAGCGGAGCCTCGAGGGCGCGGCGGAGGCACTGAGCCGGATGTACGCCGACGCCGAGGAGCTGCTCGAGCGCGACGGCAAGACGGCCGAGCCCTGCGTGGAGACCTGGGAGGCGACCAACCTGTGCCTGGTCGCCCGGGTGCTGGTCGAGGCGGCCCGCCGCCGTGAGGAGACCCGCGGCTGCCACTGGCGCGAGGACCGGCCCGAACGCGACGACGCGCACTGGCGCCGGCACATCGTCGTCCACCTGCCCTCCGGTGGTGCGGGGCTGCCCGCCGCACCCACTAGTCTCACCATCCGCACCACCCCCACAGCGGACTTCCCCACCACCCGTCCTCGAACGGAGCCCCAGCGATGAGCACGCCCGACCTCCCCCTCCTGCAGATCGGCGGCGCCGGCGGCGGTGGCTGCGGCGACGGCTGCGGCTGCGGTTCCGGCGCGGAGTACGCGCACGACCCGAACGAGTGCGGTCTCGACCCCGACCTGGCGCGGCTCCTCGTCGACGCCGGGCTGGACCCGGTCCTGGTCGAGGACGTCGCGCACCTGGCCATCGAGGAGGACCTGGACGGCGGGGTGGACGTCACCACGGTGGCCACCATCCCCGAGGACGCCACGGCCACCGGCGACTTCACCGCGCGGGAGGCCGGCGTGGTCGCCGGGCTGCGGGTCGCCGAGGCGGTCCTGTCCATCGTCTGCACCGACGAGTTCGAGGTCGAACGGCACGTCGAGGACGGCGACCGGGTCGAGGCCGGGCAGGTGCTGCTCACGGTGCGCACCCGTACGAGGGACCTGCTGACCGCGGAGCGCAGCGCGCTCAACCTGCTGTGCCGGCTGTCCGGGATCGCCACCGCCACGCGCCGCTGGGCCGACGCGCTGGAGGGCACCAAGGCGAAGGTCCGCGACACCCGCAAGACGACTCCGGGCCTGCGGGCGCTGGAGAAGTACGCGGTCCGCTGCGGCGGCGGCGTCAACCACCGCATGTCGCTGTCGGACGCCGCTCTGGTGAAGGACAACCACGTGGTCGCCGCGGGCGGCGTGGCGGCCGCCTTCAAGGCCGTCCGCGACGAGTTCCCCGATCTGGCGATCGAGGTCGAGGTCGACACCCTGCAGCAGGTCGGCGAGGTCCTGGAGGCGGGCGCCGACCTGATCCTGCTGGACAACTTCACCCCCGCCGAGACGGAGAAGGCGGTAGCCCTCGTCGCGGGCCGCGCCCTGCTGGAGTCCTCCGGCCGGCTCACCCTGGACAACGCCGGCGCCTACGCGGCGACCGGCGTGGACTTCCTGGCCGTGGGCGCCCTGACGCACTCCTCGCCGATCCTCGACATCGGACTGGACCTGCGGTCCGAGGGGCCGGAGCGGGACTGATGCTGCTCACCATCGACGTCGGCAACACCCACACCGTTCTCGGGCTGTTCGACGGGGAGGAGATCGTCGAGCACTGGCGGGTCTCGACCGACCCGCGCCGCACCGCGGACGAGATGGCCGTCCTCATGCAGGGCCTGATGGGCATGCATCCGCTGCTCGGCGTGGAACTGGGCGACAACATCCACGGCATCGCCATCTGCTCGACCGTCCCCTCCGTGCTGCACGAGCTGCGCGAGGTGACGCGCCGTTACTACGGCGACGTGCCCGCGGTGCTGGTGGAGCCCGGCGTGAAGACCGGTGTCCCGGTGCTGACCGACAACCCCAAGGAGGTCGGCTCCGACCGGATCATCAACTCCTTGGCCGCCGTGCACCTGTACGGCGGGCCGTGCATCGTGGTCGACTTCGGCACGGCCACCACCTTCGACGCGGTCACGGCGCGCGGCGAGTACGCGGGAGGCGCCATCGCCCCCGGCATCGAGATCTCGGTGGACGCCCTGGGCGCCCGCGGGGCCCAGCTGCGCAAGGTGGAGCTGACCCGCCCGCGCAGCGTCATCGGCAAGAACACCATCGAGGCCATGCAGTCCGGCATCCTGTACGGCTTCGCCGGCCAGGTCGACGGTGTGGCCGAGCGGATGGCACGGGAGCTCGCCGACGACCCGGACGACGTCACGGTCATCGCCACCGGCGGCCTGGCGCCGCTGGTGCTGGGGGAGTCGGCCGTGATCGACGCCCACGAGCCCTGGCTGACCCTGATAGGCCTCCGGCTGGTCTACGAGCGGAACGTCTCGACGTCCTGACACCCCGGCGCCCCTCACGGCGCGACGCCCGGGCGACGCCGGGACCGGCAGACGGGCGGGGCGTGTGCGGCACGCCCGGGCATATCTGGTTACGCGTATTTTGTCCGCTTAGTACGTAAAGTCGGACCATGCCCACGCCACACGGGTCCCGAGGCGGAATGGCGTTCAGCGCGGATGAACTGCGCGTGCTCCGGCGCGCCCTCTCAGCGGCCCTCCAGTCCAGCACCATGATCCCCACCCCCGACGAGGTCAGGGACTATCTGCGCCTCGCCGAGGACGTCGACGAGGCGGCCCGCGAGGGCGGGCGGCTGCGGACCTTCCAGCTCGCGGAACTCGGCCGCTACCGGGAGGCGCTGCCGGGCAGTGCCGCCGGCTACCTCGAGCGGCTGACGGCGGCGCTCGACATGGGGTACGTGCCCCTGCCCGACGACCTCGCCGCGCTGCGCCGACTGCACGACGCTCCGTGCACGGACGCCGAGGCGCACCGCAGGCGCGCCGTGCTGCGCCGCTGCGAGCACCTGGCGGAACTGGACGTGCGCGCCCGCCTGGAGGCCCGCATCCCCGCTCCCGCGCAGCCGTGCGGCACGCTTCCCTCCGGCAGGGCGCGGCTGCGCGCGCTGCCCGGGGGGCGATCCGCGTCCGACGACCCCAAGCCCGGTCCGAAGCCTGAGCCGAAGGCACCGCCGCCGGCCGACCCGGCGGCCCCCGAGCCGGGCGAGCCGAAGCGCAAGGTGCCCACCCCGGCCGAGATCTTCCCGCCGCGCCGCCGCACCCCGCCGCCGCACGAGGAGCGCGCCACGGGCTGAGGCCGTCCACCGCACCACCCGAAGACGCCGCGGGTCCTTCCCGCGGCGTCTCAGTTGCGTCCCTGGCGTCTCCCGTGCGTCCCGCGCCGCGCCGCCCGTCGCGGCGGCCCTCGCGGCGACGCGTCCCGGGCGGCCCCGGACAGCGGCCCGTCCCGGGGGCCGGAAGGGTGGCGTGAGCGCCCCCGGCGGGGCGGGACGGCCGGCCCGGGGCGCGGCGCAGGGGGCACTGCCGCGGGCCGGTGCCCATGCGGGCGACCCTTCGGGTGGTCCGCCGCAGGGGGCGGCGGAGGGCGTGGCTACTCTGGTGCCATGGACTACGTCTCCGCGCTCGTGCCCCCCACCGTGATGGCCATCGCGTTCACCTTCCTCATCCGGACGCTGATCAGGAGCCAGGGCGGGGCCAACAAGGCCAAGGAGGACGCGGCGGTCGACGCCGCGCTGTCCGGCGGGCAGCCCCCGGCCCGGCGTCCGGGCGGCGCCGAGCGCCCGGCCTGACGCCGCCGTCTTCGGCATTTCGGACATTGCACCCGTCGGGGACCCGTATTCGGGCTAGTATTCGGCTGTGCCCCGCCCATTGGGAGACCTCGAAGACGCCGTGATGACCCGGGTGTGGCGCTGGAACCGCCCGGTGACGGTGCGAGAGGTGCTGGAGGATCTCCGCCGGGAGCGCTCGATCGCGTACACGACGGTCATGACCGTGATGGACAACCTCCATCAGAAGGGCTGGCTCCGCCGGGAAGCCGAAGGCCGCGCCTATCGCTATGAGGCGGTATCCACTCGCGCCGCTTACTCGGCGGCACTCATGCATGAGGCGTGGGCCGCCAGCGACAACCCCGCGGCGGCGCTTGTCGCCTTCTTCGGCAAGATGTCGGCGGAACAGCGAGAAGCGCTCCGCGACGCAATGCGTGTGGTGCAATCCGCTGATCCGGGTGACCCCGGGGAGACGGGCGGATCGGCCGGGCGATAGCGTCCCCACATGCCCGCCGCATCAAATGAGGTCACCATCCGCCGGGCCCGGACGTCCGACGTGCCCGCTGTCCGGCGACTGCTCGACGCCTATGTCCGCCAGGGCATCCTGCTCGACAAGCCGACGGTCACGCTTTACGAGGACATCCAGGAGTTCTGGGTCGCGGAACACGACCGCGACGCCGAGGTGGTGGGCTGCGGCGCACTGCACGTGATGTGGGAGGACCTCGCCGAGGTGCGCACTCTCGCGGTCGATCCGGAGCGGCACGGCATGGGCGTCGGGCATCTCGTCCTGGAGAAGCTGCTGCAGACCGCACGCCGGCTGGGAGTGCGGCGAATTTTCTGCCTCACCTTCGAAGTGGACTTCTTCGCGAAGCACGGCTTCGTCGAGATCGGCGAGACGCCGGTCGACGGGGATGTCTACGGTGAGCTGCTGCGGTCAAAGGACGAGGGCGTTGCCGAGTTCCTCGACCTCGAACGAGTGAAACCCAACACCTTGGGCAACAGCCGGATGCTGTTGCATCTGTGAGCCTGCCCACGGTGTCCGCCCGGCACAACAGTATGTCCGAAACGTTCCGCTGAAGACCGGGGCGTTGCCCACCGGCCCGGCAGGAGTTCGGGCAAGGGGTTTGAGTTTTCCGGGAAAAAGCGCTTTGATTTTACCGGTAATCCGTATTCGATGAAAGGGAAGCCGGTGGCACAGAAGGTTCAGGTCCTTCTTGTTGACGACCTCGACGGCGGCGAGGCGGATGAGACCGTAACGTTCGCACTCGATGGAGTGACGTACGAGATCGACCTCACCACCGACAACGCCGACAAGCTGCGCGGTCTCCTCGCCCCGTACGTGGACAACGGCCGCCGCACCGGTGGCCGCGCGGGCCGGGGCCGCGCCGCCAAGGCGGCATCCCGCGGGGGTGCCGCGAGCCAGGACACCGCGAAGATCCGCGCGTGGGCCAAGGAAGAGGGCTACGAGGTCAACGACCGCGGCCGCGTGCCCGCGCAGATCCGTGAGGCGTACGAGAAGGCGCACAGCTGATCGGTCCGGGCGACGCGCAGCCGGACCCGATGGCAGGCGGTCGCGAGCGCGGAGACCAGGGCCGCAAGGCCCACGGTCCCCTCGAAGCGTCCGTCCGCCGTAGGGCCGGGCTGCGTGCCGAGCGTCATCGAGGGCAGGTGCAGCGGCGCGCCGGCGCGGCCCCCGCCGTCCACGGGCGGCCGGAGCCACGCCGGGGAGCCGCAGGCGGCCTCAGGACCGCGCAGCGGGACGAGGTCGAGCGGGACGCCGCTCCATTCCAGCCATTCCAGCAGGCCGGGCACCTCATCGGCGCTGCCCGGGGCGACGAAGAACCGCATCCGGTGCCCCGCCAGGGCGACCGGTCCCGTGCGGGGCGCCGGGAAGCGGCAGAGCACCTCGTGCCCCGCCGCCGCGGGGACGTCGAGGGCGTCCGCGTGTTCCAGGGCCGGATCAGGGGCCACGGCCGCCGGGTCCCATGAGGGCTGCATGACCTGCGCAACGCGGTCGCTGCGTCCCGGGTTACGAGCCGGGTCACCGGGAGTGCCCGACGGGCGGCCTCCCGTCACTTTCCGTGAATCCGCCGGACGCAAGTCTGTTCGCCCGTAGCAGACATCGGGCGCGGTCCTGGCATGGACTGTCCGTGCGGGCGGGTAAGAAATACCCAGTGGGAACGGACGACGGCCATGTCGGACAGGCGGCGCGTTCGCCCTCGGCGTACTGGATAAAAGGCTATCCGCCTGGCCTGCGGGAACATCGTCTCGCACCATCGGGTTGAGGCTGTTGTCGACGGCGCGGGGGGTTAACGACCTCGCAAGGTGTCGACGGTTGAAGTGAGCTGCCCCGCTGTGCGGGACTAGCATGCGGAAGGACAGGGAGGGGACACGCCCCTAACTGCCCGACCGCTCTGAGGAGCGATTAACGATGTTCGAGAGGTTCACCGACCGCGCGCGGCGGGTTGTCGTCCTGGCTCAGGAAGAAGCCCGGATGCTCAACCACAACTACATCGGCACCGAGCACATCCTCCTGGGCCTTATCCACGAGGGTGAGGGTGTCGCCGCTAAGGCCCTGGAGAGCCTCGGGATTTCGCTCGAGGCGGTCCGCCAGCAGGTCGAGGAGATCATCGGACAGGGGCAGCAGGCCCCGTCCGGCCACATCCCCTTCACCCCCCGGGCCAAGAAGGTCCTGGAGCTGTCGCTCCGCGAGGCCCTCCAGCTCGGCCACAACTACATCGGCACCGAGCACATCCTGCTCGGCCTGATCCGCGAGGGCGAGGGCGTCGCGGCCCAGGTCCTCGTGAAGCTGGGCGCCGATCTCAACCGGGTGCGGCAGCAGGTCATCCAGCTGCTCTCCGGCTACCAGGGCAAGGAGGCCGCCACCGCCGGCGGTCCGGCCGAGGGCACCCCCTCGACCTCGCTCGTCCTGGACCAGTTCGGCCGCAACCTCACGCAGGCCGCTCGTGAGACCAAGCTCGACCCCGTCATCGGGCGCGAGAAGGAGATCGAGCGCGTGATGCAGGTGCTGTCGCGCCGCACCAAGAACAACCCCGTCCTCATCGGCGAGCCCGGCGTCGGCAAGACCGCCGTCGTCGAGGGCCTGGCCCAGGCGATCGTCAAGGGCGAGGTCCCGGAGACGCTGAAGGACAAGCAGCTCTACACCCTGGACCTCGGCGCCCTGGTGGCCGGCTCCCGCTACCGCGGTGACTTCGAGGAGCGCCTGAAGAAGGTGCTCAAGGAGATCCGCACCCGCGGCGACATCATCCTGTTCATCGACGAGCTCCACACCCTGGTGGGTGCGGGCGCGGCCGAGGGCGCGATCGACGCCGCCTCGATCCTCAAGCCGATGCTCGCCCGCGGCGAGCTGCAGACCATCGGCGCCACCACGCTCGACGAGTACCGCAAGCACCTGGAGAAGGACGCGGCCCTGGAGCGCCGCTTCCAGCCGATCCAGGTAGCGGAGCCGTCGCTGCCGCACACCATCGAGATCCTCAAGGGCCTGCGGGACCGCTACGAGGCCCACCACCGGGTGTCCATCACGGACGCCGCCCTGGTGGCCGCGGCGACCCTCGCCGACCGCTACATCTCGGACCGCTTCCTGCCGGACAAGGCGATCGACCTGATCGACGAGGCCGGCTCCCGGATGCGCATCCGCCGGATGACCGCTCCGCCGGACCTGCGCGAGTTCGACGAGAAGATCGCCGACGTGCGCCGGGAGAAGGAGTCCGCGATCGACTCGCAGGACTTCGAGAAGGCCGCCTCCCTCCGCGACAAGGAGAAGCAGCTGCTCTCCGCGAAGACCAAGCGGGAGAAGGAGTGGAAGGCCGGCGACATGGACGTCGTCGCCGAGGTCGACGAGGAGCTGATCGCCGAGGTCCTGGCCACGGCCACGGGCATCCCGGTCTTCAAGCTCACCGAGGAGGAGTCCTCGCGTCTGCTGCGCATGGAGGACGAGCTACACAAGCGCGTCATCGGCCAGAAGGACGCGATCAAGGCCCTCTCGCAGGCCATCCGCCGTACGCGCGCCGGCCTGAAGGACCCCAAGCGCCCCGGTGGCTCGTTCATCTTCGCCGGCCCGTCCGGTGTCGGTAAGACCGAGCTCTCCAAGACGCTCGCCGAGTTCCTCTTCGGCGACGAGGACGCGCTGATCCAGCTCGACATGTCCGAGTTCAGCGAGAAGCACACCGTCTCGCGGCTCTTCGGCTCCCCGCCCGGATACGTCGGCTACGAGGAGGGCGGCCAGCTCACCGAGAAGGTGCGCCGCAAGCCGTTCTCCGTCGTCCTCTTCGACGAGGTCGAGAAGGCCCACCCGGACATCTTCAACAGCCTGCTGCAGATCCTGGAGGACGGTCGCCTGACCGACTCCCAGGGCCGGGTCGTGGACTTCAAGAACACGGTCATCATCATGACGACCAACCTCGGCACCCGGGACATCTCCAAGGGCTTCAACCTCGGCTTCGCCGCCGCGGGTGACGTCAAGACCGGGTACGAGCGGATGAAGGCCAAGGTCGGCGAGGAGCTCAAGCAGCACTTCCGTCCCGAGTTCCTGAACCGTGTCGACGACATCGTGGTCTTCCACCAGCTCAGCGAGGAAGACATCATCCAGATCGTCGACCTCATGGTCGCCCGGGTGGACGAGCGCCTCCGGGACAAGGACATGGGCATCGAGCTCAGCCCCGAGGCCAAGAAGCTGCTTGCCAAGAAGGGCTACGACCCGATCCTGGGCGCCCGGCCACTGCGCCGGACGATCCAGCGCGAGATCGAGGACGTGCTCTCCGAGAAGATCCTCTTCGGGGAGCTGCGCACCGGTCACATCGTGGTCGTGGGCACTGAGGGCGAAGGTGAGGAGACCAAGTTCACCTTCCGCGGCGAGGAGAAGGTGGCCGTCGCCGACGCGCCTCCGGTGGAGGCGGCCGGCGGGCCGAACCTCAGCAAGGACGCGTGACCGCAGGTCGTCGCCGCAGCGTGGTCCGACCCCGTCCGCACGATGTGCGGGCGGGGTCGTCGCGTTCTCTCGCGTTCTCCCGTGTGCCGGACGGCCGTGCGGTGCACCCGCGGCGGCTGCCCGGCTTGCAGGCTCCGGGGTGTGCCGCACGAGCGCCGGGGCGGCGCTGCGAGCTCCGGGCAGCCCGCCGGGCTGTGGGGCCGTCCGCCGGGCGCAGGGCTGCGCGGAAGCGCCCCTGAGGACGTTCCCCGGGCCCCGGCTGCCCGGGGACATGAGGGCGCCCTGACGCCCCACCGCGCCGCCGGCGTCCACGACCCCGGTCAGCCTCGACCTTCCCGTGCGTGAGAGGGGCGGCGAGCGGTGAGGGCGAGCGCACGACGCGCGTCACCGGCCCGCCGTGCGGCAGGATGGCGCGGAATTCCTTGTCCCTATGCGCGAATCCGCGATTTTCCTTTTCCGAGTGCGCGCGCCCCGTATTGCCCTTCGTGTGTGACCCCCGTCACGGGTCGCAAGTCCCGAAGGGCAATTCCCTTTGGTCCCGTGCCGGGTGACGTGACCCACGTGACGGAGGCCACGTACGAAGCACCTTAGGAGACCAACCCCCGTGGCCCAAGCGGGCACGGAAGGGTTCGGGCGGCATCCTCTACGAAGCGCGATAGGGGGCCGGACGGTTTGTCCGGGGCCGGAATGCCGGGTTAACAAGGGATCGCGGCGAACACGCCGCGACATCTTGTCCGGCTATTTCCGCGAGGTAATTCCCGAATGCGCCTGCCCACGTTCCCGGCCTCCGTCCTCCGCGGCCGTCGCGCCGTCGTCACCGTCGGTGTATGCGCCTCGCTGGCTCTCGGTGCGGCCGGGACGGCAGCGGCCCAGACCCAGGACGCGGGCCTGCTGGGCCTCAACGCGGCCGGGAAGCTGGCGGACGTCACCAGGGCGCAGGCCGCCGTGCAGCAGCGCGCCGCGCAGGCCGCGCAGGCCGACCGCCACACGCGCGCGACGCCGCCGCGGCAGCGCGGCCGCGGCTGGTCGGTGCCGGTCACGAAGTACCGGCTGTCCGCCGGTTACATGCGCGCCGGCGCCCACTGGGCCCACCGGCACTCCGGCCAGGACTTCGCCGTGCCGACCGGCACCCGCGTCCACGCCGTGAGCGCCGGCACCGTCGTCACGGCCGGCTGGGGCGGCGCCTACGGCTACAACATCGTGATCCGGCACTCCAACGGGATGTACTCGCAGTACGGCCACCTGTCGCGCATCCAGGTGCGCGTCGGCCGGCATGTGGCGGAGGGCCAGCAGATCGCGCTGTCCGGCGACACCGGCAACAGCACCGGCCCCCACCTGCACTTCGAGATCCGCAAGACCCCGTACTACGGCTCGTCGGTGAACCCGCTGCCCTATCTGCGGGCTCGCGGCGTGTCGGTCTGATCCTCGTACGTCCGGGCGATCAGCTCCTGTGCGACCTCGAGGAGGGCGGCACGCTTGTCCTCGTCGTCGCCCTCGAGGGTCTGCATCGCGAACATCCCGGCGTGCATCGCGAAGACCGCCGTGATCGAGCGCACCTGGTCGGTCAGCGGCGCGTCCGGCTCCCTGAGCAGGGAGTGGACGGCGAGCAGTTTGGTCTTGAAGGTCTCGCCGATGCTGAGGTCGCGGACGGTGGCCTGGTTCTCCTGCATGAAGCGGAAGAGCGGGCCGGCGCCCCACAGCGCGTCCGCGTAGCGGCGCAGCACCTCACGCTTGGTCTCCAGGGTGCGCGGCTGCTCCGCGGCCCAGGCGATCAGCTCGTCGACCGGTGAGGCGAGGTCCTCGACGATGCTGTTGAGGATGTCCTCCTTGGTCTTGAAGTGGTAGTACAGCGCCGCCTTCGTCACGTCCAGATGCTCGGCGATCTCGCGCAGGGAGGTCTTCTCGTACCCCCGCTCGGCGAAGAGCTCCAGCGCGACGTCCTGGATCCGGCGTCGCGTATCACCTCTGCGTGCGTGTGGCGTTGCCATGGGCGAACTTTAACTTACTTGACGCCCGGCTAGTAAGCCGCATACTGTCAGGGTGCCCCAGGCAACTAGCCGGGCGGCAGGTAAGCAAAGACAAGCAGAGAAACAGGTAGGGGAGCTTGTGATGGCGGAGACCGCCGAGACCCCGCAGCGCAGTGTGCGCGTGGTGTTGTTCGGGCTCATGATCGCGATGCTGCTCGCGATGCTGGACAACATGATCATCGGCACCGCGATGCCCACCATCGTGGGCGAGCTGGGCGGCCTGGAGCACCTGTCGTGGGTGGTCACCGCGTACACGCTCGCCACCGCCGCCTCCACCCCGGTCTGGGGCAAGCTCGGCGACCTGTACGGCCGCAAGGGCATCTTCATGGCGTCGATCGTGATCTTCCTGATCGGGTCGGCGCTGTCCGGCATGGCGCAGGACATGATCCAGCTGATCGCCTTCCGCGCCGTGCAGGGCCTGGGCGCCGGCGGTCTGATCGTCGGCGTCATGGCGATCATCGGTGACCTGATCCCGCCCCGCGAGCGCGGCAAGTACCAGGGCATGATGGCCGGCGTCATGGCGGTCGCCATGATCGGCGGCCCGCTCGTCGGCGGCTCCATCACCGACAACTGGGGCTGGCGGTGGAGCTTCTACATCAACATCCCGCTCGGTGTGATCGCCCTCTTCATGATCTCGGCGGTCCTGCACCTGCCGAAGAAGAACATCAAGACGAGCATCGACTACCTCGGCACGGTGCTGCTCACCGTCGGCATCACCTCGCTCGTCCTGCTCACCACCTGGGGCGGCAACCAGTACGCGTGGGGCTCGCCCCAGATCCTGGGCCTGCTGGTGCTGGGCGTCGCCGCCCTGGCCGCCTTCCTCTACGCGGAGACCCGCGTCGCGGAGCCGGTCATCCCGCTGCACATCTTCCACAGCCGCAACTTCTCGCTGATCTCGGTGATCGGCTTCCTGGTCGGCTTCGTGATGTTCGGCGCCATGACCTTCCTGCCGCTCTACCAGCAGACCGTCCAGGGCGCCTCCGCGACCAACTCCGGTCTGCTCCTGCTGCCGCTGCTGCTGGCGATGATGGTCGTCTCGCTCATAGCCGGCCGGGTCACCACCCAGACGGGCAAGTACAAGATCTTCCCGATCGTGGGCGGCGGCCTGATGACCGTCGGCCTCTACCTGCTGTCGACGATGGACACCGGCACCACCCGCTTCGTCTCGGGCGTGTGGATGGCCGTGCTCGGCGCGGGCATGGGCTTCCTGATGCAGATCACGATGCTCATCGCGCAGAACAGCGTCGAGATGAAGGACATGGGCGTGGGCTCCTCGTCCTCCACCCTCTTCCGGACGATCGGCGGCTCCTTCGGCGTCGCCCTCTTCGGCGCGATCTTCACCCACCAGGTGCAGAACACCATGACGGAGCGCCTCGGCGAGGCCGCCGCGGGCGCCACCTCCGGCACCGCCCAGCTGGACCCGGCCGGCCTGGCCAAGCTCGCGCCGCCGGTGAGGGACGCCTACCTCCACGCCGTCGCGGACGGCTCGCACCACGTCTTCCTGTGGGGCGCCGTCGTCAGCGTCCTCGGCTTCCTGCTCGCCTTCTTCGTCAAGGAGATCCCGCTGCGCTCGGCGCCCACCGCGCCCAGCACCGAGGAGGCCGTCGCCGCGGTCGAGGTGGTCTGAGCCGGCGGCCCACCCGCCATCCGCCGCAGGTGCCCGCACCGGAGTCGTTCTTGACTGCTGGTGCGGGCATCGCGCGTGCGCGGGGTCCGGCACTCCGCGGTGCACGGCCGGGCTCCGGGCCGGCCGGCGCCCCCGCCCGCGCCTGCCGCGGCTACGCGCGGGGCAGCAGCAGCCGGGCGGCCGCGCCGCCGCCCTGGTCCTTCGGCAGATTGCGGAAGACGAGGCGGGCGCCGAGGACCCGGGTCTGACCGGTAGCGATCGTCAGGCCCAGGCCGTGGCCGCTGCCGGCCCGGTCGCTGCTGCCCGTGCGGAAGCGGCTCGGGCCGTCGCGCAGCAGCTCCTCGGGGAAGCCCGGGCCGTGGTCGCGGACCTCCACGCACGGGCCGTCGACGGTGACCTCCACGGGCGGCCTGCCGTGCCGGACGGCGTTCGCCAGCAGGTTGCCCAGAACGCGCTCCAGCCGGCGCGGATCGGTGCGGACGACGGCGTCGCCGCGGACGGCCACGGTCGCCCCGGGCGCCGCCGCCGCGACCCTGCGCCGCACGAAGGCTCCCAGCGCCACCTCCTGCAGATCGGCCTGCTCGGCGGCGCCGTCGAGCCGGGCGACCTCCAGCACGTCCTCCACGAGTGTGCGCAGCGCCTGAGCACGGTCCCTGACCAGCTCCGAGGGGCGCCCCGGCGGCAGCAGCTCGGCAGCGGTGACCAGCCCCGTCACCGGGGTGCGCAGCTCGTGGGCGATGTCCGCGGTGACCCGGCGCTCCGCCTCCAGCCGGCCGGCCAGGGCGTCCGCCATGGCGTCCACCGCCCGCGCCAGCTCGTCCGTCTCGTCGCGGAGCCGGCCTCCGATCGCGTCGCGCACCCGTACGTCCGTTTCCCCGTCGGCCACCCGGCCCGCCGCCTCGGCCGCCTTGCGCAGCCGCCGGGACAACTGCCCGCCGATGAGCACACCGAGCGCCGTACCGCCCACGACGACCGCCGACGAGCCGATGACCAGTGCCTGGTCCAGGTCCTCCAGGACCGAGAAGCGGTCGGTGAAGGCGGTCCGGATCGACAGGATCCTGCCGTCCGGCAGCGGGGTCTGCGCCCACACCACGGGCGTGCCGCCGTCATCGGAGACGTACGTGGCCCGCTTGCCCTCCCGGGCGGGCTGCCGCAACGGCGCGGGCAGCGCCGGGTCGTCCAGCCGGGCGCCCATGGTGAGCCGGCCGGTCGACTCGTAGATCCGCTGGGCGAACTGCACCCGCTCGTCCTGCACGTCGCGGGAGTCGTCGATCATGCTGGCCCGGGCCGCGTTGTGCACGACCAGGCTCAGCACCAATGCGATCAGCGCCGACACCGCGGCGATCGCCGCGCACACCTTCCAGCGCAGCCCGACCTGCGGCAGCGTACGGCCCCTCCCCGCGGCCGTACCCCCGGGACGCGCGGCCACGGCCTCAGGCCCTGAGCTTGTAGCCGAAGCCGCGCACCGTCTCGATGCGCTCCTGCCCGATCTTCGCGCGCAGCCGCTGCACATGGACGTCCACCACCCGGGTGTCGCCGCCCCACTCGTAGTCCCAGACCCTCTCCAGCAGCCGGTCCCGGGACAGCACCGTCCCCGGCGCCGCCGAGAACTCCAGCAGCAGCCGCATCTCCGTGGGCGTCAGCGCGATCCGCTCACCGGCGCGCCGCACCTCCATCCCCTCCGGGTCCACCTTCAGATCCCCGAAGGTCAGCACCCCCGTCCCCGCCGGGGGCTCGTCGGCCGCGGCCACCCGGAAGCGCCGCAGCACCGCCCGCATGCGGGCGGTCAGCACCGCCCCGTCGAAGGGTTTGGTGACGTAGTCGTCGGCGCCCGCCTCCAGGCCCAGGACGACGTCGATCGCGTCCGCCCGCGCCGAGAGCATGATCACCGGCACCGTCGACTCGTCCCGGATGCGCCGGCACAGGCTCACCCCGTCCAGGCCCGGCACCATCACGTCCAGCAGCGCCAGGTCCGGTCGCCGCGCCCGGAACGCCTCCAGCCCGGCCAGGCCGTCCGGCACCGCCGTCACATCGAAGCCGTCCCGCTCCAGCGCCAGGGTGGTCGCCTCGCGGATCACGTCGTCGTCCTCGACGAACAGGACGTGCGTCTCAGCCATGCGGGCCGCTCCTGGCGCTCTTGCCGCTCTGGTAGTCGTGGTGGGAGGACGCGACCTTCTCGAAGCGGAAGCCGTTCCAGCGGTAGGTGGTCACGTCCTCGCCCGAGGGGTTGGAAACCGGGTCCTGCGGCCCGTACACCTGGTGGGTGACCTGCAGGGCGCCGTCGCTGATCTCGGCGAAGACGGGCGGCTGCTCGTCGGCGAAGACGTTGACGTACCCGCCGTCCACCCGCCGGTAGACGTAGCTGCCGATGCCCACATTGTCGGCGCAGGTCGAGATGTTGACCACCAGGTCCGTGCCGTCCCGGCCGGTCAGCCGCCCCACGCGGCGGTCCACCGGGTACGCGTCCACCGAGGCCCGCGGGGCGGCCTCCGCGGCGGACGCGGCCGCCGGGGACTGCCCGGGGCAGGCCGTCAGGCTGTCGCGGATGTCCCGGGCCACCTTCGGGTCGTGCTGCACCAGGTGCACCACGTCCGCGGCCGTCCGGGGCGCCGCCGTCCGCGTCACGTCCGCCGACCGCCCGGGGTCCGGCGGACGGCTCGGGGCCTGCACGGAGGCCGACAGCGACGGCCGGGCCGAGGAGGCGAGCGCGGCGGCGCCCTCCTCGCGGACCCCGCCCGGGTCGCGGCAGCCGGCCACGGCGACGACCGTCCCGCACACCGCGACAGCTGCGGCGGCTGCGCCCACCGGGACTACGCTGCGGCGCACACGCCCTCCGTCCCGCCCGTGGCGGGCTCCACGGGCCTTCCGTATCCGATGCTCTGCCGCTCCAGCTCGGCGCGCAGCCGCACCAGCGCCCGGTGCAGTGTGCTCTTCACGGTACCCACCGACATGCCCAGCGCGTGCGCCGTCTCCTCCGTGCTGAGCTGCCGGTAGTGGCGCAGCAGCACCACCTGGCGCTGCTTGGGGGCCAGCCTGCCGAGCGCGTCCACCAGCATCGCCCGGTCGGCCCGCTGCTCGGCACCGTCGTCGACCAGGCGCTCCGGCAGCTCGGGGGTGGGCACCTCCTCCAGCCGGCGGGCGCGCCACCACTCCGTCCGGGTGTTGATCATCACGCGGCGCATGTAGGCGTCGGCCAGCTTCTTGTCGGCGATGTCCCCCCAGCGCGGGTAGGTGCGGGCCAGGGCGGTCTGGACGAGGTCCTGGGCGTCGATCGGGTCCGGGACCAGCCGCCGCGCACTGCGCAGCAGGGCCTCCTGCCGGTTCCGCACGTACTCCTCGAAGTCCATGACCTGGGCTGTCCCCTGGGCGTTCGCCGCCATGGCGTCCCTCCGTCCGGCGCGCTCGATTACGACCCGGCTGACGCTACGGAGGGGATGTCCGGCTTTGACGACCGCTGCCGCACAGCGAAGCCACAGCCATCCATCGGTTGTGTAACGGGCGGGGACCGCCCGCCCGAGGGGCCGGCTTCGGGCGGCTCGCCTCCGATGCGGGCGCCCTGGACGCGGTCACCGCCGCCCCGCCCTGCGCACCGGGGTCGTCCCCACCCGCGGCGGCGATCCGCGGGCGCGCGCGAGCGCCGTGGAGCGTCCTCCTGGTCACCCGCTGGACGCGGCCGGACCGGCTGATGATTGTCGGAGCGGGGCGTCGCGGTACCGCAGGCGGAACCGCGAGGGCCCGGCTCCCCGCAAGCCCGGTGGCCGGGCCTCTTCCCGGCGCACGCGCGGCGGCCGCTGCGGCGCCGCCGCGATCAGCCGGGCAGCCGGTACAGACCGCCCTCGAGCGGTTCCACCAGGCCGTCGGCGACCAGGCCGTCCAGGGCCCGGGCGCGCTGGACGGGCTCGTGCCACACGGCGTCCAGCGCGGACTGCGGCACCGGCTTCGTGGCCTCGCGCAGCACGGCCAGCAGTCTGCCCCGGACCTGGCGGTCGGTGCCCGCGTACGTCTGGCCGCGGCGGGGCGGGCCGTCATGCGCGGGGGAGCCGGCCAGTCGCCAGGCGCACTGCCCGGCGATCGGGCAGCGCGCGCACTCGGGGCCGCGGGCCGTGCAGATCAGGGCGCCCAGTTCCATCGTGGCCGCGGCCCAGCGGGCGGCGGTGGCCTCGTCGGCGGGGAGCATCCGGTGGGCGATCCGGCGCTCAGCGGCGGTGGTGGCGTTGGGCGGGTACTCCACACCGGTCACGGCGCGCGCGAGGACCCGGCGCACATTGGTGTCCAGCACCGCGTGCCGCTGCCCGTACGCGAAGGAGGCGACCGCGGCGGCCGTGTACTCGCCGACCCCCGGGAGGGCCAGCAACTCGGCGTGGTCCGTGGGGACCCGGCCGCCGTGCTGATGGGCGATCGCGGTCGCCGCGGCGTGCAGCCGCAGCGCCCGGCGCGGATAGCCCAGCCGGCCCCAGGCGCGCACCGCCTCGCCGGGGGGATCCGCCGCGAGGTCGCCCGGCGTCGGCCAGCGCTCCAGCCACTGCCCGTACACCGGCAGGACCCGGCTGACCGGGGTCTGCTGCAGCATGAACTCGCTGACCATGACGCCCCACGCGCCCGCCTCGGGGCGGCGCCACGGCAGGTCCCGGGCGTTGTCCTCGAACCAGTCGATCACGGGCGTGTGCAGCGTGTGGTGGTCGCGCTCGTCGTCCATAGCGCCTCCGATCCTACGTCCCGCGGCCGTCACGGCGGGCAGCGCGGCCGGGTGGGGGAACTCCCCGGAACGCGGGGGAGATCTGCTGATCAATCACACAAGTCGCCAGTGTGCCGCGCGTGCCTTGGTCCGATTCAAGGGAAACCGCATAAGGTTTGCGCGTGGGCTCTGTGCGCAATCCCGTGGGACCTCTCCCGTCCTCCATCTACTGGCGGCGACGGGCGGTTGTGCTGCTCCTGCTCGCGCTGCTCACCGTCCTGGCCGTATGGGCCGTCAACTTCCGCGACGGTGGAGGGAACAGCGCCCACGGGCCGGGCGGCCGTTCACCCGTGCCGTCCATCACCCCCGGTCCGTCCGCCAGCGGACCGCTCATCAGCACCCGCCCGGGTGGTTCCGTCGGCGGTGGCGGCGACGACGGCGATGAGGCCGCGGACGGCGGCTCCGGCGACTCCGGTTCCCCGGAGGGAAGTTCGAAGGGCGCCGACTCCGGTGCCGCCGGCGGCGACTCCGAAGGCGCCACCGAAGGCGCCACAGAAGGAGGCGCGCAGGCCGGTGCCGCGGGGGCGGGCTCCTCGGGCGCCGCGGGCACGGGCGGTTCCGTGGGCGGCGACGGCGGTGCGCCGTTGCCCGCCGGCTCCTCGCTGCCGGACTGCGGGCCGGGCGTCTCGCTGAGCGTGCGCAGCACCGCCAACGCCTACGAGCCGGGCGAGCGGCCCCGGTTCACGCTGACCGCGACGAACCCCTCCACCACCGCCTGCAAGCTCGACGTCGGCCCGGACTCGGCGGTCTTCACCATCACCGACGTCGACGACCGCCATGTGTGGGCGAGCGACGACTGCCCCAAGAGCCGGGCCCCGTACCTGCTGCAGGTTCCGGCGGGCGGCTCGACCTCGTACGACGTCGAGTGGGACCGCCGGACGAGCTCTCCGAAGTGCGCCGCTCCCAAGGGCCGCAGCGCCCCCTACGGCACCTACCTGCTCGAGGTGAAGCTGCCGGGCCGCTCGGCGAAGCAGACGTCCTTCGTGCTGAAGAACGTCTGAGGGATCGTCCGGGAGGCTCCGGCACCTGCGCCCGGGGCGTGTGGCGCGGGGCGTCCGGCCGGGCGTCCCGCGCGGGCGGAGCTCAGACGTAGCGCTCCAGGATCGAGGACTCGGCGAGGCGCGAGAGGCCCTCGCGGACGGACCGCGCCCGGGCCTCGCCGACACCGTCGACCGTCTGCAGGTCGTCCACGCTCGCGGCGAGCAGCTTCTGGAGTCCGCCGAAGTGCTCGACCAGCCGCTCCACGATCGTGTTCGGCAGCCGGGGCACCTTCGCCAGCAGCCGGTACCCGCGCGGCGACACCGCGGAGTCCAGCGCCTCCGGGGAGCCCGCATACCCCAGCGCCCGCGCCACGGTCGGCAGTTCGAGCAGCTCGCCCTGGGGCAGCGCGTCCAGCTCGGTGAGCGCCTCGGTGACCGTACGGCTGCGCTTGGCCGTCGGCTCCGGCACATAGTCGCGGACGACCAGCTCGCGCTCGGGCTCGACGCCCGCGATCAGTTCGTCCAGCTGCAGCGAGAGCAGTCGGCCGTCCGTGCCCAGCTCGACCACGTACTCCGCGATCTCGGTGGCGATCCGGCGCACCATCTCCAGGCGCTGCGCGACCGCCGTGACGTCCCGGACGGTGACCAGGTCCTCGATCTCCAGGGCGGAGAGCGTGCCCGCGACCTCGTCCAGGCGCAGCTTGTAGCGTTCCAGGGTGGCCAGCGCCTGGTTGGCGCGGGAGAGGATGGCCGCCGAGTCCTCCAGGACGCGGCGCTGCCCGCCCACGTACAGGGCGATCAGTCGCATCGACTGGCTGACGGAGACCACCGGGAAGCCGGTCTGGATGGAGACCCGCTGCGCGGTGCGGTGGCGGGTGCCGGTCTCCTCGGTGGGGATCGCCGCGTCCGGCACCAGCTGGACCCCGGCACGCACGATCTTGGTGATGTCCCGGTCGAGGATGAGGGCGCCGTCGAGCTTGCACAGCTCGCGCAGCCTGGTGGCGCTGAACTCGACGTCCAGCACGAAACCGCCGGTGCACAGCGATTCGACGGTCTTGTCCATGCCCAGCACGATGAGGCCGCCGGTGTTGCCGCGCAGAACCCGCTCGAGGCCGTCCCGAAGGCCGGTGCCGGGGGCCACGGCGCTCAGGGAGGCGCGCATCAGGCCGTCACCGGCGGAGCCCTCGCGACTCCACGCCTTGCCGGGAGCTGCCGCCCGGTCGTTGGCTGCCACTGCTCTCCTCCGGTCGTACGGATGCCCGGATGGGCGAGACCAGGGCAAAGTTTACCGTCGCAAGGGTCAGGGACGTGGGGCCCTCTTGGGCAGGACGCGCAGGGCGTCCCCTATGTCCGTCACCTCCGTCACCTTCATCCCGGCCGGGATCTTCCCCGGGTCCGGCGGCACGAGGGCATGGGTGAAGCCCAGCCGGGCCGCCTCGGCGAGCCTGCGCTGCACGCCGGTGACCCTTCTGACCTCGCCCGCCAGGCCCACCTCGCCCACCGCGACCAGGTTCTTCGGCAGCGGCGTGTCGATCGCCGCGCTGGCCAGGGCGAGCGCCACCGCGAGATCGGCGGCCGGCTCCCCGAGCTTCACGCCGCCGACGGTCGCCGTGTAGATGTCCTGCTTGCCGATCGACTTGATCCGGCCGCGCTGCTCCAGCACCGCCAGCATCATCGACACCCGCGAGTTCTCCAGGCCGGAGGTCGTGCGGCGCGGCGAGGGGATCTGCGTGTCGACGGTCAGCGCCTGGACCTCGGCGACCAGCGGCCGCTTGCCCTCCAGGGTCACGGTCAGGCAGGTGCCGGGGACCGGCTCGTCGCGCCGGGTCAGGAAGAGACCGGACGGGTCGGCCAGGCCCGTGATGCCCTCGTCGTGCAGCTCGAAGCAGCCGACCTCGTCGGTGGCGCCGTAGCGGTTCTTGATGCCCCGGATCAGACGGAGGCGGGCGTGCCGGTCGCCCTCGAAGGACAGCACCACGTCCACCAGGTGCTCCAGGAGGCGCGGGCCGGCGATCGCGCCGTCCTTGGTGACGTGGCCGACCAGCAGCGTCGACATGCCGCGCTCCTTCGAGGCGCGGATCAGGGCGCCGGCGACCTCGCGCACCTGGGCCATGCCGCCGGGGGCGCCGTCGATCTCCGGGGAGGCGACCGTCTGCACCGAGTCCAGGATGAGCAGCGACGGCTTGACGTCGTCGAGGTGGCCGAGCACGGCCGACAGGTCCGTCTCGGCGGCCAGGAAGAGGTGGTCGGAGAGCGCCCCGATGCGGTCGGCGCGCAGCCGGACCTGAGAGGCGGACTCCTCGCCCGTGACGTACAGCGTCCGGGCCTGCGCGCTCGACGCCTTCGCCGCAACGTCCAGCAGGAGGGTCGACTTGCCCACCCCGGGCTCGCCGGCGAGCAGCACCACGGCCCCGGGCACCAGCCCGCCGCCCAGCACCCGGTCCAGCTCCGGGACGCCGGTGCCGCGTGCGGTGGCCTGCCGCCCGTCCACCTGGCCGATCGGCTTCGCGGGCGTGGTCACCCGGCCCGGCGCGGTCGTCCGCACCGCTGCCGCGCCCCCGTACTCCTCGACCGTCCCCCACGCCTGGCACTCGCCGCAGCGGCCGAGCCACTTGGCCGTCGTCCAGCCGCACTCCGTGCAGCGGTACGACGGACGGTCCTTGGAAGCGGGGCGGGTACGGGCAGCCATGTGCCGCACGCTATCGGGTGCCACCGACAACGCGGTGCGCTCGCCCCCTCGTCGACCTCACTCCGCAGAGTGAGCGCGGTGTGCTCTTTCGGGCGGGATCACCACCCGTTTGGGTTAAAGCCCGCCGTGATGGCAGAGGGCGTACGGGTCGTGGTCCTACCGTCACTGAGTGATGAGCAGCAGGTCTGACACGCCCTCCCAGACAACCGGCGCGCACCGCCGACACCGCGCGCCGGTGCAGCGTGGCCGCACCGCGCCGGGTGCCACCAGGTCCCCGGCGCGGCGGCCGCGCCTGCAGGGGACCCTGCCCGCGCAGCCCCCCGCCCACTACGAGCCGTATCTGGACGGGCTGTTCACCTACTGCCTCTCCGTGCTGTGCGAGCACGACTCCGCCGCCGCCGCCCTCGGCGACGTGCTGGCCGTGGCCGAGCGCCAGCGCGCCCGGCTGCGCGACCCGGAGCTGCGCAGACCCTGGCTGTACGCGCTGGCCCGCTGGGCGTGTCTGCGCACCCTGGCCGAGGGGGGCCCGGTGTCGGCGCCGGCCTCGGCGGACGTGGCCGCCCGCAGGCGCGGCGAACTGGCGGCGCTGGCCTGGCCCGAGGCGGCGGGGACCACGCCCGAGCAGCGGGAGGCACTGGAGCTCGCCGTACGGCACCAGCTGGCGCCGCACGAGGTGGCCCTGGTCGTGGGGCGGGAGCCGGACGTGACACGGGCGCTGCTGGCGCAGGCCGCCTGCGAGGTGGAGCGCACCCGGGCGGCGCTCGCCGTCGTCGAGCTCGGCAACTGCGCGGCCGTCGCCCGTCTCGCCGGTGACGCCCGGGTGCTGCTCGGTTCGGCGCTCCGCCGTGAGCTGGTCACCCACGTCGACATGTGCCCGCACTGCCGGGTCACCGCCGAGCGCGCCGTGGCCACAGGTCCCTGGCCGGGCTTGGCCACCACCGCCGCCACGGCCGTGCTGTCGACGGTCGAGGCGCCCCGCTCGGCCGCGTACGCCGCCCTGCTGCACGCCATGCGGGGCGGCATCGGACGCACCCGCCAGGGCACCCCGCGCTTCGACCGGCGCGGCTTCCCCATGGACCTGAAGGAGCGAATGGCGCGGCGGGCCCGGATGCGGCACCGCGCGGTGACCTCCACGGTGGTGGCGGCCGTCGTCGCGGCGCCGGTGCTGGCGCTGTGGGCGGCGTACCACGGTGCGCCGCTGGCCCCCGAGCACAAGGGGGAAGGCTCCCTCAGCGCCGGAGAGGGCATCGACGGCGAGCAGTACGAGAAGGCCGGTGTCGCGGGCGCCGCCGAGCGCGGGCGCTCCCATCGCGGAGGCCAGGGCCGTCTGTCGGTCTCCGTCGCCTCCGCCGCCCCCTCGGCGTCCACCGCCGGCCCCGCGTCCGCCTCGGCCGGCGCCCCTGGCTCGGCCTCGCCGTCCGGCGCCACCGCCGAGGGCGAGGACGGCGGCGACCGCTCGGCGCCCCGACGCGGCCGGCTGCTCGTGGAGGCCCGCTCGCGCGGTCAGCACACCGTCGTCATCCTCCGGGCCGAGGGCGACGCGCCGGTCCGCTGGAGGGCGGCCACCTCCGAGCCGTGGCTGCGGCTCAGCCGCTACCACGGCAGGCTGCGCCCGGGAGAGAGCATGACGCTGATCGTCTCCGTGGACCGCTCACGCGAGCCGGTCGGGGCCTGGACGGCGCGGATCTGGTTCGACCCGTCGGGCGCGGTCGTCACGATCGAGGGGAGGGGGAAGCCGCAGCCGCCGCCCCCGGAGCCCTCGCCGACGCCCTCGGCCTCGGCCCCCGATCCCTCACCGAGCGACCCGCCGAGCCAGAGCCTCCCGTCCTCCCCGCCGCCGCCCGCCGAGGGGGACGGGAGCGAGGAAGAGGGTCAGCGATAAGAGGCCGCGCGGACAGGCGGGCCGGCGTCGGGGGTCGACGGCTCTCGCCTGGCGGCGTTGTCGTCGGTCGCCGCAGCTCCGCTGCGTCTCCCTTCTCCGCCTTGCCCGGCTCGGCCCTCGACCCGCTCCTTTCTCCACCCCGCCTATCAGGCGGCACGCGACGTGCCGCCTCAGGAGCCGCGACCTCTCAGGGAGAGGGCCGGCAACAGGGTGCGGGTGTCTCGCGGGCCGGCGGCGTCGCGGAGCCGTCAGAGGCCCTCGTCCACCCCCCGGGGCGCCTCCGGGGCCGGATCAGCGGGGTCGGCGGGATGCGGGGCGATCGGCAGCAGCGAGGCGAGCCGCTGCTCGCACAGCTCGACCAACCGGTCGTAGGCCTGCGCTCCCATCAACTCCGTGAGCTCCGCCCGGTACGAGACATAGACCGGTTCGCCCGCGCCGTGCGCGGACCGCGCGCCGGTGCACCACCAGTGCAGGTCGTGGCCGCCCGGGCCCCAGCCGCGCCGGTCGTACTCGCCGATAGAGATCATCAGCACCCGTGTGTCGTCGGGGCGGTCCACCCAGTCGTAGGTACGCCGGATCGGCAGCTGCCAGCACACGTCCGGCTTGGTCTCCAGCGGCTCGCGGCCCTCCTTCAGCGCCAGCGTGTGCAGCGCGCAGCCGGCGCCGGCCGGGAAACCGGGGCGGTTGAGGAAGACGCAGGCCCCCTGGTGCCGCCGGGTCTGCCGGTCGCCGTCCTCGTTGACCTCCGTCCAGCCCTCCGCCTCGCCGACCGCTTGGAACTGCCACAGCTCCGGGGTGAGCCGCTCCACGTGCCCGGCGACGCGTTTCTCGTCGTCGTCGTCCGAGAAGTGCGCGCCGAGGGTGCAGCAGCCGTCGCTGGCCCGGCCCGCCTCGATGCCCTCGCAGCCGCGGCCGAAGACGCAGTTCCACCGTGAGGTGAGCCACGTCAGGTCGCACCGGAAGACCTGCTCCTCGTCCGCCGGATCGGCGAACTCCACCCACGCGCGCGGGAAGTCGAGCCCGACCTCGTCGGACACGTCCGGGTGATGCCGCCGCTTCGTCGCCTTTTTCGCCTTCGCCACGATGTCAGGGTAAGCACGTGAGGCTTCTCGAGTGGTCACCCGCGCACGTCCCGATACCCCGCATGTCTTCGCACCGGCCCCGGCGCAGTAGCGTTCCGGGCATGAGACTCGGGGTCCTCGACGTGGGTTCGAATACCGTCCACCTGCTGGTCATGGACGCGCATCCCGGCGCGCGTCCCCTCCCGGCGTACTCCCACAAGGCGGAGCTGCGGCTCGCGGAGCTGCTGGACGAGGACGGCGCGATCCGCGAGGACGGCGTGCGGCGGCTGATCGCCCAGGTCGCCGAGGCCCTGGTCGTCGCCGAGGACAAGGGTGTCGAGGACGTCCTGCCGTTCGCCACCAGCGCGGTGCGCGAGGCTGCCAACGGCGAGCAGGTGCTCGCCCGGGTCGCCGCCGAGACGGGGGTCAATCTGACCGTGCTGTCCGGGGAGGACGAGGCACGGCTCACCTTCCTCGCCGCGCGCCGCTGGTTCGGCTGGTCCTACGGCCGGTTGTTCATGCTGGACATCGGCGGCGGTTCCCTCGAGATCGCGTACGGCATGGACGAGGACCCGGACGCCGCCGTCTCCCTGCCGCTCGGCGCCGGCCGGCTCACCAGCGGCTGGCTCCCCGGCGACCCGCCCGCCGCCGAGGACGTGCGCGTCCTGCGCAAGCACGTGCGGGCCGAGGTCGCCCGTACCGTCGCGGAGTTCAGTCGCCTCGGCGCGCCCGACCACGTGGTGGGCACTTCCAAGACCTTCAAGCAACTGGCCCGGATCGCGGGCGCGGCACGCTCCGCCGACGGCCCGTACGCGCGGCGCACACTCAGCCGCACGTCGTTGGAGGAGTGGGTGCCGCGGCTGGCCGCCATGACCGAGAGCGCCCGGCGGGAGCTCCCCGGCGTGTCGGAGGGCCGGGCCCGCCAGCTGCTGGCCGGGGCGCTGGTCGCGGACGCGGCGATGGACCTGTTCGGGGTCGCCGAACTGGAGGTCTGTCCCTGGGCGCTGCGCGAGGGCGTCATCCTGCGCCGTCTGGATCTGATGGCGGGCGCCCGCGGCTGAGGAGGGGCCCCTGCCTGTGGCGAGGGCCCGCTTGTCCGTGGCGCCGCGCGCCGCCGCCGCCGTCCGCCGCCGTCAAACCCGCGTGTCGATCGCGTCACGTCGCCCGGGTACGGTGTGCCGTTCGGCCGACCCGCCGCCGTACGCTGTTCCCCGTGGCAGCCCCTGACCCTGTGGACCCGAACGGACACACCGTGCGCGTACCGGACGCGAAGGTCGCGCTGTCCACGGCCTCCGTCTACCCGGAGTCCACGGCGACGGCCTTCGAGATCGCGTCCCGGCTGGGCTACGACGGCGTCGAGGTGATGGTGTGGACCGACCCGGTCAGCCAGGACATCGAGGCACTGCGTCGACTGTCCGACTACCACGCCATCCCGATCCTGGCGGTGCACGCCCCCTGCCTGCTGATCACCCAGCGGGTCTGGTCGACCGACCCGTGGGTGAAGCTGCAGCGGGCCCGCGCGGCGGCGGAGAAGCTGGGCGCCTCGACCGTGGTCGTCCACCCGCCCTTCCGCTGGCAGCGCAGCTACGCGCGGGAGTTCGTCGCCGGCATCTGGCGGATGGCGGACGAGACCGACGTCCGGTTCGCCGTCGAGAACATGTACCCGTGGCGCTACCGCGACCGGGAGATGCTCGCGTACGCCCCCGACTGGGACCCGACCAAGGACGACTACCGGCACTTCACCATCGACCTGTCGCACACCGCGACGGCCAGGACCGAGACGCTGGAGATGCTCGACCGCATGGGCGACCGGCTCGGCCACGTCCACCTGGCCGACGGCAGCGGCTCCGGCAAGGACGAGCACCTGGTGCCCGGCCGCGGCAAGCAGCCCTGCGCGCAGGTGCTGGAGGGCCTGGCCGCGCGCGGCTTCGACGGGCACGTGGTGATCGAGGTCAACACCCGGCGCGCGATGTCGGCCGCCGAGCGTGAGGCGGACCTCGCCGAAGCGCTGGCCTTCACCCGGCTGCACCTGGCGGCGGCCGCCCGGGCGCGCTGATGGCCCCGGAAGCCGAAGGCACGGACAGGCGAGGCCGCGGCCGCCCCGCCGGGAGACGCTCGGGCACCGTCGAGACCCGCGACCGCATCCTCGCCGCGGCCCGCCAGGAGTTCGCCGCCCGCGGCTACGACGCGACCTCCGTCCGCTCCATCGCCAAAGCCGCGGGCGTGGACCCGGCGCTGGTCCACCACTACTTCGGGGCCAAGGAGCAGGTTTTCGCCGCCGCCACCGAGGTGAGCTTCGAGCCCGCGTTCAGCGTTCCGGACGTCCTCGCGGGCGGCCTCGAGGGCGTGGGGGAGCGGCTGGCCCGTTCCTTCGTCTCCGTCTGGGAGAACCCCGCCACGCGGGCCCCCATGCTGGCGATCGTCCGTTCCGCGGTGACCAACGACACGGCCGCGGGCGTGCTGCGCGGCATCATCCTGCGGCGTCTGCTGGAGCGCGTCGCCTCGGAGCTGAGGGTCCCCGACCCTCGGCTGCGCGCGGAACTCGCGGGCGCCCAGATGCTCGGCATGGCGATGATGCGCTACGTCATCAAGATCGAGCCGTTGGCGTCGGCGGACATCGAGGAGGTCGTCGCGCTCGTCGCGCCGACGCTCCAGCGCTATCTGACCGACCCGGGACCGGTCGTGGGACCCGCCACCGGCTGAGCCGGGCGCCACGGCGGCGCACCGGTCGGCGGCATCCACAGCGTGGACTCGCCGTCCGGAATACGGACACACCGCCGCTCGGCGGGGCCGAAGGCGTAGGCTCGAAGGCTCCAAGGATGGAAACGTAGGGAGTGGTCCCCGTGCCCGAGCTGAGGTCCCGCACCGTCACCCACGGCCGCAACATGGCAGGCGCCCGCGCCCTCATGCGGGCCTCGGGCGTAGCGAGCGAGGACATCGGCAAGCCGATCATCGCGGTGGCCAACAGCTTCACGGAGTTCGTGCCCGGCCACACCCACCTGCAGCCCGTCGGCCGTATCGTCAGCGAAGCGATCAAGGCCGCGGGCGCCGTGCCGCGCGAGTTCAACACGATCGCCGTCGACGACGGCATCGCCATGGGCCACGGCGGCATGCTCTACTCGCTGCCCTCCCGCGACCTGATCGCCGACTCCGTCGAGTACATGGTCGAGGCGCACTGCGCCGACGCGCTGATCTGCATCTCCAACTGCGACAAGATCACTCCGGGCATGCTGATGGCGGCCCTGCGCCTCAACATCCCCACCGTCTTCGTCTCCGGCGGACCCATGGAGGCCGGCCGGGCCACCCTCGTCGACGGCACGGTCCGCACCCTCGACCTGATCGACGCGATCGCCGACGCCGTCAACGACAAGGTCCACGACGAGGACATCCTGCGCATCGAGGAGAACGCCTGCCCCACCTGCGGCTCGTGCTCGGGCATGTTCACCGCCAACTCGATGAACTGCCTCACCGAGGCGATCGGCCTGTCCCTGCCCGGCAACGGCTCGGTCCTGGCCACGCACACCGCCCGCAAGGGCCTCTACGAGGACGCCGCCCGCACGGTGGTCGACCTCACCCGCCGCTACTACGAGCAGGACGACGAGTCCGTCCTGCCGCGCTCCATCGCCACCTTCGCGGCCTTCGAGAACGCCATGGCCCTCGACATCGCCATGGGCGGCTCCACCAACACGATCCTCCACCTGCTCGCCGCGGCCCAGGAGGCCGGCGTCCCCTTCGGCCTGACCGACATCGACGCCGTCTCGCGCCGGGTGCCGTGCCTGGCCAAGGTCGCGCCCAACGTCGCGAAGAACCGCACGTACTACATGGAGGACGTGCACCGCGCCGGCGGCATCCCCGCCCTGCTGGGCGAGCTCCACCGCGGCGGTCTGCTCAACGAGGACGTCCACGCCGTCCACTCCCCGTCCCTCGCCGACTGGCTCAAGACCTGGGACGTCCGCGGCGGCTCCCCCTCCGCCGAGGCGGAGGAGCTCTGGCACGCCGCCCCCGGCTGCGTCCGTTCCGCCGAGGCCTTCTCCCAGTCCGAGCGCTGGGAGGCCCTCGACCTGGACGCCGCGGAGGGCTGCATCCGCTCCGTGGAGCACGCCTATTCCAAGGACGGCGGCCTCGCCGTGCTCCACGGCAACCTCGCCGTGGACGGGTGCGTGGTGAAGACCGCCGGCGTCGACGAGTCCATCTGGACCTTCGAGGGCCCGGCCGTGGTCTGCGAGTCCCAGGAGGAGGCCGTCGACAAGATCCTCCGCAAGGAGGTCAAGGAGGGCGACGTCGTCGTCATCCGCTACGAGGGCCCCAAGGGCGGCCCCGGCATGCAGGAGATGCTCTACCCCACCTCATTCCTCAAGGGCCGAGGCCTCGGCAAGGCCTGCGCCCTCGTCACCGACGGCCGCTTCTCCGGCGGCACCTCGGGCCTGTCCATCGGCCACGCCTCCCCCGAGGCGGCCTCCGGCGGCACGATCGCGCTGGTGGAGGACGGGGACCGCATCCGCATCGACATCCCCGGCCGCAGCATCGAACTCCTCGTCCCCGAGGAGGAACTTGCCGCCCGCCGCACCGCCCTCGACGGCGTCTACGCCCCCCGGGCCCGCGACCGCAAGGTCTCCCTGGCGCTCAGGGCCTACGCGGCCATGGCCACCAGCGCCGACAAGGGCGCCGTCCGCGACGTCTCGAAGCTCGAGCGCTGAGCCAGGGCCCTCGCCGGCTCGAGGTGCGCACCGGACCCGGCGCCAGCTATCAGATCGTCAGGACCTGCCGCACGACGCCAAGGTGCGGATCTTCTGCCTGACGCCGGGTGAGACGGTCAGCGGCCACTACGGCACGTCGAGCGTCCGGGACCGCGCCGGTCCCGGCCAGCACCTCTCCGACGCCTATGTGCACACGGGCAGCGACGGCTACGTCGCCGGGCGCTGCGGATGATCGATACCTGACCGAGCCGCCCGGTGGGTCGCGCCCGCGTCCCACGGGAAGAACAGAACGCATGACCACACAGCCGGCTCACCGCGTGCTCGCCCGCTCCTTCAACGCCGTCGCCGCGCAGTACGCCGCGGCCCGCCCCGGTTATCCCGGAGAGCTGTTCCACGCCGTCGAGGAGATCAGCGGCCGGTCCTTCGCCGGGGCCACGGTCCTGGACGTGGGGGCCGGGACGGGGATCGCCACGGCGCTGATACGGGCCCGCGGGGCGCATGTGACGGCCGTGGAGCCCGGGGAGGGGATGGTCCGGCAGCTTCGGGCGGGGCATCCGGACGTGCCGCTCGTGCGCGGGGACGGGGACGCGCTGCCGTTCGCGTCCGAGGTGGCGGACTTTGTGACGTACGCCCAGGCATGGCACTGGACGGACCCGGCCAGGTCCTCCCCCGAGGCGGCGCGGGTGCTGCGCCCGGGCGGTGCGCTGGCGCTGTGGTGGAACGTGCCGGACACCGGCGTCCCCTGGGTCGGGGAGCAGGAGGAGCGGCTGTCCCGTGCGGTCCCCCGCTACCACGACAACGGCCTGACGGGGCCGGCGGAGGACATCCTCCGCTCGCTCGGCACCCGCTTCGGCATGCGCACCGAGTCGCGGGTGCTCCCCTGGACGCGCACCGTCGCGCTGGACACGCACCTGGCGATGCTCGGCAGCCGGTCCTACTTCGCCGTGCTCGACCCGGATGCCGCGCGCCGCATCCTCGAGAAGGAGCGGCGCGCGCTGCTGGCGCTCTTCCCGGACGGGCAGGTGGTCGAGCCCTACAAGGTCGACCTCACGGTGGCGGTCAAGGCCCGCCGCGCGAAGGACCGGCGGACGAAGGACCACCGGACAAGGGCCTGACACGCGCGGGGGACGGGGCGGGCGGGACAGGCCGGCTGGGCAGGTCGGCGGGACCGGTCGGCCCGGATGAAGTACCCGGGCCCCGAACGCGGCCGAGGAGCAAGGCCACAGGCGGCACACGGGCGGCCTCACCGCGGCCACCACCCCGCCTACCCGGGGCGCCGCCTTCCCGCCACCGAACCGACGACGCCGACCACGCCCGCGACGAGGGCTCCTCGCCACAGGCCGTCCCAGACGCTGCCGAAGAGCCCCTCCGAGGTCAGGACCTGGCGCATCACGACATCGGCGACGAGCAGCATGCCCGCCGGCACCAGCGCGACGCGCCACGGGTGGGCGGCAGCCCAGCGCCGCAGGCGGCGGTCGGCCCGGGGGCCGCGGCCGGTCACCGCGCCGGCGCCGCCGACGAGGAAGAAGAGCATCAGCGCGACGGACACGGCCGCCGCGACGACGCCGAGCCCGAAGTCACCGCCCAGCGCGGAGGCGGCGAGGGAGACCCCACCGCCGATCGCGCCGACGGCTGCCGCCGGACGCCAGGGCCCCAGGGTGGCCGAGGCCACCGCGAGCTGCCGCTTCTCGGCTCCGGTCACGTCCTTGGATGCATCGGTAGAACGCCTCATTGGGCCACGGTCACTCTCCGGCGCCTGTCCGGCCATAGGGGATGACCCTGAGACGGCCCGGAACCGCGAGCCAGGGGCGACGCCCTGTGCCGCCCGGTCCCGGGCCGCCGCCTCACACCCGTGCGCCCTGCACCCGGACCGGTGTCACCCCCTCCTCGTTGTGCCGCTCGGCCCAGCCGAGCAGGGCCATGCCGCAGGCGTGGTCGAGGTGCCGCAACCGGCGCAGGTCCAGCTCCATCGGTCGATCGCGGGGCAGCGCCTCCAACTGCTCCAGCAGCTTGGGCAGTCGCAGGAACGTCGCGTTGCCCAGGACGCGGACGACGACGGGACCCTCGCCCCTGTCGTCGATCTCCACATGGGTCTGCGATGTCTCCCAGGCCGCCTTGACCACAGCCGTCAGCAGACCGATGAGCACCCCCTCGAACATGTTGGTGGCCACGATGCCCGTAGCGGTGACGACCAGGACGACGACCTCGCCCCGGTGCTCGCGCCACAGCGGCACGATCTCCTTCACCGGTACGAGCTTCCAGCCCGCGTGCACCAGCACACCGGCCAGCGCGGCCACCGGGATGACCCCGAGCGCGCCGGGCAGCAGCGCCGCGAACAACAGCAGCCACACGCCGTGCAGCACGCGCGCCGCCTTCGTGCGGGCGCCCGCCTGCACGTTGGCGGAGCTGCGTACGATCACCGCCGTCATCGGCAGGGCCCCGAGCGCTCCGCAGACGGTGTTGCCGGCGCCCTGCGCGATGAGTTCCTTGTCGTAGTCCGTCCGCGGCCCGTCGTGCAGCCGGTCCACGGCGGCGGCGCTGAACAGGCTCTCGGCGGAGGCGATCAGCGTGAAGGCCAGCGCGGTGCCGATCATGGACAGGCTCGCCAGCCCCGCGAACTGCTCGGCGCCCGGCGGCTGGACGACGTCGAGCAGTCCGGCCACCTCGACGCGCTCGACGGGCAGGGCGAACAGCACGGCCGCGCCTGTCGCCAGCGCGACCGCCGCGAGCGGCCCCGGCAGCAGCCGTGCGGCACGGGGGATGCGGGGCCACAGGACGAGGACCGCGATCGTGCCGCCGCCGACGGCCAGCGCGGTGAGCGCCGTGGGCGAGGCGAGGGTGCCGGCGACCAGTCCGGGCAGTCCGGCGATCTTCGCCGGACCTCCGGCCGGCGCCGCCGTGTCGGTGAGCGCGTAGACCTGTCCGGCGATCAGCACGAGTCCGATGCCGGCCAGCATGCCCTGGACGACGGCGACGGAGATGGCCCGGAACCAGCGGCCCAGCCGGAGCACGCCCATGGCGAGCTGGAGCGCGCCGGCGCAGAGCACGAGCACGCCCAGCGAGGTCAGGCCGTATTCCTGGACCGCCTCGTAGACCAGGACGGTCAGTCCGGCGGCGGGGCCGGACACCTGGAGGCTGCTGCCGGGGAGGAACCCGGCCACCAGGCCCCCGGCGACACCCGTGACCAGACCGAGTTCGGCCGGCACTCCGGAGGCGACGGCGACGCCCACGCACAGCGGCAGGGCGACGAGGAAGACGACGAGCGAGGCGGTGACGTCGGCGCGCAGTGACTCCGGGCTGGGCAGTCGCGACACGGCGCGGATGAGGCGACTCACCGGACGGGCGCGGGATCGAGGGAGCCGCGGATGGGCCGGGCGGCTGGTGGCGGGAGGGCGGGACAAGCGGCGGGGAACGGGGGGATGAAGTCCTGCATCAGGGGGTCCTCCAGGGCGCCCCGCGCCGGGTGTGGCGCGGGACGTACGTGGTCGAGCAGTGTGGGGGTCGGTCTCCCGGACCGTGAACGCCGCGTACGGACGCGTGCGTGCGTGTACGGACGCGGCGTTCGCACCGACCCGGCGCGGGCGCGGACCGGGGCGGGGCCCGGGCCGAGGACGGCAGCCGCGGCCGGCGGGCCAGGGCAGCCGCCAGGCCGTGCGCCTCAGCAGCGGCACGGGCAGCGGACGGGCCATGGGATTCCGGAGGCGCTCCGGATCCTCAGACGGGTATCGCCTGCCGTGCGAACAGAGGCTCCGTGGTGGTGGCGGACGTCCGGCCGACCTCCACCGGACCCTTGCCGGCGGCGACGGCGACGGCGACGGCGACGGCGGCGACGGCGGTGGCGGCGGCGGTGGCGGCGCTGGAGCCCGTCCGGGTACACCTGCGCGTCGCGCCGTCCCGCGGCGCGGGTGCCGGAGCCGCGGCGCTCGCCGTCCCGGGCGGCGCCACGCGTATGCCGCTGCCTCCGCGCCCTCCTGCGAGGCGGCTTCCGGCCGGGGGCTCCGAGAGCGCCATCGTCGTGTCCGCTCCGCGACCGGAGGCGGTAAGGGGATCGGCGGCGCGGCCTATCGCCGCGAACGAGGAGGGCAGCAGTGCCGCCACGACGGCGACAGGACGCGCAACTCCCTTGGCCGATAGCACAAGTGCCCCCGTTCCGATGTGTAGCCGCCCTTCAATGTGCGCAGACAGCCACTCCATTTTGCAAGCTCTTTAGGTAAACGGAGCGTAAATGGTCCGTCACTCGGACGGAGGGATCCACCCCCTCTTGACGCCCCGACGCGCGCCGCAGCATTATTCATCGCATGATGAATAAACTCGAGGACGCCGTCGAACGGAACCGGGACCCAGGCCCCGGACCAGCAGTGCACGCCCGCGAGCTCACCGTCGTCCGCGGTGGCCGCACCGTCCTCGGCGCCCTGGAGTTCACCATCCCCCGAGGCCGGATCACCGGCCTGCTCGGACCGAGCGGCTGCGGGAAGTCCACTCTCATGCGCGCCGTCGTCGGCACCCAGGCGGCCGTCACCGGCACCCTCGACGTCCTCGGTCTGCCCGCCGGCCACCGAGAGCTGCGTCCCCGCGTCGGCTATGTGACCCAGGCCGCCTCTGTCTACCGGGACCTGACGGTCCGCCAGAACCTCGCCTACTTCGCCGCCGTCCTCGGCGGCGACGCGCCCGACCACGTCGAACGCGTCATCGCCGACGTCGGCCTGGCCTCCCACGCCACCGCCCTCGCGGGCAACCTCTCCGGAGGACAGCTGGGCCGCGTCTCCCTCGCCGTGGCCCTGCTCGGTACCCCGGAACTGCTCGTGCTCGACGAACCCACCGTCGGCCTCGACCCCGTCCTGCGGCGCGACCTGTGGGAGCTCTTCCGTCGCCTCGCCGCCGAACAGGGCGCCGCCCTCCTCGTCTCCAGCCACGTCATGGACGAGGCCGAACGGTGCGACGAGCTGCTCCTCATGCGCGACGGCCGCGTGCTCGCCCAGGGCGCCCCCGCGGAGCTGCGCGCCCGCACCGGCGCCTCCACCGTCGAGCAGGCCTTCCTCCGCCTCGTCGACGAGGCCGCCGGCACGCTGCCCCACCAGGCCGAGGAGGCAGTCCGATGAGCATCCGCCGCACCCTCGCCACCACCCGCCGGGTACTGCTGCAACTGCGCCACGACCCGCGCACCATCGCCTTGATGCTGGTCGTGCCCTGCGTCCTGCTGACCCTGTTGTCCTGGGTCTACGACAGCGCCCCCCGCACCTTCGACACCGTCGGCGCGTCGCTGCTGGGCATCTTCCCCCTCATCACGATGTTCCTGGTCACCTCGATCGCGACGCTGCGCGAACGCACCTCCGGCACGCTGGAGCGCCTGCTGTCCATGCCGCTGGGCAAGGGCGACCTGCTGGCCGGGTACGCCCTCGCCTTCGGCGCCGTCGCCGTCGTCCAGGCCGCCCTCGCCACCGGTCTCGCCGTCCTGGCGCTCGGACTCGACGTCGCCGGCTCCGCCTGGCTGCTGCTCCTGGTGGCCCTCGCCGACGCCTTCCTGGGCACCGCCCTCGGGTTGTTCGTCAGCGCCTTCGCGGCCGGCGAGTTCCAGGCCGTGCAGTTCATGCCCGCCGTGCTGCTGCCGCAGATCCTGCTCTGCGGACTGCTCATGCCGCGCGACCGGATGCAGCCGGTGCTGGAGGCCGTCTCCAATGTCCTGCCCATGTCGTACGCCGTCGACGGGATGCAGGAGGTGCTCACCCACACCGGCGTCACCGGCGACTTCGTCCGCGACATCGCCGTCGTCGCCGGCAGCGCCGCCCTCGCCCTCGCCCTCGGGGCGGCCACGCTCCGCCGCCGCACCGTCTGATCCCGCCCGGGTGACCGCACCGTGGACGGCACGGCCTCCGGGCCGCCACGGTGCGAGGATGGCCGCATGACGCAGAAAGTCGCTGTGCTCGGCACCGGCAAGATCGGTGAGGCCCTCCTGTCGGGCATGCTCCGTGCCGGCTGGAAACCGGAGAACCTGCTGGTCACCGCCCGCCGCCCGGCCCGCGCCGAGGAGCTGCGCGCCCGCTACGGCGTCGAACCGGTCTCCAACGAGGAGGCGGCCAAGGCCGCCGACACCCTCATCCTCGCCGTCAAGCCCCAGGACATGTCCGCCCTCCTGGAGGAGCTCGCCCCGCACGTCGCCGCCGACCGCCTGATCATCAGCGCCGCGGCCGGCGTCCCCACCTCCTTCTTCGAGGAGCGCCTCGCGGACGGCATCGCCGTCGTCCGCGTCATGCCCAACACCCCGGTGCTGGTCGACGAGGGCATGTCCGTCATCTCCGCCGGGAGCCACGCGGCGGAGGAGCACCTGCTGCGCACCGAGGAGATCTTTCAGCCGGTCGGCAAGACCCTGCGCATCCCCGAGTACCAGCAGGACGCCGCCACAGCCCTCTCCGGCTCCGGGCCCGCGTACTTCTACTACCTGGTCGAGGCCATGACCGACGCCGGCATCCTCCTCGGCCTGCCGCGCGCCCAGGCCCACGACCTCATCGTGCAGTCCGCGATCGGCGCCGCCGTGATGCTCCGCGACAGCGGCGAGCACCCCGTGAAACTCCGCGAGGCCGTCACATCCCCCGCGGGCACCACCATCAACGCCATCCGCGAGCTCGAGAAGCACGGCGTGCGCCACGCCCTGATCGCCGCCCTGGAAGCCGCCCGCGACCGCAGCCGCGAACTGGCCTCCGGCGACGGCTGACCCGCCCAAGGGAGCGGAGCCGGCGGGCCGCTGCCCGCCGGCAGGGGCCCGCCGCCCCCTCGCGGGGCCCGCGGGAGGTCAGCCCGCCGGCAGCAGCCCGATCGCCCGGTAGGCCGCGTCCACCGTCGGCCGGGCCAGCGCCCGCGCCCGTTCGGCGCCGTCCCTGAGCACCCCGTCCACGTACCCGGGGTCGGCCACCAGCTCCGCGTGCCGCTCCCGCAGCGGCCGCAGCTCCTCCACGACGGCCTCGGCCGTGTCCTTCTTCAGAGCGCCGTACGAGTCGTACCCGGCCGCGAGGTCCTGCGGCGGACGGCCGGTGCACGCCGAGAGGATCTCCAGCAGATTCGCCACCCCGGGCCGAGCCTGCGGCTCGTACGCCACGTCCCGCCCGCTGTCGGTCACCGCCCGCAGCACCTTCCTGCGGACGACCTCCGGCTCGTCGAGCAGATAGACGATCCCCGGACCGGTGTCCTCCGACTTCCCCATCTTCGACTCCGGCTCCTGCAGGTTCATCACCCGTGCCCCCACCGGCGGCAGCACCGCCCGGGGGACGGTGAACACACGCCCATAGCGGTGGTTGAACCGCACCGCCAGATCCCGCGTCAGCTCCACGTGCTGCGCCTGGTCGTCGCCGACCGGCACCTCGTCCGCCCCGTACGCCAGGATGTCCGCCGCCATGAGCACGGGATACGTCAGCAAGGACAGCCGCACACTCCCGCCCCGCCGCTGCTCCCTGGCCGCCTTCTCCTTGTACTGCACCATCCGCCGCATCTCGCCGTCGGTGGCGGTGCATTCGAGGAGGTACGCCAGCCGGGTGTGCTCGTCCACATGGCTCTGTACGAAGAGCGTGCACAGCCGGGGGTCGAGGCCGGCCGCCAGCAGCAGCGTCGCCGCCTGCCGGCTCAGCCGCCGTACGCGGGCCGGATCGTGCTCCACCGTGAGCGCGTGCAGGTCGACGACGCAGAACAGCGACTCGGCGCGGTGCTGGTCCACAGCCGCCCATTGCCGCACGGCGCCCAGGTAGTTGCCCAGGGTCAGGTGCCCCGTCGGCTTGATCCCGCTGAAGACCCTCGTCATCGGTGTTTCCTCCCGGCTGTGGGACCGCCGCGGTCGGCGAGCCGGAGCAGAAACACGTACGGCCGCCGAAGCGGCGGCCGTTGGATGCATGCGCTGCGCGTCGGCCGCCGTCAGGCGGCCCACCACAGGTACGAGTGCGCATGCTCGGTCATGCCTCGAAGGTAGCCCGCAAACCTGTTGACGGCCACAGGTTTGAAGCACCGTAGGGCGTGGTGTAGTGTTCCCTAGCTGCCTCGGACGGGTCACCCCTCCAGAGGCGGCCACTCACGCCACCTGGCGCACACCACTACTGCACGACATCCCTCCGGGGACGATTTCGGCGTGCCGAAATCCGAACCGAATGGCTCGATTATGAGCCGCCGAGGAAAGCCGCTAAAGTAGTGGACACGCCGGAAGGCGCGAAAGGAAAAACCCCGCTGACTGGGGATCAGGACGGAAACGGTCTGATAGAGTCGGAAAAGCCGGAAAGCGAAAGCCGGAAGGCGGAACCCCCTCCAGGGGGTGGCA
>NZ_CBDRBL010000036.1:0-57056 GCF_965342175.1 Actinacidiphila sp. bgisy167
CGGCCTGCGCCCGAGGATCACTCCTGGTGTGCGCGGCCCCAAGTTCATCGGTGAGCTCCCGATCAGCCACGACCACAGCTTCCCGGGTCACCCAACCGTGCTCGACGCCCTCCCGCTCCAGCTCCCTGCTCACCCCGTCGAACAGAACGTCCTCACGAGAACGCACCCCACCCGGGGCCGGCGCGGCAGCCGGGTCGATCACGTCGCGACGCGCGTCGGCCTGCCCCATGAACTCGCTGAAGCCGTCATACATGGCGTCATCGGCACGGGTCGCTTCGATACTGAGGACCGTCTCGATCTCGGCACGGGTCAGACCGCGCAGCGCGCCCTCGGTTCCGCCTGCCTCGTCGACGGCATCGGTGAACGCCTGATCCCTCGCGAGACCCTCCTCGGGCATCAGGACTCGGCCCGAACTGGCCGAACCCTGGACGAACTCGGGGCGCTCCACGCTGCCCGTACGTTCCCGATCCTTGCCCTTGAGTGCCCTGTTGCTCTTCTTGTTCTCGATCAGCCGCCCGGCGCTCGATCCGGCCAGGGCCTCACCGTGCAGCGCATGCAGAGTGGGATCCACTCGGACGAGGAACTCGGCGATGCCCTGAACCTGCGAGTCCGGGTGCAGGTCACTGAAGTCGTCACCGAAGTGGTCCGTCAGGTCGGCTTCGGCCTCGATGACCTCCTGGTCCGTGAACTCCACCCCGGTCAACGGGCGCAGCATGTCGTTGACTTCGCGGGTCCGCTGCATCTGCTCCGTCACGCGCCGCGTGGCGGCGTCGACGCGCGTGCCGGCGGTGAGGTGCCGGTCTTCGTCGCCGAAGCGGCCCCTGAGGCCGTCAAGGAGGCCCTCCATCAGTTGTCGGCCCGAGGTACGGATTGCAAAGCGCCCGGTGTACTGGTCCCTGACCAGCCGTATCAGGGCGTTGCGACCTTCAGGGACGAAGAGCGTCGAGACAGTCGCCGACGTGTCCCCGGTCACCTGGGAGACCAGAGCGTTCAGGCTCTTTATGTCCTGGCTGAGGGCCTCGTCGACTCGCGCCCGCAAGGGCCTGGAGGCCTCGGGATCGACATGCACCGAAGTCGGCAGTTCGACCATCACCTGGACGTGGAGAGCCTTGCCGTCGCTGCCCGCGGCGCTGTCGATCAGGAAGGGGTGGTGGAGGAAGGGTCGTAGCGTCAGCTGCTCGAAGAGCTCCCACGAAACATGCCTGGTCCGACCACCGGAATGCGCCATGCTGTCGTGGACCTCGGGATCCCGGGCCCGCAATGCCTCACGCGCGGAATCACCCAGCGGTACCTCTCTCAGGAGCCCCAGATGCACACCCAACTGCTGCGCGAGTTCGTGACCCTCCGCATCCCGCCACCACGTGTACGTGCCCATCGGCACGTCGCCATCGCCCAAAGCCACCGTCAGATGGGCATCCCCACCCGTCTCGACCCGCTCCACCGTCACCTGCAACCAGTCCCGGTGGTAGCGCTTCCAGCCGTTCAACTCGCGAACGACACCCTCCCGAAGCGACTCCAACACGCCGTCGGCCTCCTCCGGCGACCTCGCACCGTCGAACGCCACCCGCACATGCAGCTCGGTCTTGGCAGCCCCGCCGACATCGAAACGCCGCACATCGAACCGCTCACCCGGCACGAACGCCGGACGTGAGTCGGCAACCACCGGCGCCACGACATGCTCCTGCGCAAGCACGCCCTCGGCAGGTTCCGGCTCCGGGGTACGGCTCGGAACGGTGCTCTCGTCGGCTGTATCGAACCGCTCACCCCGCACGAACGCCGGACGCGAGTCGGCAACCACCGGCGCCACGACATGCTCCTGCGCAAGCACGCCCTCGGCAGGTTCCGGCTCCGGGGTACGGCTCGGAACGGTGCTCTCGTCGGCTCTGACGACCGGGGGAAGATCCTTCGAGCCGGTCGACCCATGCTCGACCGGCCGGCCGGCTCCACCGGACTCGACCGCATCATCCACCACGGATTCGACATCCGCCACCCTCGACGGCACATCGGAGGGGGCGACCACGGGCGCCGGCTCCGTCTCCCGCACCGAACGCGTCCCACCGGACTCGACCGCATCGTCCAGCCCGAGGTCGGCACGCGTCGTCTTCGACGGCACCGGCTCGGTCAGGGCGAGGTCGGCCTTCCCGCCTGCGGGCTCGGCGGTTCGCCAGTCGCGGAAGGCCGGGTAGGGGTCGACGATGTCGGGATAGTAGCCGCCGTCGCGCAGATCGCCGAGGTGGGACTGGAAGGCGTCCTCGTGACGCGACTCGTGCGACAGCCAAGCGTCGCTCTTGTGCCCCGTGGGGGCGAACATCTCGTCGTACTTGACGACGCGGTCCGTGCGGAAGTCGTCGCCCAGCCTGCTGATGACGTCCTCGTGCAGTTGGAAGGACTCGGTGCTGAGCGGGTGGCCCAGGATCTCGTGGAACGCGTGCGCGGACTCACCGACCACGAACTGCAGGTCGCCCTCGTGACGGATCCGGTCGGGCAGCGTCGAACGCAGGTCGTCGCGTACATCGATCCACTGCGGAGCGGAGTCACCGGTCTTCGGGCTGTCGAACCAGCGGCGGGCCGTGGTGCGGACGGTGTCGAGGTACTCGCCGATGACGCGCTGCCGCCCGTTCTCGCCGAAGTGGGCGAGGAAGTGCTCGCCGAGGTCCGCGAAGCGGTCCTGGGCGTGCAGCGACTCCTTCGTCAGCTGGTCCCGGACGAAGCCCTCCCTCTCGAAGCGGCCGCCAATCCCGTCGATCGCACGGGCGACGATCTCGTTCCACTGCGCACGGGCCTTGTCGCCCTCGGGGAGCGTGTGAGCGTCGTTCGCCGCGTCGATGAGCAGTTGCTCGTCGGCGTCTTCGTGCCGGAAGACGACGTCGTACTGGGTGCGCAGATCTCGCTGGAAGTCCAGCCGCACCTGCTGCACGAAGTCGTCCTGCGGCTCCCCCCACATATCGGCGATGTCGTCGAACTTCTCCCCGGTCGCCACCCGGATGTCGTGCTCCCGGGTCGCGATCTTCCCGAGGTCGTCGAACACCCCGTCCAGGAGCCTTTCGATCTGCCGTCCCGTGTGCGCGGGCAGCCGGCCGCTTGTGTCGCCGTCGCGGGCGAACCCCCCGAGGATCTTGGTCAGCTGGTCGTGCTTGCCGATGTAGTACTGCTCGAGCACGTTGTAGTCATGCGTCTTGTCGCGGAAGTGGTCGCGAGGGCCGTCGTCGGATTTGTACTCGACGAATACGTCCTCCTCGGTACCGCCGACGTTCAACTTTTTCACGTCGGGACCCTGAGGAGTGTCGTCGATCCCGTAGGCCTTGGTGTCGTCCTTGACGTACGTCTGCAGGTCGTGGTCGAAGACGTACTTTGAGGTAAGACCGTCGAACTGCGGCAGATCGCCGCCCTCACCGAACCGGTTCGCCTTGTAGGCGCTCACCTGCTCCTTGAAGCGGGCGGTGAACCTCTCGATCTGGTCCGCCCGGACGAGGTACTTGTGCGCGTTGCTCTTGGCGCGGTCGACGATGCGCGTGAAGGCGTCGGAGGAAATGTGGCCCGTCCGTTCGACCTCCAACCGGAACTCACGAGTGATGTCCTTGCGCCACTGCGACTTGGCGATCCGCGCCTCGCGCCCGTCCGGCGACAAGGCCTCGCGCCGCCCGTCCGGTGACAGATGAGTACTGCCGAACAGGTTGTTCTCGACGAACGTGTCATAGCCCCTGTCCCAGGCCGTGTCGAGGTCCTGCCGGTGGAGCTCCAGGCGTGCCTCCGCATCGACGACCGCCTGGGTCTTCGCGTCGTGCTCCTGCTTGAAGGCGTTCCACTCCACAGCCCCGCCGGCGCCCTCTGGGGTAGGGGTATGTCCCGGCTGGTGGTCGGGGGTGCCGTTTCCGGCACTCGCAGCGTCGTCGCCGGCCAGGACGGCGTTGGCGTCATGACCGGGGCGGTCGCCGGGTCCGTGAGCGGTCTCGACGACTCCCGGCTGGTGGTCGGGGGTGCCGTTTCCGGCACTCGCAGCGTCGTCGCCGGCCAGGACGGCGTTGGCGTCGTGACCGGGGCGGTCGCCGGGTCCGTGAGCGGTCTCGACGGCGCGGCCGCCGTTGTGGGCGCCGGCGTCGGCACTGCTGCCGGAGCCGATGTCGTGCTGTTTGGTCACAGTCACCAGGGACGCATCCGAGGCGAGGGAGTGCGCGGCCAGGACTCCACCCCCGACCTCGTCGACGTGCACAGGCATCGCCATGTGCGCGGACGTGTCCGGCGGCCCGAGACGCGTCCCGGGACCCTCCACCGCGCCCGCGCGACTCGGGGAGGCCGACACGGTCCCCGTGTCCTGAGGCGCGTGCTGCCCTGAGGACTTACCGACACCTGTCGCCTCAACCGGGCGCCCCGCTCCCGGCAGCCGACCCCTGGGACGTTCCAGTAGATGCGCGGCGATCTCACGGGCCTGCGCCCGAGGATCACTCCGGGTGTGCGCGGGCCCAAAGGAATCGGTGAGCTGCCGATCAGCCATGACCACAGCTTCCCGGGTCACCGAACCACGCTCGACGCCCTGCTGCTGCAACTCCCTGACGACGTCATCGAACAGAGCGTCCTCACGAGAACGCGCGCCACCCGGGGCCTGCCCAGCAGCCGGGTCCGTCGCGTTGCGACGTGCGTCGGTGTGACCCATGGCTCGGGTCCCCTCGACCGGGTTGGCCGAGTCCTGGTGCGACACCTCGGGTTTCCGTCCCACCGCGCCGTTGCGCCCAGCGGTTACCGAGACCGAGCCGGCGTCATGGGCCGCTGCGCCCGGGCCACCGCCGGCAAGGTGCGCATTCGCGTTGACGTCGGCATGCAGCAGAGCGGAGCTCCCCACGCCGGGCGCGTCAAGGTGCGCCGGGAGGGCCAGGGGCTCCTCGACCAGTCCAGCCCAGCCCGACTCCCCTTCCTGTACCCAGTGTGTCCCGTTCTCGTCAATCCGGTGCTTCGTGCCCCCCGGCGTCATGTATTCCCGCGCACCACCGGTGTGCGGCGCCGTCGCCGGGGGCGCGACAACCCTTTCCCCCGGGGCGCCGTGCGGCACTGCGCTGGTCGGCGGGAGGACGTCCTGAACTCCTGGATCGGTCCTGACGATCTTGCCCCCGGCCGCCGGGGTCAGGTCCGGACCCAAGGGTTTCACCGTCACGCTGCCGGAACCGTCTCCGGCGCTGCGCGGCGGCCCGTCGAGGTTCGCGTGAGGTACCGTCACCGGGGCGGTACCGTCCTTGACGAGGTTCCGCGGCGGCCCCTCGCCCCCGACGGTGGGCTGCCTTACGCGTGCCTGGTTCGGGAGGCCGTCCGTGCCCCGCACATCACCGGGCGCCGTCCTCCCCGGCACCGCCCCGCCGGGCGCCTCGTTCGGGACACCTTCCGTGCCCCGCACACCACCGGGCGCCGTCCTCCCCGGCACCGCCCCGCCGGGCGTCTGGTTCGGGAGCCCCTGCGTGTCCCGCACACCACCGGGAGCCGGCACGTCGACGCTCCCCTTGCCGATGCTGGTCACCGGTGCGCCGGCCGTCTCGTTGATCCTGCCTGCGTTCAGCGGCGGCACGGCATTGTGCTCGATCACCGAGTTGACGGGGAACGGCGCGAGATGTGTGACGTCCGGGATCTCGACGCGGCCGGCACCGCCCAGGTTCAGGCTGGCGAGATCGGGTGTATTGACCTTCGGGGGCGTGAACACATACCTGTCCACGACACCCGCGATGGCGTTGTCGAGGGACTTACCGTTCATGAGGTGCGTCTCGACACCGCCCATCCAGCCTCCGGCCCAGACGCTGAGGCCCATGTTGAGGCCCTCGCTCTTCCAGTCCACGACGAAGGGCACTTTGGCGACGGCCGACGCCGCCGCCCCTGAAGCCACGTCGGTGCCGAGCGTCAATGCCGCATTGACCGCCGCGTCCCAGGCGAAGGCGCCTATCCGCCCGACCACGTTGGCCGCACGGGCGGCCACGCCGATCAAGGACGCAATGGCCTCGACGATCCGGCCGACAGTGGCAGTGATAGCGCCCAGGATCCCGCCGATGCCGAACGCCGCGATTCCCAGGACCGTACCGAAGATGACGGCGAGGGCTTCCACCAGGTGCGCCCTGTTGATCTGGTCGATCGTCTTCTGCAGTTCGTCCGCGTAGGCGAGGATCGCCTGCCCGAGCTGGTCGGCCACCCAGGCCGCCTCGAAGATCGAGTTGTAGACGTTGAACGGTGCCGAGGCGCCCGCGCCTTCCGAGTCCCAGACGACCTGCACGTTACGGCCGGTTTTGCCGGTCCAGGCCGTCGACAGGGACGAGACGCTGCCGTTCATCGAATCGAGGTACTCGTAGATCCTGCGGGAGTACTCGACCCACTGGTTGCCGAGGTCGCGGATGGGGCCAACGTCGAACTCTGCTGCCATGGCGGGTAGTCCTCACAGGCAGGCGGCCCCGGTGGGGGCCGCCCGGTCAACGGTTTCCGGTGGTGTTGTCTGACGGGGTGCGGGGTGGAGCCGGGTGAACGGTCAGGCTTCGGCCGTGTCGTACACCGTCTGGACGAGCGAGGGTGCGTGGCGGCGGGAGACGAGGATGCCGCGACCCGGGGGCAGGCGCCGCGCCCGCTGGTCCCCGAGGACGGTTCCCTCGCGGGGGTCGCCGGACATGATCAGGCCGCCCGACCCGAGGTCGCGTATCCGGCCGGTGACCGGGTCCGAGAGGGAACGGCCCGCTCCGCCGTTCCGTCGGGCGATCACCACGTGGAAGCCGATCTCGGCGGCCTGTGTGAGGTAGTCGCCGACCGCGGCCAGCGGTCCGCGGCCGGTCGTCCCGCCCGTCGCCACCAGGTCGTAGTCGTCCACGACCAGGTAGAGCTCGGGCCCCTCCCACCAGCCGCGTTCCTTCAGTTCCCGCGGGGTGATACCCGGGGGAGGCATGCGCTCCTTGAGCTTCTCCACCACTTGTCCGATGTACGCGGTGGCGGTGTCGGCGTCCCCGGCGCTAGCCCCGACATAGTCGTCGGGCACGGCCCCCATCAGTCCGCGCCGGTAGTCGACCACGATGAAGCGCACGTCCCAGGCCGAACGGCGCTTGGTCATGGCCCGCATCCACGAGCGGAGGAAGGAGGTCTTGCCCGAGCCCGACTCGCCGTACACGAGGAAGTGCGGCCCGTCCGCCTCCAGGTCGAGAAGCGCCGGCTGCAGGTCGAAGTCACGGATCCCGATCGGCACGGCACCCGCGGGCAGCGCCTCGGTACCGCCGGGCATGGCCTCGGTGGCCTGCTCGAGCTCCTCGGGTGCGATGACTTCGGACAGAACGCGCAACTGCGGAGCGGGAGCGCCCTTCCAGGCCGCGACCAGCTCGTCGACCACGGACTCCTGGGCCTTGGCCAGGTTGTCGGTGGACGCTGTTCCGTCCAGCCGGGGCAGTGCCGCGTGGAAGACGTGGCCGGGCTGCACCAGGCCGCGGCCGGGCATGAACGCGCGCATGCTCTTGGCCAGCGGACGTGAGATCTCGGACTCGGTGGGATCGGCGAGACGAAGTTCCATGCGGCCGGTGATGGTGTCGCGCAGATTGGCCCGCAACTCGGCCCAGCGGTTGGCGGAGAGCACCAGGTGGACGCCCACGCCCAGGCCGCGCACCGCGACATCGGGGACGATCTCGTCGGCCTCCTCCACGGCCGCGCGAAGGCCCGCCCAGTTGTCGATGACGAGCACGACGTCGGCGGCGTTGACGCCGTCGGGCAGGGCCTTCTCGTCACGGAGCCTGCGGAAGTCCACCGCGGAGTCGATCCGCAGCTCCTGGAACAGTTTCTCCCGCTCGTTCAGCAACTGCCGGACCACGGACAGGGCACGCCGGGTGCGCGGCTCGTCGTGGCGGGTCGTGATGCCGGACACATGGGGTGCCCGCTCCAACCCCATAAGGCTGCCGCCACCGAAGTCGATCCCGAGGAACTGCAGTTCGTCGGGGGTGTGGGTGAGCATCGCGCTCATCATGAGGGTACGCAGCAGCGTGCTCTTGCCGGACTGGGGCCCGCCGACCACGATCATGTTTCCCTGCTGCCCGGACAGGTCCAGCGTCATGGCGCGCTGCTCCTGGCGGCTGGGCAGGTCCACCACACCGACGGGGAAGGAGAGCCCGCCGCCCTGCGGCGCCAGCGCGGAGTGGAAGCCGCGCTCGTCGTTGCCGGCCACCGGCCCGAGCATCGAGTCGAGTTCGACCGCTGGCGGCAGTGGCGGCAGCCACACCTGGTGCACAGGATTGCCGTGCGCCTTCACCTGTGCCACGGCCACCTGCATATCGGTGCGCTGCCCCGGACGCGGCCGGGAAAGCGTCACCGACGGCTCGGTCTCGTCGGTCTCCTCGGTGACGGCGTCCTCCGCGGTGCGCAGGCCGAACGGCACGGGTTCGGGGGCGGGGCCGGCGACCGGTCTGCGCTCGTGCTCCTCTTCGTACGCGCCGCTGACATGGGCGACGCGGAAGCGCTCGTACACGGACTCGTCGACCTTCAGGTACGCGGAGCCGGGGATCGAGGGCAGCCGGTAGGCGTCCGGCGTCCCGATCACCGCGCGGCTCTCCTGGGCACTGAAGGTGCGCAAGCAGATCCGGTACGACAGGTGGGACTCCAGGCCACGCAGGCGCCCCTCGTCCAGCCGCTGGGTGGCCAGCAGCAGATGCATACCGAGGCTTCGGCCGACCCGGCCTATCTGGACGAAGAGCTCGGTGAAGTCAGGACGCTGTGCGAGAAGTTCGCCGAACTCGTCGACGACGATCATCAGGTACGGCATCGGCTCCAGGGGCCTGCCGTCCACGTCGGTGCCGCCACTCGCCTGCAGGATCTGGTACTCGCGGACCGAGTCCACGTTTCCGGCCCTGCGCAGCATCTGCTGCCGGCGCTGCTGCTCGCCCTGCAGTGCCGTGCGGACCCGGTCCACCAGCGCCAGGTCGTCCGCCAGGTTGGTGATCAGGCCCGCGACGTGGGGCAGCTCCGTGACGCCGGCGAAGGTGGCGCCGCCCTTGAAGTCGATCAGTACAAAGCTCAGGTGCTCCGGCGCATGGGTCATGGTCAGACCCGTCACGAGGGTGCGCAGCAGCTCGCTCTTGCCGGAACCGGTCGCGCCGACCACCAGCCCGTGCGGGCCTATGCCCCCCAGGGCGGACTCCTTGAGGTCCAGCACCAGCGGGGCTCCGTCGCCGGTGAAACCGATGGGCAGCCGCAGCAGCGCCTCGTCGTCGGGCTCCCGCCACAGCGCGGTGGGGTCGAACCTGCCGAGGTCGGTGACGCCGAGCATCTCGGGCAGGGCGACGGCGCGGGCGAGGACCTGCTCCTGCTCACCGGACAGCTTCAGCGGCGAGAGCGCCCTTGCCGTCTGCTCGGCGAGTTCCGGCGGGCACACGTCGGCGACCGCGTCCTCGACCGCCTGGACCAGGGCGGGGTAGCGGGTCTCCAGGGTGAGGTTGCCCTCTGCGTCCACCCGGGCGCGGGCGTCGACCCGACTGGGTTCCTCGCTCTCCTTGGTGACCACACAGACCACGTGCAGGCCGCTTTCCCCACCGGCTTCGGCCAGCAGGTCCGCCACCAGCGGCAGGCGTGCCCACTCCGCCCCCGGCCGGAAGCCGTCCAGCACCACCACGAGGTGGCGGGAGGCCCTGTTCTCGCGTCGCAGACCGAGGGCTCCGGCGCGTTCCGCCCTTTCCTCGCGGACCCGCTCCACATGCGACTGGAGCAGGTCGGCGAGGCCGTCCATGCTCTCCGCCACCATGGGGATACGGTCGGCCCGACCCGGCTGGCGGGTGTGCGGCAGCCATTTGACCCAGGACCAGGAGTGATCCCGGCCCTCGGTGAGTGCGGCGATCTGGACGTCGTCGGGCGCGTGCAGCACGGCGAGCTGCATCAGCAGGGATCCGGTGAGCTCGGCCGTGACCTCCTGCGGGCCGAGCAGGGTGAGGACGCCGGTATTGGCCAGGTCGACCCATGCCGGCTGGAGGCTGACGGCTGCGAAGTCTCCCGCCAGCCTCTCGGCCCGGCGGTGGGACTCGGGGTCGTGCTCGGTGGTGGGGTCGCCGTGCTTGCTCAGGGTGATGCGCAGGGCGGGTGCCCCGTTCCCCAGGCCGAGACGGACCTTCATGAAGTCCGGGTCGGTCGGGCGGCGTTCCCAGATCCGGCGCGGACCGGCGGTGGCGATCGCCCACAGCCGCCGGGGGCTGGGGTGGACGAAGGCGCTGACGGCGCGCTGCGTTGCCGCCGACTCGCGGGCCTGACGGCGGATGTCGGCGAGGTACTCGACGTACCGGTCGCGCTGACGGTACTGGGTGCGCCGGTTCGCGTTCCTGGACTGGGACCGGACCAGCACCATGACGCCGATGGACACGACGACGAAGCTGATGCCGAGGATGGTCATCCACGGTCTGCCGAAGGTGACCATGTACGCAGCCATGCTGACGCTGCTGAGCAGCGGCAGCAGCATGTACAACCAGGTCTGGGCCTGGTTCTGCTGGGCTTTCTGCGGCGGGGCCGCCAGTGAGATCTGCTGCTCCGGGACCGACGGGGGGAATGTCCTCGCCGGGCGGTGGAAATCCGTCCTGGTCATTTAGGCGTTCGACCTGTTCGGGTAGTCGGTGGTGATGGGGTAGTCGGGGCCGGTGTGGTCCCTTGGGAAGTTGGCGTCGTTGCTGCCGTCCATCCCGTCTCCGCCGCCACCGCCACCGCTCGCCATGCCGAGCTGGAAGTCGTTGAACGCCTGCCACAACGTATGTTCCACGTGGCTGAATCCGACGGCCGTTCCCATGACTCCCCCGGCGAGGGCGGGCAGCGCGCCCGGGGCGCCGTCCTTCTCCCCGAACATGTTCGTCATCACATTGGTCCAGCGGTTGGCGAAGTCCTGCGCCTCGTCGGCGCTCGGGGACACCCAGCCGAGCTTCAGACTGGCGACGGTGTTGTTGATCCGGCTGATCGAGTCGGCCATCTCCTTGGCAAGCGAAACCAGCGATCTGCCCTCTTCGCCGAGCGGCGCGGGATCGATCTTTATGGTACTGGCGTCGTAGTCAGCGCTGTCGGCCATGTCAGCCTCCCAAGTTATTGGTGTTGGCGCGCTCAGCGGCCACGTAGTTGTCGTATGCCGTCTGCAGACGCCCGACCATCTCGTTCAGCAGATCCTCCAGTGCACGGGAGGACGTCGTAAACCACGAGGCGGTGGTCTCGAACGTCGACGCCGCCGGGCTCTGCCAAAAGCTCTGTGCGGCGTCGAAATGACTCTGGATGCGGCCGATCAGACCGGAGACGGTCCCGCTTTCCGATCTGACGATTCCGATCGCAGCGTGCAAGTCCTGCAGTGCGACCTGGAACTCGCCCAATGACATCCGCCCCGGGCTTCCACCCCCTGCACTTTCGCGACCGCCGGCTCCACCGGACCCGGTTGTCGCATCCGCCGGGGGCGCATGGTCCGCGTCACGGCGCACCGACGGGGCATTCGCCAATCGCTCCAGTCCCTCTCGGAGCTCACCCGGCGACGTTTCCGGCATGGCCACGTTCCTTTCATGCCCGCGCCGCGGGCCAGAGATTTCCGCAGGTTTACCAGAGCCCGGAACGGGGCTGTCGGAACCGGACCCCGGTATGTCAAACTGGTATTAGTCGGCGACTGCCGGCTTGAATTTTCCACCGGCCTCGCTGCCGGGTTCCCGCACCGGAGAAGAGAATGCCCACCCCCGCCCCGAACAAGAGCCCTCTCCATTTGTCGGACGACGACGCGGACGACGACGGCATCGTCGACGATCCGGACGCCGGCAAAGACCTCACGTCTCAGGTCCCCCTCGTTCAGGTGGGCTGGAACCAGGACAACCTGCCCAGCTTCAACACCGACCACGGCGGCAACTCCAGCGGCGACGCGCCGACTGACGTGCTGCACGGCAGCGAGCCGATCCTGTTCGATGGGGGTGCCGTGCGAGCCGCCGAGAAGAACCTGCTCTCCCAGGCGGCCGGCGGCGTCGAGCAGTACGAGCAGCTGCGCACCAAGGTGCAAGCCGCGGTGCACAGCAACTTCTGGGGTCCGCCCCAGCCGGACCAGCCGATCGCCGCCTACCAGAACGGCGGCTCGGCTCCGAACCCCGGAGGAGGAGGCACGGGCCAGTCCATCGACGACCAGAACAAGGCCGACCAGCGCGTTCTCGCCGACATCGGCGAGGAGTTCGCCCAGCACATCAACCCGACGATGCAGAAGGCTCTGATGATGCAGGCCAGCGCGTTCCAGCTGCTCGGCAGTTACATCGCCATGATCAACGCCTCGGGTCAGGCCTACGCCCACACCGACCGGGCCGCCCGATTCCCCGAACCTCCGGGGTCCGTCACCAGCTGAGACAGCGCTCCGCCAGGTGTGCCTCCGGTGAGTGGCCATCAGGCCACCACCGGGGGCACATCGGACGGCATCAGCACCGTCAGGTCGTCGTCGCTGGGGGAACCAGGCAGGTCCGACACCCGCATGGCGTGCCGCTCCGTCATCTGCTGGAAGGCCTGACGGGCGGTGCGTCCGTTGCCGAAGCGCTCGGTGCGTGCGATCGAGTCGAAGTGCTCCAGCAGCACCGCCGCCGTCTCCTCGGGAATCCGGTACTCGTGCTGGGACGCCTGGTACTCCACGATCCGCACCAGATCCGATGACGTGTAGTCGTCGAAGCTCAGGGTGCGGGTGAACCGGGAGGCGAGGCCCGGGTTCGAGTCGATCAGACGCTCCATGTCCTCCGGATATCCGGCCGCGATGACCACCACGTCGTCGCGGTGGTCCTCCATCAGCTTCACCAGGGTGGAGACGGCCTCGAGCCCGAAGTCGTTGCTCTGCCCCACCGGCACCAGCGAGTAAGCCTCGTCGATGAACAACACGCCGCCCAACGCCTGTCGGAAGACCGCGGTGGTTCTCGGGGCGGTGTGGCCCACGTACTCGCCCACCAGGGCGCTGCGGTCGGCCTCGACCAGATGCCCGCTGGCCAGCAGCCCCAGAGCGGCGAGGAGCTGGCCGTACAGGCGGGCCACCGTCGTCTTGCCGGTACCGGGGTTGCCGGCGAATATGAGGTGCCGGCTCAGCGGGGGCGGCTGCAGACCCGCCTCCTGACGCCGCTTGACCATCTGCATCAGCTTGGCCATGGCGGCCACTTCGCGCTTGACGCTCTCCAGGCCGACCAAACGGTCCAGCTCTGCGAGGAGTTCGGGCAGCCGGTCCTCGCCGACGGACTCCTGGAGGCTGACCCCGGCCTTCCTCGCCGCGGCGGCGCGCGCTCCGGGTGCGCCGGTCACGACGGCCGTCTGCCCCTCGTCCTCCGTCGGCATGGAGGCGACCTTGACGTTGCTGCTGCGGCACTGCTCGAAGCGGGCGGCCGCGTCATCCGCCTGGGACAGGTCCTCGTCCGTGTCGTGCACCAGGCAGCGGCGCAGCACGGTGGATGCCTTGGCGCCCACGTACACGGCGGGAAAGCCGGTGGCGGATACCGCGCAGTCCTCCAGCAGGCCTTCGGCGCCGTCGCCCGCGTACACCCCGTTCTTCTGAGTGCCGGCTATGGTCACCGACCGCACCCGCGGGCGGGCCCCGGTCCAGATCACCAGTCCGCTGCCCTTGGTGTCGGAGATCGCCAGATCCTCGATCACGGCCTCGGTCCCGTCGTCGAGGAAGACCCCCGCGGAGCCTGAGCCGTCGACCCGGCCGCCGCGCACCACCGCACCGGTGGCGGCGGCGATCTCGATGCCCGTCTTGGCGGACCGGGACACCTCGCAGTCCTCCAGCAGGGGGCGGTGCCTGGTCTCCAGCCTGACGCCGGTCTCCGCCTCGTTGATCACACAGCGGCGCAGCACCGCGTCGGCGTCCTTGATGTCCACGCCCGTCATCCGCGCCCGCTCGACATGGACGTCCTCGGCGAGGACGTCCGCCCCGCCCTCGGCCCGCAGGGCGTGCTGCGCGCTGTCCCGTAGCGTGCAGGAGCGCAGTTCCACGCGGGCGTTGCCGCCGACGTAGAGGGAGGTGTACGCGGTGGTGGAGATCTCGCAGTCCGTGAGGCCCACGGTGCAACTGTCCGAGGCGTGCACACCGTTGGCGCCGGTACGGGCGACGGTGCTGCCCCGGACGAACAGCTGAGCGCTTTCCACGGCGCCGAGCGCGGTCCCGGGCAGGTCCACCACCCGGGTCCGGTCGAGTTCGACCCTGCTGGTTCCCGCGGCGATCACCCCGGCTCCGCCCGTCTCCCGGATGTGGCAGTCCTGGAGCCAGAACTCGGCGGTGCCGGACACGACCACGCCGTCCCCGGCGGTACCGAAGACCTCGCACTTCTCCAGCCGGATCCGCATCTCCTCGCGGCCGGCGGCTGCCGCCTGGTCGGTTCCGGCCCCCGGAGTGGGTGCGGTCACGCCCGGTGCGTCGGTCACCCTTACCCCCTGAGCCTTGCTGTCGTGCAGGCGGCAGCCGCGCAGCAGCGGACGTGCCGGGGTCTGCACCACCACCGCGGCGTCACCGGTGTGCCGCACCGTGCAGTCGTCGAAGACGCCCTGGGACTCCCCGGTCAGCACCAGACCGCATCCGCTGACCCGCTCCACGACGGTGCGGCGCACCTCCACGGTGGCGGCATCGCTGAGGGTCAGGCCATGACCGGAGATCGACCGGATCGTGCAGTCCTCGGCGAGGACACTTGCCGTGCCGGTGGCGTGGAGGCCGGCGCCGAGGGCCTCCACGACGGTGCACGAGCGCAGTTCCGCGGCGGCGTCCCGGATGACCTCGATGCGGCCCCGGGACACCTCGCAGTTCTCCAGCACCGCCCGACCAGCGCTGACCAGCACCGCCGGACCGCTCTCGGGGACGCCCTCGATCGTCAGATCCCGGAGCGTGGGCGCGCCGCCGTTCACACTCACGGCGGGACCGTGTGTGGCTGCGATGCTGACGGTACCCTGACCCTTCTCCGCGACGATCGTGAGATCGCGGTCCAGGACCAGTGACTCTCTGTAGACACCGGGCTGGACGTGGATCACCGCGCCGTCCTCGGCCGCCCTGACAGCGGCCGTGACGGTGCGGTAGACGCCCCACCCACGCTCCGCCACGCGCAGGACGTTCCGCTTCACTGCCACGCTCCGCTCCCCTGTACCGTCACGGTGTCTGACCGGGGTTCAGCAGCGAGACGTACACGCCGAAGACGCCCACTGCCAGCGGCACAGACGCCAGCAGGAAGAGCCCGCCGAGCGGGTCGATCCACGCCGCACGCTCGTCGGAGCGGTCGGCGCGCAAGGCCCGGCTCAGGCCGATCAGCAGCGCGACCGCGGCCACGGCGACCAGGGCGAAGGGACCGGTCGCGACCGGTGCCCCGAAGGCTCCCGGGGCGTGTATCAAGGTGGCCACCAGGCCGGTCGTTCCCGCGGTCACCACCGGCACCACCGCCACCGCAATGGTCAGCCGGCCCGCTCGCAGGACCATGGCCAGGCCGAGGCAGCCGGCCAGGGCGACGGCGAACGGCTGGTCCGAGGTGCCCAGGATCACCAGGCACGCGGCGGACACCAACGACGCCAGCGAGTTCAGCCCGACGAGCAGCCGCTGGCCGCGGCGTACCAGGTGCAGCACATCGGCCTCGTCGCCGTATGCCTCCGGTCGGCCGATGTGCGCATCGGCCAGCACCGAGGTGTGCCCGGCGACCTTGGGTGCGACGGCGAGGACCACCATCATGGCGACACCGACCACCGCGGACGCCTCCAGCAGCGAGGCGCCGAGGAGGCGCAGGCACACCGTGAGCAGCAGGGCCAAGGCGCTGATCGCCACGACCATCAGCGTCGTCGCGTGACGGATCGCCAAGACCGCGGCCAGCGATCCGATCAGGGCGCCTCCGCTCAGCGCCAGGAGCACAGAGGTCGTGCCGGCGGCCGCCGGCTGCAGCGAGGCCGCGGCCACGGCGACCAGCGGCACCGCGGAGTACGCCATGACCAGCCGCAGTCCCAGCGGCAGCGACCAGCCCTGCCGGGTGGAGTGCCAAGCCAGCAGGGCCAGCACGGAGGCACCGGCGATCGCCCCGGCCCCGGTGGCCGGCAGCGCCCGGCCGGTCCAGGTCAGCGTCGCGAAAGCCGCGACGAGGCACAGGACACCGAGGACCAGGGTGGTGAAGGCCCGCGACCGCCAGCCCCACGCGGTGGCCGCACCGTCGAGCTGCTCGACCGTCTCCTCCAGGTCCGTGACCACGGGCTCGTCGAACTCTCCCGCGGCCATGTCCTTCAGGTACAGGGTCGCGCCGTCGACCACACCGCACTCCCGCAGGGAGGTCTCCGGCGGGAACGGCGGGGTGCCGGGCATGGCGAGCGACCACACCGGCGGAAAGGTGTCGTCGAACTCCACCTGCCCCACAAGGTCGAGCAGGGCCGGGGTGTACTCGGCGATGGCCGCGTCCGCGGGCACTGCGAGGTCCACCCGCCGCCGGGTTCCCACCACGGTCACGTGGCAGCGTTCGTTCTCCACTGGTGCTTCCTTGTCACACGTAGGGCCATATCGGGCGTGCGGCCGCGCGGTCCGCTGTAGCCCGGGTCAGGCCATAAACGTCTTGAGGTTGGCTTCCTCGGTGCCGTGGTAGTTGTCCCAGTTCACCTTCATCGCGGCGGCGATCTCGCCGAGCACCCCGCCCTCCGCCTCGGAGCCGAAGAGACCTGTGGCTGCCTGGTCCCACTCGTACATACGGGCCTGATATTCGGTCGCGGACTGTGCCTGCCATGCGTCGATCAGCGTCTGCAGGTTCTGCTTGAGCCGGCTCAGCTCGCCCATGATCTCTGCCGCCCGTGAGTTGAGGTAGGCGCCGCTCCCCTCCAGGTCCCTGCCGACACGGATAACTGCACCTTCGATATTGGTCATGCCAATTCCTTCGACGAGATGAGTAGGCAAGATGTGTGGGGGTGACGACGTCCGAACCGCTGCGGCGGCAGGCGGCAACTGGGTTAGGCCAGCCGCGCCGGTGGGAGCTGGATGTTGGTCAGGTTCGACACGTTCGACTGCTCGGAGTCTTCGGCGTTGGCGGCGGCGGTGGTCAGGCCGCCCGCGATGCCGAGGAGCGCGTCCCTCAGTTGCATCGCGTGGTAGTCCCATTCCAGCATGAGTTGCTGGAACGTGGTCGCGGCGATACCGCCCCAGGAGGCTTCGAGGCCGACGACGTAGTTCTTCAGATCTCGGAGATCCTGCTGGACCAGCGCTTCGGTATCACGGATGTTTTGCGCCTTGGCACGGAGCTCCGACGGCTCCATGTTGTAAAGAACGCCGTCCGAGCCCTGGAAACTGGTGCCCGCACCGACATCTTGGGCCATGTTGTCCGCCTTCCTGAACTGTTCCGCCGCAGGCCGATACCCGGCGTATCGGTCCAGCATGAAGGGCTCAGGGCAGCCCGACCGGACACAGAACCGACGCGGAGCAATGCCAGGACCTGCGGATCGCCCGACGGGCGCCTGTTGGATTGAACCAGGCGCAAGCGCCTCCCCTCTGGCTCGCCGGGGATCATGGCACGGAGGTTCATGGCGTTGGCGCGGGTTTTCTGGAGGAGGGTGCCGCCCGGGACCACGCCTGGTGACCAATCGTGTGGCGTTCGGGTGGGATGGCCGAGCCGGCCGAGCGTTGACGTGCATACGCCCGTACCCGCACCCGGCTGCCGCGGAGACGGGTGCGGGCGCGGCCGGGCCGACCGCCGCGGGCAGCGGTCAGGCATGTGCGTACATTGCACTGGTTGGGTGCGGTTTCGTCCGGTCGCACCCACACGCGTCCCGGCCGCATCGCCGACGGGACCGCCACAAGACCTCCGCCCACCGCCACAGCCCTCAGAAACCCGTGGACACTGATACCAAACGGCATATATCGAACGGGACACTGGAACGAGGGCGCCAACTCCATGAACCTGCGGGCCACGGGAGGGAAAGACGCATGGACACCGGCGTAGCCTGACGCGCGCCGATCCTCTTCGAACGGCGGTCGCACGGTGCGTACGGATTCGAGCGGTCCCGGCACCGCGCCGAGGCGGACGAGTCGGCGGTAAGCAGATGCGAGGAATCCCCTTACAGCGCGCGGCTACGGCGAGGAACTCCGGTGTCAGCTCGGACCGGACGTCACCGTGAGTCCGTCTGCGGGCGACGAGCCGTCACAGAATCTGGTCCAGGGAGCAAACAGCACGTGGCAGCACACAGAAGACGAGCCCTCTTCGGGATCGCCGGAGGCGCCATAGGCGGTGCGTCGCTCTGCGACCGGGCGGGGCTGCCGGTCGGCGAGGGAAATGATGCCTGGCCACGGGGGATGCGCGGGCACGGTTCAGCGGTGGCGCGCCTCGACCTCAGGGGCGCCTCGTCGCCCCGGGTCATCGAGCTGACGCCGATCGGGGACGCGCACAGCTCGCCTCCACCCACTACGCGGCCGCGGCACGGGCGCCTCTTGTGCCACGAGCGGATCATGCCGGTGACCGCACTCAAGGTGGCGGCGGACCCGAAGGCGAGGGCTTGATGCGTCCCCTCGTCGCCATGCCACCGCGGGCGCTCACCCGGCGAGACACGAAGTCGAGGACGGCGCCCTGGGAGGCCGCCGCCGGCATGACGTTCAGGAACCACGCGGGGACGGGCACGTCCGCGACGAACCGCGCGGCTGCGGGCTGACAAGCGGGATCGGGGTCGGCCCTCCATCCTGCTCGGCAGGCCGCCCCCAGGTCACCGCCGCCGCGCTGCCCCGCCCAACCCGACGATGTGCTGCGTTGCGCTCCACGCCGTCAGGCCGTCGCATCGGCGCCCTGTCGGCGGTTACCTCATGCGCATCCCCCGACGTGGGATCGCGCAGTCCGACTTCCCCTGCACACCCATACTTCTAGGACACGGGAGACGAAGTGCCGCCCCAGCCCAAGCCACAGGACTCACACCCGGACGGAGCGTCCTCGCGCTTCGTCACCGCGTTCACCCGGCGCACGACACAGCTTCGCGAGGGCGGGAATCCGGGATCACGGCCGTGGACGTGGATCATCGGCGGCGCCGGTCTCACCGTGTGTGTGCTCCTGATCGTGTTCGCGGTGGCGAAAATGTCGTCCGGCTCCGGCACCGAGGACAGCGCGAAGGCCGGGCAGACCGCCCCCGTGTCGTCCTCCCCCTCGGGCGGTTCACACGGCGCGGCCGACCCTGCCCACTCGGGCCGGCCGGGCCATCCGGGCGAGCCGGGAAAGCGCACTCCGGGGAAGCCCCCTGTACCGGGCATGTCGGGGAAGCCCGTCGACTCCGGGCAGCCGAACAACGGCCTTGCCTCGAACCGTGACGGCGGTGGGTCGAACTCGCCCGACGGCGGCGTGATCAACCCGTCTGGCTCCAACACCCCCGACGGCTCCACAGCGCATCGCTCAGCATCCGGCACCACCAGCGGATCGGGTTCCACCGGCGGATCGGGTTCCACCGGCGGATCCGGCTCCACCGGCGGATCCGGTGGCACGACGACTCAGCAGAACACGTCGCAGCAGCACACGATCACCTCGTACGGGGGTGTTCTGGTCTACAGCCATGACAGCGGCCGCTGCATCACCGCCAGCGGATCCCAATACACCAAGGCCCAGGACGGCACGCGGCTGGAGATCCGGGACTGCGTCGGCGGTTCGTGGCAGCAGATCGACTTCCGCTCCGACGGCACCGCCCGGATGTTCGGACTCTGTATGGACGTCGCCGGTGCCTCGCAGGCCGACGGCACCCCGATCCAGCTCGCCAACTGCAACGGCGGCTGGGCGCAGAGGTTCAAGCTCAACAGCGCCCACGACCTGGTGAACACCCAGGTCGGTATGTGCGTGGACGTCACCGACATGCGCACCGCCAACGGGACCAAGCTCCAGTTGTGGAGCTGCGAGGGCACGGACAACCAGAAGTGGAGCAAGGGATGAAGCGGCCTGACGGCCGGTGACCCGGGGCCCGGCGCTGTCCGTCGCGAACTGCCGCTTCGCGTCGAACCCGTCGAACCCGTCCTTCGGGCGGGGTCGGCGGGTTCGCGGACCGCACCGGGCTTCTGGCCGTTCGGTCCACCGCACCGCTCGCCAGAGCCTCAGGCCCTCCTCCTGTTCGCCCGCACGTGAACGCGAACGACCATGGCGCCGCGCGCCGCACAACCTCCCGCGCCTCCTCGACCCGGCAGGCGCAGCCCCCACGCGAAAGGAACCGCAATATGGAATCCGCCGGCGGACTCGACATACAGAGGCTCCTGAACACCGCTACGCGGATGAAGCAGGACCTGCTCCGGGCCCAGGAGGAACTCCGCACGGCGACCGTCCAGGGATCAGCGGGCGGCGGCGCGGTGCGGGCGACGGTCAACGGCAAGGGCGAGCTGCAGAAACTGGTGATCTCGCCGGCCATTGCCGACCCGGACAATGCGCATGCTCTGGCCGCGATGGTCGTCTCCGCCGTGCGGGATGCCCAGCACGCCCTCGCGGCCCGCAGCGAAGAGCGACTTCTTCCCGTGCTCGACGCGCTGGACAGGGATGTGCAGGACCTCTCCGGCTGAAAGCGCGGCAGCCCGCGGGGTGTGGCCGGTGACGTGACGGCGACGCGGCCCGCTGCCGCGCGTACCGCTGCGGCACCGGTCGGCTCGCAGCCCGACCGGACGGCGGAGCTGCGGTTTCCGCATGGCCGCCGGCCATTCCGGTCGAGGTGATGCGCCGCGATGGCCGTTGCCCGCTCCGGGGCCGTTGCCGATCTCATGGCCATGACACGTGGCGACTGTATGCTATCTGCTGCATACACCTGCCCGCCCGAAGGCCGGAGGAGACATGGACGACCTGGACCCCGAGGTAGTGCTGGGCATGGCGGCCCAGGCGCCCGACGGCGTGGTCATCATCGACCGCGAAGGACTCATCCGTTACTGGAACCACGGTGCGGAGCGGATCTTCGGATACTCGTCGGTCGAAGTGGACGGCCGCAGCCTGGACCTGATCATTCCCGAACGGCACCAGCAGCGTCACTGGGACGGTTTCGAGAAGTCCATGGCCACCGGGACCACCAAGTACGGGGACGACGACCTCCTGACCGTGCCCGCGGTGGGCGCCGACGGCCGGAAACTGTCGATCGAGTTCAGCGTGGTGCTGCTGAACGACGCGGAGGGGCGACCAGGTTACGTCGGCGCTGTCATCCGGGACGTCACCGAGCGGCGCGCCAAGGAGAAGGAGCTGTACCGCCAGGTGGCGGCCGCCAAGACGGATCGAGTGGCGACGACCTGACGGGGCGTCACCCATCGATGGGGCGGCGTCCCTGATGCGGCGCAGAAGGTCTCCGCTCCTCAGTTCCTGCGGGGTCGCGGCGGCACGTGCGGCCTGGCCGGTCTTCTGGACGTCGAGGCTGATGACGTCGTAGACGGTTTTCCGGGGTTCACGACGGCCGGACTGCTGGGGTCGCCGGTGGACGCGGAGGAGGGGCCTCTGGCTGGAGACGACCCCCGGCCATGGGCCGGGTCTGCCGTGGCGGCCGGTGCGGGCGAGTGCGGCGAGAGGGCGGTGGCTTGACGGACGCGGGTGGCGCCGGTCGGCGAAACGGCGGCCGGTGTCCTCACCTTGGAGGGTGGGGGCGCCGGCCGCCGGTCGGTTGATGCGGTGTTACTTCAGGCCGAAGGCCCGGGTGACGGTCTGGGTGATGCCGCCGCCGTTGTGCTGCTTGGCGGTGACGCGGAGGGAGACGTCACCCGCGCGGGCGGGCGCGTGGAGCTGTGTCCGCCAGGTTCCCTTGGTCTGCTTGAGGTCCTGGGGCTGCCAGGTGGCGCCGTCGTCGTAGGAGACCTCGAGCTTGACCGAGGAGACCGCGTCCTTGGCGGCGTCACTGCCGAGGACGACGGGCTTGACGATGACGTCCGAGGTGCGCTTGGCCCGCCCGTCGAGGTCGACGGCCGTGTCGTAGTCGAGCTGGACCAGGGGGATGGCCTCGTTGTCGGCTGTGCCGGACCAGAAGCTCCACTCGGTGTGCGTGGTCGTCGAGTAGGGGGTGTGGTCGGTGTTCCCCTGCGTGTCGACCACGAGCCGGTAGGGAAGCCTCTCCGGGACGAGGTCACCCACCCCGAAGTCGGCAGTCGGGATGCCGCCCCACAGCTTCCTGTCGCCCTGGTAAAGGGCGATGTCTCGTGTCGCCTGGTAGTCAGTGCCGCTGTGGGCGGAACCTCCGTCGCCGAAGCCCGAGACCGTTCCGGCGATGGCGTTTCCGTATCGGTGGGGAAGCTCGGCATCGACCATACGCGGCCGGATGAGGGGGCCCTGCCAGTGCTCGCTCTGCACGCTGTTCGGCCGGTAGCCGACGATGTCGGTCCAGGTCGACAAGCCGTCCTGGTCGCCCACGTATTGCTGCCATTTCACGCCGTCGCCGGCGGACACCCAGTCGGTGCGCGTCCCCGGTGCGACCGGCTCCTTCGGGAACGGCGGCACGCGGCTCATCCCGGGGCCGGTGAGGTAGGGGTAGGCGGCAGGCCAGTACTCGTACGCTGGACTGTCCTCGCGGCTCTCCCGGATCTGCTGGCCGGTGCCCGTAGGGGCGAAGACGTTGTCGATGCGGGCGAGGCTGCCGGGGTCGGTGGCGGCGGAGGGGTCGTCCGGGATGCCTCCCTGGTGGTAGTCGGCCAAGTCGTACAGGTACTGCGGCGAGGGGTGGGCCTCGACCTTGAGCTTGGTCTTGCCCGGGGACGCGATCTTCTTGATCAGGGCTTCGCCCTCGTCGACGGTGAGCGAGGCGACGGGGAGGAGCCCGGTGGTGCGGTTGTCCGGTTCGCCGTACCACTCGCTCCGGCGGCCGTCGGCGTTGTTGACGACGAGGAGCATCGCCGCTCCGGCGGCGCGGGCGGCGGCGACCCGGTCGGCCGGGGTCACCCAGGCGTCGGCGCGGACGACCACGGCCTTGCCGCGGGCGGACAGGCCCGCGTAGTCGGCGGACTTGCCGGTGCCGGCGAAGACGGCCTCGACGTTGGAGGTGCCGTCTGCGAACGGAGCGGAGCCCGGCTGCACGAGGACGGTCTGGTCGAGGCTGTGCCCGGTGTAGCTGATCTTGAGCGGGGTCTGCTTGGCGCGGATGCGGGTGGTGAAGACGAAGCTGCCCTTCTTCACCTTGTTCTTGGTCGGGAGCGCCCACATGCTGTCGTACTCGGGCGAGACCATGATGACGTCGTGCAGCGCCTGAGCGTCGCTCGGGGTGGGTTGCGACGAGGTGAAGGAGCGGTAGAGGTCGATCCGGCTGGTGGTCACGACCGAAGGCTTGGGCGTGTCCACCTTGACCTCGCGGATGCCCGACGCGTCCAGGACCACGTCGTGGTCGGCCGTGAGGTCGACCTCGGGCGCGGTCAGGACGGCGTAGCCCAGGGAGTGCGGGCCGTTGCGGCCTTCGACGTCCATGGTGGACACGAGGGTGTAGGAGCCGGGCGCCCAGCGGCTGGTGAGCTGACCGTCTGGGACATACATCGAGGTGGTCTGCCCGTCGGCGCCGGTGATCTCGACCTCGCCGCTCACCGGCTTGCCGGCCTTGTCCTTCAGGTGGACCGTCAGGTCGTACTTCTCGGACTCGACCGACATGCCGACGGCCGTGTGCACGGCGACCGAAGAGGAGCGCGCGGTGACCTGGCCGGCGTACTGGCCGGGCGCGAGGCCCTTCGGGTTCGCGACGACCTCGACCGTCGCGGTGCCGCGGGCCGGGACCGTGACGCGGTCGGCGGCCAGGGTGAACACCCCCGCGGACGCGGCACCGGGGTCGACCGCGAGCCGCAACGTGACGGCCTTGTCCGTGGTGTTGGTGTAGGTGATCTTCCGCTTGACCGGCTCGCGCTTCTGGTCCTCGCTCCAGCGCACCAGCCCCGCGTCCACCGACCCGGTCGCGATGACCTGGTCCTTCACATAGGCGGCGGCCACGTCCAGACGGCCGGAACCCGCCTCATAGGGCGTATAGGCCGGCGTCAGCGCGCTGGTGCTCATCAGCGCGTCCTTGATCTGCCGCGCCGTCCACTCCGGGTGCTTCTGCGCCAGCAGCACCGCCGCACCGGCGACGTGCGGCGCCGCCATCGACGTACCGCTCTCCGTACGGTAGAAGCCTTCGGCGCCCTTCACCTGTTGCGAGCTGGCCGCCAGGATGTCGACACCCGGCGCCGTCACGTCAGGCTTCATCGCGTCGTCGCCCAACCGCGGGCCGACGGCGGAGTTCCAGGCAAGGACGTCGGAGGAGTCCACCGAACCGACCGTGAGCGCGGCGTCCGCGGTACCCGGGGCAGTCACGGAGTAGGGGTTCTGGCCTGTGTTGCCCGCGGCGATGACGAACAGCGCGCCCGTCTCGGCGGTCAGCGTGTTCACCGCCTGGCTGACCGGATCGTCCTGGGTGTGCCGAAACGGCGAGCCCAGGCTCATGTTGATCACCTTGGCGTGCTCGGTCCGCGCCGCCCACTCCATGCCCGCGATGATGTCCGAGTCGAACCCGGCGCTGTCGTTGTTCAGGACCTTGCCCACGATCAGGTCCGCGCCGGGGGCGACACCCTGCTCCTTCCCGCCGGAGGCCGCGCCGGTCCCGGCGACGGTGGAGGCGGTGTGGGTGCCATGGCCGTTGCGGTCGACGACCTCCTGGCCCTCGACAAAACTGCGCGACGCCACCACGCGACCGGCCAGGTCGGGGTGGGTGAAGTCCACTCCGGTGTCCAGTACGGCGACCCGGACGCCCGCGCCCGTGCCACCCGCCTTCCACGCCTCAGGCGTGCCGATCTGCGCGTTGCTCTCCGCCATGGTCCCCTGCGCCTTGGCGTCGAGCCACACCTCCTCGACACCCGCGGCGAACGCGGGGAGACTCTCATCAGCCGTCTGCTTGGCCGACCGCACGGCGTCCTGCCCGGCGGTGTCGGTGAGCGCCGACCAGAAGGTCGCGGCCATCGATCGCTGCGCCTTGACGGCGGCCCCGTTGATGGACGGCAGGTCCAAGGTGGCCTTCGCCCCGGGCAACGCCTTGCCGGACGGCAGCGCGCCCCCGGCGGCACCACTCTTGCGAGCGGTCGTACCGCTCCTGCCGGCGACCGCGTCATCGGACTGGGTGACGATCAGCGGCAGCGTACCGGTGTGGGCGTCATCATAGCCTTGGGCAACCAATTGGGTGACGTTGAACAGCTGCCTGTCCAGCCGGCCGGTCGCGATGTAGGGCATCGCCTCATCGGGATACACATACGTGTCGCCCTTCTCGACGGCCACCCGCACGGAACCCCTGGCACCCGGCGCACGCTCGATGTCGTCGATCGACACCGCTCCGCCGGGCCCCTGAGACATCTTCACCTTGTCGCCGGTGACCAGCGTCACCGAGACCGGCACGGGCTTCGCGCTCCCCTGCCCGGCAGGAGCGGCATCCGAGAACGGGGAAGGTGTGGCGCTGTACGCCGCCGAAGAAGCCATCAGGCCGGCGACGAGGGCTCCGGCAAGGGGCGCTGTAAATCTTCGGGCAAATGGAACTTTCAAAGGACCCTCCATGGTCAGCGATCGAACGAATTTGAACATCAAGCGCCATGCTCTGTAAAGCTATTGAATATCCAGTCTGCGCACGCTATTTTATGTGTTTCTTTGCGCGCATCTGATCAACCGTCACCTCTGCATCGCCTGCGAGGCTTTGAAGGGCGTCGATGGGGGTCATGGATCGCCGCACACGGAGGCGGGTATTCCGGCAAGCCACCACATCGCGGTAACTGTTCCGATATCTCCGGCCCAGATCACATGGACGAAACGTCGCCGTCTCACCGGCTTCATACAATCCCTTTGCCATGAAGTGCTGATGACAACGCACGCACCGGCAGCGTGTCGAGAGATGCCCCGGCGCGGGGGCCTCCGCGAGACGACAAGCCGGCCTCGGGGAATTCCTTCCGTCTGGGCCGCCCCCCATGCCGACGACGCCGTGCTTCCGCGCGGGTACTGCCCGACGACAGAGCCGGGCATCGGTCGGGGTCTCCGTCGTACCGAAACGGGGCGGAGACGCGGACGGAGACGGAGACACGGACGGAGACGGAGACACGGACGGAAGCGGACACACGGGTGCCCCGCGCGTGACGCTCGCGCGGGGCACCCGTGGGGCTGTGCGGGCCGAGGCCGGGTCAGACGATGATCTGCTTCTCCCGCAGAGCCGAGATCTCGTTCGCGTCGTACCCCAGGTCCGCCAGGACCTCGCTGCCGTGCTCGCCGAGCAGCGGGGCGCCCTTGATCTCCGGCTTGAAGTTGGAGAACTTGATCGGGCTGCCGACGGTCAGGTAGGTGCCGCGGCCCTTCTGCTCGACCTCGACGATGGTGCCGCTCCTGCGCATGTCGGGGTCCTCGGCGAGCTCCTTCATGCTGAGGACGGGCGCGCAGGGCACCTCCCACTTGCGCAGGATGTCGACCGCCTCGTACTTGGTCTTGTCGGCCAGCCACTTCTCGATCTCGCCGAAGATCTCGAAGATGTGCGACTGGCGCGCCTTGGCGGTGGTGTACTCCGGGTCGTCGACCCACTCAGGGTGGCCGATGGCCTCGGCCGTGCGCTTCCAGTTCTGCTCCTGGATCGTGAAGTAGATGTAGGCGTTGGGGTCGGTCTCCCAGCCCTTGCACTTCAGGATCCAGCCCGGCTGGCCGCCGCCGCCGGCGTTGCCGCCGCGCGGCACCGCGTCGCCGAACTCGCCGTTCGGGTACTGCGGGTACTCCTCCAGGTAGCCGACCTTCTCCAGGCGCTGCTGGTCGCGGAGCTTGACCCGGGTGAGGTTGAGGACGGCGTCCTGCATCGAGACGGAGACCTTCTGGCCCACGCCCGTCTTGTCGCGGTGGATGATCGCCGTCAGCAGGCCGATCATCAGGTGCATGCCGGTGTTGCTGTCGCCGAGGGCGGAGCCGCTGATGGTCGGCGGGCCGTCCCAGAAGCCCGTGGTGGACGCGGCGCCGCCGGCGGCCTGGGCGACGTTCTCGTACACCTTCAGGTCGTTCCAGGACGACTCCTCGTTGAAGCCCTTGACCGAGCCGAAGATCAGGCGCGGGTTGAGCTCGTGGATGTGGTCCCAGCCCAGGCCCATGCGGTCCATGGCGCCCGGCGCGAAGTTCTCGACGAGGATGTCGGCCTCGCGGATCAGCTTCTCCATGACCTCCTTGCCCTCGGGGGTCTTGGTGTTGATCGCCAGCGAACGCTTGTTGCTGTTCAGCATCGTGAAGTACAGCGCGTCGAGGTCCGGGTCGTCCCGGAGCTGGTTGCGCGTGACGTCGCCGCCCTGGGGACGCTCGACCTTGATGACGTCGGCGCCGAACCAGGCGAGCATCTGGGTGCACGCGGGACCGGCCTGGACCCCGGTGAAGTCGATCACCTTGATCCCGGCGAGCGGCTTTTCACTCATCTTCGCTTCCTTCGTGTCTGTGCGCGGGTGTGCGGTGCTGGAGAACGGTGCTTCGGGGGACGGGACCTGGCCCCCGCGGGGCGGTCACCGCGGTCACTGGGTCACTTCTTGGCCGGCACGATGTTGCCGACGGTGATCCCCTTGGGGTTGAGGTGGGAGATGTGGCCGCTCTCGGTGCCGGCCGAGGGGTCGATCACGCAGTCGATGAGGGCCGGGCCGCCCGAGGCGAGCGCCTCGGTGAGGGCGGCGGCGACCTCGGCGGGCGTGGTCGCCCGGTAGCCCTTGCCGCCGAACGCCTCGAACATCACGTCGTGGCGGGCCGCGGACATCAGCGTGGTCGGCGACGGGGCGTCGTCGTAGGGGTTGACGTCGTCGCCGCGGTAGACACCGCCGTTGTTCATGATGACGGTGACCACGGGCAGCTTGTAACGGCAGATCGTCTCGATCTCCATCCCGCTGAAGCCGAACGCGCTGTCCCCCTCGACGGCCACCACGGGCGCCCCGCTCTCGACGGCGGCCGCGATCGCGTAGCCCATGCCGATGCCCATGACGCCCCAGGTGCCGCTGTCGAGGCGGTGCCGCGGCACATGCATGTCGATCACGTTGCGCGCGATGTCCAGGGCGTTGGCGCCCTCGTTGACGAGGTAGGTCTCGGGGTGCTCGTGGATGACGTCGCGTACGGCCTTCAGGGCGCCCATGAACTGCATCGGGTGCGGGTCGGCCTTGAGGCGCTCGGCCATCTTGGCGACGTTCTGCGCCGAGCGCGCGGCCAGTTCCTCGCGCCAGGCGGCGGGGGTGGCGATCCGGCCCGGCTTGCTGCGCTCGTTGAGCGCCTCGACGACCGACTCGATGTCGCCGACGAGCGGCGCGGCGATGGGCTGGTTGCTGTCCATCTCCTTCGCCTCGATGTCGACCTGGATGAACGTGGCGTCGGGGTTCCACTGCGGTGCCTCGCCGTGGTTCAGCAGCCAGTTCAGGCGGGCGCCGACCAGCATGACGACGTCGGCCTTCTTCAGCGCCAGCGAGCGAGCGGTGGCCGCCGACTGCGGGTGGTTGTCGGGCAGCAGGCCCTTCGCCATGGACATCGGGACATAGGGGATGCCGGTGGATTCCACGAACTCGCGGATCTGCGCGTCCGCCTGGGCGTACGCCGCGCCCTTGCCGAGGACGATCAGCGGCCGCTGCGCGCCGGCCAGCAGCTCGATCGCCCGGTCCACGGCCTCGGGGGCGGGCAGCTGGCGCGGCGCCGGGTCGACGAGGCGGCTCAGGGTCTTCGCGCCCTCCTCGGCGTCCATGATGGAGCCGAGCACCGCGGCGGGGATGTCGAGGTAGACACCGCCGGGGCGCCCGGAGACGGCGGTGCGCAGGGCGCGCGCGATGCCGCGGCCGATGTCCTCGACCCGGCTGACGCGGTAGGCGGCCTTGCAGAACGGCTGCGCGGCGGCGAGCTGGTCCATCTCCTCGTAGTCGCCCTGCTTGAGGTCGACGAGGTGGCGCTCGCTGGAGCCGGAGATCTGCACCATCGGGAAGCAGTTGGTGGTGGCGTTGGCGAGCGCGACCAGTCCGTTGAGGAAGCCCGGGGCCGACACCGTCAGGCAGATGCCGGGCTTCTTGGTGAGGTAGCCCGCCGCGGCCGCGGCGTGTCCCGCGTTGCTCTCGTGGCGGAAGCCGATGTAGCGGATGCCCTGCGCCTGGGCGAGCCGTGCCAGATCGGTGATCGGGATGCCGACCACGCCGTAGATGGTGTCGACGTCGTTCATCTTCAGCGCGTCGACGACCAGGTGGTACCCGTCGGTGAGCTCGGCCGGCGCGTCGGCGTTCGCCACGGTCTCCAGTGGTGAGGGGGCGGTCATGGTCCGAGGTCCTCCTTGGGCAAGTCATGCGTGCGGCTGCTTCTCCCACCATCCGCAGCGCGCTCCCCCGCGTCCAAGACCTATCGGCGACCAGCCGATAGACAGCGTTTATCGACGCACGCCACAGGGCTCTTGAGGTGGGTTGATAGACCTTCGCTATCGAGCGTTCGGCAGCGCGTATTGGACGGGCGCGCAACGCCCCGCGCAGTCTCGCTGGGGACGGTTCATCAGACATCCCCGGCGCGAGGAGGTGCGGCCATGGCCGTTCCGGCCGCTGCATCCGTGCGCGACCCCGACCCGTACCGGCCTCCCGAGATCAGCGGGCTGACCGATCTCCTGGACGCCCATGCGCGTGGGCGTCCGTGCCGGACGGCGCTGATCGCCGGGCCCGACCGCGCGCGCATCTCCTACCGCGCCCTGGACGAGCTGGCCGCCGCCGTGGCCGCGCGCCTGACCGCCGCGGGGCTGCGCCCCGGGGACCCGGTCGGCCTCGTCAGCGCCAACACCGTCGAGTTCGTGGTGGCGTTGCTGGGCGGGGCGCGGGCCGGGCTGGTGGTCGCCCCGGTGGACCCGGCGCTGCCCGGGCCGCGGCTGACGGGCCGGCTGGAAGCGCTGGGCGTACGGGCCGTCCTGCTGGGGCCGGTCGCCGCCGGCGCCCCGGCGACGTCCGTGGGGCCCGGTGTCCCGGCGTGGACGCTGCGGGTGGACCTCTCCGGCCCGGCGACGGCCGTGCTGGAGACGGGCGCCCCGGCGTCGGAGACGCCGGCGCTCGCGCGGGGCGCGGCGGCCGAACTCACCACGCGGGACGCCCTGGTGCTGTTCACCGCGGGGACGAGCGACCGGGCGAAGATGGTGCCGCTGACGCACGGCAACGTGGCCGCTTCCGTGCGCGAGGTCTGCGCCGCGTACGAGCTCGGTCCGGGTGACGCCACGGTCGCGGTGATGCCCTTCTTCCACGGGCACGGGCTGTTCGCCGCGCTGCTGTCCACGCTGGCGAGCGGTGGCCGTGTGCTGCTGCCCGCGCGGGGGCGGTTCTCGGCACGCGCCTTCTGGGACGACATGCGGGCGGCGGACGCGACGTGGTTCACCGCGGTGCCGACCGTCCACGAGATCCTCCTGGAGCGGGCGGCGACGGACCTGGCGGACGCGCGGCTGCCGCCGCTGCGGTTCCTGCGCAGCTCCAGCGCGCCGCTGAACACGGCCACCCAGCGGGCGCTCGAACGCACCCTGGGCGCGCCGCTGCTGTCGGCGTACGGCATGACGGAGTCCGCGCACCAGGCGACGAGCGAGCCGCTGCCGCAGCACGGGCCGCTGAAGCAGGGCTCGGCCGGCCGGCCGGCCGGCGTGGATCTGCGGGTCCTGGACGCGGACGGGAAGCCGTGCCCGCCCGGCGTGGAGGGCGAGGTGTGGGTGCACGGTCCGCAAATGGCCCGCGGCTACCTCGGCAACCCGGGCGAGACCGCGCACGGCTTCGCCGACGGCTGGTTCCGCACGGGCGACCTGGGCTCGCTCGACGAGGACGGCCACCTGTTCCTCACCGGGCGCCTGAAGAACCTCATCAACCGCGGGGGCGAGAAGATCTCGCCCGAGTACGTGGAGGACGTCCTCGCCGGATGCCCGGGGGTCGCCGAGGCCGCGGTGTTCGCCGTGCCCGACGCGACGTACGGGCAGCGGGTCGGGGCGGCCGTGGTGCGCTCCGGCGCCGAGGCGCCCGGGGCCGAGCTGCCCGGGGCCGAGGAGATGCGGCGGTACTGCCGCGGCCGCCTGGCGCCCTTCGAGGTCCCCGACCGGATCGTGATCGTCGGCTCGCTGCCGCACACGGTGAAGGGAGGGCTGGACCGGGCAGCCGTGGAGCTGCTGTACGCGCGGGAGGACCCCGAGTGGCCCGGGCTCATCTGACGCGGTGCTCGGCCGGCAGCGGCTGGTCGAAGAACTCGTCGAGCGACAGCCCGGCGGCGGCGTTCATGAACGCCCGCGCCGCGACGGACCCCGGTGTCGCCGCGTGGATCGCGACGGAGACCTTGGCCCTGGCGTCCGGGTCGACCAGGCGCACGGCCCGCATCCTGCCGAGCGGCGGCATGGCCCGCAGCCAGGTGTGCGGGACGATGCTCGCGCACGCGCCGGCGCCCACGCTGGCGTAGAGGGCGGCCACCGAGTCCGTCTCGACCTGCGGGGTGACCACGACGCCGCTCTCGGCGAAGGCGTCGTCGATGACCTGGCGGATCCTCATGTCGGGGGTCAGCAGCGCGAGGGGCATGGTGGCCGCTTCGGCCCACCTCATGGTGTCGGTGTGCGGCAGCAGCTGGTCGCTGGAGGCGAGGAGCATGTACCGCTCCTCGTACAGCGGCATCATCTGCAGGTTCTCACGGTCGTGCGGCGCGAAGTGCGCGATCGCGGCGTCCAGCTCGAACGCGAGGAGCTGGCGGTGGAGTTCGGTGGTCGACAGCCGGGAGCGGACCTGGACCTTGGCCAGCGGGTGCGCGGCGCAGAACGCGGCGACGGGCAGGACGAGGGTGGTGGACGCGGTGGGTTCGGTGCCCAGCCTCAGGGTGCCGGTGATACCGGACTGGACGGCGGCCACCTCGGCCTTGAAGGCCTCCTGCTCGGCGAGGATCCGCTTGGCCCAGACCACCAGGCGTTCCCCCTCGGGGGTCAGGCCCTGGTAGTTGTGCCCGCGGTTGATCAGCGTGACGTTCAGCTCCCGCTCGAGCTTGGCTATCGCCGCGGACAGCGCGGGCTGCGAGACGTAGCAGGATTCCGCCGCCCGGGCGAAGTGCCGCTCCCTGGCGACCGCGACGAAGTACTCCAGCTGACGGAACAGCATGAACGACTCCTCTCTGCCTGGGGCCGCGGCCGCGCGCCGGCACGTCCTGCTGGAGTCGCAACGCCGCCGGGGCCGCGGGCCGGAACCCCCCGGGGGGTGACGAGCGTCCCCGGCAGGTCGGCGGCGGACGAGCTGGTTGCGGTGTGACCGGGCAAAGCCTACCGAGCCGGGTCGCGGCCCTCGTTCGTGCCCGCGAAGCCGGTGCGGGCGCCCGTCCGGGGCCCGGTCCCGCCGCCCACGGCGGGACCGGGCCCCGGAGGTGCTGCGGTGCGGACGCCCGGCGGTGGGCCGGCGGCCCGCGTGTGGTGCGGAATCGGGTGTCGCGGGACGGTCTCGTGTCACGGGACCGGTGGCAGGGTTGGCGCCACGCGTCGGTCGTCGGACCGGCGGTCGGGTGCGGGGCGGTGCGGCTACCGGCTACCGCGGGGTGCCGCCGTTCTCCTGGGCCGCGGTGACGCTGCGCGACAGCAGGTCGGTCGCGGCGTGCACCGCCCGCAGGTTGGGGGCCTCCGCGCCGGTGATGTCGGCCATCTCCACGACGGCCGTGACGATGGCGTCGAGTTCCAGCTGCTTGCCGGACTCGAGGTCCTGGAGCATCGAGGTCTTGTGGTGTCCCACCCCCTCGGCGCCCCGAAGCCGCTTCTCGATCGAGATGTCGGGGGTGCTGCCGACCCTGGCGGCGATGTCGAGCGTCTCCTCCATGAGATGGGTGACCAGCCGCCTGGTGGGCGGGTGCTTGCAGATCTCGACCATGGTCGCCCGGGTGAGCGCGCTGATCGGGTTGAACGCGACATTGCCCATCAGCTTGATCCAGATGTCGTCGCGCAGGTTCGGCTCCACCGGGCACTTGAGGCCGCCGGCGATCATCGCCTCGCTCAGCTGCGCGCACCGGTCGGAGACGCCGCCTCCCGGCTCGCCGATGGAGAACCGGGTGCCCTCCAGGTGCCGGATGACGCCCGGGGCCTCGATGACCGTGGCGGGGTAGACGACGCAGCCGATGGCGCGTTCCGGCGCCAGCACCTCGCTGGTGGCGCCACCGGGGTCCACCGCCTCGATGCGCCGCCCCTCGTAGGGGCCGGCCAGCTTGTGGAAGTACCACCACGGGATGCCGTTCTGACCGGCCACCACCGCGGTGTCGTCACCGAGCAGCGGTGCGATCAGCGGTCCCGAGGTCGCGTAGGAGTGTGCCTTCAGGCCCAGGAAGACGTAGTCGACGGGGCCGATCTCCTTGGGGTCGTCCGTGGCGTGGGGCCTGGCCACGAAGTCCCCGCGCGGGCTGTTCACCCGGACTCCGTGCGCCTGTATCGCCTGAAGATGCTCACCCCGGGCGATCAGGTGGACGTCGGCGCCACCACGGTGCAGTGCCGCGCCCACATAAGCGCCGATCGCACCGGCTCCGAGGACTGCGATTTTCACGGCGACTCCTCTCCGTTCGAAGGGGGAATGGATACTGTATGCAGTACTCTCTTGGGATGTACAGTCCCGCCACGGGAAGTCGCGCGCCCGGAAGCGGACAGCACGAACGTGGACCGCCGGCAGCCCCGCACACGGGTTGCGGCCGGCGCCCGGGCACGGGCCACCGCCGCGGTCGGACCGATGAACCGGGTCACACGAGCCCCGAACAGGTTGACGGAGCACCAAGCAGGGGAACGCTTCGCCGCACACGCGTCCCCGGCCCGCACGGCCGCACGGCCGCGCCGGGAGACAGGAGGCCGGGAGCTCGCACGCGGACGACCGCTCGGCCGGCCGCGGCGTCGTCTCGGAAGCGATGTCGGCCGGAAGCCATGCCGACCGGAGCCGACGGGAAGCGACGGGAAGCGACGGATGTCGACGAGAAGGAGAGCGATGTCGGATTCACCCCCTCAGCAGATCGGTGTCGTCACCGAGTCCACCGCCGGAGAGACGCGGGTGGCGGCCACGCCGGACAGCGTCCGCCAGCTGCTCGGCCTCGGCTACGAGGTCGTCGTCGAACCGGGGGCCGGCGCAGCCTCCGGCTTCCCCGACGAGGCCTACGCGGAAGCGGGCGCGCGGATCGGCGACGCCTGGCAGGCGGACGTGCTCCTCAAGGTCAACGCCCCCTCGCCGGAGGAGATCGAGAAGCTGCGCGACGGAACGACCCTCATCGGGCTGATCGGCCCGGCGCACAACCCCGAACTCGTCGAGGCGCTGTCGGCGCGGCCGATCACCGTCCTGGCCCTGGACGCCGTCCCGCGCATCTCCCGGGCCCAGTCGATGGACGTGCTCAGCTCGATGGCGAACATCGCCGGCTACCGCGCCGTGATCGAGGCGGCCCATGTCTTCGGGCGCTTCTTCACCGGACAGGTCACCGCCGCGGGCAAGGTGCCCCCCGCCAAGGTCCTGGTGGCCGGCGCGGGCGTGGCGGGGCTCGCCGCGATCGGCGCGGCCGGCAGCCTCGGCGCGGTGGTGCGGGCCACCGACCCCCGGGCCGAGGTCGCCGACCAGGTCCGCTCGCTGGGCGGGGAGTTCCTCGCCGTCGAGGTGGAGCAGCAGGCGAGCGGCGACGGCTACGCCAAGGCGACCTCCGAGGAGTACGACCGGCGCGCCGCGGAGATCTACAGCGAGCAGGCCAGGGACGTCGACATCATCATCACCACCGCGCTGATCCCCGGCCGCCCGGCCCCCCGGCTGATCACGGCGGCCGACGTGGCGTCGATGAAGCCCGGCAGCGTCATCGTCGACATGGCCGCCGCGCAGGGCGGCAACGTCGAGGGCACGGTCAGCGGGAAGGCGATCGTCACCGGCAACGACGTGACGATCATCGGGTACACCGACCTCGCGGGCCGGCTGCCCGCGCAGGCCTCGCAGTTGTACGGGACCAACCTCGTCAACCTGCTGAAGCTGCTGACGCCAGGCAAGGACGGCCTGCTGACCCTGGACTTCGACGACGTCGTGCAGCGGTCGGTCACGGTGGTGCGGGAGGGCGAGAAGACGTGGCCGCCGCCGCCCGTCAAGGTCTCGGCGGCGCCCTCCGGGCAGGAGCCGGCGCCGGTGGCCGCCGCGCCGAAGGCGAAGGAGCGCCGTCTGCCACCGGCCGCCCGCTACGGCATGATCGCCGCCGGCATCCTGGCGATGTTCCTGCTGATCGCCTTCTCCCCGGCGCAACTCGTCGGGAACTTCACCGTGTTCGCCCTCGCCGTCGTCATCGGCTACTACGTGATCGGCAAGGTCCATCACGCCCTGCACACCCCGCTGATGTCGGTGACCAACGCCATCTCGGGGATCGTGGTGGTCGGTGCGCTGCTGCAGATCGGCCACGCCGGTCCGGCCGTCACCGTGATGTCGGTCGTGGCGATCATGCTGACCACCGTGAACATCTTCGGAGGATTCGCCGTCACCCGCCGCATGCTCGGCATGTTCTCGAAGGGCTGAGGATCGATGAACGCAACCACGGCCGCACAGGCCGCCGACATCGTCGCCGCGCTGCTGTTCATCTTCAGCCTGGCCGGACTCTCGCAGCACCGCACCTCCCGCGCCGGAGTGGCGTACGGCATCGGCGGCATGGCGCTGGCGCTGGTCGCCACCGTCATCGCCGCCGCCCAGCACATCTCCGGTACCGCCGTCGTGCTGATCGTCGCCGCCACGGCCGTCGGCGGGGCGGTCGGCCTGTGGCGGGCGCGCCGGGTGGAGATGACCCAGATGCCCGAGCTCATCGCCGTCCTGCACAGCCTGGTCGGCCTGGCCGCGGTGCTGGTCGGATGGAACAGCTACTACGAGGTGGAGGCGCTCGGCGCCGCGCAGACCCGCGTCGCCGGCGACCTGCTCGGCGTCCACCACGCCGAGGTGTTCATCGGCATCTTCATCGGCGCGGTGACCTTCACCGGCTCCATCGTCGCCTTCCTGAAGCTGTCGGCGCGGATCAAGTCCCGTCCGCTGACGCTGCCGGGGAAGAACGTGCTCAACGTGGGGGCGCTGGCCGCGTTCGCGGCCCTGACCGTGTGGTTCACCGTCAGCCCGCACCTGGGCCTGATGATCGCGGTCACCGCCCTGGCCCTCGCGCTCGGCTGGCACCTGGTCGTCTCGATCGGCGGCGGTGACATGCCGGTCGTCGTCTCGATGCTCAACAGCTACTCTGGCTGGGCCGCGGCCGCCGCCGGCTTCCTGCTCGACAACAACCTGCTCATCGTCACCGGCGCGCTGGTCGGCTCCTCCGGCGCCTACCTGTCGTACATCATGTGCAGGGCGATGAACCGGTCCTTCCTCTCGGTGATCGCCGGGGGCTTCGGCGTCGAGGCGGGGTCAGGCGGCGGCGAGGAGCAGGGCGAGCACCGCGAGACGACCGCGGAGGAGACGGCCGAACTCCTGGAGAACGCCACATCGGTGATCATCACGCCCGGATACGGCATGGCGGTGGCGCAGGCGCAGCACCCGGTGGCGGAGCTGACGCAGGCGCTGCGGCGGCGCGGGGTGCGGGTGCGCTTCGGCGTCCACCCGGTGGCCGGCCGGCTGCCCGGGCACATGAACGTGCTGCTCGCCGAGGCCAGGGTGCCGTACGACGTCGTGCTCGAGATGGACGAGATCAACGACGACTTCGGCGGCACCACGGTGGTGCTCGTCATCGGGGCCAACGACACCGTCAACCCGGCCGCGCTGGAGGACCCGTCGAGCCCCATCGCCGGCATGCCGGTGCTGCGCGTGTGGGAGGCGGAGAACGTCGTCGTCTTCAAGCGGTCCATGTCCTCGGGGTACGCGGGAGTGCAGAACCCGCTGTTCTTCCGGGAGAACAGCCGCATGCTCTTCGGCGACGCCAAGGAGAGCGTGGAGGCCATCCTGCGCTCGCTGAGCACGCCGGAACCCGGCTCCACCGCGGCCCGCGGCCTGCGAACCGACCAGCAGCCCGCCCCGGCCTGAGCTCCCCTCACCCACGGCGGTGGGGCGGGGAGGCACGGCCTCCCCGCCCCACCCGCTGTGCGCCGGTGCACGCGCCGTCACCTCCCGCGCGCCGTCGTCCCGCCGTTCCGCACCAGCCAGTCCCGCGCACCACGTCTGGTTGCATACCAAAATCTGTATTCTTGGCATTGTGCAAAGAACTCAGCCGACAGGGGGGCTCATGCGCGAGACACATACCGCTGCGGCCATCGTCCGGGTCGCCAGGCCGGCGCCACTGCGCCAGGCCGTCTACGAGGCCCTGATCGACCTGATCGTGGGCGGCGCCCTCCGGCCGGGGCAGCACCTGGTCGAGGGCGAACTCGCCGACCACCTCGGCGTCAGCCGCCAGCCGGTGCGCGAGGCCCTGCAACGGCTGCAGACCGACGGCTGGGTCGACCTGCGCCCCGCGCAGGGCGCCTTCGTCCACTCCCCCACACAGGAGGAGGCCACCCAGCTGCTCAGCGTCCGCGCCGTGCTGGAGACCCACTCCGCGTACGGCGCCGCGCTGCACGCCACGGACGCGGACGTGGCAAGGCTCTGGGAGCTGCAGGAGGCCGGCATCGCCGCCCTGGCGGCGGACGACGCCCTCGGCATCGTCGAGGCCAACGCCGTCCTGCACGGCTTCATCACCGAACTGTCCCGCAACCAGGTCCTCGCGGAGCTGATCCTGCAGGTCGACCGGCGGGTGCGCTGGTACTACACGCCCATCGCCCGGCCTCGCGGCCGGGACGCCTGGAACGAGCACGCGGCCATCATCGAGGCGATCGCCCTGGGCGACGCGGGGCGTTCCGAGGAGCTGATGCGCCGCCACACCCGCAACACCACCGACTTCTACTGCCGCCAGATCGCCGCCGCCGTCGACGCCGGGCGGGCCTGAGGTCCGCCGCGGGGAGCGCCGGCGGTCCGGGCGCGGACGCACCTGGACCGCCGTCTCGAGGGAGGGGACGGGCCCTCGCCGTCGCGTGAGGACGGGCGGGGCCGGTCGGAGCAGGGAGCGCACCCCACCGACCGGCCCCGCCTCCGTGACGCGGGCACCCGGACCGGGGCTGCCGCCGCCCCGGTCCGGGCCGCTTCGCCCGCGCACGATCGAGAGGGCTCCTCGCGGAGCCCGCCGGCACGACCGTCAGGTGGTCGCCTCGGCATGGACGGCGGCAGGGCCGTCCGCCCGCCGCAGCGGACGTCCGTCGCCGCTCCGGCGGGGGGCGCCGGGCTGCCGGAGGAAGACGGTGATCAGAGCCGAGAGGAAGGCGATGCCCCCGGCCAGGCAGTAGGCGCCGGTGTAGCCCCAGGAGGCGACCACGCCGGCGGCCAGACCACCGCCGCCGACACCGCCGACCAGCTTGGCGCTGTAGACCAGGCCGTAGTTCTGGGCGTTGTTGTTCTCACCGAAGTAGTCCGGGGTGAGCGCGGCGAACAGCGGGTAGAACGCGCCGCCGCCGAATCCGTTGAGGAACGCGAAGAAGAGGAACAGGGGTTCGTTGTGCGCCTGGCCCGACCACAGCACGCCGAACTGCGCCAGCCCCGCCACCACCAGGACGATGCCCAGCGTCTGGCGCCGTCCCAGGTAGTCCGACAGCCAGCCCACGACGGCCCGGCCCACCCCGTTGACCACGGCGAGCACACCCGCCGAGGAGGCAGCCACCAGCGGGCCGAAGCCGAGGCTCTTGGCGAACGGTACCTGGAAGTTGATGCCGAACAGCGACACACCGCCGATGCAGACCAGGGCGAACCACATCAGGGGCAGCTGGCCGGTCCTGATCGCCTCCATCGGGGTGAACTGCCCCTTGGCGGGCGGGTTCTTGGCCAGACGCCTGGCCACCCGCCGCGCGTCCTCGGTCACGCCCCGGTTCAGGGGGTCGACATCGTGCGGCCACCAGCTCTTGGGCGGGTCCCGGAAGAACATGCCGCAGAAGGCGACGACCAGCACCATGCCCAGCGCGATCAGGTCGAGGACCATCCGGTAGTTGGAGGGATGGAACCAGTAGTTGAAGACGAAGATGAGCGGGAGCGTCCCGTAGGCGAAGCCGCCGTTCACGAAGCCGGTGCGGGCGCCCTTGTTGTCCGGGTACCACTTGCCGACCATGTTGATGCAGGTCGCGTACACCAGCCCGGCGCCCGTGCCGCCCAGCACGGAGTAACCGGCCATCACCAGGTACGGGTTCCCGAGGTGCGAGAGCGCCAGGAAGCCCAGACCGGAGAAAACCGCTCCGGCGAGCATCGCCGTCCTGGCCGGCAGCACCCCGGTCTCCCGCAGACGGCCCGCGGGGAACGCGACGCCCGCCTGGAAGACCGCCCAGATGCTGGCGATCCAGAACGACTCCGTGAGGGTCCATCCGTGGGCGTGCTCGAGCACCGCCTCCGCGGAGCTGTAACCGTACTCGTAGACGCTGACGCCCATCATCGAGATCCAGGGCAGCCAGACCATCCAGGCCCGGGGCCTGCCGAGAAGGGAGCGGTCGGTCTCCCCGATCCGGTAGACACGGCCGTTCGCGTCGCTGACCTCCCGGAACCCGGGAGCCACGTGCGGTGTTGCTGACATCGGTGCCTTCCCTTGCGTGAAAAGAACCTGGCGTGCGCCCCCTGGGCCTTTCTCTTCATGCGGAGGGGTGGAGCGGACCATCCCTGCGGCTCGGCCCGGCATGACCGGGCCCGGTGGTACGACGTCCGGGCAACTGCGGCCCGGGGCGGCAACCCGGACCGTGACAGCGCGCAGGCGGGTGACACGGTGGTACGACGTGGTACGAACCCCGGGGCACGGTCGAGCAGACCAGTGCCCGAGGGTGTCGAGCGGGACATTCAGCTGGTCAGCGCGATTCTCCATACTGGAGATTGCATACGGTATGGACCTGCGAATCGGGGTGTCCAGGGGAGGTCGGCAAGATTGACCAGTGCATTACCAAGGGCGGGAGCCCGTACCACGCCCCTTTGGACGGCGAACTCCCGCCGGGATGAAGCGCGTTGCCCCAGGTCATATGCGTAACCGCGGTGTCACGCCGATTGGTTGCCTGGGGCATCTGATGCCGCCTCACCGCAGCGCTCACCCAACGCGGGTAAAAGACTGGTAAGGCGGGCGCCGCGCCCTGCCGGAGGGCGGCCAGGTCCCGCGCGAAACGTCCGCGGGCGGCCCAGCCGCCCCGCGAACGCCCGCTCCGCGCTCAGACCGACCTCCGCACCACCGGCGGCGGGGACCGCTCCGCCAGTGCCGACGGCCGGGCGACGGGCGGCCCGGACGGGTCCGGGCTCGCCTCCGGGGCACCATGGACCTCCACTCCACCGAGGGGATCGCGCGCTCCAGCACGAACCACTCGTCGGGCCGCCCGTGGAGGCGGGCCGCCGCCGGGCCTCGGCCGAACCGAGAACGCCCGCGCACCGGCCCGGACAGGCCGCCGCCGCGCCTCGGCCGCCGGGATCTCCACCGTGGCATCCGCCCCGAGCGGCCGCGCGAGCGCGCCGCGTACGGCCGCCGTCCGGGGATCGGGTTCGCCGGGACGGCCGTGCCCGACCCGGGCGGGCAGGGCTTCCGGGGAGTCAGAGGCGTGGAAGGACAGCCGCCCGCGGCGGGTCGGCGGCGCAGGGCGGTCCCTTCGAACCGCGCTGTCGGCAGCGGCACCGGGCCGCACGCGGAGAGGATGACCCTCCGTGGCCCGGCCGGGGGCACAGTCGGCGAGCACGTCGCGCCGGGGCGGAGGCTGTGACGCCGCGTCAGCGGCACGTGGAGCAGAGGCGTGGAAAGACAGCCGCCCGCGGCGGGTCGGCGGCGCAGGGCGGTCCCTTCGAACCGCGCTGTCGGCAGCGGCACCGGGCCGCACGCGGAGAGGATGACCCTCCGTGGCCCGGCCGGGGGCACAGTCGGCGAGCACGTCGCGCCGGGGCGGAGGCTGTGACACTGCGTCAGCGGCACGTGGAGCGGATGCGGTCGATCACGCCCCTGCCGCGGTTCTGGGTGACGTCGTCGAGCCCTGGCGTCTCCCGGTAGGGATGAGCGCCCGGCGCGGCACGCGCCCGGCGCTCATCCAGCGTCCTCGCCGGGTCAGCCCGCGGGGTTGCGGCGGCCGCCCCGGCGGCCCTCGCCGCCGCCCGCGGGCCGCCGACCGGAGCCGCGGGTCCCCGCGCCGGCGCCGTTTCCGGTGGCCGCGCCTGCCGCCCCACGGCCGCCCGAGGCACCCCCGCTGCCGCCCGTCGCCGGGCGCGAACCCGCCCGGCGGGGGGCGCCGCCGGCCGCCGTGGAGGTCCCGGCCGCGGAACGGCGGTCCGTACCCCTGCCGCCGTTTCCGGCCGCGGCGCCCGTCGGCGCGGCCCCCGCAGCGCCGCCGCGACGCCGCCGGGCGGTCCGCCCGCCGTTGCCCGCGCCGTCCCTCCGGTCCTCGCGGGCCGCCCGCGGCGCGGCCGCAGGCTGCGGGACCTCGATGGTGACGGCGACACCGGACGGCTCACGCGCCCCGGTGAGGGTGCTCAGTTCCGGGGCGCTCGAGGTGATGCGCGCCGTCCGGGGACGGATCCCCGCGTCCGACATCAGCCGGGTGACGTCCCGCTTCTGCTCGGGCAGGACCAGCGTGACCACCCGGCCGGAGCCGCCGGCGCGGGCCGTACGGCCGCCGCGGTGGAGGTAGTCCTTGTGGTCGGTGGGGGGATCGACGTTCACGACGAGGTCGAGGTCGTCGATGTGTATGCCGCGGGCCGCGACGTTCGTGGCGACCAGCGCCGTCACCTGGCCGCTCTTGAACTGCTCCAGGGTGCGGTTGCGCTGCGGCTGGGAGCGGCCGCCGTGCAGTGCCGCCGCCCGGACCCCGACGGCCAGCAGCCGCTTGGCGAGCCGGTCGGCGGACCGCTTGGTGTCGAGGAAGAGGATGACCCGTCCGTCACGGGCCGCGATGCGGGTGGTGACGGCCTTCTTGTCGGTCTCGTCCAGGACGTGGAGCACATGGTGCTCCATGGTGGTCACCGCCCCCGCGGACGGGTCCACGGAGTGCACCACCGGGTCGGTCAGGAACCGCTGGACCAGGCGGTCGATGTTGCCGTCCAAGGTCGCCGAGAAGAGCATCCGCTGCCCGTCCGGCCGCACCCGCTCGATCAGCCGGGTGATCTGCGGCAGGAAGCCCATGTCGGTCATCTGGTCGGCTTCGTCCAGCACCGTGATGCCGACGCTGCCGAGCACGCAGTCGCCCTGCTGCACCAGGTCGTTCAGCCGTCCGGGGGTGGCCACCAGCACCTCGACGCCGCGCCGGAGCGTGGCCGCCTGCTTCGCCATCGACAGCCCGCCGACCACGGTGGCCATGCGGAGGTTCACCGCCGTCGCGTACGGGGTCAGCGCGTCCGTCACCTGCTGCGCGAGTTCGCGGGTCGGCACCAGCACGAGGCCGAGGGGAGCCTTGGGCTCGGCGCGCAGTCCGGCCGTGCGGGCCAGCAGCGCCAGTCCGAAGGCGAGGGTCTTGCCCGAGCCCGTGCGGCCCCGGCCCAGCAGGTCGCGCCCGGCGAGCGAGTTCGGCAGCGTGGCGGCCTGGATGGGGAACGGGGTGGTGACGCCCTGCGCGGTGAGGGTCTTCAGCAGTCCCGCCGGCATGTCGAGAGCCGCGAAGTCCTCGACGGCGGGAAGTGCGGGTGTCGTGCTTTCCGGCAGCCGGAACTCCCTCGGCGACGCCGTGGAAGGTGCCGACGGCGACACGCGCCGATTCGTTTTCTGGGGCCTGCGTGACATGCGGTTCTTGGCCTTCCTGGAGCAGCGCAAACCGGGGTCCGCACCGTGACGGTGCGGACCCCGGTGAGCAGGTACGCGTCCGGCGATCAGGCGGGGACGATGTTCTCCGCCTGCGGGCCCTTCTGGCCCTGCGTGACGTCGAAGGTGACCCGCTGGCCCTCCAGGAGCTCACGGAAGCCCTGGGTGGCGATGTTCGAGTAGTGGGCGAAGACGTCGGGGCCGCCGCCGTCCTGCTCGATGAAGCCGAAACCCTTTTCGGCGTTGAACCACTTCACGGTTCCCTGTGCCATGACATTCTCCTTCTGTAGGCAGAGGGCCCATCCGGAGATGCCGGAGAACAAATAATGCGCCTGCGGGGAAAGAATTCCGTCAGGCGCACATAGGTCTTATGGGTACCACAACTGCAACCCGGTCACGGTAGCACATCGGGAGCCGACCCCGCGTTCGGGGGCGGGCCGCCGCCCACGGCCGACGCTGGCCCCAGGCGCCCACGGGCCAGCACGGAAGGACGTACTTCCTCGCCACCCGCCTGCTCACCCCGGACCGGCGACCCTTCGTGCACGCCCTGTACGGCTTCGCCCGCTGGGCCGACGACATCGTCGACGACGACCCCGGAGCCACCGCCCTCGCCGACCGGCGGCGAGCACTCACCGAGCTGGAAGCCGTGATGCTCGACGCCCTGCGCACCGGCGACGCCGAACATCCCGTCATCACCGCGCTCGCGGACACGGTCCGCCGGTACCGGCTCGACCACGCGCTGTTCACCGACTTCATGGCGTCCATGCGCATGGACCTGACCGTGACCGACTACCCCGCCTACGACGACCTCGCCCGCTACATGCACGGCTCGGCCGCGGTCATCGGACTCCAGGTCCTGCCCGTCCTCGGCACCGTCAGCTCCCGCGAAGAGGCGGAACCCGCCGCGGCCGCCCTCGGTGTGGCCTTCCAGCTCACCAACTTCCTGCGCGACGTCGGGGAGGACCTCGACAGGGGCCGCGTCTACATCCCGGGCGACATCCTGGCCGCCCACGGAGCCGACCACCGGTTGCTGACCTGGTGCCGCCGGCGCGGCACCACCGACCCACGTGTCCGCGCCGCCCTGCGCGAGACCGCCGCGCTCACACGTCGTGTGTACCGGCAGGCCGCCACCGGCATACCTCTGCTCGCCCCCGTCTCCCGCCCCTGCGTCCACACCGCGCTGGCGCTCTACCAGCGCATCCTCGACGAGATCGAGGCGGCCGAATACCCCGTGCTCCACCGGCGCGTGACCGTGCCCCGCGCCCGGCGAGCCCGTGAAGCCGCCCGTGGCCTGCTCGCCGTCGCCTCGAGCCGCATCGTGCACCGTGCCCGTCCGCACGAGGTGCCGTCCGGGGCTGCCTCCGACACACCCTGGGAGTCGACCGCATGAAACGTGCACTACGGTCCCTCAACCCCCTGACCCGCCTCTCCGGCGGCCGGTGGGAGGATCAGCGGCCGACCTGGCGCGAGGCGAGACCAAGCGTGATCGCGTCCGCGCTGAAACGAGCGGAGGCTCGCCCGTCCGGGAACTGGTACGTCGCCGCGGCCAGTGGCGAAGTCGGCAACCGCCGCATCACGGCCCGGACAGTGGCGGGACTCGAGATCGTCCTGTGGCGGGACACCGAGGGGCAGGTCCACTCCGCCCCCGGCGCCTGCCCCCATCTGGGCGCCCCGCTGTGCGACAGCTTCCTACGGGACGGCACCATCGTCTGCCACTGGCACGGGCTCGCGCTCAAGCCCTCCGGCTTCCCGGGCTGGACGCCCTACCCCGCCCACGACGACGGACTGCTGGTGTGGATCCGCTTGGACGCCGTCGGCGCCGAAACCCCGACACCGGCTCCCCGCGTACCTCAGCGCCCCGCTCTGAACGAGTCGCTTGCAACCGTCATGACGGTCGTCGGCCGCTGCGAGCCCGAGGACGTCGTCGCCAATCGGCTGGACCCATGGCACGGCGCATGGTTCCACCCCTACTCCTTCGCGGACCTCACCGTGCCCCACGCGCCGGACGCCACTGTCGAGGGCACGGCGGACCCGGCCGCCGACCGCTTCCTGGTCGGCGTCGCCTTCCGCCTCCGGGGACGCCTGGGAGTTCCCGTGCGAGCCGAGTTCACCGCGCCCGGGCCCCGCACCGTCCTGATGCGGATCATCTCGGGAGAGGGCGTCACCAGCGTCGTCGAGACCCACGCCACTCCCCTCGGCGAAGACGGCCGCGGGCAGCCCCGCACAGCTGTGATCGAAGCCGTCGTCGCGTACTCGCAGCGCCCAGGATTCGCCGCCGCGCGTCGGGCCGCCCCGCTGCTTCGGCCGCTGCTGCGGCGCACCGCCGCCCGCCTGTGGAGGGACGACCTGGCCTATGCCGAGCGCCGCTACGAGCTCCGGCGTCAGGGCCGGTTCCCCGGCTGAGCGGCGTCCCGTGTCAGCGGCTCGTCGGGAGGAGTCAGGTTGATCGGCGTAGGACGCGGCGAGGGCGAGCCGTCGCATGGGTGGGTCTGTCCGAGCACTGGCAGTCCCTCGCGACGGGCGACGTGCGGGACACGCCGCGCTGCCGCCGCCTTGCCTCGCCTGCTCTGCGTCTGGGCCGGTCGCGGGCCGATGACTCGTACGGTGACCGTCCCGTGGTGGCCCCGCCTTCGGCAGTCCAGGCTCAGGACATCCGCGAAGACGTCCTCGCACTCGGCCGATACGGGGCGCCCATGTATTGATCGGTACGGATTCAGCTCAATCGGGCCAGGGACCGCATGAAGCGGTTACGGCCGGCCGGGGGCACGGACCACAGGGGATGGCCGCGTACCCCCCATGTCGCCAAAAGCGCGTTGGCCGCCTGCATGCCCGTAGTGGCAGCGCGTTCCATCAAGGCCACCGGTACCGCGGTGCGCACCAGGTCTCCGGCGAGCACAAGACGGGGGTGGCCGGTGAGCACAGTAGGCCGGTCATGGTAGCTGCCGACGGAGAACAGCGGGCAGTCCTGCTGCCATTCGTGGCGAGCGTCGACCACTGTCGCGTCAGCGCATTCGGGATAGATCCGAGCCAGTTCGCGGAGCATCGTATCCTCGATGCCGGCCCGGTCGGCGGTCGCGTCGACGGCATAGGCATGGAGCTCCACGACCGAACCACCGGTTGCCTTCGCCCAGCGCGCCGCGTCGCCCTCCCAGAGGTTCAGGACGCTGACATTGTCGACGGGGCCGAAGCCGCTGGTGCCGAGGAAGCCCGGGCGGTCGGGGTGCACGGGGCGGTCCAGCCAGTAGCGCGAGACCAGGAAGGGCGGCGCCTGCCGAAGGCGTTCGATACCCGCGCGCCAACTGCCACCCCCGAGGTTCGGCGATCCCCCCACCAGCGCCTGCAGTCCAGCGCTGTCCAAAGCGAGGACCACGGCGTCGTAATGGTCTTCTTCGAGGGCATCCGGCGAAACGGTGGCAGAACGGGTCACACGGAAGCCGTCGGCGTGAGGTGCTACGGACAAGACCGTGGTTCCGGTGTTGATGGTGGCGCCGAGCGCGGACAGATGTCCGGCCAACGGGTTCCACAGCGCCTGCGGGTAGGCCTCGCAGGGAACGTCGAACAGCAGCCCCTCGGAGGATCCCAGAAAGTAGATGTGAAACATCAGCACGAGCTCAGCGGCGGAGAGTTGTCTCGGGTCGGCGAAGAAACTGCGGGAGAACACCTCGAACGCCAGGTCGCGGGCCTGCTCCGGGAATCGGATGCGATCCAGGAAGTCCGCCGCACTGACCTTGTCGAGCTGCTCGTACACGTCCGGGACACGCACGTCCAACAGGGGAAGGGCGGCCCTCGGATTCATCCCGGACAGGCCCGCCCAGCCGAAGCTGGGGCTGCGGGCGACAAAACCCAGCACACTCCACGGGGGCGTTCGCGGCACCTTGCGGAAGCTGTCGCGGGCACCGGTGCTGCGCTGGAGCGGATAGTCGGCCAGCGGTCGCAGCACACCCAGGCCGGGGTCGACCCGGCGCAGCAGTCCGCGCAGGTTGTAATACTGGCGAAAGAAGGCGTGAAAGCCCCGGCTCATCGTGGTCGTCGATCCATCGGCCAAAGTGGTCCGCCATCCAGCGGCCCGGCCGCCGAGCACTTCTTCCCGTTCGAGCAGGTCGACGCGCACGCCCCGTTCGGACAGTCCGGTTGCTGCCGCGAGCCCGGCGATGCCCCCACCGACCACGGCCACACGTGGCGCGGGTGCCGGAACGCTGTCGCGGCCGGCCTTGGCCGGCCACAGGGCGGCCCTGCGGTCGAGGCCGTGACGGATCGGCCGGTACGGCCGGCTCTCGCTCATGTGGTGGCCCTTCGTCGAGGGATCAGGGGGAGTTCGAGGAGCGAGCGCAGCATCGCGGGCACTGGAGTGCTCAGGCCGATGCGCCACTCGTCGCGCGGGGTTGACGTGCCGTCCAGGAAACGCAGCACGCGGTCCGGAGGATTGCGCCGGAACAAGTCTTCGAAGAACGCCGGCCCCGCCCGGCCGGTCGCGAGCGCTCGCAGCATGACGGCGTCCATGAGCCGATGCCTGGCCGCGTGCGCCTGCGGAGGCTCCGGAATCCGGCCGGCGCGCCAGGCGGCCGCGATTGCGGCCGACTGCCGCTGAATGGCGGCGAAGGCATACCCTGTCGAAGGGCGAGTCGCGCCGCCGGCCACACCGATCCGGAACACGTGTTCGCCGTCGCGGCGCGGGAAGTCCCCGTCTGTCATCGGGATCACCCCCTGTTCGATTCCGGTGACGTGAAAGCCTCCCAACGGAAGGCTGCTGTCCAGATACGCCTCCAGTGCCGCGTCGTAAGTCGACTCCGGCAGCGGTGCGTCGGAGAACTCCGTGTACTCGACCAGCGCCTCACGCGGGGAGAAGGGCAGCACATATGCGAAGGAGAGCCCGCGCTCGGGCTGTCGGGTGCGGAAGTCCATGAGGTCTGCCACGTCCGGCTCGAAACGCTCCTCGCGTGTGGTGACGAACCACCCCCGAAAGTGCTGGAGGAGCGTGGTCCGGGCGGCGGGCATCGCCTGCGGCGGTCGAGAGTCGAAGACCCAGCGGGCACTCAGTCGTATCGGGCGCCCCGATGAGTCCGAAGCGGAGACGTCGGCACCACCACAGGTGTCTCGTACACCGGTGACGGTCGCTTCCACCATCCGAACACAGGGCCTGTTGGCGAGCGCGCCGCCCACCTCCCGCAGGAAGTCGACCGAACGGATCATCTTGTAGGCGCGCTGGGAAGGAACCAGCATCCGCCTCCCGTCACGCGTCGTGATCCGCAGACGATTCCAGCGGGCGGTGACGAGGGAGTCGTCGTACTCACCCGGCTCGCTCTCCCAGAAGCACCACGTGCGGTCGGGCGAGCGCACAAGCGATTCCCGCGGAGGCTCGACGATGATCACCGAGGGCGGCGCGTGATCATCCGGCTTTGCCGACGCTGTCAGTCGACGAGCCAGCGACAATCCCGCAGCACCCGCTCCGACGATGAGGACGTCGGCAGCGGCGTCGGTCACGGATCCTCCCAGACGGTAGTGGTCAATGGAATCGTGATCACTGCTCCTTCCGCCGCCGGGGGCAGACCGGATGCACCCCACACGTCGTACTCGCCCTCCGGGTTCCCGGGCCGAGCGGCACATCGACACGCTCATGAGGCGCCCGACCTTGGATTCCACTGTCCGCATACCGGTGCATCCGAGGGCAGCCGCCACGCCGAATAAGAGACGATGTTCCCTGCCTGAGGTGGGAGCCTTGGACGACACAGGTGAGGCCGATGTCCAGCCCGCGCGCCCCAGCCCTGCGCTCGGGCGAGCGGCGGTGGACCACCTGCGATCGGCGACGCTCGCCGACCTCGCGTCGGGAGAGGCCTCAGCCGAGGAAACCCGCGCGGCCGGTGACCATCTGCGGCAGTGCGGCGACTGCCGTGAGGACCTGCGGACACTGCGTCGGCTGGTCCGTACCGCGCGCTGCGGTGCCGTGGAGGTCCTGCCACCGCCCCCGGACCGCGTCTGGCGGGCCATCTCCGAACGACTGCACGAGGGGTCGGCACCCCCCGGCGACCGGCCACCCGCGTGACCTGTCGATGCGCGACGACAGGGCGGCGACAAGGCGACGACCGATTGGGTAGGCGTGCTGCGAGGCCGTTCCTGCCTGGTGCTACGCGCCCGCCGACGGCAACGGCTGATGTCGGCGCGGCGGCGTTGCAGAGCGCACAGGCCTCGGCGGACGTGAGCGCGTCGGCGAACGCTTGCTTCTCGCTAGGGAGCACCACGGCTCACGCTCCATGACGACCGCTGCCGAGCCCGCGGGAAGGCCCACGCCCAAGCCCCTCCTCCGCCTCGCCCGCCACCGCGTCAGCGGCGTGTTCGCCGGGCTCAGCGACGGCACCTCCTGCCAACCCCGCACCCACGGCTCGCTCGACGAAGTACAGAGAGGCGCCCCCGGCGCCCGGAAGCCCGGCCGGCCCGGGCCAGCCGGGCCCACCCGGGCCGGCCGGGGCTTCCGGGTGTGTCGTCAGCGCAGCAGTTTCACCGCCTCGACGACCAAGGGGTGCAGTCCGCCCGACCCCTCGTCGACGCAAGCGAAGAGCCGGCTGCGCATGCGCGGGTCCCAGAACCGGCCGATGTGGCCGGCGACGGCCTCCGCCGCCCGGTCGCCCGGCAGGTGGGCGAGGTTGGCCGCGATGTCGTTGGCCATCCGGCGCTCCGCCGGCACTGCGTCGGACATCTCAGTCCACCACCGTCAGCAGCTCGTCCTGCTCCTCGCGCCCGGCCCGCCGCGGGCGGGCGAGCCCCACCTGGACGGCGGTCACCTTGTACTCCGGGCAGTTGGTCGCCCAGTCGGAGTTCTCCGTGGTCACCACGTTGGCGCCGGTCACCGGGTGGTGGAAGGTGGTGTAGACGACCCCGGGCGGCATGCGGTCGGAGATCTCGGCCTTCAGCGTCGTCTCCCCGACCCGGCTCGCCAGCGTCACCATGTCGCCGTCCACGATGCCGCGGACCTCGGCGTCGTGGGGGTGCAGCTCCAGCACGTCCTCCGGGTGCCAGGCGACGTTGGCGGTACGGCGGGTCTGGGCCCCGACGTTGTACTGGCTGAGGATCCGTCCCGTGGTCAGGATCAGCGGGAAGCGCCGGGTGCTGCGCTCGGCGGTCGGCACGAAGGTCGTGACGACGAACTTGCCCTTGCCCCGCACGAACTCGTCCACGTGCATGACGGGCGTGCCCTCGGGCGCCTGCTCGTTGCACGGCCACTGGACGCTGCCCAGCTTGTCCAGCAGCTGGAAGGAGACACCGGTGAAGGTCGGCGTGACCTGGGCGATCTCGTCCATGATCTGACCGGGGTGGTCATAGGACATCGGGTGGCCCATGGCGGTGGCGATCTCGGAGACGATCTGCCACTCGTGCTTGCCCGTCTTCGGCTTCATCACCGCGCGCACCCGGTTGATGCGGCGCTCGGCGTTGGTGAAGGTGCCGTCCTTCTCCAGGAAGGACGCGCCCGGCAGGAAGACGTGGGCGAACTTCGCCGTCTCGTTGAGGAACAGGTCCTGCACGACGACCAGTTCCATGGCCTCGAGCGCCGCGGTGACGTGCCTGAGGTTGGGGTCGGACTGGGCGATGTCCTCGCCGTGGACGAACAGGCCGCGGAAGGACCCGTCGATCGCCGCGTCGAACATGTTCGGGATGCGCAGCCCGGGCTCGGCGAGAAGGGTGCCGCCCCACAGGTTCTCGAAGACGGTGCGCACGGCGTCGTCGGAGACGTGCCGGTAGCCGGGCAGCTCGTGCGGGAACGAGCCCATGTCGCAGGAGCCCTGCACGTTGTTCTGCCCGCGCAGCGGGTTGACCCCGACGCCGTCGCGGCCGATGTTGCCGCAGGCCATGGCGAGGTTGGCCATGCCCATCACCATCGTGGAGCCCTGGCTGTGCTCGGTGACGCCGAGGCCGTAGTAGATCGCGCCGTTCGGCGCCTGCGCGTACAGCCGGGCGGCGGCGCGCAGTTCCTCGGCCGGCACGCCGGTGATCTCCTCCGTGGCCTCCGGGCTGTTCTCCGGGCGGGCGATGAACTGCGCCCACTCGTCGAAGTCCTCGCACCGCTCGTCCACGAAGGCCCGGTCGACCAGGCCCTCGGTGACGACCACGTGCGCCATGGCGTTCACGACGGCGACGTTGGTGCTGGGCCGCAGCTGGAGGTGGTGCTCCGCCTCGATGTGCGGGGAGCGGACCAGGTCGATGCGGCGCGGGTCGACGACGATGAGCTTGGCGCCCTCGCGCAGCCTGCGCTTCATCCGGGAGGCGAACACCGGGTGGCCGTCCGTGGGGTTGGCCCCGATCACCATGATGACGTCGGCCTCGGCGACGGACCGGAAGTCCTGCGTGCCGGCGGACTCGCCGAAGGTCTGCTTGAGTCCGTACCCCGTCGGGGAGTGGCAGACCCGGGCGCAGGTGTCGACGTTGTTGTTGCCGAAGGCGGCGCGCACCATCTTCTGGACGACGTAGACCTCTTCGTTGGTGCACCGCGAGGAGGTGATCGCGCCGATCGCGCCCGATCCGAAATGGTCCTGGAGCTCGCGCATCCGCCGGGCGACCGTGCCGATGGCCTCGTCCCACTCGACCTCGCGCCAGGGATCGGTGATCTTCTCCCGCAGCATGGGCTTCAGCACCCGGTCGGGGTGGCTGGCGTAGCCGAAGGCGAAGCGGCCCTTGACGCAGGAGTGGCCCTCGTTGGCGCCGCCGTCCTTGTACGGCACCATCCGCACGAGTTCGTCACCGCGCAGCTCGGCCTTGAAGGAGCAGCCGACCCCGCAGTACGCGCAGGTGGTGACCACCGAGCGGGTGGGCATGCCGAGCTCGACGACCGACTTCTCCTGCAGCGTCGAGGTGGGGCAGGCCTGCACGCACGCGCCGCAGGAGACGCACTCGGAGTCCATGAAGGACTCGCCGGCGCCCGGCGAGACCTTGGAGTCGAAGCCGCGCCCCTCGATGGTGAGCGCGAAGGTGCCCTGGACCTCGCCGCAGGCGCGGACGCAGCGGGAGCAGACGATGCACTTGGACGCGTCGAAGTCGAAGTAGGGGTTGGAGGTGTCCTTCTCGGCGGCGAGGTGGTTCTCGCCCTCGTAGCCGAAGCGGACCTGCCGCAGCCCGACCACGCCGGCCATGTCCTGCAGTTCGCAGTCGCCGTTGGCCGGGCAGGTGAGGCAGTCCAGCGGGTGGTCGGAGATGTAGAGCTCCATGACGCCCTGGCGGAGCTTGGCCACCTTGGGCGTCTGGGTGCTCACCTTCATCCCGTCCGCCACCGGTGTGGTGCAGGAGGCCGGGGTCCCCCGCCGGCCGTCGATCTCCACCACGCACAGCCGGCAGGAGCCGAACGGCTCGAGGCTGTCGGTGGCGCAGAGCTTGGGGATGTCGATGCCGGCGAGCGCGGCGGCGCGCATCACCGACGTGCCCTCGGGCACGGTCACCGGCAGCCCGTCCACCTCCACCGACACCGTCGCCGGTCCGGGTCGCTCCGGTGTCCCGAAGTCGGGTTCCTTGAGGAGTGTCATGCCGTGCCCTCCGTCCTGCCTCCATGGGCGTGCGTGCGGGGGATCGCCCGGCCGGGGTCGCGGGCGAGGAAGTCGTCGGGGAAGTGGGCTATGGCGCTGCGCACGGGCATCGGGGTGAGCCCGCCCATCGCGCACAGGGAGCCGTCGGTCATCAGCTCGCACAGGTCCTCGAGCAGGGCCAGGTTCTCGTCCCGCCGCTCACCGGCCACGATCTTGTCGATCGTCTCGACGCCGCGGACCGAGCCCACCCGGCAGGGAGTGCACTTGCCGCAGGACTCCTCGGCGCAGAACTCCATCGCGAACCGGGCCTGGGCGGCCATGTCGACGGTCTCGTCGAACACGACGACGCCGCCGTGTCCCAGCATCGCGCCGGCCTCGGCGAAGGCCTCGTACTCCATCGGCAGGTCGAACATCGTGGTCGGCAGGTAGGCGCCGAGCGGGCCGCCCACCTGCACCGTGCGGACCGGCCGCCCGGACAGGGTCCCGCCGCCGTACTCCTCGACCAGTTCGCGCAGGGTGACGCCGAAGGCGGTCTCCACGATGCCGCCGCGGGCGATGTTCCCGCCGAGCTGGAACACCTGGGTGCCGCGCGAGCGCTCCACGCCGAGTTCCTGGTAAGCCTTCGCTCCCTCGGCGAGGATGACCGGCACCGTGGCGAGGGTGAGGACGTTGTTGACGACCGTCGGCTTGCCGAACAGGCCCTCGATCGCGGGGATGGGCGGCTTGGCGCGGACGGTGCCGCGCTTGCCCTCCAGGCTCTCCAGCATGGAGGTCTCCTCGCCGCAGATGTACGCGCCGGCGCCGACGCGTACGTGCAGCTCGAAGTCGAGCGGGGAGCCGAGAACGCCCTTGCCGAGCCACCCCTGCTCGCGCGCGATCTCGATCGCCGCGCGCATCGTGGCCACCGCGTCGGGGTACTCGGAACGGATGTAGAGGTAGCCCTCGCGCGCGCCGACGGCGTGTGCGGCGATCGTCATGCCCTCGATGAGCATGAAGGGGTCGCCCTCCATGACCATGCGGTCGGCGAAGGTGCCGCTGTCGCCCTCGTCGGCGTTGCAGCACACGAACTTGAGGTCGTCGACGCAGTCCAGGACGGTCTTCCACTTGATGCCGGCCGGGAACCCGGCGCCGCCGCGGCCGCGCAGACCGGAGTCGGTGACCTCGGTGACGACGTCCGCTGGGGCCATGCCGAGGGCGGTGCGCAGTCCGGCCAGGCCGCCGTGGGCCAGGTAGTCCTCCGGCGAGAGGGGGTCGGTCACCCCCATGCGGGAGAAGGTGACGCGTGTCTGGCGGACCAGCCAGGGCAGTTCGTCGACGACGCCGAGGCGCAGCGGGTGGTCGCCGCCCTCCAGCATCCCCGCGGCCAGCAGCCCCTCGACGTCCGAGGGGGTCACCGGCCCGTATCCGATGCGGCCGGCCGGGGTGACCACCTCGACCAGCGGCTCCAGCCACAGCATGCCGCGCGAGCCGTTGCGCACCACCGCGACGGGCGCCCCCCGCTCCGCCGCGGCGCTCCGCAGCGCGTCCGCCACCTCGTCAGCGCCGACCGATCTGGCCGCCGAGTCACGCGGGACGTAGACCGTCACCGTGGAGTCGGAAGAGTCCTTCAACATGCGACCGTCCCCTTGAGGATGGAGCCCAACCGGGCCGTGTCCACTCGTCCGTACAACCGCCCGTCGACCTCGACCGCCGGGCCCAGGGCGCAGTTGCCGAGGCAGAAGACCTGCTCGAGGGTGACCGAGCCGTCCGGGCTCGTCTCCCCCGGCGCCAGTCCCGCCTCCCGCGCGTAGCCCACCAGCGCGTCGGCGCCGAGGGCCTGGCAGGCCTCGGCACGGCAGATGCGCACCGTCGACCGTCCCGCCGGCTCGCGGCGGAAGTCGTGGTAGAAGGTCACCACTCCGTGGACGTCAGCTCTGGAGAGGTTGAACTCGTCGGCGAGCACTGGTATCGCCTCTTCGGGTACGCACCCCAACTCGGCCTGCAGCGCGTGCAGGACCGGCAGCAGCGCACCGCGCTGATCCCGATGATCAGCCACAACCGTCCGGACCACGTCTTCGACCGTCATGTCACTCCCGCCGATCGTCATTGACCACTCCGCCTTCGCCAGGTCAGGGAGTTCCGGCGCGGGATCGTCACAGAACCGCTTCGCCTTCCCGACGGGGCCGGCAGTACACCGCGACGATACCGCATACAAACTTCTGCATACAGAATGCCGAGGCCAAGACTTTTCCCCAACACCCTGCACATGGCCGCAGGTTGCCCGTCCTGCCGTGTCGCGCCGTGTCCGCATGGTGCCGCAGCAGAAGGCATGCTGCATACCAAAACCTGTATACTGAAGCCTCCCGCCGCCGACGACCCCTCACGGCGGCCGCCAGTACGGAGCCGTCGACCCAACAGGCTCGGCGGCAGAACGGGGGAAGCATGCGCGAGGCCCTGACGGCCGCGGCGACCCACCGGGTCGCCCGTCCCGCACCGCTGCGCCAGGCCGTGTACGACGCCCTCATCGAACTCGTCATCAGCGGCTCCCTGACGCCCGGTCAGCACCTGGTCGAGGCCGAACTCGCCGAGCACCTCGACGTCTCCCGCCAGCCGGTGCGCGAGGCCCTGCAGCGGCTGCAGACCGACGGGTGGGTGGACCTGCGTCCGGCCCAGGGCGCCTTCGTCCACTCCCCCACCGAGGAGGAGGCCGCCCAGCTGCTCGGCGTCCGCTCGGTGCTGGAGACGTACTCGGCCCGGCTCGCCGCAGAGAACGCCAAGCCCGAGGACGTCGACCGCCTCTGGGAGCTGCAGGAGGAAGGTGAGGCGGCGCTCGCCGCGGGCGAGGTGGAGCGCCTGGTCGCGGCCAACACGGCGCTGCACTCCTGCATCACGTCCATCGCCGCCAACGCCGTGCTGGCGGAGCTCATCTCGCAGGTGAGCCGGAAGGTGCGGTGGTACTACACCCCCATCGCCAAGCCCCGCGGCAAGGACGCCTGGAAGGAGCACGCCCAGCTCATCAGGGCCATTGCCAAGGGCGACGCCGAGCGCGCCGGCGAGATCATGCGCAAGCACACCGAGCGCACCGGCGACTACCGCAAGGCGGTCGCGGCGGAGGCCGCGGCGCTGAACTGAACCGCTCCGTCCGCGGCCGCCGTGACCGGTCGTCCTGTGGCCGCGGGGGCCTCCGCCGCGACCGCCACGGAAGGGTGCACGGCCGCTGCGCCCACGGCGTCCCGCAGTGCGCACAGCCACGGCAGCACCGTGCGCAGCACGATGTCGCCGCCCACGCCGTCCTCCCCCAGCATCGCGTCGGCGGGGACGAGGACCGGGTCGGCGAGCACCGTCGCGGTGGCGCTGCCCTGCGGACCTGTGCCGTCCGGCCGAGCGGGGACGAAGAGGTCGGACGCGTGCGCCGGCACCAGCCACAGGGTCAGCCCGTCCGCGGTGTCGAGCGGCAGCGACGACCAGACGTAGCTGTCGGCCTCCCCCGCCGCGACCACCTCGCGCTTGCGGGCGCGCAGGGCCACCACCTCACCCGAGCGGGAGACCGACGCCCCGACGGCGCCGTCCGCGGCACCCGCACGGTCCGCCAGGGCGAGGCTGCTGAGGTGGCGTCCGACGGCGATCTCACCGCGCACCCAGGGGCTGCCGCACGCCTCGATCACGGCGACGGCAGCGTAGTGGGACTGCAGCACGGCCGCGGTCGCCGGGCAGGCCCCGGCGACCCGTGCGACGACCTCGGCGGCCTCGTCCACGCCCCGGCCACCGCCGCCAAGGTCGGCGGAGACGGTCAGCCCGAGCAGTCCGGCCTCGCCCAGGGCGGTCACCGAGCCGCGCGGAAACCTCCCCTCCCGGCCGGTCCGCTCGGCACGGGGTGCGATGACGTCGCTCAGGACACGGGGCAAGGCGTTGCGGTACGACACGAGGTGACCCCCTCGGGGAACGGTTGCTGATCTGCCCTCAGGCAGCGGACGTGGGCACGACGGCGGACGGGGCGGCCGCACACGCCGAGGCGTGCTCGCCGGCCGCCCCGCCACCCGTACGCGCGGACCAGCCGCCGGGAGCAGCCGTCCCGCGTCTCCCGGCGGATTTGCCGTCCGCCGGTCCGCGCGCGGGTCTCGGGGGGCGTCGCCGCCCCGGGTGGCTCAGGGCCGCGGGTCGATCTCCCGCAGGAGCCCTGTCGCGACATCGAACACAAAGCCCCGTACGTCGTCGGTGTGGGGCAGGAAGGGAGAGGTGCGCACCCGCCGCATCGACTGCCGGACGTCCTGGTCGACGTCCTGGAAGGCCTCCACCGCCCACGCGGGACGCTGGCCGACCTCCATCTCGAGCTCGTGCCGGAAGCCCTCGGTGAGGGTCTGCAGACCGCAGCCGGTGTGGTGGATCAGCACCACGCTGCGGGTCCCGAGGGCGCGCTGGCTGATGGTCAGGGAGCGGACGGTGTCGTCGGTGACCACGCCGCCGGCGTTGCGGATGGTGTGGCAGTCGCCCAGTTCCAGACCGAGGGCGGCGTGCAGGTCGATCCGGGCGTCCATGCAGGCGACCACGGCCACCTGCAGCACGGGCCGGGCGCCCATGCCGGGGTCGGTGAACCCCGCGGCGTACTTGCGGTTGGACTCCACGAGGCGGTCGGTGACCGTCTGCTCGCCCGGGGTGCCGCCACCGGGCTGCAGGGACCCGTACGTTGACGTCGACATGGCTGTGGTGCGCTCCTTTTCTGGTGCGGCCGCCACGTGCTCGAAGCGTTCACGGAAGCGGCCGGTTCGGGGTGGACCACGGCGGCCGCCGCCGATCACGCGCCGTCCCGCCGGTCGATAGACGGGGTGAATCAACGCAGGCCGGACGGGAGGGCGCAGCGGCCCCGGTACGGCGGAGGGATCCGCCGGGGGGACGGGTCGCGCACCTGGCGCCGCCCCTACGGCGGAAGGTCGCACCGCCGGGTCGTCCCGCTGCCTGCGGGACGGCGCGCGTGGTCCGCGGTCATGGTCAGATCACTCCCTGCGCCTTGAGCCCCGCCAGT
>NZ_CBDRBL010000037.1:0-55134 GCF_965342175.1 Actinacidiphila sp. bgisy167
GCCGGGGGGTGTGCGCTGTCGCGCACACCGCCCGGCCTCCTGTGCGACGTGTCCCGGTCGGTCACCGGCACAGAGGCGCCGGACAGGCCCTCAGGCGCCAGGGAGCTCAGCGCTTGAGCAGGAAGGTGAAGTCACCGGAGCGCTTGCCGCTCAGCCGGGCCGCCGAGACGATCTTCCCCTCTTCCGCCAGTCTCTCGACCCCGGCCCGCGAAAGACCGCACCCCTCGGCGATCAGACGGAGCGGCCGGACGGGGATCCGCGCCGCGAAGCGGACCGAGACCTCGAGCACCTCGCGGTCCGCACGATCCGATCCGCCCGTGTCGAGACGCCAGGCGCCGTCCCAGTCGAGGGCGATGCGGTTGCGGCGCCGCACGACCGCGTCCTGGAGCAGTACGGCTGCCAGACCGGCGTCGTTGTCGTGCAGCCGGTCCAGCAGTCCGGAGCGGACGGAGCGCACATGCGCCCGCTCGAAGACCGTGAGCTTCGCCGTCTCCCCGCACCCGGTGCAGAGCATCAGGAGCCAGGCGTCGAGGAGTTTGTGGTTGGCGTTGACGCGGAACTTGCCGTTCGGCCGGAATCGTCCGGACGGGCACGCGTGGCAACGCCGGAGAACGAGTGGCAGGCAGGTGGGAACGACCACCCAGTTGTCGAGCACAGAAGTACACCGTTTTCAGTGAGAGTCCGCAGCAGAAAGCAGCGCGGAGCACAGGTGCGACGCGCGACAGATCAGCACTCGGGGAGGTCTCACACGGTGTACAACGGACGTCCTTTCCTGGGCGGCTCGGTCCGGCAGCACCATAAGGGCGGTCCCCGGTTCCGCTCCACTGGTTTTCCTCGCGGCCGGCGCTCTTGCCGTGACGTCGGTGGACTCGCTGCGGCACAAGGGGGCCGGCCCGCATGGCGCGGGTCGGCCCCCTTGTGCCGCGGGCGCCTTCTCAGCGGCCCTCGACGAGGCTCTTCGGGCGCAGGTCCGTCCAGTGGGTCTCGATGTACTCCATGCACTCCTGGCGGGCGGCCGGCCCGTGGGCGACCGTCCAGCCCGCCGGGACGGCGACGAAGTCCGGCCACAGGCTGTGCTGGCCCTCGGCGTTGACCAGGACGGAGTAGACGCCGTCGGGGTTCTCGAAGGGGTTGGTGCTCATCAGGTGGTTTCCTTCCGTGTGACCAGGGCCTCGAGGGCCCGGAACCAGGTCTGCGCCAGATCCCGGACGGCCTCCTCGGTGAGGAGTTCGCCGGCGTAGGCCCAGTGGGCGCTCAGTTCGGGGCCGCCGGGGCGGTCCTCGGTGAGGGCGTTGAGGGTGAGGGCGTGGGACATCGGCATCCCGGGGTCGGCGTCGAGGTCGGCGGCGTCGCCCTCCGGCGCGTACGACCAGTCGGCGGCCTCGGGGACGTCGAAGCGGCCCATGTAGTTGAACTCGATCTGCGGTTCGGCGAGCCGGGCCAGTTCGGGGCCGGTGACCGGGTTGAGGTGCCGCAGCAGGCCGTGTCCGACGCCGCCCGCCGGCAGGGCGGTCAGGTGCTCGCGGACGCGGGCGACGGCCTCGTCGGGGTCGAGGCCCGCGGGGCCCGGGTCGAGGCGGACGGGGACGACGCTGGTGAACCAGCCGACGGTGCGGGACAGATCGGCGTCTCCCGCTAGTTCCTCCTCGCGGCCGTGGCCTTCGAGGTCGACGAGGACGGCGCTGCCGGGCTGCGCGCCGAGCACCCTGGTCCGCCAGTCGGCGACGGCCCGCGCGAAGGCGGTCAGCAGCACGTCGTTGACGCTCGCGCCGTACGCGGCGGGCACCCGCCCGAGCAGGGGTCCGGTGATGTCGGCGGGCAGGGTCAGCGTCAGGTAGCGGGTGCTCTCCACGGTGTCGCGTTCCGTGTCCAGCGGGCGGGCCAGCGGCAGGCGCGCCCCGTCGGCGAGGACCGAGGCCCAGCGGGGCAGTTCGTCCTCGCGGGCGGGCTCGAGGGCGCGGGCGGCGAGCAGTTCGCTCCAGCGCCGGAAGGAGACGTCCACGGGCGGCAACTGCGGGGGGCGGCCCGCCGCTACGGCCGCCCAGGCGGCCTCCAGGTCGGGAAGGAGGGTGCGCCAGGACACGCCGTCGACCACGAGGTGGTGCAGGAGCAGCAGCAGCCGTCCGGGCTGCCCGGGGCCGGAGTCGAACCACACGGCGCGCACCATGGCGCCGGTGTCCGGGTCGAGTCCGGCCCGCGCGGTGCGGGCGTGGGCGGAGACCGCCTCCCTCAGGCCGGTGTCGTCCATGCCCGCGACATCGGCGCGGGCGAGCCAGGTCGCCACGTCGACGGCGTCCGGGGCGGGTACGCGCAGCGCCCACTGCTCGCCGCGCTCGCCCTCATGGCACGGCCTGGTGCGTGTGCGTTCCAGGCGGGCGCGGAGCATGTCGTGCCGGTCGGCCACGGCGCGCAGGACCGCCAGCAGGCCGTCCTCGTCCAGCGTGGCCGGAGTGCGCAGGAGGGCGGCCTGGTGGTAGCCCCAGATCGGGCCGCCGCGCTCGCGCAGGGCGTGCATGATCGGGGTGAGCGGGACGAGGCCGGTGCCGTCGTCGTGGGCGCGTACGCGTGCGTCGCCTGCGACCGGGACGGCGGCCTCGGCGAGCGAGGCCACGTCGCGGTGCCGGAAGACCTGGCGGGGGGTGATCCGCAGCCCTGCCGCGCGGGCCCGGCTGACGAGTTGCATCGCCACGATGCTGTCGCCGCCGAGGGCGAAGAAGTCGTCGTCGGTGCCGACGGCCGCCGCGGGCAGGCCGAGTACCTCGGCGACGAGGCCGCACAGGGTGCGTTCGGTGGCGTTGACTGGCCTGCGGCCGCCGGTGCCGGCGGTGAAGTCCGGGGCAGGCAGCGCCCCGCGGTCCAGTTTGCCGTTCGGCAGCAGCGGCAGCCGCTCCAGGACGACCACGGCCGCGGGGACCATGTACTCGGGCAGGGTGGCCGCCACGTGGGCGCGCAGCGCGGCGGGGTCGGCCGTCCGGCTTGCGGCGGGGACGACGTAGCCGACGAGCTGCCGGAGGCGGGGCCGGTCCTCGCGGGCGGTCACGACGACCTGTGCGACGGTGCCGTGCGCGGCAAGGGCGGTCTCGACCTCGCCGAGCTCGACCCGGTAGCCGCGGATCTTGACCTGGTCGTCCGAGCGGCCGGCGTACTCCAGATGCCCCTGCTCGGTCCACCGGGCGAGGTCGCCGGTGCGGTACATGCGCGCGCCGGGCGGACCGTAGGGGTCGGCGACGAAGCGCTCGGCCGTCAGGTCCGGTCGGCCAAGGTAGCCGCGGGCCAGCCCGGGGCCGGACAGGTGGAGCTCGCCGGTGGCGCCGGGCGGGACCAGGCGCAGCGACGCGTCGAGGACGTACGCCCGCGTGCCGTGCACCGGGCGGCCGACCACCGGGCGTTCGCTGTCGCGGACCCGCCCGACGAGGGCGTCGACGGTGGCCTCGGTCGGCCCGTACAGGTTGAAGGCCTCGGTGGACTCCAGTGCCGCCAGGCGCGCCCAGAGGGCGTCCGGCACGGCCTCACCGCCGACGCCGACCACGGCGGGCGGGCGGTGGCCGTCCTGGAACAGGCCGGCGTCCGCCATCTGCGCGAGCAGCGAGGGGGTGACCTCGATGAAGTCCAGCTCATCGGCCCGGACGAGGGCGGCGAGCCGCTCCGCGTCGCGGCGCGTCTCGTCGTCCACGAGGTGCAGCGCGTGCCCGTCGAGCAGCCACAGCTGCGGCTGCCATGAGGCGTCGAAGGAGAACGACCAGGCGTGCCCGACCCGCAGCCGGCGGCGGCCCGTCAGCTCCTTGGCGCGGTCGTGGAGGTCGTGGCGGTGGCTGTGGAAGAGGTCGGCGAGGCCGCGGTGGGTGACGACGACGCCCTTGGGACGGCCCGTCGAGCCCGAGGTGTGGATGACGTACGCCGGGTGGTCGGGCTCCGGGGCCTGCGGCTCCGCTTCGGGAAGCCCGTCGAGGGCGTCCAGGTGGAGCACGGGCACGCCCGTGTCCGGCAGCGAAGCGGCGAGTCCGGTCGCGGTGAGGATCAGCCGAGGGCGGGCGTCGGCGAGCATGTCGCGCACACGGTCGGCGGGCAGGTCGGCGTCGATCGGCAGATAGGCGGCGCCCGCCGCCAGGACGGCCAGGATCGCCGTGATGTGGTCGGCGGTACGCGGCAGCGCCAGGGCCACGAACTCCTCGGGGCCCGCGCCCGCACCGGCCAGCACGCGCGCCAGCCTGCCGACACGTGCGGCCAGTTCCGCGAAGGTCCACGTGACGGAGGCGTCGGTGACGGCGACCGCGTCCGGGGAGGCGGCTGCCTGCGCGGTGAACAGGGCGGGGACGGTGCCCTCGCCGGACCGCTGGGGCAGGTCCGTGCCGTTCCAGGTCTCCAGCAGCAGGCGCCGGTCGGCGCCGGTGAGGATGTCGATGCCGCCGACGGGGGTGTCCGGGTCGGCGGCCATCGCGGCAAGGACGGCGAGCATGGCCGACGTGATGCGCCCGGCCGCCGCGGCGGCGATCAGGTCGGGGCGGAACTCGGCGGTCAGACGCAGGCGTTCGGCGGGCTCGACAGCCCACGCGAAGGGGTAGTGGGTGGCGTCGTCGTGCTCGCGCACGCGCAGGCGCAGGCCCGCCTCGTCGGCGTCCTCCGCGACCGGGTAGGACTCGAAGACCATCAGCGTGTCGAAGAGGTCGCCGAGCCCGGCGCCGCGCTGGATGTCGGCGAGGCCCAGGTGCTGGTGCGGCAGCAGCCGTGCCTGCTCGTCCTGCAGCCGGTCCAGGAGGGCGCCGACCGGCTCCCGGTCGCTGAGCCGGACGCGTACCGGCACGGTGTTGATGAACAGGCCGATCATGGCCTCGACGCCGTCCAGCTCCGGTGGCCGGCCCGCGACCGTCGCGCCGAACACCACGTCGTCGCGGCCCGTGAGCCGGGACAGCACGACCGCCCAGGCGGCCTGTACGAGGGTGTTGACGGTGAGCCCGCGGCGGCGGGCGAGCGCGCGGAGCGCCTCCGTCAGCTCCTCCCCGGCCTCAACGGTGCGGGTGTGCGGGACGACCGGGGACCGGCCGGAGTCGGCGGGCGCCAGGCGGGTGGGCTCGTCGAGCCCGGCCAGTGCGGCGGACCAGGCCGCGGCGGCGGCGTCCTTGTCCTGGCGGGACAGCCAGCGCAGGTAGTCGCGGTAGGGGGCGGTGGGGGGCGGCGCGGTCCCGTCGTGGAGGGCGGTGAGTTCCGCCGCCAGCAGCGGCACCGACCAGCCGTCGAGCAGCAGATGCTGGTGCGAGAGGACGAGGCGGTGGTCGCCGTCGCCGGTCCGCGCCAGCAGCAGCCGCAGCAGCGGCGGTTCCGCGGGGTCGAAGCGGCGCCGCTCCTGCAGCAGCAGGCGCTCCCACTCCTCGTCGGGGTCGGTGGCCGTCGTGAGGTCGATGTGCCGCCACGGCAGCGGCGCGGAGCGCGGCACGACGGCCACGGGGCGGCCGGAGGACAGGTGGCGGAAGCCCGCGCGCAGGTTCTCGTGCCGCTCGAGCAGGGCCTGTCCGGCGGCCCGCAGCCGCTCGGGGTCGAGCGCGCCCTCGATGTCGTAGGACACCTGGACGGTGTAGACGTCGGGGTGCTGCTGGTCGCCGGAGTCGAAGGAGGCGCCGGAGTCGAAGGAGGCGTGGAAGAGCAGACCGGTCTGGAGCGGGGTGAGCGGCAGAGGCTCGACGGCCCCGAAACGGGCGAGTTCGGTGCGTTCGGCGTCGGTGAGGTCCGGCAGCGGCACGGCGTCGTCGGCGGTGTCCGGGCGGACGGTGTCCACGGCGACGGCGGCCAGGCCCGCGGGGGTCTTGTGGCGGAAGACGTCGCGGGGGGTGATCGTCAGGCCGGCGGCGCGGGCCCTGACGACGAGCTGCATGGCGACGATGCTGTCCCCGCCCAGCCGGAAGAAGTCGTCGTCCGCACCGACCCGCTCGAGGCCCAGGACGGCGGCGACGAGCTCGCACATGCGCTCCTCGCGGGCGGTGCGCGGCTCGGCCGTCCCGACCTCGGCGGCGAAGTCGGGCGCGGGCAGCGCGGCACGGTCGAGCTTGCCGTTCGGCGTGAGCGGGAGGGCGTCCAAGGCGACGAAGGCGGCGGGCACCATGTGCTCCGGCAGCGCGGCGGCCGTGTGGGCGCGCAGCTCCGCCGGGTCGGGCTGCTGCCGCGGGGTGGGGACGGCGTAGGCCACCAGGCGACCTTCGCGGGGCACGACGACGGCCGAGGCGACCGCGGGGTGCCGGGCCAGGACGGCTTCGATCTCGCCCGGTTCGACGCGGAAGCCGCGCAGCTTGACCTGGTCGTCGACGCGGCCCAGGTACTCCAGCTCGCCGTCGCGGGTCCAGCGGGCGCGGTCGCCGGTGCGGTACATGCGGCTGCCGGGTTCCCCGAAGGGGTCGGCGACGAAACGTTCACCGGTCAGGCCGGGGCGGCCGAGGTAGCCGTGCGCGAGCTGGACCCCGGCGAGGTACAGCTCCCCCGGGACGCCCGGGGGGACCGGGCGCAGCGAGGCGTCCAGCACATAGGCGCGGGTGTTCCACACCGGGCGGCCGATCGGCACCGTGGCCGCGCCCGGCGCGACGCGGTGGGCGGTGACGTCGACGGACGCCTCCGTCGGGCCGTACAGGTTGTGCAGCGCGGCGGCGCCCAGCACCTCGTGGAAGCGGCCGGCCAGCGCGGCGGGCAGCGCCTCGCCGCTGCAGATCACGCGGCGCAGGCCCGTGCAGCCGGCCGCGGCGGGCTCGTCGAGGAAGGCGCGCAGCATCGACGGCACGAAGTGGGCCGTGGTGACGCCGCCGTCCTGGATCAGCCGCGCCAGGTAGGCCGGGTCCTTGTGGCCTTCGGGGCGGGCCACGACCAGTGTCGCGCCGGTGGTCAGCGGCCAGAAGAACTCCCACACCGACACGTCGAAGCTCGACGGCGTCTTCTGCAGCACGCGGTCATCGGCGGTCAGGCCGTAGGCGTCCTGCATCCACAGCAGGCGGTTGGCGATGCCTTCCTGGGGTACGACGACGCCCTTGGGGCGGCCGGTCGAGCCGGAGGTGTAGATGACGTACGCCGGGTGGCGCGGGTCGTACGCCTGCGGGAGCGCGCCGGTGGGGGCGTCCGCCGCCGGAGCGCCGTCGGCGTCGACGGGCAGGCGCGGCGCGCCGGTGTCCGGCAGGGCGACGCCGTCGGTGGTGACCACGCACACCGGGCGGGCGTCGGCGAGCATGAACGCCAGCCGCTCGGCGGGGTATTCGGTGTCCAGCGGGAGGTAGGCGCCGCCCGCGCGGTGCACGGCGAGCAGGGCGACGACCAGGGCCGCCGAGCGCGGCAGGGCGACGGCCACCGTGGACTGCGGCCCGACGCCCGCGCCCGCGAGGACGCGGGCGAGCCGTTCGACCCGGGCGTCCAGCTCCGCGTAGGTGACGGCGGTGTCCTCGACGACCAGCGCGACCGCGGACGGGGTGGCGGCGACTTGGGCGCGGAACAGCTCGGGCAGGGTGCGGACGGGCAGGGCGTGGTGGGTGGCGTTCCACTCCTCCAGCACGCGGGCGCGCTCCTCCTCGCCGAGGACGTCGATCCGGCCGGCCGGCAGCTCCGGCTCGGCCGCGACCTGCTCCAGCAGCCGTTCCATGCGGCGGGCGAGGAGTTCGGCGGTCGGGCGGTCGAAGAGGTCGGCGCTGTACTCGATCCACCCCTGGATGCCGTGGCCTTCGCCCTGCTCGGCGAAGTCGAAGCCGAGGTCGAACTTGGCGGTGCCCTCGGGGAGCGGCTCCGGCCGCACCGCAAGGCCCGGCAGCACGGGCACGCCGGACCGCTCGGCGAGGTGGACGACCATCACCTGGAACAGCGGGTGACGGGCCAGGGAGCGGTCCGGGTTGATCGCTTCGACCAGCCGCTCGAAGGGCAGTTCCTGGTGTTCGTACGCGGCCAGGTCGGCCGTCCGGACGCGGCGCAGCAGCTCCGCGAAGCCCGGGTCGCCGGACAGGTCGGTGCGCAGCACGAGGGAGTTGACGAAGAAGCCGACCACCCCCTCCAGGCGCTCGTCGGCGCGTCCGGAGACGGGCGCGCCGAGCGGGATGTCGTCGCCCGCGCCGAGCCGGTGGAGCAGGGCGGCGACGGCGGCCTGGCAGACCATGAACAGGGTGGCGCCCTCGCGGCGGGCGAGCGCGCGCAGGGCGCGTTCCTGCTCGGGCCGGACGGTGAAGCCCACGGTGCCGCCGGTGTGCGAGGGCTCCTGGGGGCGCGGCCAGTCGGTGGGCAGCGCCAGCTCGACCGGGAGGTCGCGCAGGGTGCGCGTCCAGTGGGCGAGCAGGTCGTCGCCGGAGTGCTCCAGGAGCTCGCGCTGCCAGAGGGTGTAGTCGGCGTAGGTCACCGGCAGCGGCGCCCAGTCGGGGGCGCGGCCGGCGGTGCGTGCGGCGTAGGCGGCGCCGAGGTCGGCGAGCAGGGCCCGGTCGGACCACTCGTCGGTGGCGATGTGGTGCAGGACCAGCAGCAGCACATGCTCGTCCGGACCGGTCGCGGACAGGGCCGCGCGCAGCGGGAGTTCCCGCTCCAGGGCGAAGGGCCGGGCGGCGAGGGCGGACAGCTCACCGGGCGCGGCGGTGCCGAGCGTCACACGCGCCTGCTGCGGGGCGAGCACGTGCTGATGGGGAACGCCGTCCACGGCCGGGAAGACCGTGCGCAGGGCGGGGTGGCGGGCGACGAGGTCGTTCAGCGCGGCTTCCAGCGCGGCGCGGTCGAGGGCGCCGGTCAGGCGCCAGGCTGACGGGAGGTGGTACGAGGGATCGGCGGGGTCGACCTGGTGCAGCAGCCACAGGCGGCGCTGGGCCGAGGACAGCGGCAGCCGCTCGGGCAGGGCGCGGCCCGGGGTCAGGGCCGGACGCTCCTCGGCGCCGGGACCGTCCAGGAGGGCGTCGAGCCGGGCGGCGGTGGGGGCGTCGAACACGGCGCGCGGCGTCACCTCGGCGCCGAGCGCGGTGCGGATGCGGCCGGCCAGGCGCATCGCGAGCAGCGAGTGGCCGCCGAGTGCGAAGAAGTCCTCGTCGACGCCGACCCGGTCCAGCCCCAGCACGGCGGCGAACTCCCCGGCCAGCAGCTCTTCGCGCGGTGTGCGGGGCAGGCGCCCCCCGGCCACCGGTGACAGGTCCGGCGCGGGCAGCGCGGCATGGTCCAGCTTGCCGTTGACGGTGCGCGGCAGGGCCGACAGCGTGACGAACGCCGTGGGCACCATGTGCTCGGGCACGGCGGCGGCGACGTGCGCGCGCAGCGCTGCCGGTTCCAGGGCGTGGCCGGAGACGGGGACGAGGTAGGCGACGAGGCGCGGCACGCTCGGGGTGTCCTCGCGGACGACGACGGCGGCCGCCGACACGCCCGGTGCGGCGGTCAGCACGGACTCGATCTCCCCGGGCTCCACACGGAAGCCGCGGATCTTCACCTGGTCGTCGGTGCGGCCCAGGAAGTGCAGGGCCCCTGCCGCGTCCCGCCGCGCCAGGTCACCGGTGCGGTACATCCGCTCGCCGGGCTCCCCGAAGGGGTCGGCGACGAAGCGCTCGGCCGTCAGGTCCGGCCGGCCCAGGTAGCCGCGGGCCAGGCCCGGTCCCGCGAGGTAGACCTCGCCGGGCACGCCGGGCGGCACCGGGCGCAGCCGCTCGTCGAGGACGTACGCGCGGGTGTTGTCCAGCGGCGCCGCTGACTCGGGGGAGCCGCTGTGCCGCCCGTAGGCGTCGACGGAGCACTCGGTGGGCCCGTACAGGTCGTGCGCCTGGGTGCCGGGGAGCGCGGCCAGCCGCCGCCACAGGGCGGGCGGGGCGGCCTCGCCGCCGACGGTGAGGACGGCGGGCGCGTAACCGCCCGGGGCGAGAAAGCCGTGGTGCGTGAGCTCGGCGAGGTAGGTCGGGGTGAGGTCGACGTAGTCGGCGCCGATCGCTGCCAGGTGCGTGAGGAGCGCGGCCGGGTCGGTCATCGCCGTCTCGTCCACGACGTGCAGTTCGTGCCCGGCGAGCAGCCACAGCAGCGGGTCCCAGGAGGCGTCGAAACCGAACGACGCGGTGTGCGCGGCTTTCAGCACCTCGCGGCCGGTGGCGCGGACGGCCGGCGCGATCATGTCGCGCAGGTGCGCCCCGTAGAGGTTGGACAGGCCCCGGTGGGTGCCGACGACGCCCTTGGGGGTGCCGGTGGAACCGGAGGTGTAGATCGTGTACGCGGCGCCCAGGGCCGGGTATCGGTCCGGATGCGCGAAGCCGGCCCCGGGCTGCGGCCCGTCCGGCAGCAGCACCCGCGCGGTGCCGGGGGCGGCCGGGAGGCGTCCGGCGAGGTCGGCGGTGGTCAGCAGGCAGACCGCACCCGCGTCACGCAGCATGAACTCCAGGCGCTCGGCGGGCAGGGCGCTGTCCAGCGGCAGATAGGCGGCGCCGGAGGCGAGGACGCCGAGGATCGCGGGAACCATGGCGTGCCGCGGCAGCGCGAGGCCGACCACGGCGCCCTCGGCGGCGCCGTGACGGCGCACCAGGGCGGCGAGGGCGGTGACCCGCTCGCCCAGTTCGGCGAAGGTCAGCGCGCCGGAGGCGGTCACCAGGGCGGTGCGCTCCGGGTGCGCCCGGACGGTGTCGGCGAGGATCTCGGGCACCGCGCGGTCCTCCGCGGGATACCGCGCGGTGTCGTTCCAGGTGACGGCGGCGGCCTCGTGCTCGGCGGAGGTGAGCAAATCATACGCGGCCAGCGGGAGGTCGGGACGGGCAGCGGCCTGCCGCAGCAGCAGGACGAGCCGCTCCACGAGCAGGGCGGCCGTGGCCTCGTCGGCGAGGTCGGTGGCGTACTCCAGAAGGAGGGCCGGCGGGCGCCGTTCGCCGTGGTCGACGAAGGTGAAGTCGAGGTCGAACTTGGCCGTACCGGTGTGCGTGTCGTGCCACTCGGTGGGCAGGCCGAGGACGTCGGGGTCGCCGTCGGGGCGGTGGTGGTAGCCGAGCATCACCTGGAACAGCGGGTTGCGGCCGGCCGCGCGCGGCGGGTTCACCGCCTCCACGACCCGGTCGAAGGGCAGGTCCTGGTGCTCGAAGGCCTCCAGAGCCGACTCTCGCACTCGGGCGAGAAGCTGGCGAAAGGTCAGGTCCGTGCCCGACAGGTCGGTGCGCAGCACGAGGGTGTTGACGAAGAAGCCGACGAGGTCGTCCAGGCCGCTGTCGGTGCGGCCGGCGATGGGCGCGCCCAGCGGGATGTCCGTACCCGCGCCGAGCCGGTGGAGCAGCGCGGCGGTCGCGGCCTGGAAGAGCATGAACATGCTCGTGCCGCTCGCCGCGGCCAGCTCCCGCAGTTCCCGGCCCAGGTCGGCCGGGAGCGCGCCGCGCACGACCGCCCCGGAGCCGGTGGGCGCGGCGGGACGCGGCCGGTCCAGCGGCAGCGCCAGTTCCTCGGGCAGGTCGCGCAGCCGCTCGGTCCAGTAGGCGAGCTGTGCGTCGCCGACCGCGCCGAGCAGGCGCTCCTGCCAGAGCGTGTAGTCCGCGTACTGGACCGGCAGCGGCCGCCAGTGGGGGGCGGAGCCCGCGGCACGGGCGGCGTAGGCGCCCGACAGGTCCGCCAGGAAGGGGCGGTCGGACCACTCGTCGGTGGTGATGTGGTGCAGCACGACGGCCACCACGTGGTCGTCGGCGCCGACCCGGAACACCTCGCACCGCAGGGGCAGTTGCCGCGCCAGGTCGAAGGGGCGCCGCTGGGCGGCCTCGATGAGCCCCGCGAGGTCGGCCTCGGCGCAGTCGGCGACGGTGAACGCGGGCACGGCGTCGCCGGCGGGGACGATCCGCTGGTACGGCTCGCCCTCCGCCTCCCCGACGAGGGTGCGCAGCGCCTCGTGGCGGCCCGCGACGTCGGCCAGGGCCTGGCGGAGCGCGTCGGTGTCAAGGGCGCCACGCAGCCGGAAGACGAGCGGGAAGGTGTAGGCGGCGCCACCGCCGGTGAGGCGTTCCACGAGCCACAGGCGGCGCTGCGCGGCGGACAGCGGCACGTGCCCGGACCGTTCGGCGGCCGCGGTGAGCGCGGGACGGGCGGTCCTGGCCGGGTCCGCGCGGTCCGCGAGGCGGGCGGGCGTCGGGGCCTCGAACAGGTCGCGGACGGCGAGTTCGGCGCCGAGCTCGGCGCGGGCCCGGCTGACCAGGCGGGTGGCGAGCAGCGAGTGGCCGCCGAGGTCGAAGAAGTCGTCCTCGGCGCCCACCGACGCCAGTCCGAGCACCTCGGCGAACAGGCGGCACAGCACCTCTTCCCGGGGGGTGCACGGCCCGCGCCCGCCGCCGAGGGCCCCGGCCGGCTCGGCGTCGGGCAGCGCCCGCACGTCGAGCTTGCCGTTGGCGTTCATCGGCAGCCGCTCGACGGTGACGAAGGCCGAGGGGACCATGTACTCGGGCAGGACGCGCTTGAGGTCCTCGCGCAGCACGCGGACGAGGGCGCTCGCGTCGCGGGCCGCCGCCGGGTCGTTGGTGTACGGGGCGCTGCCGCCGCCCGGCCGGTACAGCCCGGCGGTGGTCCCCGTGGTGCCGGAGGGCACGAACACGGCCTCGTAGGTGCCCGTCTCCGCGCCCCAGGTGGTGAGCACGCGGTAGCCGAGACCGGCGCCCAGGTCGTGCAGGGCCTCCGGGTCGACGCCGTCGGGCCGCAGCCGGCCGTCCGGCACGCCGGTGACGCGCAGCCGCTCCGGCCGCTCTTCACGCAGCCGGTCGGGCAGACCGGGCGACCATGCCGCCTCGGGCTCGTCGCCGAGCCGGAGAGCTGGCTCTCCGCGGTAGAGCACGGCGTCATAGCGGTGCCGGGTCAGCTCGTTGTGGTGGCGTCCGCGCTTGGTGCGCAGGTCGAGGCCGTAGCCGAGGCCCGCGAAGAAGTCCGGATCCACCAGGAGTTCCTTCTCCAGGCGCAGGCCGCGCTCCACGGCCCGCTCGAGCTCCGCGCCGGCGGCGCCGCGGGCGCGCTGGATCTCGGTGTGGAAGGTGCGGGCGAGCCGCAGATTGCGGACGTCGCCGACGAAGAGCGCGCCACCGGGGGCGAGCAGGTCCATGGCGCCGCGCAGGACCGTCTCCAGGTAGGCAGCGCTCGGGAAGTACTGGATCACGGAGTTGACGACGACGGTGTCGAAGGAGCCGGTGGGCAGCCCCTCCAGGTCGTCGGCGGGGCGGCAGCGCAGCTCGACCTTGGCGGCGAGGTCCGGGGCGCGCCGCAGCTCCTCGCCGATCTTGCGGATGACGGGGGCGGCGAAGTCGGTCGCCCAGTACGCCTCGGCGTCCGGCGCCAGCCGGGACAGCAGCAGGCCGGAGCCGACGCCGATCTCCAGGATGCGGCGCGGGCGCAGTTCGCGGATGCGGGCGACGGTGGCCTCGCGCCATGCGTGCATCTCGTCGAAGGGGATGGGCCGCCCGTCGTAGGAGCTGTCCCAGCCCGCGTACTCCTCGGTGAGGACGGCGGTGGAGATCTCCTCGTACTCGTCGCAGTAGATCTCCTGCCATTCGCCGACCTGGGCGTGCTCGGTCATGGCGCGTTCGGCGGCGCCGGCGGGGGCGGGTACGACGTAGCCGGTCAGCCGGTCGTCGCGGACGACGACGGCGGCCTGGGCGACGCGCGGGTGGCGGCTGAGGGCGCTCTCGATCTCGCCGGGCTCGACGCGGTGGCCGCGGATCTTGACCTGGTCGTCGGTGCGGCCGAGGAAGTCCAGGTTGCCCTCCGGGCCCCGCCGCACCAGGTCGCCGGTGCGGTACATCCGCTCGCCGGGCTCGCCGAAGGGGTCGGCGACGAAGCGCTCGGCCGTGAGCCCCGGCCGGTCGAGGTAGCCGCGGGCCAGGCCGATGCCCGCGATGTACAGCTCGCCGGGGACGCCGTCCGGCACCGGGCGCAGCCAGGAGTCGAGGATGTGGGCGCGGGTGCCGCGGATGGGGCGGCCGACGGTGGGGGTCGCGCTGTCGCGGGTGCCGCCGCCGAGGGTGTTGATGGTGTACTCGGTCGGGCCGTACAGGTTGTAGCCGTAGGTGCCCTCCGTGTCGCGCAGCCGCGTCCAGACCGTCTCGGGGACGGCCTCGCCGCCGAGCAGCACCAGCGGCGGGACGTGCCCTTCGAGCAGCCCCTCCTCGATGAGCAGCCGGGCGTAGGTCGGCGTGACGTTGACGACGTCGATGCGGTGCCGCTCGCAGTAGGCGGTCAGGGCCTGCGCGTCACGCCGCAACTCCTCGTCGCAGACGTGCACTTCGTGGCCCTCGACGAGCCATAGCAGCTCCTCCCAGGACATGTCGAAGGCGAAGGAGACGGTGTGCGCGACTCGCAGCCGCCGCCCGCCCGCCGACGCGATCGCCGGGGCGAAGATCTCCTTCTGGTGGTTGAGCCGCATGTTCGTCAGTCCCCGGTAGGGGGTGACGACGCCCTTGGGGCGGCCGGTGGAGCCGGAGGTGTAGATGACGTACGCCGGGTGCTCCAGGCTGAACTCGACCTCGACCGGGGCGTCGGAGAGTCCGGTGAGTTCGGCGGCGACGGCCGGGTCGTCGAGGAGCAGGCGCTGCGTGCCGGCGTCCAGGGTCGCCGAGACGGCGGCGTTCGTCAGCAGCAGCAGCGGCCGGGCGTCCTCCAGCATCAGGGAGAGCCGGCCGGCCGGGTGGTCGAGCTCCAGCGGCAGGTAGGCCGCGCCGGTGCGCAGCACCGCGAAGAGGGCGACGACCATCTCGGCGGAACGCGGCAGACCGAGCGCGACGACCTTCTCCGGGCCCGCGCCGCGGGCGAGCAGCAGCCGGGCCGTGCGGTTCACGGCCGCGTCGAGTTCGGCGTAGGTGAGGGTGCGCTCGCCGAAGACGAGGGCGGTGGCGTCCGGTGTGCGGGCCGCCTGCGCGGCGAGGAGGTCGGCGATGGTCTCGGTCGGCGCGGGCACGCGGCTGCCGGTCCACTCCCGCCGCAGGGCGGCGCGCTCGGCGGGCAGCAGCGGGTCGAGCCGGCCGACGGGCGCGGTCAGGTCCGCCGCCATGCGCTCCAGCAGCAGGGTGAAGCGGTCCAGCAGGGCGCGGGCGGCGTCGTGCGGGACGACGTCGGGGCGGTGGGCGAGGGTGACCCGGACGCGCCGCCCGGGGGTCACGATCAGGTTGACGGGGTAATGGGTGGCGTCGACGTTGGCGACGGCGGTGGCGCCGTGCTCGGTGCGCAGCCGCTCCAGTCGGTCCTCGGTGTCGTTGTCACGCAGCACGAAGAGGGTGTCGAACAGCCTGCGGTGGCCGCTCTCGGCCTGCAGCACGCCGAGGCCCAGGTACTCGTACGGCATGAGCTCCAGGCGCTCGCCCTGCAGACGCCGCAGCAGGTCGAGGACGGGCTCCGCCGGCTCCAGGCGGACGCGGGCGGGCACGGTGTTGAGGAACATGCCGATGATCTGCCCCACGCCCGGCACCTCGGCCGGCCGGCCGGCGACGGTGGTGCCGAACACCACGTCGGTGCGGCCGGTCGCGGAGGCCAGGCTCAGGCCCCAGGCGGCGTTGAGCACCGTGTTGAGGGTCAGGCCGTGGGCACGGGCCTGCTCGCGGACGCGGTCGCCGAGCTCCGCGGGGAGCAGAGTGTCCAACTGCTCGGGTACGACAGGTTGCAGGCCCGCGTCAGCCGCGGCCGGCACCAGCAGGGTGGGCTCCTCCAGGCCCGTCAGCGCGGCACGCCAGGCGGCGGTCGCGGCGGCGTCGTCCTGGGTGCCGAGCCAGGCCAGGTAGTCCCCGTAGGAGACCGGGCGCGGCAGGCCGGTGTCGTCGCCGCCGCCCGTGTAGAGGGCGAAGAGCTGGTCGAGCAGGAGCCAGGCGGACCAGCCGTCCCACAGGACCAGGTGGCGGCCGATGACGAGGCGGTCGCCGAGTTCCGCGCCGCGGCGCACGAGCAGCATGCGGAACAGGGGCGGCGCGGACAGGTCGAAGCGGCGGACGCGCTGCTCGTCCATCAGGTCGCGCAGCCGCGCCTCCTGCTCGGCGGCGGGCAGCCCCGACAGGTCGACCGTCTCCAGCGGCACTTCGGGCTCGGCGACGACGAACTGCACCGGCCGGCGCAGCCCGTCGCTGGTGAACCCGGCGCGCAGGGCGGGGTTGCGGTCGAGCAGGGTGCGGGCGGCGGCGCGCAGCCGGTCCTCGTCCAGGCGCTCGGCGAAGTCGAAGGACTCGTGGACGGTGTAGACGTCCAGGGCGCCGTCGTCGTACGCGGAGTGGAAGAACAGGCCCTCCTGGAGCGGGGCGAGCGGCCAGATCTCGGCGACCGCTTCCCCGGCGGCGCGGTGGACGCGCTCGGTCTCCTCGGGCGTCAGCGGAGGACGGGCGGGCCCGGTGCGGTCGGCCGGGGCGGCGCCGGTGGCGCGGGCGGCCCGGGCGAGGGCGGCGGGGGTGCGGTGCTCGAAGACGTCGCGCGGGGTCAGCTGGAGACCGGCGGCGCGGGCGCGGCCGGCCACGCCGATGGAGCTGATGCTGTCACCGCCGAGGAGGAAGAAGTCGTCGTCGGGGCCGGCGTCCGGCAGCCCGAGGACGGCCGCGAAGACCTCCGTCAGGGTCCGCTCGCGGTCGGTGCTGGGGGCGCGGGCCGGGGCGCGCTCGGCCTCGGGGGTGGGCAGCGCGGCCCGGTCGAGCTTGCCGCTGGGGGTCAGCGGAAGCGCGTCCAGCACGACGACGGCGTCGGGGACTTGCGGCGCGGGAAGCACGCCGGCCACGGCGGCGCGCAGGGCGCCGGTGTCGGGGCGGGCCGCGCGCGCCGGGACGACGTACGCGACGAGGCGCTGCCCGCGCACCGTCACCGCGGCCTGGGCGACCTCGGGGAGCCGTACGAGGGCGGCCTCGGTCTCGCCGGGTTCGACGCGGTTGCCGCGCAGCTTGACCTGGCGGTCGGTGCGGCCCAGGTATTCCACGGCGCCGTCGGTTCCACGCCGCACCAGGTCGCCGGTGCGGTACATGCGGCTGCCGGGGGCGCCGTACGGGTCGGCGACGAAGCGCTCGGCGGTGAGCGCGAAGCGTCCGTGGTAGCCGCGGGCGAGCTGCGCACCCGTCAGATAGAGCTCGCCGGGCACGCCGTGCGGCACAGGGCGCAGGCAGGCGTCCAGCACCCGCAGGCCCGTGTTCCATACCGGGCGGCCGATGGGGACAGTGGTGTCCGGGACGCCGTCGAAGGGGTGGTGGGTGACGTCGACGGCGGCCTCGGTGGGGCCGTAGAGGTTGTGCAGCGGCACTCCGGTGAGCGCCTGCCAGCGCGCGGCAGCACTGCCCGGCAGGGCCTCCCCGCTGGTCAGGACACGGCGCAGGCTCGCCGCCCACGACGCGTCGGCGATCACCTCCGGGGTGGCGAGGAACGCCTCCAGCATGGAGGGCACGAAGTGCAGGGTGGTGATCCGCTGGTCGCGGACGAGCCCGGCGAGGTAGGCGGGGTCGCGGTGCCCGTCGGGCCGGGAGAGGACGACGGCGGCGCCCTCGCACAGCGGCCAGAAGAACTCCCACACGCTGACGTCGAAGCTCGACGGGGTCTTCTGCAGGACGCGGTCGTCGGTCGTCAGGCCGTGGGCGCTTTGGGCCCAGGCGAGGCGGTTGACGATGGCGCGGTGGGTGACGACGACGCCCTTGGGGCGGCCGGTGGAGCCGGAGGTGTAGATCAGGTACGCCGGGTGCTCCGGCCCGGCCGCCTCGTCCGCGGAGGTCTGCGTGCGCTCCTCCGCGGTGTCTTCGGGGGCGTCTTCGGCGGGGGCGTCGACCAGCAGCGGCGTCAGGCCCTCCACCGCGGGCAGCCGGGGCCCGTCGGCCGCCGTGGTGACGACGACGGTCGCGCCGGAGTCGGCGAGCATGTAGGCGACGCGTTCGGCCGGGTAGTCCAGGTCGACGGGCAGATACACCGCGCCGGACTTGAGGACGCCGAGCAGCGCCACCATCAGCTCGGCGGAGCGCGGCACGGCGACGGCGACGATGCGCTCGGGGCCGGCGCCGCGGGTGCGCAGCCGTGCGGCCAGCGCCTCGGCGCGCGCGTCGAGTTCGGCGTACGTCAGGGTGGTGCCGTCGTACACGACGGCGGCGGCACCGGGCGTGCGGGCGGTCTGCGCGGCGATGGCGGCGGGCAGGGTGGTGGCGGGGACGTCGCGGACGGCGCCTTCGATGTGGGCGGTGTCGTGCTCGCGTGGGCTGAGCAGATCCACGGAGGCCACCGGGCGGCCCGGGTCGTCGGCGACCGCCTCCAGCAGCAGCAGCAGCCGGCCACCGAGGGCGCGGACGGCGCCGGCGTCGATCCTGCGCGCGTGGTGCTTGAGCCTCAGGTCCAGCCGGCGGCCGGGCTTGACGATGAGCGCGAGCGGATAGTGCACGGTGTCGTGGAAGGCGTGCCCGGTGACGCGCACGGTGCCCGAGGCGTCGGCGAGGCCGGTCGCGGAGGGGTAGTTCTCGACGACGACGAGGGTGTCGAAGAGTTCGCCGCCACCCGCGTGCCCGGCGGCGCGCTGGATCTCGGCGAGGCCGAGGTGCTGGTGGCCCAGCAGGGCGCTCTGGTCGTCCTGCAGCCGGCGCAGCAGCGTGCCGAGGCCGGCGGACGGAGTCCACACGAGCCGGGTCGGCAGGGTGTTGATGAACAGGCCCACCATGGAGTCGACGCCGTCGACGGCGACGTCGCGTCCGGAGACGGTGGTGCCGAACACGACGTCCTGCTGCCCGGTCAGCCGGCCAAGCAGCAGGCCCCATGCGCCCTGCACCACGGTGCCGAGAGTGACGCCGAGTTCCCGGGCGCGGGCCGCGAGGCGGGCGGTGAGGCGCTCGGAGAGCTCGACGCGGATCTGCGCGGGCTCGATCGGGCCGCCGTCGGCGGGCGTGTCCACCAGGCGGGTCGGGCCCTCGACGCCGGCGAGCGCGGTGCGCCACGCGGCGCGGGCGGCGTCCCGGTCGGCGGCGGCGACGCGGCGCAGGTAGGCGGCGAGGGCCGGCGCCTCGGGAAGGGGCGCCGGGTCGGGGGCGTACAGGGCCATCAGCTCGCGGTGCAGGACCGGCAGGGACCAGCCGTCGGCGATGATGTGATGGAAGGTCAGCAGCAGGCGGCTGCGGTCCGCGCCGAGCCGGACGAGGGCGCACCGCAGCAGGGGCGGCCGCGCGAGGTCGAAGGGGCGGCCCCGCTCGTCGGCGGCGACAGCGTCCGCGAGGCCGCGCCGGACGGCATCGGCCTGTGCGGACAGGTCGACCTCTCGCCAGGGCAGCACGGTGCCGCTGGTGACGAGCTGGACGGGCCGGCCGTCCGGGAGCTGGCGGAAGCAGGCGCGCAGCGACCCGTGCCGCTCCAGAAGCCGCTCCATGGCACGGCGCAGGGCGGCGCCGTCGACGGGACCCGACAGCTCGACGGCCTGCTGGACGACGTAGGCGTCACGGTCGGCGCCGTCGAGGAGGGCATGGAAGAAGAAGCCCTCCTGCAGCGGGCCGAGCGGCAGGACCTCGTCGACGGTGACCGCGGACTCTCCCCCCAGCGAGGTGAGTTCGTTCTGCGTGAGGGTCATCAGGGGCTCGTCCGGAGCTCCGTCGAGGCCGTCGTCCGGACCGCCTCTCTGGGCGACCTCGGCGAGCGCGGCGACGGTGCGGTGCCGGAAGACGTCGCGCGGGGTGAGGCGCAGGCCGGCGCGGCGGGCGAGCACGAGCAACTGGATCGCCACGATGCTGTCGCCGCCGAGGGCGAAGAAGTCGTCGTCGACCGTGACGGTCCGCACGCCGAGGGCCTGCGCGTACAGGGCGCAGAGCAGTTCCTCGCGGGCGTCGCGCGGGGCGCGGCCAGAGCTGAGGGCGGCGTAGTCGGGGACGGGCAGCGCGGCGCCGTCGAGCTTGCCGCTGGGCGTCACGGGCAAGCGCTCCAGGGGCACGAGGGCCGCGGGGACCATGTACTCGGGCAGCAACTCGGCGGCGTGCGCGCGCAGGGTGCGCATCAGTGCGGTGACGTCGCGGAAGGGCGCGGGCCGGTTGGCGAGCGGGCGGCCGCCGCCGGGCCGGTACAGCGGGCCGGGGTCGGCGCCCTCGGGGACGAACACGGCGTCGAGGCTTCCGTCGTCGGCGTCGCCGGTCCACGTCAGGGCGGCGGACATGCCGTGCCGCGCGGCGAGTTCGTGCAGGGACTCAGGATCGACACGGTCGACTCCGCCGTCGGCGCCGGGGCGGCTGCTGTCGTCGAGTGCGGCGAGGGTCTCGAGGTCCTCGGTGAGCCGGGCGTTGGGAACGGCGGTGACGCGCAGCCGCCGCGGGCGGGAGGCGAGCCGGGCGGCGAGGGCGTCCGCTCCGCCGAGGGCGGCCCAGGCGATCTCCTCGCCCGCGTCGGCAGCGGTGTCCGCCGCCGGGCGCAGGACGACGTCGTAACGGTAGCGGGTCAACTCGTTCTGGCGGGTGCCGCGCTTGATCCGCACCTGCGCGGTGAGGCCGTCGAGGCCCGCGAACCAGTCGGGGTCGAGAAGGAGTTCGCCCTCCCATGCCACCGAGCGGTCGACGGCGGCGCGCAGCCCCTCCTTGTCGCCGGAGTCGGCAGCGGAGACGCCGGAGGCGACACGGCGGCTCTCCACGGCCGCGCGCAGGGTGCGCAGCAGCCGCAGGTTGCGCACGTCGCCGACGAAGAGGGCGCCGCCGGGCGCGAGCAGCGCGGCGGCCTTGCGCAGCACGTCCTCGAGGTAGTCCACGCTCGGGAAGTACTGGGCGACGGAGTTGACGACGACGACGTCGAAGAAGCCCTCCGGCAGCCCGGCGGTGTCGTGCGCGGGGCGGGCCTGGAGCTCCACACGCCCGGCGAGTTCCGGTACGTCGCGGATCTGCTCGCGCAGGGCGGCGACAGCCTCCTCCGAGACGTCCGTGCCCCAGTACGTCTCGCGGCCGGGCGCCAGGCGGGACAGCAGCAGGCCGCTGCCGACGCCGATCTCCAGGACCCGGCGCGGGGCGAGCGCGGCGATGCGGTCGACGGTGGCCGCCCGCCACTCGCGCAGGTCCTCGAGGGGGATGGGCAGCCCGTCGTACATGCTGTTCCAACCCGCGAAGTTCTCCTGGAAGCCCTCGGAGCCCGCGGCGGAGTAGAGGAGTTCGTGCAGGTCCTTCCACTCGCCGACCTCGGCCTCGCCGTCGAGCGAGGGCACGACGTAGGCGGCCAGCCGCCGGTCGCCGGGCCGGTCCTCGCGGACGACGACGGCCGCCTGGGCGACGGCGGGGTGGGCGCGCAGCACGGACTCGATCTCGCCGGGTTCGATGCGGAAGCCGCGGATCTTGACCTGGCTGTCGACGCGGCCGAGGAACTCCAGCCGCCCGTCGGACCTCCAGCGCACGAGGTCGCCGGTGCGGTACAGCCGCTCCCCCGGCGCGCCGAAGGGATCGGCGACGAAGCGTTCGGCCGTCAGGCCGGGCCGCCCGAGGTAGCCGCGGGCGAGCCCGGCGCCGCCGAGGTAGAGCTCTCCCGCGACACCGGCGGGCACCGGCCGCAGCCGGGCGTCGAGCACATAGGCGCGGGTGCCGGGGTCGGGCACGCCGATGGGCACGATGGCGCCGGCCGGGGTGTCGGGATCGCACAGGCCGAGGGTGGAGTTGGTGGTCGCCTCGGTCGGGCCGTAGGCGTTGAACATCATGCGCCCGCGCGCGTAGCGGCCGACGAGTTCGGGTGAGACGCGCTCGGTGCCGGCGAGCAGCGTCGCCTTCTCGGGCAGGTGCACGCCGTCGGGCAGGGCGGCGAGCAGCGCGGGCGGCAGGATCATGAAGGTGATGCCATGGGCGAGCGCGTAGTCGGCGAGCGGCGGCCCGGGGACACGCCGCTGCGAGGGTACGACGACGAGCCGTCCGCCGGAGAGCAGGCCGAGGCACAGGTCCCAGAAGGCCACGTCGAAGCTCGGGGAGGCGAACTGCAGCACCCTGCTGTGCGGGCCGATGCCGAAGCGCTCGCTCTGGGTGGCGACGAGCTTCGCGACGCCGGCGTGGGTGAGGACGACGCCCTTGGGCCGGCCGGTGGAGCCTGAGGTGTAGATGACGTAGGCGGCGTTCGCCGGCGTCAGCCGCCCGTCGAGGTCGGGGGCGTGGTCCGGCAGCCCGGCGAGCTCGGCGGCGGTGCCGGGGGCGTCCAGGACGACGGTGGGGACCTCGCCGGGGAGGTCGGCGGCGGCCTCGGAGGTGGTGAGGAGGCAGACCGGCGCGGCGTCGGCGAGCATGTAGCCGACGCGGTCGGCCGGGTAGTCGGTGTCCACCGGCAGGTAGGCGGCGCCGGACTTGAGCACGGCCACCTCGGCGACGATGAGCTCGGCCGAACGCGGCACCGCGAGCGCCACCACCGTCTCGGGTCCGGCGCCCCGGGCGATCAGGGCGTGGGCCAGACGGTTGGCGCGGGCGTCGAGTTCGGCGTAGGTCAGCCGGGCGTCCTCGAAGACGAGGGCGGTCGCCTCGGGCCGGGCGCGGACCTGCGCGGCGAACATCTGCGGCCAGGTGGCGAGCGGAACGTCGTGGGCGGTGTCGTTCCACTCGCGCAGGAGGCGGTGCCGCTCGTCGTCGTCCAGCAGTTCGAGGTCGCCGACGGCGCGGCCGGGGCGCGCGACGGCGTCGGCGAGCAGGGTGGCGTAGTGGCCGAGGATCCGGTCGACGGTCGCGGCCTCGAAGAGGTCGCGGCGGTAGGCGGCGTGGACCTCGCCGGGGGTCACCCGCAGCTCGAGGTCGAGGGGGCCGCCGGCCCAGTCCCCGGCGGCGAAGCCGGTGGCGCAGAGCAGTCCGCCGCCGCGGGTGACCGCGGCGGCCGCCTCTCCCCCCTGGCGCGCGCCCAGTTCGGCGGCGAGGGCGGTGGCGGGGACGCGGTGGGCGCGGGCCTGCTCCGCGGCGCCGGCCACCCGCGCGGTGAGGTCGGCGAAGGTGGTGTCCGCGGTGAGGGCGACGCGCAGCGGCAGCCCGTCGTGCGCGAGGAGCAGGTCGGTGGCGCCGCCGCCGTAGTGGTGGAGCAGGGCGACATACGCCGCGAGGTGCTCCGCCTCCCCCGCCCCGGCGCCGGGCAGGACGCGGGAGCGGGTGCGGACGGCGGCCGGTTCCCCGGAACGCTGCGGATACGGGCGGTCGAGGGGGAGGACGGTCTCCTGTGCGAGCGGAATAAGCCGTTCGCGCCAGAAGTCCCTTGCCTTCGCCATCAGTTCTTCGTTACCCGACACAGGTGCCCGTGCCTCCCCAGACGTGCGGAACCGACTCGGCCGAGCCGTGACCGCCCGCCATACTAAGGTAAGCATTACCTAACTCGATAGCCCTTCCCGCGGGGCACACACACAACCCGCGGCCTTAGGGTTAAGGTATGCCTAACCTAAGGATGGTGGCCGTGGAGCCAGGCCGGTGACCCCGCGCAGAAGCCTGCGCCCAGCTCTGATCAGCGTGTTGCTCGCGGCCGTACTCGCGGCGCTGTGCGTGCTGTCGATCGGGCTGGGCGCCGTCGACGTCCCCCCGGACCAGGTCGTCCGGACGCTGCTGGGCCACCCCCCGAACCGTCTCGTCGACAACATCGTCTGGACCGTCCGCGTGCCGCGCACCGTCCTCGGCGTCAGCGCGGGCGCGGCTCTGGGACTGTCCGGAGCGCTCATGCAGGCCCTGACACGTAATCCGCTGGCCGACCCCGGCATCCTCGGCGTCAGCGCGGGCGCGTCCTTCGGGATCGTGGTCGCCGTCGCCCTGTTCGGGATCGGCTCGCTGTACGGCGCGATCTGGTTCGCCTTCGCCGGTGCGCTCTGCACCAGCGTGCTCGTCTTCCTGCTCGGCGGGACGGGCCGCTCGGGCACGACGCCGGTCAAGCTCGCGCTGGCCGGAGTCGCCGTCACCTTCCTGCTGTTCTCGCTCACCAACGCGATCGTCCTCACCGATCCCGAGGCCCTGGACCGCTACCGCTTCTGGTCCGCGGGCACCCTCGCCGACCAGGACGGGGCCGTCGTCCGCGGCCTGCTGCCCTTCCTGGCGGTCGGCGCGGTGCTGGCGCTGGCCACCGCGCCCGCGCTCAACAGCCTGGCCCTCGGCGACGACGTGGCCGCCTCCCTCGGACGCCGGCTCGGCCTCGTACGCCTGCAGGGGGTCGTCGCGGTGATGCTGCTGACCGGCGCGTCGGTCGCCGTGATCGGCCCGGTGGTCTTCCTCGGGCTGGTGGTGCCCCATGCCGCCCGGGTGCTCGCCCAGTACGCGGGCATCGGCCCGGACCACCGCCGGCTCCTGCCGCTGTCCGCGCTGCTCGCCCCCTGCCTGCTGCTCACCGCGGACATCCTCGGCCGGATCGTCGCCCGGCCCGTCGAGATACAGGCAGGCGTCCTCGTCGCCTTCATCGGCGGTCCGTTCTTCATCGCCCTGGTCCGCCGGCGCAGACTCGCGGAGGTCCCGGCATGACCGCGCTCGCCCCGCCGCGCCGCCGCCGGCCCTTCCGGCTGGCCGTCCCACCGGTCTCCGGAGTGGTCCGGCCCCGCCTGGTCGTGCTGTGCGCCGCCCTGGTGGCCGCGGTGTTCCTGCTCTTCTGCCGGGGTGTGGCCATCGGCGACTACCCCCTCGGGTACGCCGACGTCGTCCGGGCGCTGACCGGCACCGGCGACCCCGGAACGGTGCTGGTCGTCCGGGAGTTGCGGCTGCCGCGCGTCCTCGTGGGACTGCTCGTCGGCATCGCCTTCGGCGTCTCCGGCGCGCTGTACCAGACCATGACCCGCAACCCCCTGGCCAGCCCCGACATGATCGGCCTGACCGCGGGAGCGGGGACCGCCGTCGTCGCCGGCGTCGTGCTGGGCTGGGACGGCGGCCTGGGCGCCCAGGGCCTCGGCCTGCTCGGGGCGCTGCTCACGGCGCTGCTGGTGTACGCCCTGGCCTGGAAGGGCGGCGCCAGCGGCTACCGCATCATCCTCGTCGGCATCGGCGTGTCCTGGATGTGCACCAGCGCCACCGACTACCTGGTCGCGCGCGGCGAGCGGTTCGAGGCGCAGGCCGCCCTGGGCTGGCTGGTGGGCAACCTCAACGGCCGCACCTGGGACCAGGTCGCACACCTCGCGGTCGCCACGGGCGTGCTCGTCCCCCTGGCCCTCGGGATGGGCCGTTGGACGCGGACCCTGCAACTCGGCGACGACGTGGCGGCCGGCCTCGGCACCCCCGTGCAACCGGTGCGCCTCGCCCTGCTGCTGGTCGGCGTCGGGCTGATCGCCTTCGGCACGGCCGCCGCGGGCCCGGTCGCCTTCGTGGCCCTGGCCGCCCCGCAGATCGCCCAGCGGCTGGCCGGCACGGCGTGGCCGCCGCTCACCGCCTCGGGACTGACCGGCGCACTGGTCGTCCTGGGGTCCGACCTCATCGCGCGTGAGGCGATCCCCGGCACGGAACTCCCGGTCGGGATCGTCACCGGCGTCATCGGCGCGCCGGTCCTGCTCTGGCTGCTCATCCGTGCCAACCGCGCGGGCTCAGGAGGCTGAACCATGGCGACCACGACCCCCACCCCCAGCGCCGTCGCGGGCCCCGACCTGCGGGCGCGCGGGCTGCACCTGGCGTACGACAACCGGCTGGTCGTCGAGGACCTCGACCTCGTCATACCCTCCGGCCGGATCACGGCCGTCGTGGGCGCCAACGCCTGCGGCAAGTCCACCCTGCTGCGGGCCCTGGCCCGGCTTCTCGCGCCCCGGCAGGGCGCCGTCGAGCTCGACGGCCGGGCCCTGCGGTCGGTACCGACCCGGGAACTCGCCCAGCGGCTGGGCATCCTGCCGCAGACGCCGGTGGCCCCGGAGGGACTGACCGTCATCGACCTGGTCAGCCGCGGCCGTTCACCCCACCAGACGTGGTGGCGGCAGTGGTCCGAGGCCGACGAGCGGGCCGTCCACGAGGCGCTGGCGGCGACCGGCCTGACCGAACTCGCCGACCGGGCCGTGGACGAACTGTCCGGCGGCCAGCGGCAGCGGGCCTGGATCGCCATGGCCGTGGCCCAGGGCACCCCCGTCCTGCTGCTGGACGAGCCGACCACCTACCTCGACCTGGCCCACCAGATCGACGTGCTGGACCTCGTCACCGACCTCAACCGCCGTGAGCACCGCACGGTGGTGATGGTCCTGCACGACCTCAACCAGGCCTGCCGCTACGCCGACCACGTCATCGCGATGAAGGCGGGGCGGATCGCCGCGGAGGGGCCGCCGGCCGAGGTGATCACCGCGAAGACGGTCGAGGACGTCTTCGACCTGCGCTGCCAGGTCACCACGGACCCGGTCAGCGGCACCCCGCTGGTGATCCCCATGGGCCGCCACCACGAGGCGGTCCCGGCCGCCGAGTGACGCGGCGGCGATCACGCCGCCTCCGGCGGCGCAGTCAAGCGGTGGCGCAGCGCGGCGGTCCGGACCCTCCCGGGGTCCCGGACCGCCGCGTTGCGGCGGGGCGCAAACCGGGCGCGCCGCTTCACCACCAGATGACGACATATCCGGGTCCGCCGGGCAGGCCGCTGTAGTTGTCGGGGGGCGGATGAGGGCCGCCGTTGCCGCCGATGCCGGCAGTCGGTGGTGCCGGCTGGGTGACGCCGTCCACGGCCGGACGGCCTCCCAGACCCGGTGAAGCGTTGACGCCACTGGACCCGGCCCCACCGACCGCGCCCTGGCGGGCCGTGCCCTGAGCGGGACAGCCGCCGGTACCACCCGTGCCGCCGGACGAGGCGAACCGCCCGCCGCTGCCACCGTTCGCGATCGCGACGCCGCCGAGACCGTTGGTCACCGTTGTGGGTGTGCCTGGCTGGCCGTTCCCGAGCTCGGCTCCGCCCGCTCCTCCGGCGCCGATGTCCACCGTCACCGGTGTGCCCGGTTGGACGGGAAGGACGCACCAGGCGAAGCCCCCGGCACCGCCGCCGGATCCGGTGAAGAGGCTGCCATCACTTCCCGAACCGCCCCCGCCGGAGCCCCATGCCTGGACGAAGACCGTGGTGACCCCGTCGGGCGGTGCGAATTGACCGTCGGCGGTGAAGTCCACCAGGCCGTGAGCGGGAGAGACTCCGGGCGGCCCCGGCTCACCGGCAGGCCCCTGCAGACCCGGCGGTCCCTGCTCACCGGCAGGCCCCGGCTGACCGGCAGGCCCCTGTTCGCCAGGAGGGCCTTGCAGGCCGGGAGCCCCCTGTTGGCCGGGGTCGCCTTGTGGTCCCGGCGGCCCGGGAGGCCCCGGAGGGCCCGGGATGCCGGGGCGGCCCGGCCAGTGGTACCCGGGGCGACTGGGGCAATATCCCAGCACGTACGGGATCCGGAAGCATGGGTCGGCGAGACCGGCCTGTGCGCCCGATGTCACGACACCAGTTCGGCCGCTGTCAACGCTGCCCGCGTACGCGGCACCTGTCAGGGAGCCGGACGCCAGTGCCACGATCGCGCCCACTGCCCACCACGCCCGAGGTACGGCTCTTCGGGACAACACGTCACCTCCAGGGAAGGGGCCCGCGTTGCGGCACGCGCCGCTACCGACTGAGGAAAGCTGTCATCGACAGCAGCAGACCCACAGCAAGAATGACTGCCCGTCACATGATGTGCATGTTCGGTGACCAGGCCGGGTGATGGCGTTGCCTGGCGCCGGCGCCGCGCCATAGGCACCTCCGCAGTCGGGATGTCGCGGCGACCGTGACCCATGTGCAGGACCGCTCCGGCCAGGCTGCCGCGGGTGTGTTCAGCAGCGGCCGGAACGTCGGTGACGAGGTCGGTGCGCATGCGACCGAGATCGCTCAGCTCGCCAGGCGGCGCGAGACGGGGTCGATGACGGACCCCCGGTACAGGTACCTCCCGCCTCCGGCGGGGGTGCTCAGCGGACGTCCTGCCCTTCCGGTCCGTCGCCGGGCAGCCGCAAGGTGAACAGCGATCCCTTGCCGTGGGTGCTCTCGACGGTGACGGTGCCTCCGTGGGCCTGCGCGAGGTTGCGGACGATGGCGAGGCCGAGACCGCTGCCGCCCGTGCTGCGGCTGCGGGACTTCTCCGCGCGCCAGAAGCGGTCGAAAACCCGCGGCAGATCCTCCGGCCGGATACCGGCGCCCGTGTCGGCGACGGCGATGGCGAGCGCGCCGTCCTCGCGGCGTGCCGTGACCATGACCGTGCCACCGGGCGGGGTGTGGCGGACGGCGTTGGACACGAGGTTGGAGACGGCCTGGCGGAGACGGACCGGGTCGGCGACCACGGTGCCGGTGTCGGCGGGAACGTCGACGGACAGCGCGACGCCGGCGTGGTCGGCGCGTCCGCCGTGGGCGGCGGCGACCTGCCGCAGGAGTTCACCGACGTCGCACCGCACTTTGTGCAGGCGCAACGCGCCCGCGTCGGCGGCGGCGAGGTCCTGGAGGTCGTCGACGATGTGCTGCAGCAGGAGCGCCTCTTCGAGCAGCGAACCGACGAGGGCGCGATCGGCCGGGACGACGCCGTCGTCGGCGGCTTCAAGCCAGCCGCGGATGTTGCTGAGCGGGGTGCGGAGCTCGTGGGCGATGTCGCCCACCATCTCGGTGCGCAGCCGTTCCAGCTTCGCCCGCTGCTGAGACATCTCGTTGAACACCTCCGCGAGGCGCCCGATCTCGTCCCTGCCGCTCACCTGCACGCGCGCGGCGACATCGCCCGCCTTCACGCGCTGAGCGGCCGCCGTGAGGGCGCGCAGTGGTCTGACCAGTTGCAGGCCGAGGCCGATGGTGACCATGACGGTCAGCAGGAGCACGCTCGCCACGACCCCGGCCATGCGGAGGCGGTTGGGTGCGGAGAGGTCGAACGGGGACGCGGCGGCGGCGTTCTCCGGGGAGCCGATGAACAGCAGCGCGGCCGGGGCGACGTACGGAGCGAGTTGCTCGCGGCGGGCGCTGTCCAGGCACGAGGCGACCAGTGCCCCGTCCACCGGGTCGCGGCTCCGCGTGGGCGTCCATGTCAGGTCCAGCGCGAGCTGTACGGGACCGCTGCCCCGGCGGCCGAGGCACGCGTCGACCAGGGAGTCGAGCCGGGCGAGGGCACGGGACTCGGTTCGGGTGGGCTGGTCCAGTACCCCGTCGGCGCAGCGGCCGCCGGTGTAGCCCGGCGGGTCCACGTGCGGACGTCCGCCGGGAGCAGTGGTGGAGGCGGCGGGCAGGCCGAGGCTGCGAAGGCAGCTGACGCGGCGCTGCGCGAGGGCGGTCAGCCGCGTCCGTTCCGCCCCTGTCAGTCGGAAGGGGCCGACGGCACGGGGGTCGATGCGGTCGCCGCCGTCGGCCCCCGAGATCCCGGTGTCGACGGCGAGCGGGTCCACGGTCGCCGACGCCCGGTCCGGCAGCGGGGTCCGGTGGCGGGCGTCGGCGGAGTCGGCGATCGGACGGCGGTCCTGCGTGGTGAGGACCACGCGGTGCCCGGTCTCCCGGGCGAGGCGGTCCACCAGCGGTTGCACGCCCCGCCAGTCCGTGTGCGTGGCGGCCCGGCCCAGGAGGGCTTTGTAGATCCGGGCGTCGTCGGAGATCGCCTGCCCCTGCTCCTGCCGGATCGCCCGGGTGGTCGTACGGGCCGCGAGCCAGGCGGTGGCGGCGATCGAGCACACCGAGACCAGCACCGACAGGGCGAGCAGCCGCACCACCAGGCTGCTGTGGAAGCGGCGGCTCATGCGGTGTCGGACAGGACGTAGCCGACGCCGTAGACGGTGAGCAGCCGCACCGGGCGGGCGGGATCGGGTTCGATCTTTCGGCGCAGGTTCATGACATGGGTGTCCACCGTCCGTACGGTGAAGTAGCGCCCCGTGCCGTGGAGCTGCCCGAGGATCTGCTCGCGGGTGAAGACCCGCCCCGGCTCGGCGGCGAGCGTCTCCAGCAGCCGGAACTCCCCGGGGGTGCAGTCCACGCTGCTGCCGTCGCAGACCACCTCGTGCCGGGAGGGGTCGATGCTCAGGCCGCCGACGGTCAGCGTCGGGTCGGGTTCCGGGGCGGGCGGACCCGAGGGCCGGGCGCGGCGCAGCAGGGTGCGCACTCGGGCGGTCAGCTCCCGGGGGCTGTACGGCTTCGTCATGTAGTCGTCGGCGCCCAGGTCCAGGCCGAGCAGGAGGTCGTCCTCGGTGCAGCGGGCGGTGAGCATCAGCACCGGCAGGTCGGATTCGCGGCGCAGGATGCGGCAGACGTCGAGCCCGTCGACCTTCGGCATCATCACGTCCAGCACGAGCAGCTGCGGAGGGTCGCGGCGCAGCTCCTCCAGTGCGGCGCGGCCGTCGTGGACGACAGTGACCGAGTGCCCCTCGTGCTCGAGGTACACCCGCACCAGTTGGGCCTGCTTCTCGTCGTCCTCGGCGACCAGTATGTGTGCGCTCATGGCCGGAAGTATAAGTACGCCAAGTTTCGCAATTCCGACATCGGGGCTCCGTCCGCGCGGGACCACGGGATGCCGATGGCTTCCTGACAGGATTCCGACATTCACCGGCCACCATCGGTCGGCATGACCTACCCACACCTCCCGCTCCGCGCGGCCGGCGCGGCCGCCGCGCTCGTCTGCGCCGTCCTGCTCACCGGTTGCGGCGGCTCCACCGGGGGCGCCGGCACGACGTCCGGCAAGCAGTCCGGGGACCAGGACGTCGCCTCGCTGGCGACCGGCGCCCCCTCGGCCGCGCCGGTGCCGTCGTCCACGACGCCGTCCGCCGACAGCGAGCAGGGCCGTCCGCAGCTGCGCCTGGACAGCTCCGACGCCGAGCGCGACCGCTACTGGAACGCCTACGCCGCCTGTCTGAAGGACCACGGCCACAAGATGATCCTGGCCCGCGGCCCCTACTCCGTCGACCAGCACGACAACAGCCCCACCGCCAAGGCCGCACAGAAGACGTGCGCCGGCAAACTCCCCCTCCAGCCGCCCGAGTTGCGCCGCGAATCGAACCCGCACTACGACGACGACTACCGCGTCTACATCACGTGCCTGAACTCGCACGGACTCAAGGTCACCGCGCTGCCCGACAACTCCGGGTGGACCTTCGACGGCCAGCCCGCGATGAGCGAGGCCGAGCAGGCCAAGCTCGACAAGAGCTGCACGATGGAGGCCTTCGGTGACAAGAACCGCTGATCACCGCCTCCCCAGGCGGCGCCGGCGCCGGCTCACCGTGGCCCTGGCCGTCCTCCTGACCGCCGGCGGCGCGGGAGGCGCCACCGCCGCCTGGAGCGCGCGGCAGGGCGGCGGGCAGACCGCGCCGGAACACCCGATCCGGCTCGACACCGTCAAGGTCACCAAAACCGACCTGTCCACCGACAGGACCCTGCCCGGCACACTCGGCTACGGCCCGCTGCGCGCCCTCAAGGGCACGGGCCCCGGAGTGCTCACCAAGCTGCCGTCGCCCGGTGCGACAGCCGTCCGGGGCAAGCCCCTGTACTGGGTGAACGACCAGCCAGTGACCGTCTTCCTCGGTGACACGCCCTTCTTCAGAGCGCTGGACAAGCCGGGGCTGCGCGGGCGGGACGTCACGGTCCTGGCGGACAATCTGCGGGCCCTCGGCTACGACATCGGGCCCACCACGGACCGCGCGCCCACGCGCCACGCGCCGGGCGGCACCGAGTTCACCGTCGAGCTCGGCGCGGCCCTGAAGCGGTGGCAGCGCGACACCGGCCAGGAGGCGACCGGCACGCTCACACCCGGCCGGGCGCTCGTCCTGCCGGGCCCGGTGAGGGTCAACACCGTGACCGCCGCCCCGGGCGACCCGGCCGAAGGAGAAGTGCTGACCTACACCACCACCGCGAAGTCGGTGGCCGTGAGCGTGGACGCCGCCGAGGTCGGCGCCCTCCACACGGGGCAGAGCGTGACGATCACCCTTCCCGACAGCCGGGAGATCCCCGGCACCGTCGCCTCCGTCGCAGGCGCCGTCCAGGGTGGTTCCGCCGACGACCAGACCGCGCAGGCAGGACCTCCCACGGTCGCCGTCACCGTCACCCCGCGGCACGCCGGCGACGTGAAGGGGCTGGACTCCGCCTCCGTCCAGGTCCGCTTCTCCGCCACCGACCGCAAGGGCGTCCTGGCCGTCCCGGTCACCGCGCTCCTCGCCCTGAGGGAGGGCGGCTACGCGCTGCAGCGCCCCGACTCCACTCTGGTCCCGGTGGAGACGGGGGTGTTCGCCGACGGAATGGTCGAAGTGAGCGGCACGGGTGTCAACGAGGGCATGACGGTGGTGACCGCCTCGTGAACACCGCAGGCCCGGCCCCCGCCCTCGTGGTCGACAAGGTCACCAAGACCTACGCGGGCGACGTCACCGCCCTGGGCGAGGTGTCGCTCACCGTCATGGAAGGCGAGCTCCTGGCGATCGTGGGGCCCTCCGGCTCCGGTAAGTCCACGCTGCTGCACATCATGGGCACCCTCGACAGGCCGACCAGCGGCACGGTGGAGATCGCCGGCCACGCCGCCGCCGGACTGCCCGACCGGCGGCTGTCCGCCCTGCGCGCCCGGCTGCTGGGCTTCGTCTTCCAGCACTTCCACCTCACGGACGGCCTCGACGCGACCGACAACGTCGCGACCGGCCTGCTCTACGCGGGCGTGCCACGGCGGCTGCGCCGCCCCCGCGCCGAAGAGGCGCTCGCCCGGGTCGGCCTCGCGCACCGCGTCCGCCACCTCCCCCAGCAACTGTCCGGCGGCGAACGGCAACGTGTCGCCATCGCCCGCGCACTGGTCAACGAACCCGCACTCGTCCTCGCCGACGAACCGACCGGGGCGCTCGACAGCGCCAACGGCCGCGCCGTGCTCGACCTGCTCACGGGACTGAACGAGGAGGGCACCACCATCGCGGTCATCACCCACGACCTGGACATCGCCGCCCGGATGCCGCGCAGGATCCGACTGCGCGACGGCCGCATCGCCTCGGACAGCGCCACCCGCGCGGACGCCTGGAGCCCGGCATGAACCGACCGATCAGACTGTCCCCCCTCGACGTCCTGCGACTCGGCGTGCTCGGTCTGCACACCCGCAGGACGCGTGCCGCGCTGTCCGCACTGGGCATCGCGATCGGCATCGCCACCCTGGTCGTCGTCACCGGCATCCCCGCGTCCAGCCAACGGGCCCTCATGGACGAGCTGTCCGCGCTCGGCACCAACATGCTCCGCGCCCAGCCGCAGCCCGACGCCGGACAGAAGGCGCTGCTCCCCGAGGCCGCCGACGTCATGGCGGCCCGGATCGGCCCCGTCACCAGCACCACCGCGGTGGCCAACGTCCACACCACCGTGCGGCGTTCCGACCTGGCCGACCCCAACGACTCGATCGGGCTGAGCGTGCTGGCCGCCAGGACCAACCTGCTGGCCACCGTCGGCGGCACCGTCCGCTCCGGCCGGTTCCTCGACCGCGCCACCGAGCGCTTCCCCGCGGCCGTCCTCGGCCCACGTTCCGCGGCGCGACTCGGCATCGACCGCGTCACCCCGGGACGGGAGCCGCTGGTGACGATCGGCACCCGATCGTTCACCGTGATCGGCATCCTCGGGCCGACGCCCCTCACTCCCGACCTGGAGAGCTCCGTACTGGTCGGCTGGCCCGCGGCACGCGACGGCCTCGCCTTCGACGGCCACCCCACCGTGGTCTACGTGAAGGCGCGCGAGTCGCAGATCGAGGCGGTACGCGCCGTCCTGCCCGCCACCGTCAACCCCGAACTGCCGGGACTCGTCCAGGTCAGCCGGCCCTCGGACGCCCTGGCCGCCAAGCGCGCCACCGAGCACACCTTCTCCTCCCTGTTCCTCGGCCTCGCCGGGGTCGCCCTGCTGGTCGGCGGCATCGGAGTGGCCAACACCATGTTCGTCTCCGTCCTCGAACGACGCCGCGAGATCGGCCTGCGCCGCGCTCTCGGCGCCAACCGCCGCCAGATACGGGGCCAGTTCCTGACCGAATCCGTCATGCTGTCCGTCCTGGGCGGGCTGAGCGGCACCGCGCTGGGCGCGGCGGGCACGGTCGGTTACGCACTCTGGCAGTCGTGGCCGCCGGTCCTGCCACCCCTCGCGCTCGGCAGCGGTCTGGCCGGCGCGATCGTCGTGGGAGCCGTCGCCGGCGTCTACCCGGCAGTGCGCGCCTCACGGCTGCCCCCGACGCAAGCCCTGTCGGCGGTCTGACATCGGCCGGGCGGCACCGGGAACCACCCTCACTGAAGCCGGCGAGTCATCACAGCGGATGAAGAGCCGAGGGGAGGACGCGGCCCCGTTCGGCGGTGACGCATGGGGCGGCGGTCGAGAACAGCCGGAACCGCAGCCGTCGGAGTCCTCTCAACGGACGTCGCCGGGAAGCGTCCAGGCGGGTGTCCACGTCCCGACGGCGTCGCTGCCGGCCGTCACGGCGGCGAGGTGGGTGCGGAGGGTGGCCAGTGCCGGGTGGGGGTTGTCGCGGTGCCAGAGGAGTGAGTGGGGGTAGACGGGCGTCGGGTCGGTGACCGGGATGCGGCGCAGACCGTGGTCGGCGGGCCAGATGAGCCGGGTGTGCTCGCCCATGAAGGTGGCCAGGGCCGGGGTGTCGGCGATGGTGTCGAGGAGTGCGTCGGAGCCGAAGTTGGGGCCGGTCGCCTCGATGGTGAGGCCGAACGCGGCGACGAGGTCGTCGTAGTAGGCGCCCCACTCGGTGCCGGGCGCGATGCCGGGCATCCAGATCCGGTGCCCGGTGAGCTCGGCGAGGGTCACCGACCGGGCGTCCGCCAGCGCGTGCCCGGGACCGGTGAGGAGTTGCAGCGGCTCGTCGAGCACGCGGACGGCCTCGATGTCCTCGGGAAGGGGACGGCCGGGCGCGGCGACGGCGCGGAAGGACGCGTCGATCGCGCCGGAGCGCAGCGCACTGACGGCCTTGTCGATGTCGAACAGCATCACCACGTCGAGGGCGATCTCGGGGAAGGCCCGGTGGAATGCGCGCATCAGCCTCGACTGCGCGCTGCGCGAGGCGATCACGTCGACGCGCAGCGGACGGCGGCCGGGGCGCACGGACTCGCCCGCGCGCTCGGCGACGCGCAGCAGCTCGCGTGCGTGGGGCAGGAACGCCTGCCCGTCGATGGTGAGCTCCGCGCCGCGGGCGGCGCGGGTGAACAGGCGCACGCCGAGGTCGCTCTCCAACGCGGCGACGCGCTTGGAGACGGCCTGCTGGGTGACCGACAGGTCGACGGCGGCCCTCTGGAACTGGCCCGACTCCGCGACGGCGACGAAGGTCCGTACTGCTTCGAGATCCACGCCGGCCACCTTACGGAACAACCGATGGTTGTGGCGTACGGCCAGGTCGGTTGTTTGACGTGCAGCCCACCTGCCGACTTGGCTCTGGTCGGTCAACGTCGGTTTGTGCGGGTGCACGTCAAGGGAGACGCCGGGCATGGTGGGCAGGAGACCGCTGGGCCGGTCGTTCGGCTGGCTGCGGGCGGCCTACGCGGTGAGCGCGTACGGGTCCGGTCTGGGGTTCGGAGCTCTGCCGCTGGTCGCCGTGCTGGTGGCGCACGCCGGCCCCGCCGAGGTGTCCGCGCTGTCCGCGGTGGGGCCCGCGGTGGGTGCGCTGATCGCGGTGCCGCTCGCGCCGTGGGTGGAGTTCCGGCGCAAGCGCCGGGTCATGATCACGATGGACCTGGCCCGCTGCGCGGCCATGGCGTCCATCCCGGTCGCCTACGCCCTCGGCCTGCTGGGTTTCGTCCAGTTGCTCGCGGTCTCGGCCGTGGTCGCCGCGGCCAAGATCGCGTTCAACGCGGCAAGCGGCGCCTACCTCAAGGCCCTTCTCCGGCCGGACGACATGCTCGTCGCCAACGCGCGGCTGGAGTCAACGAACTGGAGCTCCATCGTGGTGGGGCCGCCGCTCGGCGGGGCGGCGATCGGCCTGTTCGGGCCGGTCGTCACCGTGGCGGCCGACGCGGTCAGTTACCTGCTCTCCGCGCTGGGCCTCACCGCGATCCGCGGCCAGGAGGACGTGCCGCGAAAAACCGGCGGGAGCCCGGTCCGGGCGGGCGCGCTGCTCGACGGCTGGCGGCACATCCTGGGCCACCCCGCTCTGCGGCCGCTGTGGCTCAACCAGATGGCCGTCGCCGGTCTGGTCATGGCCACCGAGCCCCTGCTGGCCGTGCTCCTGCTGCGCCGGCTCGGTCTCCCGCCCTGGCAGTACGGCCTCGCCTTCGCAGCGCCCTGTCTCGGCGGACTCATCGGCTCCCGGCTGGCCCGCCGCGCCGTGGCCCGCTTCGGCCGCGACCGGGTCCTGCGGACCGCCGGCACGCTGCGCGCCTGCTGGCTGGTCGGTCTGGCCCTCGTCCGTCCCGGCGTCCTCGGCCTCGCCACCGTGATGGCCGTCGAGTCGGCGATCATCGTCACCATGAGCCTGTACAGCCCGGTGCTCGCCGCTTACCGGCTCGAACACACCCCCGCGCACCTCGTCTCCCGCACCCTGACGGCCTGGGCGATCGGCCAGCAGGCGGCCGTCGCCGTCCTCACCGCGCTCGGCGGGCTGCTCGCCGACGCCACCGGCCCGCGCACCGCTCTCGCGGTCGCGGGAGTGCTCGCCCTCGCCACCCCGCTCCTGCTGCCCCGGCGCGACCGGACGCCTCATCCTCTGTCGGAACCGTCCGTCGGCCACTCATGAGGCGCCCCCGGCGCACCGACCGGACTACCCCGGCAGAACGGTCGTGCCGGCGCCCCCCGGTCCCGCGGTCAGCGCGCGCAGCAGGGCGTGCGGGACGCGGCCGTCCAGCACCCGCGCCGCGCGGACGCCCGCCCGGACGGCGCGCAGGCAGCTCTCCATCTTCGGCGCCATACCACCGTCGAGCGCCGGCAGCACCGCCGCCAGTTCGGTCGCGGTGATCCGCTCCACGACCCGCGAGCGGCGCGGCCAGTCGGCGTACAGCCCGGGCACGTCGGTGAGGACGACCAGCGCCTCCGCGTCGAGCGCGGCGGCCAGGGCGCCGGCCGCCGCGTCCGCGTTGACGTTGTAGACCTGGCCGTCCGCGCCCCGGCCGAGGGAGGAGACGACGGGGATGTGGCCGTGGTCCAGGAGGACGTCCACGGCCGCCGTGTTGACCTCGGTCACCTCGCCGACGAGGCCGATGTCCACACGCTCGCCGCCGACGTCGGCGTAGCGGCGCCGCGCGGTCAGCGTGCGCGCGTCCTCGCCGGTGAGCCCCACGGCGTACGGGCCGTGCTCGTTGAGCAGCCCGACGAGGTCCCGCTGCACCCGGCCGGCCAGCACCATGCGCGCCACGTCCAGCACCTCGGCGGTGGTGACCCGCAGCCCGCCGACGAAGCGGTCCTCGATGCCCTCGCGGTCGAGCTGGGCGCTGATCTGCGGGCCGCCGCCGTGGACCACCACGATCCGCACGCCGGCCTCCCGGAGGCGCACGACGTCCCGGGCGACATCGCGCAGCAGCGGCTCCCCGCCCATGGCGTGCCCGCCCACCTTCACGACGACGGTGCGGTCCGCGAACGCGCGCAGGGCGGCCGGCGTCCCCGGGGTGACCGGTGCCGTCGTCACGGGCGGTCCGTCAGGCAGCCGCCCATGGTGCGGAACCAGTCGGTGGCAGCGTGTTCGGCGCCGTCGTCCGTGCGGATCGTGCGCACCAGCAGCCCCTCGCGGTGGCCGCCGCGCGCGTCCGCGCCGGCGACGACGACGACCCCGTCGCCCTCGCGGATGAAGACGCGGCCGGGCGTGCCGCCGTACCGGGCCTGCGAGACGGCGGCGGAGACGATCCGGATGCGTTCGCCGCGGTGGTAGGTGAAGGCGTTGGGGTACGGGTCGGACTGCGCCCGCACGAGCCGCTCCAGGTCCTGCGCCGGCCAGTTCCAGTCGATGCGGCTGTCCTCGACGGAGCGCTTGTGGAAGAAGCTCGCGCGGGAGCGGTCCTGGGGCGTCCACTCGGCGCGGCCGGAGGCGATCAGATCCAGGGACTCGCGCACCAGGGGCGCGATCAGGTCGCAGGTGCGGTGGAAGAGGTCGGTGGCGGTGTCCTCCGGGCCGACGGGGACCGAGCGCTGCAACAGGATGTCGCCCGCGTCCAGTTCGCCGTTCATGCGGTGCGCGGTGACGCCGACCCGCTCCTCGCCGTTGATGAGCGCCCAGATGATCGGGGAGAAGCCCGCGTAGGCGGGGAGCAGCGAGTCGTGCACGTTGAGGGCGCCGTGCGGAGGGAGGTCGAAGATCTCCGGCGGCAGCCAGGTGCGCCAGTTGTTGGCGACGATGAGGTCGGGGGCCGCCGCCTTGATCGCCTCCAGCAGTTCGGCGTCGTCCGGGCGGGTGCGCAGCAGCACGGGCACGCCGTGTTTCTCCGCCAGTTCGGCGACCGAGTCGTCCCAGATCTTCTCGTACGCGTGCTCGCTCCTGAAGTGCGTCACGACGAGGGCGACCTCGTGCTCCGACTCCAGCAGGGCCTGCAGCGTCCGGTGTCCCCAGGTCTGATAACCGAACATGACGACCCGCATGGCGGTCTTCCCTTCAGCGATGATTGCAAGGTTAGCCTTACCTTATCTAAGATGTGCCGCGCTGAGGGAGGCGATGCAACGGTGACAGCACCGCGCACTGGTCCGGACACCATCCACGACATCCTGGGAATCGGTTTCGGGCCGTCAAATCTCGCGCTGGCCATAGCCATCGGGGAGCACAACGCCCGGGTCCCCGCCTCCCGGCGGATCAACGCCCGGTTCCTGGAACGCCAGCCGCGTTTCGGGTGGCACCGGGGGATGCTCATCGACGACGCGACGATGCAGGTGTCCTTCCTCAAGGACCTGGTCACCATGCGGAATCCGACCAGCGACTTCTCCTTCCTGTGCTATCTGCGCGAGCGGGGACGGCTGGTCGACTTCCTGAACCAGAAGACGCTCTTCCCGCTCCGCGTGGAGTTCCACGACTACTTCGAGTGGGCCGCCGCCCGCGTCGCGGACGTCGTCGACTACTCCTCGCACGTGCTGTCGGTCGCCCCGGTCCGCGGCGCCGGCGGCGGCGTCGACCACCTCGACGTGACCTGCCGGGACCCGGAGGACCCGGCGCGGACGGTGACGCACCGGGCCCGCAACATCAGCGTGGCCGTCGGCCTGGAGCCGCACCTGCCTCCGGGCACCGAGCTGTCGGACCGCGTCTGGCACACCAGCCAGCTGCTGCCCAGGACCGCCGAACTCACCGCGTCCGGCGCCCCGGTGCGCCGGGCCGTCGTCCTCGGCGCGGGGCAGAGCGCGGCCGAGGCGGTCGACTTCCTGCACCGCGCCTTCACCGAGGCGGAGGTCTGCGCGGTGTTCGCCAAGTACGGCTACACGCCCGCCGACGACAGCCCCTTCGCCAACCGGATCTTCGACCCCGAGGCGGTGGACCTCTACTTCGGCTCCCCGTCGGAGGTGAAGCAGTCCCTCTACGACTACCACCGCGGCACCAACTACTCGGTGGTCGACATGGACCTCATCGAGGCTTTGTACGCGACCTCCTACCGCGAGAAGGTGCAGGGCCGCGAACGGCTGCGCTTCCTCAACGTCTCCCGCATACGTGACGTGGACGTCTCCGACAAGGGCCTCGAGGTGACGGTGGAGTTCCTGCCCACCGGCGAGCGGCAGGTCCTGGAGGCGGACGTGCTCGTGCACGCCACCGGCTACCGTTCGCAGGACGTCGGCTCGCTCCTCGGGGAGTCCGCCAAGCTCTGCCTGCGCGACGACGGCGACGCGCTGCGCGTGGGCCGCGACCACCGCGTCGAGGTCGCCCCCGAGGTGCGGGCCGGCATCTATGTGCAGGGCGGCACCGAGCACACGCACGGGCTGTCCTCCACGCTGCTGTCGACCACCGCGGTCCGGGCCGGCGAGATCCTGGCCTCGCTCGCCGCCCGCCTGGACGAGGCGGCCGCGGCGGCCGCGGCCCGCGTCTGAAACGGCTTCGGGGGCCGCCGGTCGGCCGGCGGCCCCCAGGGCGTAGCGCTCTTCCTGCCCGCGCCCCTCGGTCCGCGCCGCTCTGCCCGCGGCATCAGACGAGGGCGGCCTTGACGAGGCCGCCGAGAACGGCATCGAATCGCCGCCGTCGACCCGTACCGCGACACCGTCATCGAGCCGGCCGACCAGAGCTTCCTCGTCGAGACACTGGCCGGCGCCCGCGACCGGTCGCATGTGCTGCGCCGCCGCATCCTGATGACGCCCGGGGGCATGGAGGAGCCCGCCCGACGGCTCCGCGCCGCCCCCCGCGCCGGCAGGAGGCGCCCCCGGTTCGGGCGTCTCTCCTCCCCGCGTCCCGGCGCTACTTCCCCGGCGAGGCCGCGCGCCGGGTGCGCAGCAGCAGGTGCAGGAAGTACGGCGTGCCGACGACCGCGGTCATCAGTCCCGCGCCGAGCTGGGCCGGGGCGATGACGGTGCGCCCGAGGAGGTCCGCCGTGCAGACCAGCGCGGCGCCCAGGAGCACCGCGACCGGGACGACCCTGACGTGCCGGCGCCCGACCAGAGCCCGGGCGGCGTGCGGGGCGACCAGCCCCACGAAACCGATGGTGCCCGCGGCGGCCACGGCGGTCGCTGTGAGCAGCACGCTCGTGAGGAGGAATCCGAGCCGGGCCGGCCCTCGGCGCAGCCCGAGCAGTGCCGGGGTGTCGTCGTCGAGCGCCAGCAGGTCGAGTTCGGTGCGGCGGGCGACCGCGACAGCCAGACCCAGCACGAGGGCGGCCGCCACGGGCAGCGCGTCGGGCACGGTCCGCCCGTAGGTGGAACCGGACAGCCAGGTGAGGGCCTTCGTCGCGTTGAACGGGTCGGTGAGCACGATCAGCAGGCTGATCAGGGCCGCCGCGGCCGTGGACACGCCGACGCCGACGAGGACGAGTCGGGTCTGCCGGAAGCCGCCGCGCGCCGCGAGCCCGAACACGAGGCCGGCGGTCACCGCGGCGCCCGCGAACGCGGCGCCCGCCACGCTCCACGCCCCCGCGGCCGGGACGGTCGTGACGAACAGCACCGCGCCGAGCGCCGCGCCGCCCGACACGCCGAGGACACCGGGCTCCGCGAGGGGGTTGCGCGTGACGGCCTGCACCAGCGTGCCGGCCAGGGCGAGGGCCGCCCCCGCGAGGAGCGCGGCGAGCACCCGGGGCACCCGCGTGTCGAGGACGAAGGAGACCGTCCGGCCGGCCGTGCCCCGCGCCCAGTTGAAAACGTCGCCGAGGAGCAGCGCGGTGTCCCCCAGCAGCACTCCGGCGGCGGTCACCCCCACCAGGGCGGCGACCAGGAGGCCCACGGTCGTCAGGAAGGCGGCGCGTCCGGGGATGCGCGTCCGCTCCGGCGCGCTCACCCCCGCCGGGTCCGGGGCGCGCAGCGCCATCACCACCAGGAACACCGCGCCAAGCAGGCCGGTGACGACTCCGGTGGGCACGGCGACGGCGGTCTGCGCCGGGATCACGGCGCGCAGCAGGACGTCCGCGCCGAGCACCAGACCGGCGCCCGCCAGGCCCATGACGGGCAGTGCGGAGCGGCCGCGCGTCAGCGGTCGCAGGCGCCGGGCCAGCGGTCGTACGAGGGCCGGCGCGCACAGGCCGACGAAGCCGACGGGGCCGGCGAGGGTCACGGCCGCCGCGGACAGCAGCGACGCGAGGACCACGACGGTGATCCGGGTGCCGCGGACGGGGACGCCGAGCCCGCGGGCGGCGTCGTCGCCCAGGGCGAGGGCGTCCACGCGGGGCGCCACCAGGAGCAGTCCGGCGACAGCGACAGTGGCGACGGGTGCCATCTGCGCCACGCCGTCGAAGCCGTTCTGGCTGATGCTGCCCTGGCTCCACTGGTAGAGGCCGTCGGTCTGCTGCGGGAAGAGCAGGATCAGCCCCTCGGTGACGGAGGTCAGGCCCAGGGTCAGCGCGCTGCCGGCCAGGACGAGGCGTACGGTGCCGGCGGCCGGTCCGGACAGCGACAGGACGACGGCCGCCGCCGCGAGTGCGCCGGCGAACGCCACACCGGAGGAGGCGAGCAGCGGCAGGGACGTCCCGGTGACCATGAGGACGCCCAGGGCCAGGTACGAACCGGCGTTCACCGCGAGCGTGTCGGGCGCGGCCAGCACATTGCGGGTGACGGCCTGCAGGGACGCCCCGGCGATGCCGAGGGCCGCGCCGACCAGCAGTCCGGCGGTCATGCGGGGCAGGCGGGAGGCGATCACGACGGACGCGTCGCCCGGGGCGGCCCCGCCCGTGAGAGCTTTCCAGACCTCGGCGGGGCCGACGGCCGCGGTGCCCTGGGTGATGTCGGCGACCGCGAGGGCGGCGACCAGGAGCACGAGCGCGGCCGTCACCGCGGCCGCTCCCGTCCGGGAGGCGGCCGTGTGCGGACGGGTGGCGGGGGTCGTAGCGGTGACGGCCACGGTGCGCTACTTCGTCAGGGCGCCGACGAGGGCGTCGACGTACGCCTCCATCGACCGCGGACCGCCGAACATCCAGATCCCGTCGGGCAGTCGGTGCACCTCGCCCTTCTTGACGAAGGGCAGCGACTTCCACACGGAGTTCTTCGCGAGGTCGTCGGTGAAGACGTCGCGGCCCTCGATGTCGTTGCCGATGTAGGCGAACCGCGCGTCGCCGAGCTCGGTGAGCCCCTCGACATCGGTGGTGGCCAGACCGTAGTCCTTGTCCCCCTTGACCGTCCAGGCGTTCTCCAGGCCGAGCGCCGTGTTGACGCCGCCGATGAGGGAGCCGCTGGTGAAGGGGCGGACGGAGACCTGGTGGGAAGCGGCGTAGCCGTCGGCGAAGGCGATCCGCGCACCGGCCAGCCCCGCGTCGGCGAGGGCCTTGCGGCCCTCGGCGACCTTGGTGTCGTAGGCCTTCTTCGCCGCGTCGGCTGCGGCGGCGGTGCCGGTCGCCTCGGCGATGAGGTCGAGGTTCTCCTTCATCTGCCCGACGGGGTCGGAGGCGTCGGCGGAGCGGACCTCCAGGACCGGGGCGATCCTCTTCAACTGCTTGACGGCGGCGGTCGGCAGGTCGGTGGTGGCGACGATCAGGTCCGGGGAGAGCGAGGCGATGGTGTCCATGCTCGGCTCGCCGCGGGTGCCGATGTCCTTCGGCTGGTTCTTCAGGGGGACGGCGGAGTCCCACGCGCTATAGCCCTTGACGTCGGCGACGCCGACCGGGTCGACGCCCAGCGTCACCAGGGACTCGACGACGTTCCACTCGGTGCCGACGACCTTCTCGGCCGGCTTGTCGAGGGTGACCTTCGTTCCGCTCGCGTCGGTGAGGGTGATGCGCCGGGTGTCCTTGGCGGCGCTGTCCGCGGCCGGCTCGGTCGTGCCGCAGCCGGCGAGGACGAGGACGGCGGCAGCGGACGCCGCGGCGGTGATGGCGATGGAGCGGCTCATGGGGTGGTCAGGGGCCTTTCGTTGCGTGCGTGGTGGCGGCCGACGGCGCGGGTGCGCAGCAGGCCGGTCAGGGGGTCGGTGTCGACGTCGACCCGTATCCCGTAGGCGTCGGTGAGGAGTCGCGGTGTCAGCACGTCCTCGGGGCGGCCGTCGGCGACGATCCGGCCGGCCCGCAGCAGGGCGATCCGGTCGGCCACGGCGGCCGCCTGGTCCAGGTCGTGCAGGACGACGCCGACGGCGATGCCGTGCCGGTCGGCCAGGTCCCGGACCAGGTCCAGGAGTTCGACCTGGTAGCGCAGGTCGAGGTAGGTGGTGGGCTCGTCGAGAAGGAGCACGCCGGTCTCCTGGGCGAGGCAGCTCGCCAGCCAGACGCGCTGGAGCTGTCCGCCGGAGAGGTGCTCGGCGCCGCGGTCGGCGAGGTCCGCGACACCGGTCATCGCCAGCGCCCGGTCCACCGCGGCCGGGCCGCCCGGGTCGGGGCGTCCCCAGCGGCCTCGGTGGGGGTAGCGGCCGAAGTCCACGACGTCACGTACCGTCAGCCCGCTCGGCGTGGGGCGACCCTGCGTCAGCATGGCCACGCGGCGGGAGAACTCGCGCGCCGTCAGGGCGAGGCCGTCGGCGGTCGTCCCGTCGTGCGCGTGGAGGGTCAGCGTGGCGCGGCGGGCGCCCTGCAGGCGCGCCACCGTACGCAGGAGCGTCGACTTGCCGCTGCCGTTGGGGCCCACGAGGGCGGTCACCTGGCCGGGCCGCAGGGTGATCGACGCGTCGTGGACCACGTCGGTCCCGTCGTACGCCGCGGTCACGCCGTGTGCCGCCAGCCCGAGTCCGCGCGGGACGCGGACCGTGGCGGTCTCTTCCGAAGAACTCACGGAAGGAAGGTTAGCCTAACCTAACTAACTCCATGAACCACCCCTCCCGCATACGTTAAGTTAGGCTAACCTTCCTACATGGCGAAGACCCCGCGGCTCATGCCGCAGAACCCCAGGATGTTCCGCGCCGAGGTCGTCAGGACCGAGCGCGTCACCCCCTCCCTTCACCGCGTGACGGTCACGGGCCCGGACCTCGCCGATTTCCCGTGGAAGGGCTACGACCACTGGTTCCGCCTCTTCATGCAGCTCCCCCACCAGGACACCCTGAGGCTGCCCGAGTTCTCCGGAGCGCGGTGGTGGCAGCCCTACCTCGCCATCCCCACGGCTGAGCGCCCGCACTACTCGAACTACACCGTCGCCGCGTTCCGGCCCGAAACCCCTGAAATGGACATCGAGTTCGTCGTGCACCGCGCCCCGAACGGCCAACTCGAGGGCCGCGCCGCGCTATGGGCCTGCGACGCCCGGCCCGGGGACGCGCTGGCGCTCCTCGACCAGGGCGTGATGTTCGACTGCCCGCAGGACGCCTCGGATGTCCTCGTCGTGGCCGACGAGAGCGGGATGCCCGCCGCCACCGGCATCCTGCGCTCCCTCCCCCGCGCCACCGTGGGCCGGCTGATCCAGGAGGTGCCCACCCCCGACGACCGGCGCGAGCTCGACGCCCCCGCCGGAATGGCCGTCACCTGGGTCGTGCGCGAGGACCCGCACGCCGTTCCCGGCGCGGCCGCCCTCGCCGAACTGCGGCGGCACACACCGGCGAAGCCCAGCGGATACGCCTTCGTCGTCGGCGAGCAGAGCCTCGCCACCAAGGGCCGCCGGCACCTGCACCGCGCGGGCCTGCCCAAGGACCGCATCACCTTCTCCGGCTTCTGGCGCCACGAAGCACGCCACGAAGCACGCCACGAGGGCGCCTGACCGCCGCCACGGGTCAGGGCGGCTCCCCCGCCGTCCCACGCGCGGATCCGGCGGTTCCCCGCACGAACGGGCGCACAAGGAGAACGGTTGAGCCCTGTACGCGCTCCCGCCCGTACGGGGAGAATGCGTGGCGCCCACCCACACACCCACGCGACCGGAAGGCTCGCCGTCCGGTCACCGGCTCCCGGAAGGCGGGGCGATCGCCGTGCTGCTGCACCTGCCCACGTCCGTGTCCGAAGCTCAGGAGTTCATGGCCCAGGGGGCGGTGCCCGTCGGCGGGGCGACGCTCGTATGGGCCACCTGGCAGCGCGACGGGTTCCCCGAACGGGCCATGTCGCTGCGCGACCTGCCGGAGGCGGGCGTGATCGAACGCGAGGCCCTCGGCGCGGCGGTGGTCCTGAACCGGATAGACGACCGGGTTCCCGAGGCGCTGCGCCGGGCGGCCGCCGGCGTGGGCACCGGCGCCGTGCGGCGGACGGCCACCGTCGGCGGCAACCTCGTCGGCAGCACTCTGCGCTGCCTGCTGCCCGCCGCGCTCGTCCTCGACTCCCGAGCGGTCACGCTGGAGCCGGAGCGGACCCAGGAGACCGACCTGTCCGAGGCCGTGGCCAAACAGCACCTCCTGCTCGGCATCCGCTGGCGGGAGCCACTGGTCAGCGCCTACGACAAGGCGCCCGGCGAGGCGGGCGGACCCCCGCCCCCGGTCGTCGCCTCCGCAGTGCACGTCGACGGCGGCGGACGCGGCCTGCGCGTGGCCACCCGCGAGGGCTACGAAGTGCGCTGCGGCAGCGTCCCGTTCGACGGCGACACGGAAGCGGCCCTGCGGGCGCTGGAGGAGACGGACCTCGCCGCGCTCGGCCCCGCGGCGTGGGAGACGGCGCGCCGGCAGGTCACCGCACTCGCCGGCCGGCTCAGCGGCTCCTGAGCGCGCCGGGCCCGCGCGGTCCCGGGCAGTCCGCGCCGGGCCCGGGTCTCCGCGGCGGGCCCGCGAGGAGCCCGTGCTTGAGGCCGCACGGAATCGTCGGCACGGTGCTTCCGCGGAGCCTCGCAGATTTTGCGATCTCTTCCGCCACATCGGGTATGCCCGGGCGTTCCCGGTTGTTGAGGTGTGCGAGAGCGCGTGCCGCACGCCGGAGTACGGCACACGCCCGCCCCCACCGGATCGGAAGAGGCGAGGGAAGAGATGGCTGACAGACGGGAGGACCCGGGGTACGCGGCCGGGTTCGACGTGGACCGCGGCGGGGCGGACCCGGCGCGGATGTGCCTCATCACACGCGACGGCGTCACCACGGTCGAGTTCGTCCTGGAACCGTCGGTCAGCCTCCGGTGCGCCCGGGCGGAAGGCGTCGCCGCGCTGGCGCTGCACCGCTGGCTCCGCGACGTCGACCCCTGCCGGTACTTCGAGCTGCGGGTGGCGTTCCTGCAGTTCGAGTACAACCCCGGTCGCGAGTCCTTCGCCGCCGACGAGGTCCGGGCGCTGTGCGCCCTCCTGGAGGAACAGCGGGGCACCGAGCGGTGGAACGCCGCGCTGGCGCGGCTGCTCGCCAGGCTGGAGGCATGCGCGGCGGAACTCTGAACCCGACGGGTGAGGCCGGCCGGCGGGATCGGTCACCCGCCGGCCGCCACGACCGGCTCCGGCGCCGCTCCCGCCGGGCGCCTTCGCCGCCGCCCCCGGATCACGGACGCCCGCAGGGGCAGGGCGCCCCGCGACACCGCGGAGCAAGCGCGAGCGTGCCCCTCTCAAGACGTTCGAGGGCCTGTCCATGGGTGACGGCCGACACGCGTCTGCCTCCCGCTGCTGACGCCGCTTCCCGGCCCGCGTGGTCAGGGCCGGGTCAGGGCGAGGGTCCAGGTGTGAACGGTGTGCGTCGTCGGGTGGCCCGGCCGGGGCTCGGCGATGACCGCGGTGAGGCGGTCGCCGTCGCGCCGCAGCGAGCTGATGCACCCGGACGCCCTGTCGGGGGCGAGCGGCAGCAGCTCGGCGAGGACGGTGCCCGCCAGGCCGCGGTCGACGGCGCGGAGCACTCCCGCGTCGAGCACCAGGATCGTGCCGTCCTCCAGCACCACCGGTCGCGGCACCACCGAGGCGGTGAGCCGCGGACCCCGCTCGATCCCGCCTCCGGGCAGCAGACGGACGACGCGGCTCCCGGTGGGATGCCTCCGGTCGGCCTCGACGACACGGACGCCGGTTCCGACGACGTAGTGGCCGTAGCTGCGCCAGGAGTCCACGGTGGCGCCGTCGCGGTCGTGCTCCCAGGTGTCGAAGAAGTCGTAGCCCTCCAGCCCGAGCAGGAAGCGTCCGCCCCGCAGCGCGGCGCCGCGCGCACCGCGCAGTTCGGCGATCAGGGTGCCGTCCGCGAGGTCGAGCAGGAGGGCCGGGCCGAGGAACCCCCAGGGCGTGTACTCGAGGGAGTCGGTGGTGACCAGCACCCTGCCCCCGGAGACGTGCGCGGCGTTGGGGCGTCCGTCGAAGGCATAGGTCCAGCGCGTCCGTCCGGAGGCGTCGACACAGCTGATCCTCCCGGTCGCCCCCTGGATGCGCAGGTCGTCCCGGCGCGCCAGCGGCCGCCCGTCGGGCGGCGACGGGTACGGCGGCCGCCCGACCTCGCTGCGACGGTCCATCACGGCGACGCGCCACGGACCCGGGTCCGCCCCCTCGGCGCGCCCGTTCCCCTCGGGTGTCGGCATGGGAGTGATGCTAGCCGCTGCGCGGGCTGCGGCGGCCGGTGCGGTCGGCCGCCGAAGTGGCCCGCTCGACGGGACGTTCGATCGAGGGACGCAGCGGCCTGGGGTGGCCCCGGCCCGGACGCCGCGTTCGACACCGGCGGCCGCCGTCCATGACGAGGTCGGCGCCCGTCGTGGCCTCGAAAGGCAGAACCTCAGCAGGAAGCCGCACGCACAGGAGATCCTCCTCGGCCTCCTGGGCCGCCCTCGGCGTCTCTCGCGGTCGCGTCGGTCACCCGCGGCCAGGTGTGTCCGGCCGGCGACACAAGGTGTTCGTCCGTGCCGGCCCTTCGGGCGCCGGGCGGCCTCGGTGCGGCGCACCCTCCCGAGAGGCCGCGCTCCGCCTCCTTGACCAGGTTTTGCCGGCAAAAGCACTGGTGCGGGGCCGCCTGGAAGAAGCAGGATGATCCTCATGGCCGAATCCACTGCATTCCACGACCTGGCGACGTTCCTCGCGCTGCCCCGCGTCTCCTCGCTGGCGCTGTCACCCGACGGGACGCGTCTGGTCACCGCCGTTCAGGAGCTGTCCGCCGACGGTACGCGGTTCGTCGGCGCCCTGTGGGAGGTGGATCCGGCCGGACAGCGCCCGGCGCGGCGGCTCACCCGCTCCGGGCGCGGCGAGTCCGCGCCCCGGTTCCTGCCCGACGGCACGCTGCTCTTCCTGTCCTCGCGTCCGGTCGCCGACCCCGGTGAGGGCGAGGAGGACAAGCAGGAGGCGGCGCTGTGGAGCCTGCCGGCGGGCGGCGGCGAGGCGTCTCAGCTCCTGGCCAGGGCCGGCGGGATCGGCGAGTACACCACGGCCACCGGCTCCGCGCGTATCGCCTTCGGGGCCTCCCTCCTGCCGGGCGCGACGGACGCGGAGCACGACGAGCGGCTGCGCGAGGCCCGCCGCAAGGCCAAGGTGTCGGCGATCCTGCACGAGTCGGTGCCGGTGAGGTACTGGGACCAGGATCTGGGTCCCGCCGTCCCGCACATGTTCACCGTCGCGGACGCCGCCGAGGGCGGGGCCGCCGCCGTGGACTGCGGCGCGCGGCGCGCCGCCATCGCCCAGGGCGTCGCGCTCTCCCCCGACGGGTCCCTGGTGGCGTACGCGACGGCGGTGGGCTCGCTCCCCGACGAGATCCGCTCCGTGGTCGTCGTCGCGAACGCCGAGACGGGCAAGCCGCTGCGGATGCTGGAGTCCCCCGAAGCGGAGTTCGACGCCCCGGCGTTCACCCCCGACGGCCGGGACCTGGTGTGCTCCCGCAGCCGGCGGGTGACCTGGGACGCCCCAGGCGACGTCACGCTGTGGCTGGCGAGCGCCACGGACGAGCAGGACGCCGGACGCGACCTGCTGCCCGACTTCGACCAGTGGCCGGGCGCGCCGGTCGTCTCCCCGGTGCCCGATGACGACGGCGCCCCGGTGGTGTACTTCACCGCCGACGAGAACGGCCACGGCCCGGTGTTCCGGCTCTCCGCCGGCAGCGGCGAGCTGGTCGCGCTCACCGCCTCGGGAACGTACTCGGACGTCGTGGTGAGCCCGGACGGCGGCACCGTGTACGCGCTGCGCTCCGCCGTCGACAGTCCGCCGACTCCGGTGCGCCTCGACGCCGCGGCGGCCGGGCAGCAGCCCGTCGCCCTGCCCTGCCCCGGGCAGGACACGGTCCTGCCGGGCGGCCTCACCGAGGTGCACACCACCGCCGAGGACGGGACGGCGCTGCGGGCCTGGCTCGTGCTGCCGGACGGCGCGGGCCCCGAGAACCCGGCGCCGCTGCTGCTGTGGGTGCACGGAGGCCCGCAGAACAGCTGGAACGCCTGGTCCTGGCGCTGGAGCCCGTGGGTGGCGGCGGCCGCCGGCTACGCGGTCCTGATGCCGGACCCGGCCCTGTCCACCGGATACGGCCAGCACATGCACGAGCGCGGCTGGACGCACTGGGGCGGCACTCCGTACGACGACGTGATGGCGCTGACCGACGCAGCACTGCTGCGGGACGACCTGGACGGTGAGCGCACCGCGATGATGGGCGGTTCGTACGGCGGCTACATGGCCAACTGGATCGCCACCCGCACCGACCGCTTCAAGGCGATCGTCACCCACGCGAGCCTGTGGAACATGTACAGCTTCGCGCAGGTCACCGACTTCCCGGCGTACTGGATGCGGCGCCAGGGCGACCCGCTGGTCACCACCGAGCGGTACGAGCGCGAGTCCCCTCACCTGCGGGCCGCACGGATCACCACGCCGATGCTGGTCATCCACGGCGACAAGGACTACCGCGTGCCGATCGGCGAGGGCCTGGCGCTCTGGAACGACCTGGCGCGGTTCGAGGTCCCGGCGAAGTTCCTGTACTTCCCCGACGAGGGGCACTGGATCCTCAAGCCCAACAACGTCCGGCTGTGGTATACGACGGTGCTGAACTTCCTGGCGCACCACGTCCTGGGTGAGGAGTGGCAGCGCCCCGACCTGGTCTGACACCCCCCGCTCCCCCGCACGCCGCCGGGGCCCGGTCCGTACCGGGCGCCGGCGGCGTGCGCCGTCACCAGGGCCCGTGGGGAGTCGTGGTCATCAGCGGGTCGTGGTGGGCGGCGGAGGTGAGACGAGGTCCGCCGGCCGCTTCAGCTTTCGCCATCGGCAGGGGGAGCAGCGTCGGACCACGACCCGGAGCGGAAGCACTCGAGGCGGCGCAGGGCATCGGGGCGGACGCGGGCGACGCGCTCGCGCACATCGGTGACAAGCCATTCCACGAGCTCCGCGGTGGCGTGGTACTCGTCGTAGAAGCCAAAGCTCAGGTCGGCGAACTGGGACTCGACCAGCACGTCGTCGAGGAGCGCGGTCAGTTGGGCGTCCGCGGTCGTGGTGCGGACGCCGGTCCATCGTCCAGCCAGGGGGACAGCCCGCCGGTGACCACGGTGACGACGCCGAGCGTTGCCCGGATCGGCACGGGACCGGGGCAGGCGTGCAAGGAAGTCTCCCACCGGACGTCCCAGACGTCGCCCAGGACTTCGGTCAGACGCGCGTCCCAGATGGTCCACTCCGCATGGAGCAGCCGGGACGCGACGATCTCCGCATCGATGTGGTGTCGGCCGGTGACGAGAGGGCGGACGATCCGGGGAACAAGACGGCGGTACAGACGCGGGAAGTCGGCCCAGTGGTCGGGCGTCTTCACCGCGACCGAAACCACCAGCTCGTCAGGTATGTCGTGCAGTGGCCCGGAGAGCAGCGCGAGATCGTGCTCGCTGTAGCAGCGCAGGCACCCGGTGACGGGGAAGGGCGCTTCGCCGGCGAAGGCGAGGTCCAGGGCGTCGAGCGCGCTCAGAAGTGACAGTTGACGGGACATCAGGACCTGTCGGGGACTCCGTCCGGGTGACCGGCGAAGACCTCAGGCTACCAGTCGGCGCCCGTCGCGGGCGGGGCACGGGTGTCTGCGCCTCGGGGCTGCCGGCGGCAGCCGTCACCACGTGGACGCGCACTGGAGGAGTGGTTCGCCGGGCGTCCCGCGCCGCACCCGCGACCCCGGCCCTGGGTCCACCGAACCGCCCACGTCGGCGCGCGCCACGGCCCGTCGGCGGCCCGGTGGCGAGCTCACAACCGCCCATATACCACCGCCGGCCCGGGAATCGCATCAACACCCTTGACATCAAACGCCCCTTGACCCCCTACTAGCCCTTGCACAGCGAACTTGACAACGTTGTCCAGGCGCAGAGAGGGTGCATATGCAGCAGAGAGCTGCCCGGTACAGATGGAGTTCCTCGGCGGTCGTGTTGGCGACCGCACTGGCTCTGGCCGCGGCCACGCAGCAGGCGGCGGTCGCCGTTCCCGAACCCCCGTCGCACGTCGGCAGTTTCACCTCGTCGTTCGAGTCGGGTGACCCCGCGCCCGACTGGCGCGACACGGTGGACACCGCGCCGGACGGGTCCAAGCGGGCCTCAGGCGTGGACGGCGGCTACAGCACCGGCATACCCGGCAACCTCAACGACCACGTCAAGGCCGTCCGCGCCAACGACGAGTACACGGACGCGGGCGAGGTGAAGGAGAACCTCGTCGACGCGGAGTCCGGCACCAAGTGGCTGGTCTTCGCGACCACCGGCTGGGTGGAGTTCGACCTCGACGCCCCCGCGAAGGTCGTCAGCTACGCGCTGACGTCGGCCAACGACGCCCCCGAACGCGACCCCCGTGACTGGACCCTGCAGGGCTCCACCGACGGCAAGGACTGGAAGACCCTGGACACCCGCTCCGGTGAGTCCTTCTCCGAGCGGTTCAAGACCAACTCGTACGACCTCGCGGCGCCCGCCGAGTACCAGCACTTCCGGATCGACATCACCAAGAACAACGGCTCGACGAACATCATCCAGCTCGCCGACCTGCAGTTCTCGACGGGCAAGGACAATGTGCCCGTGCCGCCGGACATGCTCTCGCTCGTCGACCGCGGCCCGATCGGCTCGCCGACGGCGAAGTCGGGCGCCGGCTTCACCGGCAAGCGGGCGCTGCGCTACGCGGGCCGGCACACCGCCGAGGGCCGTGCGTACTCGTACAACAAGGTCTTCGACGTCGACGTGCCCGTCCGCCGGGACACCGCGCTGTCGTACCGGATCTACCCGGCGATGGCGGACGGCGAGCTCGACTACGACGCCACCAACGTCGCGGTGGACCTGGTCTTCACCGACGGCACCTCGCTCAGCCGCCTGGGCGCCACCGACCAGCACGGCTTCCCCCTCACCCCGCAGGGGCAGGGCGCGTCCAAGGTGCTCTACGTCAACCAGTGGAACGACGTCGTCTCCCGGATCGGGTCGGTCGCGGCCGGCAAGACCGTCGACCGCATCGTGCTCGCGTACGACTCCCCCAAGGGCCCGTCGCAGTTCCGCGGCTGGCTGGACGACGTGGCGCTGAAGCCGCTCCCGCAGCCGAAGCGGAAGGCGCACCTGTCGGACTACGCGCTGACCACCCGCGGCACCAACTCCAGCGGCGACTTCTCGCGCGGCAACACCTTCCCGGCCACGGCCGTGCCGCACGGTTTCAACTTCTGGACCCCGGTCACCAACGCGGGCACCCTCAACTGGCTGTACGACTACGCCAAGGCGAACAACGCCGACAACCTGCCCACGATCCAGGCGTTCAGCGCCAGCCACGAGCCCAGCCCCTGGATGGGCGACCGGCAGACCTTCCAGGTGATGCCGTCCGCCGCCTCGGGGACGCCGGACACGGACCGCCGCGCGCGGGCGCTGCCCTTCCGGCACGAGAACGAGACCGCCCGCCCCTACTACTACGGGGTGCGGTTCGAGAACGGCCTGAAGACGGAGATGGCGCCGACCGACCACGCGGCCGCGATGCGCTTCACCTACCCCGGTGACGACGCGAGCGTGCTCTTCGACAACGTCACCGAGCAGGCCGGCCTGACGCTCGACAAGGAGACCGGCACCTTCACCGGCTACTCCGACGTGAAGTCGGGGCTGTCCACAGGCGCCACCCGGCTGTTCGTGTACGGGGAGTTCGACGCGCCGGTCACGGAGGGCACGTCGAGCGGTGTGAAGGGCTACCTGCGCTTCGACGCGGGCGAGGACCGCACCGTGACGCTGCGCCTGGCCACCTCGCTGATCAGCGTCGACCAGGCGAAGGACAACCTGCGCCAGGAGATCCCTCAGGGCACCTCCTTCGAGGCGGTCACGTCCCGCGCGCAGAAGCAGTGGGACGATCTCCTGGGCCGCGTCGAGGTCGAGGGCGCCACTCCGGACCAGCTGACGACGCTCTACTCCAGCCTCTACCGGCTGTACCTGTACCCGAACTCGGGCTTCGAGAAAGTGGGCGGGAAGTACCAGTACGCGTCCCCGTTCACCGCGATGACCGGTCCCGACACCCCGACGCACACCGGTGCGAAGATCGTGGACGGCAAGGTCTACGTCAACAACGGCTTCTGGGACACCTACCGGACGACCTGGCCCGCGTACTCCTTCCTGACGCCCGGCCAGGCGGGCGAGATGGTCGACGGCTTCGTGCAGCAGTACAAGGACGGCGGCTGGACGTCGCGCTGGTCGTCCCCCGGCTACGCGGACCTGATGACGGGCACGTCCTCGGACGTGGCCTTCGCCGACGCCTACGTCAAGGGCGTGGACTTCGACGCCGAGGCGGCGTACGACGCGGCCGTGAAGAACGCGACGGTCGTCCCGCCGCAGTCGGGCGTCGGCCGTAAGGGCATGGACACCTCCCCCTTCCTCGGGTACACCAGCACCGACACCCATGAGGGCCTGTCGTGGGCGCTGGAGGGCTACCTCAACGACTACGGCATCGCCGAGATGGGCAAGGCCCTCTACGAGAAGACGGGCGAGAAGCGCTACAAGGAGGAGTCGGCGTACTTCCTCAACCGCGCCCAGGAGTACGTGAACCTCTTCGACCCGCAGGCCGGTTTCTTCCAGGGGCGCGACGCCGGGGGGAACTGGCGGGTGGACTCCGCGACGTACGACCCGCGGGTGTGGGGCTACGACTACACCGAGACCAACGGCTGGGGCTACGCCTTCACCGCCCCGCAGGACAGCCGCGGTCTGGCCAACCTGTACGGCGGCCGTGACGGCCTGGCGAAGAAGCTCGACACCTACTTCTCCACCCCGGAGACCGCCTCGCCCGAGTTCGTCGGCTCCTACCGCGGCGTCATCCACGAGATGACGGAGGCGCGGGACGTGCGGATGGGCATGTACGGGCACTCCAACCAGGTGGCCCACCACGTGACGTACATGTATGACGCGGCGGGCCGCCCCTGGGAGACGCAGAAGAACGTCCGCGAGGTGCTGTCGCGCCTCTACACCGGCAGCGACATCGGGCAGGGCTACCACGGCGACGAGGACAACGGCGAGCAGTCGGCCTGGTTCCTCTTCTCCTCGCTCGGCTTCTACCCGCTGGTGATGGGCAGCGGCGAGTACGCCGTCGGCTCCCCGCTGTTCACCAAGGCGACGGTCCACCTGGAGAACGGCGAGGACCTGGTCGTCAAGGCGCCGAAGAACAGCACGCGCAACGTGTACGTGCAGGGGCTCAAGGTCGACGGCCGCCCCTGGAAGTCGACTTCCCTGCCCCACTCGCTGCTCGCCAAGGGCGGCGTCCTGGAGTTCGACATGGGCCCCAAGCCCTCCTCCTGGGGCACCGGCAAGAAGGACGCGCCGGTCTCGATCACCCAGGACGACAAGGTGCCCGCGCCCCGCGCGGACGCCGTCACGGGCGACGGCGCGCTGTTCGACAACACCTCGGCGACGGCCGCCGCGGTGACCGCCGTCGACCTCCCGGTCGCCGGGCGCACCAAGGCCGTCCAGTACACGCTGACCTCGTCGGCGGACCGCGCCAAGGCGCCCACCGGCTGGACGCTGCAGGGCTCCTCGGACGGCGAGCACTGGAAGACGCTCGACAGGCGCTCCGGTGAGTCCTTCACCTGGGACCGCCAGACCCGGGCCTTCTCGGTCGCCTCGCCGGGCGGTTACACGCACTACCGCCTGGTCCTGGACGCCGAGTCGACCCTGGCGGAGGTGGAACTGCTCGCCTGATCGGCTCGGAGCGACGGGGGGGGGGGGGGGGGGGGGGGGGGGGGG
>NZ_CBDRBL010000038.1:0-54919 GCF_965342175.1 Actinacidiphila sp. bgisy167
GGCAGTGCAGCGTGCCGTGCACCAGGTGGAGACCGCCCTCGCCCGCGGGCCGCGTGTCGGCGGCGGGGCCGCCCCGTCCCGCTCCGCGGCCGGGCCCGGCCTGTCCGGCACCGACCGCGGGCTGACCGTGCTGCCGCTCGGTGACGGCCTGCTGGCGCGCCACGTCACGGTGCGCGGCACCGACCCTGCCACCGGCGCCCCGGTGGCGCAGGAGGTCTACGTCGACGCCGCCACCGGCATCGTCCGCTTCCAGTCGGGAGCGCTGCGCACCCTGACGGCCGCGGCGCCCACCAGGCGCGGGGCGGCGAGCAGCACTCCGGAGCGAGGCAAGGCCCCCACCACTCCGGCGAGCGGTTCCACAGGCGTCACCGGCAGCGGGATCCTGCTCAACGGCGCCACCGTGCCGCTGAACCTCACCAAGGACACCGCCACCGGCGGCTACCTGCTGCGCGACAGCGCGCACATGGCCGACAGCAAGGCGCACAACGTCATCCAGACCTGGGACGCCTCCAGCCTGTGGTGGGTGGACCTCGACGGCGAGTGGCCGGCGGGGGTGGTGCCGTTCGCCTCGCCCACCACGAAGGTTCCGCAGGAGCTGACCGACAACGGGGCGGTCGACGCCCACTGGGCGGCCGGCAAGGTCTACGAGTACTACCGCGGCACCTTCCAGCGCGACAGCCTCGACGGCAAGGGCATGGCCATCAACTCGCTCGTCGGCGTCACCGATGTGCTCGGCTTCCCCTGGGTCAACGCCTTCTGGGACGGCAGCAAGATGGTCTACGGCACCGGTGACAGCGAGTACCGCTCGCTCTCCTCGGACCCGGACGTCGTCGGCCACGAGATGACCCACGGCGTCGTCGAGCACACCGCCGACCTCGTCTACTCGGGCCAGTCCGGCGCCATGAACGAGGCCATCGCCGACTACTTCGGCAACGCCATCGACATCACCGTCAGCGGCACCCCCATGAGCGACCCCGAGGCGGGCCTGATCGGCGGCGACCTCTGCCGCACCCTGGCGCCGAAGGACTGCGCCCTCCGCGACCTCAACGACGGCGCGGACACCGGCGACTTCGTCAGCATGCCGCTCGGGCCGCTCAACGACCAGGGAGGCGTGCACCTCAACTCCACCATCTTCGGCGGCGCGCTGTGGGACATCCGCGAGGCCCTGGGCGGCGAACTCGCCGACCAGATCGTCTACAAGGCGCTCACCTCCTACCTCACCCCTCTCGACGGTTTCACCGAGGGCCGTGACGCGGTCCTCGCCGCCGCCAAGTCGCTGCACGTCAAGGGCGACCGCATGGAGCAGGTGAAGAAGGCCTTCGACACCCACGGCATCGTCCCCGACTGGGAGAAGAGCCTCGGCCTGGACAGCGACCTGCTGCTCGACCGGCTCGGCACGATGGAGGTCTACTACGCCAACGACATCAGCCCCGCCACCGGCGGCGACTGGTGGGTGGTCCCCCGCTCCAGCGCCGACAGCACGGCCCCGTACTCGATGTGGGCCGGCCGCATCGACGGCAAGGGCAAGGCCCGCCGGATCTCCCCGGAGGACGGGCGCTACCACTTCAGCCCCGTCACCGACGGCAAGCGCGTGGTGTGGGTGGCCGTCGGCGACACCTTCGACCTCATGTCCGCCCCCGTGACCGGTGGCCCGGCGAAGCTGCTCTACCGCACGTCCCGCTCGATCGGCAGCCTGAGCATGGACGGCGACACGGTCGCCTGGTACGAGAACGAGGACGAGGGCCGCACCTCCCTTCGCTACCTCAAGGGTTCGGACCCCACACCGCACACCATCCCGCAGAACCGTCCCGACGTGGCCGCGGTCACCGACTTCGCCCGGGCCGAGTCGCCCTCCGTGAAGGACGGGCGCATCGCGTACATGGTCAGCGGCTGGTGGGGCGACGACAACCAGCAGAGCCGCGCCGTCGTCGACGTGTACGACACGCGAACGGGCACGACCTCCTTCGGCACCCCGATCCGCACCGTGGGGTTCAGCAAGCCCGTGGCGACCGCTTCCGGCGTGTACTGGCTCGCCGACTCGAACGTCTACGACGAGGGTCAGGCGGCGCTGCGCAGGAGCGACCTCGACGGCTCGCACGTCGAGGACGTCATCCCGGAGACCTCGTCCGCGTTGCTCGGGGTCTCGGACCTGACCGCGTCGGACACCGCCGTCACCGTGGAGGTCTCCCCGCTGGCCCGGACCGACGTTCCCTACCTCAACACCAAGCAGTACCAGTTCACGTCCAAGGGGACCCCGCTCGGCCGCGTCTCGTGCGGTGCGGGCCGCCAGACGTTCGCCGTCGCCGGCACCGGCAACCGTGTGCTGTGGCTGGACACGACCACCACGTCCTTCGACCTGGTGACCCGTGCCCGGCCGGCGGGCGACTGCCGCTGACCTCCGCCGGGTGAACCGGGGCCGGGCCCCGGTTCACCCGGCACCGGTCGTCAGCGCGGCATCGGCAGCTCCACCAGAGCGGCGAGTTCGGCGCGGGTCGCCGGCCGGAGCGTGGACAGGACCTGGCGTGCGGCCGGGAGCTGGGCCTCGCCGGCTCCCCGCAGGGTGACGGTGCAGACCAACCCCCCACGTAACAACCGCTGTTCACGACGGGGGCGGTCGCCGCCGTAGGCGATCAGCAGGCGGCCGCCCCCGTCGTCGCGGCAGTGGATCTCCTGGCCGAACGGAACGGGGCAGCCGCGCGCGTCCACGCGCCGGGTGCCCGGCCCGGCGCGTTCGACATGGAGGCCCAGGGCCGGGACGTGCGGGCTCTCGTAGTGGGCGCCGAAGCCGTCGCGGCTCGCTCCCCCGACCAGCAGGGTGTAGCCGGTGGGCGGGTCGCCGACGCGCAGCAGCGCGCCGTCCACGCCGTTGGCGCTCAGCCACGCGTCGAGGGTGGGCGGACGGGTCGCGTCCCAGGCGGCGTATCCCCCGCCGGCCACAAGAACGACGGCCGCGGCGGTCGTGGCGAGCCGGGCCCTGGCCCCGGGCAGGAAGAACCCGGCGGCAAGCGCGTGACAGGTCCCTCCGACGGGGAGCAGCACGAGCCGGCCCGCGCCGCCGCCGACATGGTGCAGCAGTACCGCCGCAGCGAGCGCCCCGGCGGTGCCGGACAGGTACACCACCGCCGTCCAGCCCCACAGGCCCCCCGCCCGGCGGGTGGCCGGCACGACGGTGCGCGCGGCGCGGCCCAGGGTGGCGAGGAACGCCGAGGCCAGTGCCGCCGTGCCGGCCGCCGCGGCGCCCTGGACGGCCACCGGCCCGTCGAGGAACAGCACGAGGACCAGCACCGGCAGCTGCACGGCGGTCAGGGCGCAGCCCGCCGTCCAGACAGCGGCCAGATGCGCACCGACGGCGGTGGCGTCGTTCTTCCGGATCACGTCCGTTGATCACGCGGGGGCGGGTGCTCACGGTTCCACCCCCGGCGGTCCAGGCCGTCGGCCGCCGGAAGCGGAAGCGGGAACTCCTGATCGTTTGCTGTACGGGCCCGCACCGCGCCCTCGCACCGACACTTCGAAGGAGCAAGTCATGACCGCTGGAGAGGACGGCCGGACCCGTGTCCGCGACGCCGGCGACGACGGGCCGCAGAAGCCCGCCCGGCGCACACGCGGCCGCGGCACCCGCGCGCAGCGTCCCTGGTGGCAGGAGTTGCCGCTCCTCGTGCTCCTGGCACTGGTCATGGCCCTGGGCATCAAGACTTTCCTCGTGCAGGCCTTCTCCATCCCTTCGGGTTCGATGCAGAACACCCTCCAGGTAGGAGACCGGGTCCTGGTCGACAAACTCACCCCGTGGTTCGGGGCGAAGCCGCATCGCGGCGAGGTGGTCGTCTTCCGCGATCCCGGCGGCTGGCTGGGCGACCAGCCGCAGCAGACCGGCCGCAACGTCATCACGCAGGCTCTTTCGTTCGTCGGGCTGGCGCCCTCCGCCGACGAGCAGGACCTCATCAAGCGGGTGATCGCGGTCGGCGGGGACACCGTGGACTGCGAGCGCGGCAAGCCGGTCGCGGTGAACGGGAAGCCGCTGGACGAGCCGTACATCTACCCGGGCGCCACTCCCTGCGACGACAACCCGGTCGGGCAGGTCACCGTCCCCGCGGACCACCTGTGGGTGATGGGCGACCACCGCAACGCGTCGGAGGATTCGCGTGCCCACGTCCGCCAGCCCGGCGGGGGCTTCGTGCCGGTGGACGACGTGGTCGGCCGGGCCGTCGTCATCGCCTGGCCGATGCCGCGCTGGTCCACGCTGCCGGTGCCCGCGACCTTCGACCGGTTGTGATCCCGGGGCGGCTCCGCAGCGGGGCGCGGGCTGCCGGTCGCGGTCCGGCGATCCGCCGCGGGGCGGCTGTCCCACGTCGGTGCCGGAACCGGTTCTCACCCCGCTGGGCGCCCCGGTCCAGGCGCCGTGCCGGATCGCCGCCTTCCCGAGACGACCGACCGTCGTGTCCCGGCGCCGACCGGAACGCCTTGACGCCGCCGCACCTCGGTCGCAGAGTGGATACCGCATTGCGGCAGTGGTTTCCACGATGCGACACGTAAGGACGGTGGAGCCATGATCCAGACGAATCCGCGCGCCCACAAAAGCCCGGGCGCATCCGGTACCGGCTCCGCTTCCGCTTTCCCGGCGGCCGGCCGTCGACAGTGCCCCGCCTGCCGGCGGCTTCCGGTGTTACCGCCCAGCGCGACGGTTCCGCGACGGCGGCCGGTTCCCCGGCCCTCGGATACGGGCCGCATCCGAACATTCCGGCCGACCGGCCGGTCCCCCCACCGGGCCGGGTGACATCCCGTCCGTCCGCAGGTGCGTGGTCGCGCGTTCCCGCCGTGCCGGAGGGCGCACGCGCACCGTACGCGTGACGTCCGCGCACGCGTACGAACCACCCGCAGGACCCTTCATGAAACTCTTCTCTCCCCCCGTCCCGGCGGCCGGCCGGGCGACGCGCCGCCTCGCCCCCTCCGGCGCGCGCCGCGCCGGAGGACACGGGAGGCACCCGCGGCATGCCGTCCGGGCAGGCGAACACGTCCCGAGGGCGGGCGTCCGCATCCAGATGTCCCTGCCGGGCGGGCTGATCGCGGCGATCACCCTGGCCGGGGCGCTGGCGCCGGTGGCCATCCATCTGTCCCCGCTCCTGGTCGCCGCCCCGACATGCACGGCCGCGTTCGCCCGTGCCCGGTTCACCGCGTGCGTCGCCCTCATCGCCAGCGGCGCGGTCCTGCTCGTCGACCGCCACGACGGGCTGTGGCACACGCCCATCATGCCCATCCACATCGGCTCGGTGCTCGCGGTCTCCGCCTTCGTCATCGCCGCACGCACCTTGCACGACCGCGACCTGGCGGAGCTCAACGAGGTGCGGGCGGTGTCCGAGGCCGCCCAAAGGGTGCTGCTGCGGCCGATCCCGCCGCGCATGGGTCCCCTGCGGGTCGCCTCCGTCTACCGCGCGGCCGCCGCGCACGCCCTGGTGGGCGGGGACCTCTTCGGCGCCGCCCGCACCGACCACGCGACGAGGTTTCTGATCGGTGACGTCCGCGGCAAGGGGCTGCCGGCCGTGGAGGACGCCTCCGCGTTGCTGGGCGCCTTCCGCGAGGCCGCCCACCACCACACCACCTTGCCGGGCCTGGCGGCGACGTTGGAGCGCAGCATCCAGAGGCACTTGGCCGAGCTCGACGAGGCGGGACCCGAGGCGGGCCCCGAGGCGGCTGAACGCTTCATCACCGCCCTCCTGGTGGAAGTGCCCGACACCACGGGCGTCCTGCGGATCGTCAGCTGCGGGCACCCGCTTCCGCTGGTCCGGCATGCCGGACGGATCACCTCTCTCGAGGCGGACCGGCCCTCGCCGCCCTTCGGCCTGGCCGGCGACTCCCCGGACGACTTCCACATGGACACCTTCGCCTTCGGTGCCGGCGACACTCTCCTCCTCTACACCGACGGCGCCATCGAAGCCCGGGACGACTCGGGCGACTTCTACCCCTTCCACGAACGGGCCGGCACCTGGAACTGGGACAGGCCGGACGAGTTGCTGCGCCATGTCAGTGGTGACCTGGACGCCCACACCGGGCAGCGCCTCGACGACGACCTGGCGATGATGGCGGTGCAGCGACCGGCGCCGGCGGGTGCCGGACAGGATCCGCCCGCCCCCCGGTCGCCCCACCCGTCGGAGGCCGCACCATGATCGGCGAACGTACCGCAGTGCCGCAGGGACGTATCGGCCACGGCAGGGAGCCGGGGGGCGCACTCGTACTCCGCCGCCTGTGGAGCCCCGGCCCCGTGCTGCTGCTGTGCTACCTCGGCGCGGTGTGCGCGGTCCAGTTGGAGGCGTCGGCGGGAGGCCTGCGCTGGGCGCCATACTCGGCGTTCGCGCCCCTCGCGGCCGCCACGGTGCTGCCGGTCAGGCGCACCTTCGCCATCGGCGTCGCCACGCTCGCTGCCAGCGTGGCGATCTACGGCTTCGTGATCGGCGGGGTGTCGGTGGGCGGCCGGACCGTCGTCATCATGGCCGCCGCGCTCTCCTTCGCCGCGAGCGTCGTGCTGTGCCGGGCCCGGCTGCGTCTGCAGCAACGGCAGTGCCCGGCGCCCGGCACGTGCGTCCCGGCACCCGTCACGGCTGCGGCGGTCCCCTCGCCCGCCGGAAGCGACCGCTCCCACCCCCAGCGCTGCGATTCCGCCCCTTCGGCCCCCGACGGCCTGCTGGTGACGTCCCTGCCGGGATCGGGGGCGGTGGAGGCCGTCGGCCGCTACGTGCCGGCGTGCGATCACACGGGGTCCAGCGCCCACTGGCTCGACGCGATCCCACTGCCCGGCGCCCGGGTCGCCCTCGTGGCGGGATCGGTGTCCGAGGACAGCGGGACGGCGGCGAGCGCGGACAGCGGGACGGCGGCGAGCGCGGCGGCCACCGGGCTGCGGGCCGCGGTGCGCACCCTGGCAGACATCGACCTCCAGCCGGACGAACTGCTGACCCACCTCGACGACGTGCTCGGTCGGCTCCGGCCCGAGGGGAGACAGGTCAGCGCCGCCTGCCTGTACGCGGTCTACGACCCGGTGTCCGGCCGGTGCTCGCTCTCCACGGCCGGGCACCCCGCACCCCTCGCCGTCACCCCCGACGGCACGGTGGTGGACCTCGAGCTTCCGCCGTCCCGGCCCTTGGGCATGGCACGGCCGTCCGCCGAAGCCACCGAGGTGGAGTTCCCCACGGGCAGTGTCCTGCTCGTGCGCACCGGTTCCCCCGTCGGTGAGCCGGCCGACGAGACGGTCCTCGGCGCGCTCGCCCGTACCGGGGAGCACGGCCGCTCCCTGGACGACGTGTGCCGTGCCGTCCTGCGCGCCCTGCCGCGGGCCGACCGGCCCTGCGCCGCGGTCCTCGCCGCCCGCACCCGCACGTTCGGCAGCGACGCCGTCGCCACCTGGGATCTGGCGCACGACCCCGCCGCCGTCTCCCACGCGCGCGCCCACGTGGCGGCCAAGCTCGCCGACTGGGGCCTCGCGGATGCGACGCAGTCGACCCAGCTGATCGCCAGCGAACTCGTCACCAACGCCATCCGCCACGCCGTTCCGCCGTTCCGGCTGCGCCTCATCCGGCATGACGCCATGCTGACCTGCGAGGTCTCCGACAGCAGCAGCACCACCCCGCATCTGCGCCGGGCCCGCACCTTCGACGAGAGCGGCCGGGGGCTGTTCATCGTCGCCCAGCTGACCCAGCGCTGGGGCTGCCGCCACAGCGGGACGGGCAAGACCATCTGGGGCGAACAGCCCTGCTGACCGGTCCGCCGGCGCCCCCCGGTCCCGGCCGGCCCGGCTTTCGGCGGCTCCCGAACGGAGCGGTCCCGCGCCCGGGGAATCCGGGCGCGGGACCGTGGAGTCAGCCGTCCGCGCGGCTCACTTGCGCACGGTGAACTCGCCCGTCAGCGCACCCAGGGCGACGCTGTACGTCCCGGGCGTGTCGCGGCGCACGGTGAAGTCCACACGGATGTCCTTACCGGAGGGGACCTGCACGGCACGGCGCTCCTCGACCTCGCCGCCGACCAGGAGCACGGCCTGGTAGGTCCCGGCCCGCTCGCCGACGTTCTTCACGTGGACGGAGACGCGCACCTTCTTGTCCGGCCGGGCGCTGTCCGGGGTGACCGACAGGTCGCTCGGCGCGAACACCGGCTCGGGGCCCGGGGTCCGGTCGTGGACGAAGACGTCGTAGCGGCGGTTGGTGTCGCCCTCGACGAGGTTCGTCGCGCCGCTCTCGAAGGCCACGTACCGGCCGTCCCCGCTGAGGGAGGGGAAGTCGGACGCGGCGTCGCCCTGCACGCCGTCCACGCCGGTCGACACGCGCTCGGTCGTGCCGGCCGTGCGGTCGCGGACGAAGACGTCCGCCTGCCCGTTGGTGTCGTCGGGCACCAGGTTGCTCGCGTAGCTGTAGAAGGCGACCTTGCTGCCGTCGTCGCTCAGCGCCGGTGCGAAGGCCCAGTTGTCGGGCTGGGACCCCGAGCCGACGGAGACCTGCTCGGTGGCACCGGTGCGAAGGTCGTGCGCGAACAGCTGCCAGTTGTTGGTGAAGGCCACGACCTGGCCGTCCGCGCTGATGACGGGGCCGCTGTTCTCCCCGGGCTGCGGACCGGGCACCAGGGTGGTGGTGCCGGTCTGCCGGTCGTGGACGAAGACGTCGAGCTCACCGTCGGTGTCGCCGGGCACCAGGTTGCTCGCGGCGCTCTGGAAGGCGACGTACCGGCCGTCGGCGCTGACCGACTGCTCCCTGGAGGGGCCGTCGCCGGGGCTGCCGTCGGGGGCCTGCGAGATCCGGCTGGTGGTGCCGGTCTGCCGGTCGCGGATGAAAACGTCGGTGGTGTTGTTGGTGTCGCCGGGCACCAGGTTGTCGGCGTCGCTGATGAACACCGCGTAGCGTCCGTCGGCGCTGAGGGAGGGCGAGGAGGACAGGCCGTTGCCCTGGGTGCCGTCGGAGGCCACGGACACCCGCTCGGTCGTGCCCGTCCCGCGGTCGTGCACGAAGCTGTCGGTCTGCTCGTTGGTGTCGCCGGGCACCAGGTTGGTGGCGCCGCTGTTGAAACCGACGAAGCGGCCGTCGGAGCTGAGCGAGGGCGTCAGCGAGAAGCTGTCGGCCTGGGTGCCGTCGGAGGCGACGGACACCCGCTCGGTCTGGCCGGTGCGCCGGTCGGCGACGAAGATGTCGAGCTCGCCGTTGGTGTCGCCCGGAACGAAGTTGGAGGCCGGGCTGGCGAACGCCACCGCGGATCCGTCGGCGCTCATCCTGGGCCACCAGGCCTCGTGGTTGGCCTGCTCGCCCTCGGAGGTCAGCGACACACGCGCGGTCGCGGACGGCCGGGGCAGTCGCAGGTCGGCCGTGGTCTGTGGCCCCTTCTCCCGGACGGTGACCGGTACGGGCTTGGAGCGCGAGATACCGGCCGCGTTCGCGCCCACCTCGTAGTCGCCGACGGGCACGTCGCGGATGGTGTAGCGGCCCTCGCGGTCGGTCGTCGCCTTCAGCGGGTCGGGGACGTCGAGGACGGCGACCGTCGCCCCGGGCACCGTGGAGCCCGTCGGGCCGAAGGTGACCCGGCCGGTGATCGTCCCGCGGCCGGTGGGGGCGAGCTTGAGGGAAACGTCGGTGAAGCGGTCGGTGCTCACCCGCTCGGTGGCCTTCTGCTCCACGTAGCCGAAGCGGGTCAGCCGCAGTTCGTGCGTGCCTGCCGCGAGGCGCATCTCGAAACGGCCGTCGGCGTCGGTGGTGACGGTGCGTCCGTTCTCACGCGCGACGGTGACGCCGGCCAGCGGGCGGCCGCTCTTGGCGTCCTTCACCGTGCCCCGCACACCGCTGGTCAGTGCCGCCTCGTGCACCGCGGCGTAGGCGTCGATGCGGCCCCAGCCGTACCGCGGGTTCGGGCGTGCGCCGTAGCGCTGGTCGAAGAAGGAGGTGCCGGTGAGGATCGCGAGGGCGTCGTCCACGGTGAGGTCCGGACGTGCCTGGAGCATCAGCGCGACTGTGCCGGACACGTGCGGCGTGGCCATGGACGTGCCGTCGAGCACCCCGTACTCGCCGCCCGGGAAGGCGGAGAGGATGTCGACGCCGGGGGCGGAGACGTTGGGCACGACGTACGACTGCGGCCAATCGGCGGGCGCGTCGATCCAGTCGGTGCGGTCGACGACCTCGCCGCAGGAGAAATCGGCCACGTCGTCGGCCTCGTCGGTGGCGCCGACGGACACGGCCTCGTAGACGTTCCCGGGACTCGCGGAGCCGGCGGCGCAGTCGTTGCCGATGGCGAACGCGGGGAAGACCCCGGCACGGCGCAGGTTGCGGGTGATGTCGATGAACTCGTCCGAGTAGCCCTCGGACCCGAGGGACATGCTGACGACGTCGGCGGGTTCACCGGCGGGCTTCCCGTCCGCGTCGTACGGGGACATCGCCCACTGCATGCCCGCGATCACCTGGGCGAGCGAGCCGTGACCGCCGGGGATGACCAGTCCGGCCATCAGCTCGGCGTCCGGTGCGACGCCGATCGCGGTGCCCGAGGCGTCGCCGCCGGCGATGGTGCCGGCGACGTGGGTGCCGTGGTAGGCACTGTCGTGGGGCAGGGAGGGAACGGGCTCACCGTCCTCGCCGAACTCCAGCCAGCCACCCGGGTGCGCGGGATCTGTGGCGTCGTCGGTGGCGAGCTTCCCGGCCAGGTCGGGGTGGCTGATGTCGACGCCGGTGTCCAGGACGGCGACGCGGACGCCCTCGCCCGTGGGCCCCTGCTCGGCGCGCAGCTTGTCGACGCCGATCTTCGTCAGGCCCCAGGTGCTCGCCCCCGCTGCGGCGGCGCGGGCGGCCTTGACGTCCTTCTCGACCTCGACGGGGGGCGCCTCGAGCGTGAAGTTGGGGATGATGTGGTCGACCGGTGCGAGGTCGGCCAGTTCCTGGAGGGTCTGCGGCCGGACCTTGACCAGCAGCATGTTCTTCAGCCAGAAGGTGTTGAGCACCTTGTCGCCGCGCGCTTCGACGAGGTCCACGACCGGGGACTGCACGGACCGCGCGCTGCGCTCCAGTCGGGCCCTGGCCTCGCCCGGGTCATCTCCCTGCTCGGTGAGCGCGGCGGAGCCGTCGCGGAGCACCACCGCGGCCTCGACACGGCCGTCGCCCCGCGCCTCGGCCGCGTCCATCCTGCTCAGCAGCGCCGGGTCGATCTTCTGCCGCCCGGTCGGGGACGGCGCCGACGTCGCCTCGCCGCTCTCCTGCGCCGCGGCCGGAAGGGCGGTCAGCAGCAGCGTGCATATCCCGAGTGCCGGCAGCCACGCTCGGTGGCGGCGGTCCCGGAGTAGGCGGGGAACAGGCAGCGGCATGGGCGCTCCTTCGTGCGACGTGTGTCCACGTCAAGAGGATTGACGACGTACCGCGGGGAACGCTGACATCCGGTTGACCGGGCTGACAAGATGATCAGGAGGCGACTTCCCGTCAGGTGACGGGAGTACGACACGTGAAGACAGCGCGAAGGCGGACGACAGGACCATGCTCGAACCCATCGGCCTGAGCCGGCAGGACGAAACGGTGTACGAGGTCCTCGTGCGCCGGGTGCACGCCACGGTGGCGGAGTTGGCGCTCGACAGCCAGCTGCCCGTACCCGCGACGCGCCGCAGTGTGCGGTCGCTGGTCTCCCTCGGCCTCGCCGTGCGCTCCACCGGACGCCCCGTCACCTATGCCGCGGTCTCTCCCGACAGCGCGCTGGAGGCCGTGCTGCGCGAGAGGGAAAGGGCGTTGCACGACGTCCGGTCCCACATCTCCGGCCTGATGGACCTGTACCGCGCCGCGACACGTTTCGTGAACCCCGGCGAGCTGGTCGAGGTCGTCTCGGGACGGGACGACGTCAACCGCCGCTGGGCGCAGCTCCAGCAGAGCACGCGCACACAGGTGCGGGGGTTCGACCGGCCGCCGTACGCCACCGTCGAGGAGCACACCCAACCCAACCCGGTCGAGCTCGAACTGCTCAAACGCGGCGTCGCCTACCGCGTCATCTACGACAGCACCGTGCTCACCCTGCCCGGCTGGCTCGCGAACGTCACGATCGGCATCCAGCACGGGGAGCAGGCCCGGGTGGCGTCCGACCTGCCGATGAAGCTGGCCGTCTTCGACGACCGCATCGCCATCATCCCCCTGCTGCGCCCGGGCGACAACACCTTGACGGCGTCCTATGTGATCCACCCCTCGCCCCTGCTCGACGCGCTCGTCGCCCTCTTCGAGACGTTGTGGGAGCGCAGCATGCAGGTGCGTCTGCCCGCGCACGGCGGGTCCCTGGGCAGCCTCGAACAGACCGGGGACGAACTCAGCGCCGAGGAGGCGAAACTGCTGACGCTGCTCGCGGCGGGCGCCACCGACAAGTCCGCGGGCCGCGCCCTGGGCTGGAGCGAACGGACCGTCCAGCGTCATGTCACCCGGCTCATGCAGCGCTTCGGCGCCCAGACCCGGTTCCAGATAGCGATGGAGGCCACCCGCCGCGGGTGGATCTGAATTCCTTCGCCGCCGCACACCGCCCGGCGGCGCTCGACGGGGCGCGTCCGGCGCCACCAGCCTGCGCTCCCAAGGGAACCCGCACCACGACGTAGGCACCCGCCACCACAAAGCGACGCCCCCGGCAGCCTGTGCGACAGCCACCAGCCGCCCCGCGACTGCGTCCGCCCGTGCACGGCAGGTCCCCTGACAGCCCTGAACCGACCGCGGACGAAGTCAGCGCCCAGGAGGCGACACCGCCGACGCCGCGCGAGGCAGGTGGATCAGGCCACCCGGCGCCGCTCAGCGGGGCGCGTCCGGCGCCACCAGCGTGCGCACCAAGGGGACCCGCACCACGACGAAGGCACCCGCCACCACAAGCGACGCCCCCAGCAGCATGGGCAGTACCCACCAGCCTCCCCGCAGCCGCTCCTCGAACACGGCCACACCGAGCGCGAGGCTCACGGTCGCGTCCCCCAGCGTCAGCGCGGGCTGGGAGGCCACCAGGGGCCCGGACTGCATGGCGTTCTCCAGGAGGAAGACGGCCGCGACCCCGACGGCGGCGAAGCCGTACGTCTGCCATGCGGTGAAGAACGCGGCCGCCCCGTCGGTGGCCCACACCTGCGTGGCGTCCTTCATGAGTCCTGCCGTCAGGGCGTAGCAGATGGCCGCCGAGAGACCGAAGCAGGCGGCCCGGGCCCGGCCTGCGGGACGCCGGACCGCGGTGCCGACCAGCGCCAGGACGGCCGCGGCACAGCTGATCAGCGCCAGCACCCACACGCCGATGGACGGCCGGTCAACGCCGCCGCTGGGCGCGGCGGCCCACAGTCCCAGGCCCAGCCCCACCACCAGGGCGGCGACAGCGGCCCAGCCGCGCGGCGGAAGCGGGCGGCGCAGCACCATGCCGCCGATGAACAGGGCGAAGGGCAACTCGAGCACGAACAGCGGCTGGACGAGCGACAGCGCGCCGTTCAGCAGCGCCAGCGCCTGGCACGCGGCTGCCGCGATCACCGCGCCGAACCCGGCCAGCCAGACGGGCTTGCGCAGCAGTTCGCCGATGAGCGCCAGACGCAGCCCCGCAGAGAGCGGAACGGTGCGGGCCGCGTAGCGCTGGAGCACGGTGGCCAGGGCATTGCTGATGGCGGCGAGCAGCGCGAACAGCACGGCAAGGGTGGTGTGCACCAGGGTTCTCCTCCGGGTCCGGGCCCACGCTAACCGCTGCGCTCGCCCATCGGGCCGCACGACGCGTCCGGGCACGGACGGCCTGCGCGACAACCCGGTTGACGCCGCACGCGGCACGGGGTTTTCCTGCTGCGATGCCGATCCTTCGCATCGAACAGCCCCATGACGACGCCATGCTCGAGGACTGGCGGTCCGTCCACAACACCGTCATCCCGACCGGCCCGCTCTCCCTCGACGACGTGCGCGAACGCTCGCACCGCAACCACCTGGAGATCGCCTACCTCGGGGACGCCGTCGTCGGCTGCTCCACCGTGCGGCCGCCCACCGGCGAGGACGCCACGGCCACGGTCATCGCCCGCGTACTGCCCGCCCACCGGGGACAGGGCTACGGGACGCGTCTGTTCACCCGCGGAATGGACAGGGCGCGGGAGATGGGGGCGGCAGTTGTCGAGACGGTCGTCCTGGCGTCGAACTCCGCGGGGCTGCGCTTCGCCGAGGCACAGGGTTTCGTCGAGGTCGAACGGTATGTGCTGCCCGGGGACACCGTCGCGTACGTCACCCTGCGGGTGCCCTGAGCCCACCTCACCCGGGCCCGCTCCACCTGCCCGCCTTGGCGCCGGCACCACTCGGGCGTGGTCCGCCGGAGCGCTGCGGCGCAGGTAGCGCTCCGCCACCTCGTGCAGCCGGCCGCGCCCGAGCTCCGCCCGTGGCCCGGCGAGGAACACCGCGGTGCGCCGGTAGCCGGCACATCGGGCTCCGGCAGGTCGCCGGTGAGGTGGCCGTCACAGACGGCGTCGCCGAAGCTCAGCGCCCTTGTGCGCTGCTCGGTGAAGGCTACGGACCCGGACGTGTGGCCGGGTGGGGCGGAGGACGGCGAGCACACACTCTCCGAGATCGATGCACGCGTCCCCGCTCAGCGTGCGGGTGGGGGCGCGCCACGCTGATGGGCCCGGGATCGCTGATGCCGATGAGGCCGTCGCGCAGGCCGCGCCGGCCGATAAGTGCTCCTGCCGGCTGAGTGTCCTCGTCGCGCACGCCGGGTCGTAAGGGAGCGGGGCGGACACCACCGGAGACGGGGCGGCGCGAAGACGGGGTGGCCGAGCCGTCCCCGGCAGCGGTCTCGAACGCTGCCGTGGACGACCCGGCCACCCCGGTCGCGAACCGTCAGTTGCGGATGATGTTCTCCGCCTGCGGCCCCTTCTGTCCCTGGGTGACGTCGAACGTCACGGCCTCACCCTCGACCAGTTCGCGGTAGCCGTTGCCGGCGATGTTCGAGTAGTGCGCGAACACATCGGGGCCACCTCCGTCCTGTGCGATGAAGCCGAAGCCCTTTTCCGAGTTGAACCACTTCACGACGCCTGTCGCCACCGCGTCCATCCTTCACGTGCCAGCTGAAGAGCCACGCCGACTGCGTGACCCGCGGCCGCCTCCGGTCGGAGACGTCCACGGAGCCCTCTTTACCCGATGCGGGGCGTTTTTACGCCGGGTCTTCGCATCTGTACGCCCACTGCCGCAACGGACCCCGCCGCGGCGCCCGTCAACAGGGCCTTCGTGACGGGGGTCGGCACGGCCGGAAGTGCTCCCCGATGCAGCTCCGGCGGCCCCTCGGGTACCGTGAGCGACCGTGTGCGTTCCGCGACGATCTCGTCGGAGATCCGCCCGTCACCGGGGACGACAGCCGCCCACCGGGGGGGGGAACGGGGAGCGTGCGACGCGGACGACGGGGTGGAGGTACGGATTGAAGACGCAAGGGAAGGTACGCAGAACAGGAGTGCTCGACGTCGGGTGCCACAGTGCCCTGCTCACGGTCGTGGAACGAGGGGACGACTCGCCGCTGGAACCGGTGCTGGCGCGCAAGGTGCGGCTGCGGCTGCACGAGACGCTCGACGCCGCGGGACGCCTCGACAGGTCGGGCGTGCGCAGCGTCCAGCGCGCGGTGGCGCGCACGCTGGCGGCCGACGGGGGGCGTTCGCTGCCCTCGGTGTACGCCTTCGCGACCTCCGTCATCCGGGACGCCCCCAACCGCGACGAGGTCATCGCGCAGGTGGCGCGGACCACCGGGACGCGGCTGCGTGTGCTGCCGGGCGAGGAGGAGGCACGACTGGCCTATGTAGCCGCCCGTCAGTGGGCGGGGCGGGACGGGCGTCCCCTGCTGGTACTGGACATCGGCGGCGGCACGGTGGAGATCGCGGACGGCGCCGGGGAGCAGCCGCGCGCGGTCCACTCGCTCCCCCTCGGGGCCCGCGCCGTCAACCGCCGCATGGACCTCGCGGACGCCGTGACCTCCGGGCGGCGGCTGCGCGAGGTCCGCGAGAGTCTGCGCGCGTCGGTGGGCGAGCTCGGCGGCGCCCTGCCGCGCGCGCCGCGGGACGGTCGGGTGCTGGCCTCGTCGAAGACGTTCACCCAGCTGGCACGGCTCGCGGCGGCCCAAGGCCCCTTGGGCGAGGGTCCCGAACGACTGTCGCTGCGGCAGGTACGGAAGATCGTCCCCCTCCTGGCCGCCAGGGGCCCCGCCGAGCGGGCCAAACTCCCCGGCATCTCACGGCACCGCGCCGGTCAGTCGCTGGCCGGGGCACTGGTGGCCGAGGCCCTGATGGAGATGTGCGGGGTGGACAGCGTGGAGATCTGCCCCTGGTCCACCCGCGAGGGGCTGCTGCTGGAGCGCCTGGAGTCAGCGGCGCCGGCCGTCCACCGCCGCGCCGGCTGACCCGCCGACGGGCCCGGCCGCGCCGTCGGCCGCCGTCGCGTCCCAGTCCAGGCGCAGCACCGCGAGGTCGTCCGTATGGCGTTCCCCGTCGAGGGCGCGGACCTGCCTGATGAGGGCGTCCAGGTGGGCGTCGGGGCCCGTCACCGGGGTGTCGGCCAGCAGGCGCAGCAGCCCCTTCGAGCCGAGCCGTTCGCCGCCGGGGCCCATATGGCCCTCGATGAGGCCGTCGGTGTACAGGGTCAGGGTGCCGCGCTCGGGCAGCTCCAGGACGCTGGCGGGCCAGTGGTCCAGGCCCGGCGCGATGCCGAGGGCGATGCCGTGGGCCGCTTCGGCCGGCTGTGTGGCGCCGCCGGTGGTCAGCAGGGGCTCGTGGTGTCCGGCCAGGTGCACCGTGGCGCGCGAAGCGGCAAGGTCCAGGGTGAGCAGGGCGCACGTGGTGAACATGTCGGGGTGTGAGCGTTCGGCGACGAGGATCCGCTCCAGCAGGCGAAGGAGTTCCATGCCCCGGTGGCCGCCCAGGATCAGCGCGCGCCAGGCGATGCGCAGGCAGACGCCGAGTGCCGCGGCGTCCGGTCCGTGACCGCTGACGTCGCCGATCACGGCGTGCACGCGGCCGTCGTCGGTCTGCACCACGTCGAGGAAGTCGCCCCCCAACAGGGCGCTCTCCCGTCCGGGGAGGTAGCGGCTGGTGGCGGTGACGGCCGGGGTGGTCAGCAGCGGCTGCGGCAGCAGGCCGCGTTCGAGGCGGGCGTTCTCCTGCGCCCGCAGCCTGCCCGCCTGCAGGTCGGCGCCGGCCCGTTCGACCTGCTTGCGCTGGACCGCGTAGCGAACGGCGCGCTGCAGCAGCTCCGGTTCGACCTTGCCCTTGACGAGATAGTCCTGGGCACCGGTGGCGAGGGCCTCGGAACCGGCCTGCCCCTCCGCGAGCCCGGTCAGGACGATGACCGCGGTGCCGGGGTCGGCGCGCTGGATCTCCGCGACGGCGCCGAGGCCCGCGGCGTCGGGCAGGTGCAGATCGAGCAGCACGCAGTCGGCGGCCCGTCGCGACAGCTCGAAGACCGCGTCCGCGAGAGTCTTGTGCCAGACGAGGGTGTACCGCAGGGAGGTGTCCGCGAGCAGTTCGGTGACCAGCAGGGCGTCTCCGGCGTCGTCCTCGACGAGCAGGATCCTGTGGTGCGTGACGGGGGTCAGCGGCGCGGGGTGTGTCGTCACGGCCGGGACTCCCCCGCGCCCGCGTCGGCGCCCGCCGCGTCCGGCACGACCCGGGACCAGGTCCCGGGCTGTGGCTCGGCCCCGGCCCCGGCTTCGGGCTCGGCCCCGGCCCCGGCTTCGGGCTGCTGAGCGGGGAGGGTGAAGACGATGCGCGCACCCGGCCCGTACTCCGGGTCGATGGCGATGTCGCCGCCGTGGAACTCGACGATCTTCTTGCACATGGCGAGCCCGATCCCGTTGCCCGGATAGGCGTCCTTGGTGTGCAGCCGTTGGAAGATCACGAAGACCTTCTCGGCGAACTCCGAGTCGATACCGATGCCGTTGTCCGCTACGGAGAACTGCCACAGATCGCCGTCGCGCCGGGCCGTGACGGAGATGCGCGGCGGGCGCCCGGGATGGCGGAACTTCACCGCGTTGGAGATCAGGTTCTGCCAGAGCATGCCAAGTTGCGTGGCGTCCCCGACGACCGTGGGCAGTGGGTCGCGCCGGATCTCCGCTCCCGCCTCCTCGATGGCGACGCTCAGCACGTCCGCGGTCTGGTCGGCGATCCGGTCGAGGTCCACGGCGGCGTGCTGGTTGTGGACCCGTCCCACCCGGGAGAAGTCCAGCAGGTCGCTGATCAGGGTCTGCATGCGGTTCGCGCCGTCGACGGCGAACGCGATGTACTGGTCGGCCCGCTCGTCCAGCCGGTCCCCGTAGCGGCGCTGCAGGAGCTGGGTGAAGCTCGACACCTTGCGCAGGGGCTCCTGCAGGTCGTGCGAGGCAACGTAGGCGAACTGCTCCAGTTCGGCGTTGGAGCGCCTGAGGTCGGCGGCCTGCTCGTCGAGGAGCCGCCGGGTCCGCTCGGCGGCGGACAGCTCCTCCGCGAGCCTGCGCCGCATGGCCTCCACGTCCAGGCCGAGCCTGCGGAGGTCGGCCGGGCCCGTCGCGGCGATGGGGTGGTCGAAGCGGCCCCGCGTGACATGCCGGACATCGGTGCCCAGCCGTTCCAGCGGCCGGGTGATCCCGCGGCGCAGCCCCTCGAAGACGAGGACGGCCAGCAGCACGATGACCGCGGCGATGGCGGTGAACACCCCGTTGCGCAGCCGCACGGACGCCTCGAGCTGCTCCCCGGCGGTGATCCGGGCCTGCCGCAGGTGCTCCTGCTGGGCGCTGAGGGAGCGGCGGACCCGGTCGAAGGCCGCCCGGCCCTCGCCGGCCCGCTCGGTGGCGAGCGGCACCGGCCGCCCGGGCGTCGCACGGGCGTCGGCGACCGGCTGTGCGATCACCCCCTGCCAGGCGGCGGCCGCGTCTGCGACCTCGTCGAGGTCGGCACGGGCCCGCGGGTCGCCCTGCACGAGCGGGTGCAGCCGGTCCAGGGCGGTCCGTTCGTCCGCCAGACCCTGTGTGTACGGTTCGAGGAACTGCCGTTGCCCACTGAGTCCGTAGCCGCGGATACCGGTCTCCTGGTTCACGAGCGCGGCCTCCAGTCGGATGGCGTTGACCAGGGCAGGGGAGCGCTGGTCCACCAACTGGTCGGTCAACGTCGTACTGCGGTTCAGCGCCCATATGCCGAGCGAGCCGAGGGCCGCGAGCACCGCGAGGGCGACTCCCACGCCCACGCGCAGCCACCGGCGGGTGGTCCACGACGAAAGCCCGCTCCGCCCGTGAGCGCGGTCGGGCGCGTGCGCCGCTTCCGGCCCTCCGGCCGTCTGCACGATCGTCTCGCCCGTAGCCACGCTGTGCGCCCTCCTTGGTTCCCCTGCCCTGCGCCGGGTCCGGCGCCGGCGTATCCACTGTATCGGCCATGCGACAACACTTGTTGTCGTGCCGGGCGGCAGGACCTTAAGGTGGGGGCATGCCTGGCACCCACTTCGCTCCGCGTATGCCGGAGGAGGAACTCGCCGCGCTGACCATCGGCGCGGTCGACGACCTCGTCCGGCGCCTGGCCCGTCGTACCCTCCGTCCCCTCACAGGCCCCGGGGCCGCGGACGACGACGCTGTCGCGGCGCGCGGGGAAGCCCTGGCGTACCTGCACATGCTCAACTTCCTCCACGAGGCGGTGGGGCACTTGGAGAACCTGGCGGCCGAGCAGGCGGCCGCCGCAGGTGCCGGATACCCCCAGATCGGCCGTGCCTGCAACATCAGCCGCCAGGGTGCTCGCCGCCGCTGGCCCGGCCTGGTGACCAGCGACACCCCCCACCGCCCCCCAGGGCGCACCGACCGGACCCGGAGCCGATGATGATGATCGCCCCAGCCCGCCCCTACGACGTGCTGCTGGTCGAGGACGACCCGGCGGACGCGATGCTCATCGGGGACGCCCTCGCCGACCGCGGCGCTCGCAACCTGACCCAGGTCGAGGACGGCCTCGCGGCTCTGGAGTATCTGCGCGACCCGGCCAACCGGCAGCCCGACCTGATCGTGCTCGATCTCAACATGCCGCGCATGAACGGCCACGAGCTGCTGGCGATCCTCAAGAGCGACGAGGAGCTGCGCGCCATCCCCGTGGTGGTGCTCACCACCTCCGCGGCACCCGACGACGTGGCCGGCGCCTACCGGCAGCACGCCAACGCGTACGTCACCAAGCCCGTCAACCTGGACGACTTCGAGCGTGCGGTGCGCAGCATCGACGCCTTCTACCTGGACACCGTCACCAGGCCGCCCCGCCCGTGAGCGCGACTCGGGAGGCGCGCGGGCGTCAGCCGCGGAAATCGGGGTAGACGGACGACTGGCCGCGCCGGAGGGCGACCGGCCGGGACGCTGCACGAAAGGCACCACCATGGAACCGAGGCTGGAGGGCCGAGCCGCCCACCTGGCCGAGTGGCCGAGCATCACCGCGGGATTCGCACACGAGGGTGACTCACAGGCGATTTCCGCGGCGCGGCGCTTCACCGCCGCCTTCCTCGCCCGCGTCCAGGGGGAGCACGGCGTCCCGGTACCGGTCGAGACGGTCGAGACGGCGCAACTGGTCGTGAGTGAGCTGGTCACCAACACCTGCAAGTACGCGCCCGGCCCCGGCCTGCTCGACCTCGAGGTGGACGTCGACAGGGCGACGCTGCTCGTCTCCGTCTGGGACACCAGCAGCGCCCTCCCGCTGGCCCGCGCCGCCGAACCGGGGCGGATCGGCCAGCACGGCCTGGAGATCATCCTCGCGGTCTGCGAGGGGTACGACGTCCAGCGCCAACCCGTCGGCAAACGCATCACGGTCCGCATCTCCCTGGAACCTCGGAACCGCTGAGACCCACGGCGCTCGACATGGCGGGCCCGGCCCCGCCGGGAGCCCATCGAACCGCGGACGCCCGCCCGGCCCCCGCTCCCCGACCTCGGGTGATCGAGATCGACCTCGGCACGGCGCGCCGCCCGTCCCCCTCCCGCCTACCGGCAGGCCCCGTCGCACCCCTCGCCTTCCGCGTCCTCCCGGTGCCCCGGGACCGCTGAGACCACGGCGCACACGCGCCGAGCCACCTCGGTGGGCCCGCCCCGCAGGGGCGCGATCGGGTGAACCCCCGGCCCCGCCGGGTTCACCGGCGGACGCCCATGGAAGGTCCCACAACGGCCCGGTCGCGTGCGGCGACCGTGCCGCCCGTCATCGGAACAGGACCGTCCAGGAGCAGCCATGACCAGGATCGCCGTCATCCTCGGCAGCACCCGCCCCGGACGCCTCGGCGAGGCTGTCGCGCAGTGGGTGTACGAGAACGCCGTGCTGCGCGGCGACGCCGAGTACGAGCTGGTCGACGTCTTCGACTACCAGCTTCCGCTGCTCGACGAGCCCGTGCCGCCCTCCTTGGGCCGGTACAGCCGACCGCACACCCTCGCATGGGCGGAGAAGATCGACTCCTTCGACGGCTACGTCTTCGTGACGGCCGAGTACAACCACTCGATCCCGGGGGCGCTCAAGAACGCCATCGACTACCTCTTCGCCGAGTGGAACAACAAGGCGGCGGGTTTCGTCGCGTACGGCAGCGTCGGCGGCACCCGCGCGGTGGAGCATCTGCGGCTGGTGATGGCGGAGCTGCGGGTGGCCACCGTCCGCGCGCAGGTGGCGCTCTCCCTCTTCCGCGACTTCGCCGACATGAGCCGTTTCGAGCCCGGCCCGCGCCGCGCGGGCGAACTGGCACTCGTCCTCGACGAGGTCCTGTCCTGGAGCCGGGCCCTGGCCCCGCTGCGGCACGCGCCGTCCTGACCCCGGCGCTCGGCCCTGCCCCACGGCTGCGACCGGACACGGCCGGCACGACAGACAGGGACGGCCCCTCAGTAGGGTTCTGCCGTGGACGGACGGCAGGCGGGGGTTGTCCGGCGGCCTCCGGCCTTGGCCGGGTGCGGCCGTCGAGGTGTAAGCAAGAGGTATGCGTTTCCCACGGCGCTCACGCACATCCTGGACCCCGGAGCGGAACCCCGCTCTGATCGCGGTCCCCCTTCTGCTGATCGTTGCCATCGTCGTCAGCGACCTGGTGATCCCCACCGAAGGCCACCTGGGCCCGCTTCTGGTGGTGGCGCCCGCGCTGACCGCATCCTTCGGCAGGCTCAAGCTCACCGCCCTGATCGGGGCGCTGGCGGTGGCGGCGCTCACCGTCGTGTCGGTCGCCGACGGCACCATCACCGCGTCGTACCGGCAGAGCGAGATCATCGCGCTCATCCTCGTCTCGGCCTTCACCGTGCTCTTCGTCGTGCTGCGCGAACGGCACCAGGCCGAACTGCAGCAGGTGCGCTCGGTGGCGGAGGCGGCGCAGCAGGTCGTCCTGCAGCCCCTGCCGGAGCGCATCGGCCCGCTGCGGATCGCCTTCGCCTACCAGGCCGCGGAGGACCAGGCCCGGATCGGCGGCGACCTCTTCGCGGCCGTGCGCACGCCCGGCGGCACCCGGCTGCTCATCGGTGACGTCCGCGGCAAGGGGCTGCCCGCGATCGGCGACGCCTCTCTGCTGCTCGGCGCCTTCCGCAGCGTCGCCTACCGCGCGCCGCCGCTGCGGGCGATGTACGCGCACCTGGAGGCGACGGTGTCCTGGAAGGCCGCGCAGTCCAGTAGTGACGGCGAGCAGGACGACGCGGCGGTCGAGTCGTTCATCACCGCGATCCTGGTGGACTTCCCGGACGACCGGCCCGAGGTCCGCATTCTCAACTGCGGCCACCCTTCCCCGCTGCGGCTGTCCGCCGGCGGCATCGTCCCCCTCGACGCGACCCAGCCCGCACCTCCCATCGGCTTGGGGCTGCTGCAGCCCTCCCACCCGGGCGTGGACATCTTCCCCTTCGCACCCGGCGACGTCCTGCTGCTCTACACCGACGGTGTCACCGAGGCCCGTGACGCCGCCGGCCGCTTCTACCCGCTCGCCGAGCGCGTGGCGTCCTGGGCGGGCCCCGCCGACCCGAAGGGGCTCGTGGGGCACGTGCACGACGACCTCCTCGCCTACTGCGGCGGGCAGCTCGGCGACGACGCGGCTCTGATCACCGTCCGGCGCGAGCCGACGGACATCGGGAGGTACGAATCGCGAGCGGTCGAAGGGTTGTCCGCGCTGTCCAGCGGACCCGAACCCGGGACTTCGCGGGTGCCGCCCCTCCGCTCCGAGCGGGAGTGACCGCCTTCCTCCGCCTGCCCCACGCCGTGTCCCGCCACCGGGCCGCTGCTCTACGCTGGGGCCGCCACGCCACCGGCGGCCCCCGGCATTCGCGTCCGGGGCCCGCCCGACGGAAGGACGGTCCATGGACGAGCGGCATCCGATCGACTGGGACGAGGCCACCTGGCTCAACGCCCCGCAGCACGCCGAGGCGGACGGATCGGGACTGCTGGTCACCACCCGCGACCGCAGCGACTTCTGGCGCACCACCGGTTACGGCTTCGTCCGGGACGACGGGCACGCCCTGCTCACCGGCTTCCCCACGGAGACGTCGATGGAGGTGACCTTCCGCGCGGACTTCGACACGCTGTACGACCAGGCCGGGCTCATGATCCGGGTCGACGCGCGGACGTGGGTCAAGGCCGGGATCGAGATGTCCGACGGTGTGCCGCACCTGGGCGCGGTCGTCACCCGCGGCGTGTCGGACTGGTCGCTCGCGCCGGTACCGGACTGGGCCGGGTGCAGCGTCACCGTCCGCGCCAGCCGTTCCGGCGACGCCGTCACGATCCGCGCCCGCCGTGACGACGGTCCGTGGCGGCTCGTGCGGCTGGCACCGCTCGACCCCGACACCGCGGCCACCGCGGGACCGTTCTGCTGCTCGCCCGAACGCGCGGGGCTGCGCGTGGCGTTCACCGCCTTCACCCGGGGCGCGGCAGATTCCGCGTTGCACGAGGAGCCGCAGCAGGCAGCGGCCGCCGGTCACTGAGGCCGATGGAGACGCGATGGGATTCGTGGGCGGGACCTGGCGGGTACTGCACGACGGGGAGCCCGTCGGCGGCATCACGGTCGAGGAGGCCGACTTCCCGTGGCTGTCGGGGCGGTTCGCGCCCGCCCCGGCCTTCGCCCGGGTGGAGCCTCTGTTCGCGCGCGAGCTCGCCCTGATGCGGGTCGCGATGACCGCTCCGGCCGAGGAGGACGAGCCCTGGGAGGCGTGGGAGGCCGCGTACAACGAGGTGCGCCGGGTCGTGGCGCTGTCCTCGCCTTCCGGCCCCGTCCCCGAGTTCCTGCTGCACATCGAGGGTGGTCGAGCCTGGTTCCGGTGGAGCGACGAGCCCTTCGACGACGCATCGAGCGCCTGACGCCAGGGCGCCCCCGACGCCCCGGGAGCGTGGTAGTCGGACTACCCGGCTCGTTCCTTGACGTCACGCCCTGACGGTTGGAGCGTGGGGTTGTGGACGAATAGTGACAAAGGCAACATTTCGAACAACCTTTCCCGGCCGCCATGGTCATCTGTCGCGGCCGCGGGGATACGGGCCGGTGTCCCGGTCCGTGGTGCCTTTGACGTCCACACCAGGAATCGACCTGGCTAGGAGAGTTCTCATGCGTGTTTCCAAGTGGCCCCTCGCCGCAGTGGCAGGCCTTGCGCTGGCGCTGGGGGGTGCGGCCTCGACGGCCGTCGCTGCGCCGACGAGCTCACCGGCCTCAGTGGTGAGCTATGCCGAACACGGCGGCGGCGGCGGTGGCGGTGGCCACGGCGGCGGCGGTGGCCACGGCGGCGGGGGTTACGGCGGCTACGGCGGCGGGGGCTACGGCGGCTGGGGCGGTTACGACCGCGGTTACGGCGGCTGGGGCGACCACGGCGGCTGGGGCGGTTACGGCGGCTGGGGCGGTGGCTACGGCCATGATGGTGGCGGCTACGGCGGCGGCCATGGCGGCGGCTACGGTGGCGGCGGCCACGGCGGCGGTGGCGGCGGCCACGGCGGTGGCGGCGGCGGTGGCCACGGCGGTGGCGGTGGCGGCGGCCGGTAACGGCTCGAGCGCCCCCGGCACAGACCGGCACATCTCATCTGACGACCGGCCGCGCGCCTCCCGCAGGCGTTCCGGCGGTCACGCACCTCGCAGAAGCGGAGGCCGCGCCCACGGGAGACCGTCGGGCGCGGCTTCCGCCTGCGTCGGCCGTGCGACGCTCCGGCGAGGTCACCCGAACGGACCGACCCGCCCGAGGTCTCGGCTACTCGGGCGGCGCGGACGAGGCCGCTGCGGCCAGGGAGCTGAAGCCCGTCAGCTTCTCCGGGTTGAGCACCCACATGAGCTGGTCGATGCCCTGCTCGGAGGCGCTGATGGCCAGAAGGGCCATCGGCGTGCCGGCGTGGACGACGAGCGCCGCGGTCTGCCCGTTCGCCTCGACCCACGCCACTTCGGTGTCGGGCCAGAAGCGCGGCGCGAAGGCGGTGATGAACCTCGCCACCCTGGTGCTGCCGACCACGGGGATCTTCGCGGCGTTGCGCACGGCGCCGCCGCCGTCGCCGTAGTTGACCACGTCCGTGGCGAGCAGCTTCTCCAGGCCTGCCATGTCTCCCGCCCTGGCGGCCGCGACGAACGCCTCCAGCAGTCGGCGGTGCTCCTGCGTCCCCACCCGCTCGCGCCGCCCGGCGGCTACGTGCTTGCGGGCACGGCTGACGAGCTGGCGGGCGTTGGGCTCGCTCAGGTCGAGCACTCCGGCGATCTCCCGGTACGGGTAGTCGAACGCCTCGCGCAGCACATACGCCGCCCGCTCGGTGGGCGTCAGCCGTTCCAGCAGGAGCAGCAGCGCGATCTCCACCGCCTCGCTGCGTTCGGCGCCGAGCGCGGGGTCGGAACGGGTGTCGACCGGTTCGGGGAGCCAGGGGCCGACATAGCCCTCGCGCCGGACGCGGGCGGACTGGGTGACGTTGATCGCCAGCCGGGTCGTCGCGGTGGTGAGGAACGCGGTCGGGTTCTCCACGGCGGAGCGGTCGGCGCCCTGCCATCGGAGCCAGACGTCCTGGACGACGTCCTCGGCCTCCGCGGCACTGCCGAGCATCCGGTACGCGATGCCGAACAGGCGCGGGCGCACGGCCGTGAACACCGCCGCGGCGTCGTCGAGTGAGTCCCCCTGCTCCGCGTCCGCTGACCGCATCGCCGCGTCTTCCTCCACCGTCACCCTGCCCGGCTGCCCGATTCAGCCTACACAGCGCAGCTCCAAGCCCTCGGCGGGGGGCCGCGCACCCTGCCGTGACGCGTGCGGGCAGCTGCGGGGGACGGGCAGCGGGGACGGCCACGGGCTCAGGCCGCGTTGCGTCCCGCCGCACTTCCGCGTGCGGACGCACGGCCCCCAAGGGGACCGGGCAGGAATCGTGTGCGCGACTGCAGGAGCCGTGCGGGACAGCGCGGTGCGACACGCGGCATGCACACGCTTTCCACGCCTTCGCACACGCGTTCCAAAAACGTCATGGATCAGGGTAACGTTACGCATCGCAGCAGGATCCGCACAGGGAGGGACGGGGCATGGAGCCCACCACTACGACAGTGCGCCGTGGGCGCCCGAAGGGCTCGGACAACCCCGGCCCCGACGGGCTGACCAACCGTCAGTCCCACATCGTCGAGGCGATCCTGAACTCGGTGGAGACCCGCGGCTTCCCGCCGTCGATGCGTGAGATCGGTGAAGCCGTGGGACTGGCCAGTACGTCCTCGGTCGCCCACCAGCTGGCGGTGCTGCAGCGCAAGGGCGTGCTCGAGCAGGATCCGCACCGGCCGCGCGCCTACCGCGTGCGGTGCTCCTGGCCGGCGCAGCACGAATCGGAGCCGGGCGCGGCGCCCGTGAGCGCCTCGCCGTCCGCGCGTGTACCCGTGGTCGGCCGGATCGCGGCCGGCACGCCGATCCTCGCCGAGGAGCAGGTCGACGAGGTCTTCGTGCTCCCCCGGCAGATCGTCGGCGCGGGCGAGCTGTTCGCCCTCAAGGTGGTGGGCGACTCCATGACCGGTGTCGCGATCTGCGACGGCGACTGGGTGACGGTGCGCAGTCAGGACGCGGCCGACCACGGCGACATCGTGGCCGCGATGATCGACGGCGAGGCCACCGTCAAGCGGCTCAAGCACGAGGGCGACCGGGTCTGGCTCATGCCGCACAACCCCGCCTACGACCCGATACCCGGCGAGGAGGCGGTCATCCTGGGCAAGGTCGTCGCCGTGCTGCGGCGCCTGTGAGACCGGGCCGTCGGCCCACGCCCGGATCGCCGGCCCGTGGAGGCGGCGCGGACAGAGGGGTCGGCGTCGCGGGCCCGGCCATCCGCGCGACCTCCTGACCGACCGGCTCAGCCGGTCCCCTCGGGCAGCACCGACCGGAGCCCGCCGAGCAGATGGGCCCGGAAGGCCGCGTCGTGGTACGCCCGGGCGGAGTGGCCCAGCGCCGTGTAGAAGACGGGGCCGCCGCCGTACTCGTGGCACCAGACCAGCGGATGGTCGGCCCCCATCGAACCGCCCGTGTACGAGGACTCGTCGGCGCGGGCCAGTACCCGGACTCCGGGACGAGGGCTGCGGTCGAAGTCGTACCACTCGTCGGTGACCTTCCAGGCCGCGCCCAGGTGCGCCGTGGCCGGATGCGCGGTGTCCTCGATGAGCACTGTGCCCGCCTGGAGGGGCGGATGCCCGGTGAAGCGCGCGCCCAGCAGCTTCCCGTAGTAGGGCCAGGCGCCCTCGGTGCAGGCCGCGGCGTGCACTCCCATGAATCCGGAGCCGTCCGCGTGGTGCGCCACGAGAGCGGTCCGGCCCGCGTCGCTGAGCACCTCCCCGCTGGTGGATAGGAAGACCACGGCGTCGTATCGGCGCAGACGCGTCCCCTCGACGTCCTCGGGCCGTTCGGTGGCGTCGACCCGGAAGCCGTGCTCGGCCCCCAGTTCGGAAAGGGCCCGGACTCCGTCCGGGATCGAGTCGTGCCGGTAGGCGGTGGTGCGGGTGTAGACGAGCACACGGGGGTCTCGGCGGGGCATGCGGTCTCCCAGGGCGGTGGCGGACGGCGAGAGCGGCACCCCCAGTCTCCCCGCGCTGCCCCGGGCGGCCCGGTTCGGGGTCGGTGCGCCGCCCGGTTCCCGCTCCGGCAACGCGCTTCAGTGGCCGATGCTGTCGATGAGCTCGCGCGCACCCTGCCGCAGCAGCGCCACCGCGACCGACGTGCCGAGCGTGGCGGGGTCGAGGGGGCCCGCCCACTCATGGGCCTCGAGGACGGTCTTGCCGTCCGGGGAGAAGACCCGTGCCCGCAGGGAGAGCCTGCCTTCGGGTCCGGCGTGGGCGTAGCCTGCGATCGGGCTGTTGCAGTGGCCCTGCAGGACGTGGAGGAACATCCGCTCGGCCGTGGTCTCCCGATGCGCGGCCGGGTCGCCGAGATCGCTCACGGCGTCGATCGTCCCGGTGTCGCCCTCGCGGCACTGCAGGGCGAGGACACCCGCTCCGATGGGCGGCACCATCGTCTCCACCGGCAGCACCTCGCTGATGACGTCGGTCCTGCCGATCCTCCGCAGCCCGGACACGGCCAGGAGCAGCGCGTCGGCGTCGCCCGCCGCGAGCTTGTCCAGACGGCGGTTGGCGTTGCCGCGCATCGGAACACACGTCAGATGCGGGTGCGCTGCCGAGATCTGGGCGACGCGGCGCACGGAGGAGGTGCCGACGCGCGTGCCGGGCGGGAGCCGGTCGAGGGTGAGTCCGCCGGGGTGCACCAGGGCGTCGCGGATGTCGTCCCGCTTCAGGAACGCGGCGAAGACCGTCCCGGCGGGCAGCGGCCGGTCGGCGGGCACGTCCTTCACGCAGTGGACGGCCAGGTCCGCCCGCCCCTCCAGCAGCGCGGCGTCGACCTCCTTGGTGAACGCGCCCTTGCCCCCCAACCGGGCGAGGTCGCCCATCCAGCGGTCACCGGAAGTGGTGACGGGCACGACCTCCGTCCGGATACCGGGGTGGAGCGCGGCGAGCTCCGTGCGTACGCGCTCTACTTGAGCCAGCGCCATCGGTGAGGAGCGGGAGACGATGCGGATCAGTTCCGGGACTGCCATGCGCCCACGGTACGGCGCGCGGCACGCACCCCGTGCGGCAGACCGAGCCCAGCCGCCGAGGTCGGCGGCGCGGCCGGCGGCGCCGGCGGCCCCGGCCGCGAGGAGTCCTGCGCGAGGCTGCGGCGCCGCAAGGACGGGCGGCGGGGTGGGCGCACCGTGACGCGGCGACAACCCTCGCCCGCACCGGTGTCCCCCGAGCCGGTGACGCCGATGACGCACGCACCGGTGTCCCCCGAGCCGGTGACGCCCGGGGCCGTCGGCGCCCTGCGGGCGCGCCGCTTCCCGTCTCCTCCGCCGCCCCTGCGCCGCCCGCTGTACGTCCTGGCCGTGCTGGCGCTCCTCGCGCAGATGGCGTGGGCGATGGTGACGACCGCGGTCCAGCAGACGCCCACGATCGACGAGCCGGTGTACGTGGGCACCGCGACGGTCTATCTGCGCGAGCACAGCCTGCGCTTCAACCCCGAGCACCCGCCGCTCGGCAAGCTGCTCATCGCCGGCGGCCTGGCCTTCGCCCACCCGCGTCTCGACCCGTCCTTCGAGGGCGACCAGACGGAGCTCGGCCGCAGCGTGCTCTACGCGCAGGGCAACGATCCCGGGCGGCTCATGCGGGCCGCCCGGCTGCCGGTCATCGCGCTGACGCTGCTGTTCGGGCTGGTGGTGCTCGCCTTCGCGCGGGATCTCACCGGGGCGCCCGGAGGGCTGCTCGCGCTCGCCCTGTACGCGTTCTCACCCGACGTCATCGCGCACGGCTCGCTGGCGACCCTCGACGTCCCGGCAGCCGGTTTCCTGCTGACGTCGGCGTGGGCGCTGTGGCGGGCCCGGAAACGTCCCAGGCTCCATCTGCCGCTCGCAGGGTCGGCGTTGGGCGCGGCGGTCGCCACGCGGATGAGCACGCTCCCCGCCGTCCCGGTCCTGCTGCTCGCGGCCGCGCTGTCGGTGTGGCACGCGGACCGGCGCGGCGCGGAGCGGGGCACGGAGCGGCCCGCCGCGGGACGGTCGCTGCGGCGCGCCGCGGTCGCTGCGGGCGGGGTCGGGGTCCTGGCTGTCGCGGTGGTGTGGGCGGCCTATCTGGTCGTCGACCCGCGGCTGCGCTGGACGGCGCCCGACACCCTGCCGGCCCTGCGCGGGCTGCGGGCCGCGGCCGTCGACGCGCTCCCGCTGCCCAGGGCTTACAAGGACGGGATGGCGGTGCAGTTCGGCTTCGAGGACTCGACCTTCGAGGGCTTCCTCTTCGGCCGCCACTACCGCGGGGCGCTGTGGTACTACCTGCCCGCCGCGGTGCTGGTGAAGACCCCGCTCGGCATGCTCGCCCTGTGGCTCGCCGGCGCCGTCGCGCTGCTCGCACTGCCCAGGCTGCGGCCCGCCGCCCCGTACCTGCTCGTCCCGGCCGCCGTGCTGACGGCCGCCGCCATGACCGGCTCACGCGACTTCGGCGTCCGCTACGTCATCTTCCTGCCCATGCTCGGGGCGGTCACGGCCGCGTGCACCACCGCCCTGCGGCGGCGCTGGGCGGCCGCGGCGGCGGCACTCGCCGTCTTCGTCGCCGTCAGCTCGCTGCGCACCTTCCCGTACTACCTGCCGTACTCCAACGAGGCCTTCGGCGGCACGTCGAAGACCCATCTGCGCCTGCACGACTCGAACGTCGACTGGGGCCAGGACCTGGGCCGCCTCGCGGACCGGCTCCGCGAACGCCACCCCGGCGAGCGGGTGTGGCTGGTCTACAAGGGGAGCGGCGATCCCGCCCACTACGGCATCGACGCCGCCGACCCGCGCGATGTCCCGAAGGACCGGGTCCACGGGCTGCTCGTGGTGTCGGACTCCGCGGTCGCCAAGGCCGAGGGCCGGCTGGCGGAACTCATCGCAGGCAGCGAGCCGATCGACGAGGTGGGGCACTCGATCACGATCTACCGGCGCTGACGCCCGGCGCCGCCCCCTCCGTCGTCCGGGAGACGGCGCCGGCGCGGCGCCAGGGCGTGCGGGCCGCCGCGACGAAGACGTCGATGTCCGCGTCCGTGACGTCGTCGATGCTCCGGTAGCGGGTCTCGTCGATGTCCTCGAGGGTCGCGACGCACTCCTCGGAGGCGTCCGCACGGGTGTCGTCGACGTCGTCCGGCCGCCAGTGGTGCCGCCCGGGGAACACGTCGTGGCCGCGCCGGATGCACCTTGGAGGTGTCGATCCGCCCGCGGAGCTGCTCGGCGGAGACGTAGTCGCCAGGAGCGTCGCAGCCGCTGGTCATGGCCACCCCTGGGGACTCGAGTGCCCGATCGATCAGCACACGACTCGGCTGTTCCACCCGTTGCTTGGCGCCGCCCTTTCCTGACGCGAGCCCCCGGGACGACGGTCGGACCCCGGCCCCGGAAGGCGGTCTCCCGGCCTCAGGCCGTGGACTCGTGCACGTAGCACCAGCGCCAGGTCTCGCCCGGCTGGTAGGAGCGGATCACGGGGTGAGCGGTGGCCTCGTAGTGCGCGGTGGCGTGCCGCCCCGGGGAGCTGTCGCAGCAGCCGATGTGGCCGCAGGTGAGGCACAGCCGCAGATGGACCCAGTCGCGGTGCCCGGCGGCCAGGCAGTCGGCGCAGCCGTCCTCCGGGGGCGCGGCCGCGGTGTCTACCGGGGCCCGCTCGAGATCGGGACATGGTGCTGTGGTCACGCGGACCCCCTGTGCCTGCTCCGGATCCTGCGCCTGCCGCGGATCACTCCTGACGCCGCCAGGCTACGTCAGCCCCGTACCCGGCGCGACCAGCGGCCCGGACCTCCCCCGAGCCACCCGGCGGCCCTTGCCGGCGACCCACCGCGAGGGCGGCGGCTCAGTCGCGGAGCTCGCCCTCCAGGAGGCCCATGGTGAACATGTCGTACCAGCGGCCGTCGCGCCGGAAGACCTGCCGCAGCCGGCCCTCCTCGACGAAGCCGACTCGGAGGGTGTCAACCATAGTTGACACCCCCCGACCCCGCGGCATCGGACGACGCCCGTGCGTCAGGTGTTCCCCCGGGCCGCGGCGCGGCGCTGCCGCTTGCCCAGCGGCGCCTGGGAGAGGTCCTCGGCCTGGGACCTGAGGTTCCTGTGACCGTAGCCCCGTTCGTCCAGCCACGCCCTGGCCGCCGTCTCGGCGCGTACGGCCGCCTCGAGGATGTCCTCCTCCGCCTCCCCCGAGTCGAGGAAGCGGAAGGTGAAGGCCGGGCGGGCCGCGATGTCGTAGGTGAGGTGGCCCTCGGGGGTGAAGGCGGCGCGCAGGACGTCGTGTTCCGCCGCGTCGGCGAGGAGTTCGGCGCGCTGCTCGGTGGTGAGGCCGTCGAAGACACCGCGGACGGTGACGCGGAAGGTGCGTGTGCTCATCCCCCGACCCTAAGGAGGGCGCCGCTGTCCGCTCCACCCCATTTCGCCGGTGCGAGGCGGGCCCTGGCGCGCGGGCGGACGGTGGTCGGGACACGTCTGGCCGCAGGGAACTTCAGCCCGGGGCCGAAATTGTCGATCATTGCGGCAGGACGCACGAAACTGGGTTCCCGACACCGCCGAGGAGTCGCGCCGATGACGACGTGGACGAAGGACGAACTGGACCGCATCGAGCCCGCCGACGAGCTGTCGCTCGCGCCCCGGTGCGATCCGGGCACCCTGGACCCGCCCACCACGATCTGGGTGCTCCGCGACGGTGGCGACCTCTATGTGCGGTCCGACCACGGACGCGGCGGCACATGGTTCGGCGCCGCACGGACCCGGCGCAAGGGCCGGATCAGCACCGGAGGGGTCGAGCGGGACGTCGACTTCGCGGAGGTCGACGACCGGGTCGTCGACGAACGGCGCGACGCCGCCTGCCGCGGCGCGGACCGCACCGAACCCACGGCCGGCGGGACGGCACGCGCCGTGACGCTCAAGCTCGTGCCGCGCTGAGCGCGCCCGCAGCGGAACACGAGGACAGACATGACGACGATGGTCATCGTCGGCGCGGGGCGCGGGTTGGGCGCCGCCTCGGCGCGCCAGTTCGGCAGCGACGGTTTCGACGTCGCGCTCGTCGCCCGCGACCAGGACCGCCTGGACGCGTTGGCGGCCGCGCTGGACCAGGACGGCGTGCACGCGCAGGGGTTCGCGGCCGACGTCCTGGACCCGGACGCCCTCGGCGCCGCGCTGGACGCCGCCGCGTCCGCGCTCGGGCCGATCGAGGTGCTGCAGTACAGCCCGGCGCCGCACCGGGACTTCATGCGGCCCCTGCTCGAGACGACCGCGGCCGACTTCGCGGGGCCCCTGCGGTTCTCCCTGTGCGGGGCCGTCACCGCCGTCCACGCGGTGCTGCCCGACATGCGGTTCCTCGGGCGGGGCACCATCCTCTTCGTGGGCGGCGGCAGCGCGGTGCGGCCGCTGCCCGCCCGCGCCGGGACCTCCGTGGCGTACGCGGCGCAGAGCGCCTACGCCCGGATGCTGCACGACACGCTGGCGGGTGAGGACATCCACGTCGCGCAGCTGATCGTCCCCGGGGTCATCGCGGCCGGGCACCCCCGGCACGATCCCGCCGCGCTGGCGGGCGTCCTGTGGGCCATGCACCGCGAACGGACGGAATTCCGGCACTTCGCGGGGGTGCTGGTGGGCGAGGCCTGACGAGCGGCGCTCGGGGCCGCCGGAGCCGGGACTGGGCTTCTCGGACGGCTCGCACGGGCTCGTCGGGGACGGTGGTGTGCCGGGCGAGGACCTCGCGGAAGGCGAGGTGCTTCGGGGTGATGTCGCCGGCTGCCCATGGCGTCCGTCGGCGCCGCGGACGGGCCGGGCGCCGGCCGGGGCAGAGAGGCGCCGAGGGGCGGGGCGAAGCGGCGTGACGAGGCCCCGGACGGGCCCGCCACGAACGGCCGCTGCGGCGGCGAGCCGACTTCGGGGGTGGCGGTCCGTGCGGTAGACAACCAGCGCGGACCAGGACCGCGCGGTCCGCCGATCGCACCGCCGTGCCCCGAGGAGCAAGCCGTGCCCCAGGAGTTCCAGGAGTTCGCCGGAGCCACCGCCCTCGTCACCGGGGCCACCGCCGGCATCGGACGGGGGGCGGCGCTGCGGCTGGCGGCGCTGGGCGCCGAGGTCGTCGTCCACGGACGGGACGCGGACCGCGGCGCGCGGGTCGTTGCGGAGGCGGAAGCCACCGGCGGGCGCGCCCGGTTCGTCGCCGCCGACCTGTCCGATCCCGGTGACGTGCTGCACCTGGCCGAGGCGGCGGGCGCGGTGGACGTCCTGGTCAACAACGCGGGCATCTACCGGTTCGCGGGCGCCGCCGATTCCACGGCCGAGATGTTCGACGTCCACATGGCCGTCAACGCCCGGGCGCCCCTGCTGCTGGTCGGGGCCCTCGTTCCGGGCATGGCCGCGCGCGGCCGCGGGGCGGTCGTCAACCTGAGCACTTTGGCGGCGAGCGTTCCCGCGCGGGGGGCCGCCGTCTACGGGGCCTCCAAGGCGGCGCTGGAGCTCATGACGCGCGTGTGGGCCGACGAGTTCGGGGCGCGCGGGGTACGCGTGAACGCCGTGGCCAGCGGGCCGGTCCGCACCCCCGGCACCGTGAAGATGGGTGAGAAGGCGCTCACGTCCGTCGCACGCGCCACCGTCCTGGACCGGCCCGCCGAGCCCGAGGAGATCGTCGAGGCGATCGTCTTCCTGGCCTCGGCCCGCGCGGGATACATCACCGGCGCCGTCCTCGACGTGTCCGGCGGCCGGCCGGCGATCGGCTGATGGCGGGCACACCGGCGCACCCGTCGCGTCCGCTCCGGACACCTCCGCGAGGGGGCCCGCGTCCACGAAGGACCCCCGTCCACGAAGGCAGGAACGACTCATGAAGGCGCCGCCGCATCCCGGCCTCGGCAGGGACACCGTCTACCTGGACCACAACGCCACCACGCCCGTCGACCCCAGTGTGGTCGAGGCGATGGCGCCCTGCCTGACCACCGGCTTCGGCAACCCCTCCAGCGGGCACGCCTGGGCCGCGGAGCCGGCCGCGGCGCTCGCGCGGGCCCGCCGCCAGGTCGCTGCGCTGATCGGGGCGGCGGCGCGGGACATCGTGTTCACCGGCTCCGGATCCGAGGCGAACAACCTGGCGGTGCGCGGCGCGGTGCTCGCCTCCGGAGCCGACCGCCCACGGGTGATCACCCAGGTCACCGAGCACCCGGCGGTGCTGGAGACCTGCGCCGCGCTGCGGCGGCTGCACGGGGCGCGGGTGACGGTCCTGCCGGTGGACCGGGAGGGCCGGCTCGACCCGGACGTCCTGGCCGCCGCGCTGACCCCCGACACCGTGCTGGTCTCCGTCATGGCCGCCAACAACGAGACCGGCACCCTGCAGCCCGTCGCGGAACTCGCCCGGCTCGCCCGCGACCAAGGCGTGCTGTTCCACTGCGATGCCGCGCAGGCCGCCGGGAAGATCCCCCTGGACGTGGGCGCGCTCGGCGTGGACCTGCTGACGGTGGTGGGGCACAAGATGTACGCGCCCAAGGGCGTGGCCGCGCTGTACGTACGCCCGGGCCTGCGCCTGGAACCGCTGGTCTACGGCGGCGGGCAGGAGCGCGGGCTGCGGGCCGGCACGGAGAACGTCGCCCTCGCGGTGGCCCTGGGGGCGGCCGCCGAGATCGCGGCGGCGGACCTCGCCGACGGCGCCGGCGCGCGAGCCGAGGAACTCCGCGACCGGCTGCACAGGGGCCTGTCCCGGGCACTGCCCGGCCGTGTCCACCTCAACGGGTCCGAGCGCCACCGCCTGCCCACCACCCTGAACGTCAGCATCGACGGCGTGCTGGGCCACGACCTGCTCGCCGCGGTACCCCGGGTCGCGGCATCCACCGGATCCGCGTGCCACAGCGGCAGCCGCGCGCCCTCGCCCGTGCTGCGGGCCATGGGCCTGGAGGACGAGCGTGCCCTGACCGCCCTGCGGCTGTCGGTGGGGCGGTGGACCACGGCCCGCGACGTCGATCTGGCCACCGGGCTGCTCGCCACCGCTGCCGGCGCCGCCACGGCACCTTCCGGCTAGGAAGCCGTGCGGAGGGGCGGCGTCGCCCTGGACTTGCGGGCGGCCGTCCGCGCGGTAGCGTCGAAAGGACGCGGGGAGAAGCGCACGAAGGAGCGGGCGGATGGGCATGAAGCGGTGGATCGGCGCCTGGCCGGTGTACCGGCAGCTCACGGGGACGGACCCACTGGGCCGGGGCAAGGCCGCGCAGTCGGCCCGCTCGGCCGGCCTCGGATCCCGCACGGAGAGCGCCGACCGGGTGGCCGGCTCGGTGTGCCCGTACTGTGCCGTGGGCTGCGCGCAACGCGTCTTCGTCAAGGACGAGAAGGTCGTCCAGATCGAGGGCAACCCGGACAGTCCCATCTCGCGCGGCCGGTTGTGCCCGAAGGGCTCGGCGAGCAAGCAGCTGGTCACCGGTCCTCAGCGGGAGCAGCGGGTGCTCTACCGCCCGCCGTACGGCACCGAGTGGCAGGAACTGGACCTGGACGCGGCCATGGACATGGTGGCCGACCGGGTGCTCGACGCACGGCGCAAGGGATGGCAGGACACCGACGCCGAGGGCAGGACCCTGCGCCGCACCATGGGCCTGGCCAGCCTCGGCGGGGCGACGCTGGACAACGAGGAGAACTACCTCATCAAGAAGCTGTTCACCGCGCTCGGCGCCCTGCAGATCGAGAACCAGGCCCGCATTTGACACTCCGCCACGGTTCCCGGTCTGGGAGCCTCGTTCGGACGTGGCGGTGCCACGGACTACCAGCAGGACCTGGTCAACTCCGACTGCATCATCATCATGGGCTCCAACATGGCCGAGGCCCATCCCGTCGGGTTCCAGTGGGTCATGGAGGCCAAGGCGCGCGGCGCCAAGGTCTACCACATCGACCCCCGCTTCACGCGCACGAGCGCGCACGCGGACCAGCACGTCACCATCCGGGCCGGTACCGACATCGCGTTCCTCGGCGGCGTGATCAACCACATCCTCACGCACGACCTGGACTTCCGGGAGTACGTGGCGGCGTACACCAACGCGCCCTTCCTCGTGAGCGAGCGGTTCCAGGACACCGAGGACCTGGACGGGCTGTTCAGCGGCTACGACCCGCACACCGCGGCGTACGACGCGTCGAGCTGGTCGTACGCGAGCGTCCCCGCGGAAGGCCGTCCGGGCCACCACAACAAGGAGGTGTCCGCCCCCTACCAGCACGGCGCGGGCGGCCCCTTCATCGAGGGGGCGCCGGGCGGCATCGAGTCCGACCCCACGCTGGAGCACCCCCGCTGCGTCTTCCAGGTGCTCAAGCGGCACTTCTCGCGCTACACCCCCGAGATGGTGGAACGGATCTGCGGCGTGCCGCAGGAGCTGTTCCTGGAGGTCTGCCGGGCCTGGACGCAGAACTCGGGCCGGGAGCGCACCGCCTCGCTGGTGTACAGCGTCGGCTGGACCCAGCACTCGGTGGGCGCGCAGTTCATCCGGGCCGGGTCGATCATCCAGCTGCTGCTGGGCAACATCGGGCGCCCGGGCGGCGGGATCTTCGCCCTGCGGGGCCACGCCAGCATCCAAGGCTCCACCGACGTGCCCACCCTGTTCAACCTGCTGCCGGGCTACCTGCCGATGCCGGACGTGTCCCACGAGGACCTGGCCACCTACCTTGACGGGATCCGCGGGCGCGGGCAGAAGGGCTTCTGGGGGGCCGCCGACGCCTACACGGTGTCACTGCTCAAGGAGTACTGGGGCGACGCCGCGACGGCGGAGAACGACTACTGCTACGACTACCTGCCGCGGATAGACGGCGACCACGGCACCTACCGCACCGTGATGGACATGGTCGACGGGGGCAAGGTCTTCGGCTACTTCCTGCTCGGCCAGAACCCCGCGGTCGGCTCGGCCCACGGCCGCCTGCAGCGCCTGGGCATGGCGAACCTCGACTGGCTCGTCGTCCGCGACCTCGCGATGATCGAGAGCGCCACGTTCTGGAAGGACGCGCCGGAGATCGAGACCGGGGAGATCACCACGGAGACCTGCCGCACGGAGGTGTTCTTCTTCCCGGCGGCCTCGCACGTGGAGAAGGCCGGCACCTTCACGCAGACGCAGCGGATGCTGCAGTGGCGGGACCAGGCCGTCGAACCCTCCGGGGACCAGCGCTCCGAGCTGTGGTTCTTCTACCAGCTCGGGCTGCGGATCAAGGAGCGGCTGGCCGGCTCGACCGATGAGCGCGACCGCCCCGTGCTGGACCTGGCCTGGGACTACGAGGTCGAGGGCGACGAGCCCTCTCCGTCGGACGTGCTGCGCCGCATCAACGGCATCGACCTGCGCACCGGGCGGACCGTCGACAGCTACCTCGACCTGAGGGCCGACGGCTCGACGGCCTGCGGCTGCTGGATCTACAGCGGCGTCTACGCAGGTGAGACCAACCAGGCCAGGCGGCGCACCTCCCGCTTCGAGACCGGCCCGTACGACGCCGAGTGGGGCTGGACCTGGCCTCTCAACCGTCGTGTGCTGTACAACCGCGCCTCCGCCGACCCGCAGGGGCGGCCCTGGAGCGAGCGGAAGAAGCTGGTCTGGTGGGACGCGGAGGCCGGCGAGTGGACCGGCAACGACATCCCCGACTTCGAGAAGAACAAGCCGCCGGACTACAAGGCCCCGCCGGGGGCGTCCGGCGCCGAGGCGCTCGAGGGCGACGACGCGTTCATCATGATGCGCGACGGCAAGGGGTGGCTGTTCGCCCCGGCCGGGCTCGCGGACGGCCCGCTGCCCACGCACTACGAGCCCCACGAGTCGCCGATGCGCAACCTGCTCTACGGCCAGCAGGGCAACCCGGTGCGGAAGGTCTACGGGCGGCCCGACAACCCGTCCAACCCCGCGCCGCCCGAGGCGCACTCCGAGGTGTTCCCCTACGTGTTCACCGCGGCCCGGCTCACCGAGCACCACACGGCGGGGGCGATGAGCCGGCAGCTGCCCTACCTGGCGGAGCTCCAGCCGGAGTTGTTCGTGGAGGTCTCGCCGGAGCTGGCGGCGGAGCGCGGGCTGCGCCACCTGGACTGGGCCCATGTGGTCACCAGCAGGACGGCGGTCGACGCGCGCGTCATGGTGACCGACCGGATGGCGCCGCTGCGTGTCGACGGGCGCGTCGTCCACCAGGTCTGGATGCCGTACCACTGGGGCCAGACCGGGCTCAGCAAGGGCGACGTGGTCAACGACCTGATCGGCGTGGTCGCCGACCCCAATGTGTTCATCCAGGAGAGCAAGGTGCTGACCTGCGACGTCCGGCCGGGACGGCGCCCGAGGGGACCGGCCCTGCTCGAGTACGTCGAGGACTACCGGCGAAGGGCCGGGATCACGACGGAGACCGGCACCCGCATAGCGACGGCCGACGGCCGCGTCGAGCGGGCGCACCTGGAACCGGACCGGCCGGAGGAGCCGTCATGACGCAGGACAACAGCTTCTACGGGCCGCTCGCGGATCCCGCCGGCGACGCCGGGCACCGCGACCACCCGCCGCGGATGGGCTTCTTCACCGACACCTCCGTGTGCATCGGCTGCAAGGCGTGCGAGGTGGCCTGCAAGGAGTGGAACGCCATCCCCGAGGACGGCATCGACCTGCTGGGCATGTCCTTCGACAACACCGGCATGCTGGGCGCGAGCTCGTGGCGGCACGTCGCCTTCGTCGAGCAGCAGCGCCCGCTGGGCCGGCAGGACGCGGGCCTGGCCGGCCTGCCCGTCGGCCCCTCCAGCACGGAGGGGACGGCCGAGGTGGTGGCGGACGCCCTGGAGGTCGCCGAACGCGGCGGCGGCGACCTCGGCACGGCACCGGTGGACCTGGGTTTCCCCTCCTTCGACCTGCCCGGTGCCGGGACGGGCGCCGAGACCCGCACCGACTTCCGCTGGCTGATGTCCTCGGACGTGTGCAAGCACTGCACGCACGCCGGGTGCCTCGACGTATGCCCGACCGGGGCGCTGTTCCGCACCGAGTTCGGCACGGTCGTCGTTCAGCCCGACATCTGCAACGGCTGCGGCTACTGCGTGTCCGGCTGCCCCTACGGCGTCATCGACCGGCGTCCCGACGACGGCCGGGCCTGGAAGTGCACGATGTGCTACGACCGGCTCCGCGACGGCCTGGAACCGGCCTGCGCCAAGGCCTGCCCCACGGACTCCATCCAGTTCGGGCCGCTGGACGAGCTGCGCGAACGGGCCGACCAGCGCGTGGCGCAGCTGCACGAGGCGGGCGTCACCGAGGCCCAGCTCTACGGCCGCGACCCGGACGACGGGGTCGGCGGGGACGGCGCGTTCTTCCTGCTGCTGGACGATCCGGAGGTGTACGGGTTCCCGCCGGACCCGGTCGTGCCGACCCGCGACCTGAAGTCGATGTGGAAGCATGCGGGCGTGGCGGCGTCGGCGCTGCTGGCGGCTTCCGCCGCCGTCTTCGTCGGCGGGGTGCGGCGGTGACCCGCGACGGGGCCGGCCGGCACGGTCGCGACGACGACGGGAGCCGCGAGCGCTCCATGGTGCCGAAGGCGACGTTCCGCTCCTACTACGGGCGTCCGGTGCTCAAGCCGCCGGTGTGGGAGTGGAAAGTCCCGGCGTACCTGTTCACCGGCGGGCTGTCCGCCGGGGCCGCCCTGCTCGCGGCCGGCGCGGACCTTACCAGGCGCCCCGAGCTGGCCCGGGCAGGCCGGATCGGCGGCTTCGGCGCCCTGCTCGCGAGCATGTATCTGCTGGTCGCCGACCTCGGGCGGCCGGAACGCTTCCACCACATGCTCCGGGTGGCCAAGCCGAGTTCGCCGATGTCGGTGGGCACCTGGATCCTCGTGGCGTACGGGCCCGGCAGCGCACTGGCGGCCGCGGCCGAGGTGCTGCCCGCGGGCGTGCGCGCCACACTGCCCGGGAGGCTGCTGCGCGGGGCGGCACGACCGGCCGGGCTGTCGGCGGCGCTCTTCGCCCCCGGCGTCGCCTCGTACACGGCGGTGCTGCTGTCGCAGACGGCCGTGCCCGCGTGGCACGACGCCCGCCGCGAACTGCCCTTCGTCTTCACCGGGTCGGCGGCGGCGAGTGGCGCGGGGCTGGGCATGCTCCTGACCTCCGTGGCCGAGGCGGGGCCCGCCCGGCGCCTCGGCGTGGTAGGCGCGGCAGCCGAGATCGTCGCCTCGCGGCTCATCGACCGCCGGCCGGGTCTGGTGACGGAGGCGTACACCACCGGCCTCCCGCACCGGCTGCGCAAGGCGTCGGAGTACCTCACACTGGGCGGCGCCCTCACCGCGCTGACCCTCGCCCGGCGCAGCCGCGCCGCGGCGGCCGCCGGCGGACTCGCCCTGCTGGCGGGCAGCGCCCTGCAGCGCTTCGGCACCTTCGAGGCGGGTGTCGTATCGACGAAGGACCCCGCGTACGTGGTCAAGCCGCAGCGGGACCGGTTGCGGGCCGCGGGGGCGGCCTGAGCCGGCGCGGAGCGTTTGCCGGGGGTACCCCGTCGGCGCGCGGGGCGTGCGCTCGAAGAAGATTCATCACGCGGGACCGACTCTCCACCGCTTTCATCCCCCCACCACTTTCTGCGACCGATTTCCCCTGTGCCCGCGTCGCGGCGATGACGTGTTCGAAGCTGCCATCCGGTCGCCGCTCCGTGGCGTCTTCTTGCGCGTGCCGCGGCAGGGCCTCCTGCCGTCGGTGGCAGAAACCGCAACCGCCGACCACGACGCACCCGCACACGACATCACGACCCGGCGCGGCGCAGCCACGACCGGCGGCCGGGGCCGCCGTACCCTGGGCCGCAGACAGGCCAGAGCGAGGTGCAGCCGATGGACCGCGACCAGACCTCCACCGTTCCCTCCCCGTCCGCCGACACGCGCCGTCACGTGCCGCGCACCGACACGCTGCTCGCCGACCCCCGGCTCGCCGCGGCGACGGAGCGGCTGGGGCGGTCCGTTGTCAAGGAGGTGGTGGCCGGGGTGCAGGAGCGGGCGCGTGCCGGCGAGGTGCCCGCCGACGGGCTCGCCGACATCGCCGTCGCGGCGCTCCCGGCGACCGCCGCCAGGCTGCGTCCGGTGCTCAACGCCACAGGGGTGCTGCTGCACACCAATCTCGGTCGGGCCCCGTTGTCGCGGGCGGCCCGTGACGCCGTGCTCGCCGCCTCCGGGACCACGGACGTGGAGCTGGACCTGGCCACCGGCGCGCGTTCCCGCAGGGGGCGGTCCGCGCTGGACGCGCTGCTGCGGCAGGTGCCCGCGGCCGAGGCGGCGCACGTGGTCAACAACGGGGCCGCGGCCCTGGTTCTGGCGGCCACGGCACTGGCGCAGGGCCGGGAGATCGTCGTCAGCCGCGGTGAGCTCGTGGAGATCGGCGACGGGTTCAGGCTGCCCGATCTGCTGGTGTCCACGGGCGCCCGGCTGCGCGAGGTGGGGACGACCAACCGGTCCACGCCGGACGACTACGCGGCGGCCGTGGGGCCGGACACCGGGCTCATCCTGAAGGTCCATCCCTCCAACTTCCTTGTCACCGGCTTCACCCGGGACGTGCCCGTCGCGGAACTGGCGCGGCTCGGTGTGCCCGTGGTGGCCGACATCGGTTCGGGGCTGCTCGTCCCGGACCCGGTGCTGCCGGACGAGCCGGACGCCTCCGGCTGGCTGCGGGCGGGGGCGTCGCTGGTCACCGCGAGCGGCGACAAGCTGCTGGGCGGGCCGCAGTGCGGACTCGTGCTGGGCCGCTCGGATCTGGTGCGCCGGCTGGCCCGCCATCCGCTGGCCCGCGCCCTGCGGGTGGACAAGCTGACCCTCGCGGCGCTGGAGGCGACCGTTCGCGGGCCCGAGACCCCGACCCGGGCGGCACTGCACGCCGACTCGGGGCGGCTGCGGGACCGCGCCGAGCGCCTCGCGGCCGAGCTTCGCGCCCACGGCTTCGACAGCACGGCGCGCGACACCCTGGCGGTCGTCGGCGGCGGCGGCGCGCCAGGCGTCACCCTGCCGAGCGCCGCCGTGTCCCTGCCCGCGGGGTACGCGGCCCTGCTGCGGCGGGCGGAGCCCGCGGTGCTGGCCCGTGTGGAGGACGGCCGGTGCCTGCTGGATCTGCGGGCCGTGCCGGAGGAGGCGGACGAGGAACTGGCGGTCTGTGTGCGCCGGGCCGGCATCCTGCCGGGTACGGGGGCCTGACATGCACGTCGTCGCCACCGCCGGGCACGTCGACCACGGCAAGTCCGCGCTGCTGCGGGCGCTGACGGGGATGGAGCCCGACCGCTGGGCGGAGGAGCGGCGGCGCGGCATGACCCTGGATCTCGGGTTCGTGTGGACACGGCTTCCCGGCGCCGGGGAGATGGCCTTCGTGGATGTGCCCGGGCACGAGCGCCTGGTGGGCAACATGCTGGCCGGTGTCGGCCCGGTCCCCGCGGTGCTTTTCGTGGTCGCCGCCGACCAGGGCTGGCAGCCGCAGTCCGAGGAGCACCTCGCCGTCCTGGACGCCCTCGGGGTGCGGCACGGCGTCCTCGCCGTCTCGCGCTGCGACCTGGCCGACCCCGACGCGGCGCGGAAGGAGGCCCGGGCCCGCATCGCGGAGTCCTCCCTGGGGGAGGTGGAGTGCGTGGCCGTCAGCCCCGTCACCGGCGCCGGGCTCGAGGAGCTGCGCGCGACCCTCGTCCGGCTGGCACGCGCAACTCCGCCGCCCGATCCGGCGGCGGACGTGCGGCTGTGGGTCGACCGCGCCTTCACGGTGCGGGGCCGGGGCACGGTCGTCACCGGGACGCTCGCCGCGGGCACCGTCCGGGTCGGCGACCACCTGCGGCTCGCCCGCGACGGCAGGCCGTTGCGCGTGCGCGGCCTGGAGTCGCTGAAGGAGCCGCGCCAGGAGGTCCTCGCGGTGGCCCGGGTCGCGGTCAACGTGACCGGGCCCGGAGCCGGGTCGCTGGGGCGCGGGGACGCGCTGCTGACCCCGGACCGCTGGCTGACCACCGACCTCGTCGACGTGCGCCTGCGCGGTGACGCCGCCGGCGACCTGCCGCGCGAACTCATGCTGCACGCCGGTTCGGCGGCGGTGCCGGTGACCGTCCGTCCGCTCGGTGACGACAGCGCGCGCCTGCGGCTGGCCACGGCGCTGCCCCTGCGGGTCGCCGACACCGCGCTGCTGCGGGACCCGGGGCGCCACCGGGTCCCCGCGGGTCTCACTGTGCTCGACGTGCGGCCGCCTCCGCTGACCCGTCGCGGCGCGTCGGCGGCTCGGGCGCAGGATCTGCGCTCCCGTCCCGTCGCGGACGGGGCGGCGGAACTGCGCCGGCGGGGCCTGGTCCGGCGCGCGGAGCTGCTCGCCATGGGCGTCCTGCCGCCGAGCGAACCGGTGGCCGGAGACTGGCTGGCGGACCCGCAGCGCTGGGCCGCGCTGCGCGACGGGCTGCGGGAGGCGGTCGAGGAGCACGCCCTGCGCAACCCCCTGGAGCCGGGCCTGCCCTTGGAGGCGGCCCGCCAGGCGCTCGGGCTGCCGGACCGCTCGCTGGTGGAGGCGCTGGCCGGGGGCGCGCCGGAACTGCGGCAGGGGGACGGCAGGCTCTATGGGAGCCGTGCGCGCCCGACGCTGCCGCCCGCGGCGCAATCCGCCGTCGAAGAGGTCCGCGCCGACCTGGCACGCGCCCCGTTCCGGGCACCGGAGGCCGAGCGGCTGGAGCGGCTGGGGCTGACGCCGAAGCTGCTCGCGGCGGCCGAGGCGGCGGGCGCGCTGCTGCGGATCGGCGAGGGCATCGTGCTGCTGCCGGGCGCGGACGCGCGGGCGGCGGCGCTGCTGGCCCGGCTGGAGCAGCCGTTCACCGCGAGCCAGGCGCGGCGGGCGCTGGACACCACCCGGCGGGTCTGCATCCCGCTGCTGGAGCATCTCGACCGGACGGGCCGGACCGTACGCCTGGACGGCGCCCTGCGCCGCTGCGCCGCTCCAGGGGACGAGGGACGCGGGCGCGGCGCGGTGAGACACGGCACCGGCCCGGCCGGCGGAGACGGACGGGAATCGAACCCGCCTGCCCGAGTTGCTCGGACACCTCGGTTTTGAAGACCGGGAGGGCCACCAGGCACCTTGACGTCTCCCTGCCGTGGCCGGACATTCATCGAACTCCGCCCCTCCACCCAAGTCAACGCGCCACACTGCGGTGCTCACCGAGAGGATCACGCGATCATGACGGAGACCGGCGTCCGGCAGGACGAGGTACGGCTCACGCAGTACGCCCATGGCGGCGGCTGCGCCTGCAAGATCCCCCCGGGGGAGCTGGAGGAGATGGTGGCCGGGCTGATCCCGTGGGGCTCGGGGGGCTCACCCGGGGGCGAGGTGCTCGTCGGTCTGGAGACCGGTGACGACGCCGCCGTCGTCCGGCAGTGCGGGCCCGGCGCACGGGCGGTGGTGACCACCGCCGACTTCTTCACCCCGGTCGTCGACGATCCCTACGACTGGGGCCGGATCGCCGCCGCCAACGCCCTCTCCGACGTCTACGCCATGGGCGGCACTCCCCTCGTGGCGGTCAACCTGCTGAGCTGGCCGCGGGATCTCCTGCCGATCGAGCTGGCCCGGGAGGTGTTGCGCGGGGGGCTGGACGTCGCGGGCCTGGCGGGCTGCGTCGTGGGGGGCGGGCACAGCGTGGACGATCCGGAGCCGAAGTACGGCATGGCGGTCACCGGCACAGCCGACCCGGACCGCCTGCTGCGCAACGACGCCGGCCGGGCCGGTGTCCCACTGTCGCTGACCAAGCCCCTGGGGCTGGGCGTGCTCAACAACCGCCACAAGACGACCGGCGAGGTGTTCCCGCAGGCCGTGGAGACCATGACGACGCTGAACCGGGACGCGGCCGAGGCGGCGCTTGCGGCGGGCGCCGTGTGCGCGACCGATGTGACCGGTTTCGGGCTCCTGGGCCATCTGTACAAGCTGGTTCGGGCCTCCGGGGTGAGCGCGGTGGTGCACGCCTCGGCGGTGCCGTACCTCGACGGCGCCCGGGAGGCCGCGGCGGAGGGCTACGTCAGCGGCGGCACCCGCCGCAACCTCGCCTGGGTCGCCCCGTACACCGACTTCGGCGGCGCGGACGAACTGACCCGGCTGCTGCTGGCGGACGCCCAGACGTCGGGGGGCCTGCTGGTGGCGGGAGAGGTGCCCGGCGCCCCGGTCATCGGCGAACTCGTGCCGGCCGGTGAGCACCGGATCGTCGTCCGCTGACCGGCGTGGCAGCGCTCCCGGTACACCGCGGCAGCGTTCGTCACCCTGCCGCGGCGGACCGCGCCGCCGTGCGACGGCGACCCCGCTACCGGAGTCCGCGCAGGGAGAACTCGTTGCCGTCGGGGTCGAGCATCAGTGCCTGCTCGCCGTCGCCTTCGGCTGCGTCGATGTGTGACGCGCCCAGCGAGACCAGCCGGTCGAGCTCCGCCTCGAAGGAGGCGTCGGCGGGGACGACCAGCTCGAGGTGCAGCCTGTTCGGGCCCGTCTTCGGCGCCACCGGGGGGCCGCCCCACGTGATCTTCGTGCCGCCGTCCGGCGCCTGGATCGCGGTCTCCTGATCCTGGTCCCAGACAAGCGGCCATCGCAGCGCCTCGCTCCAGAAGTAACCGACGTGCTGCGTACCGTCGCAGGCCAGCGCCCCGATGAAGCCGGTATCGGCGAGGAACGCGTTGCCCGCCTCGATGACGCAGAACTCGTTGCCGTCCGGATCGGCGAGCACCACGTGCCCCTCCTCCGGGAGTTGGCCCACGTCGATGTGCTTCCCGCCGAGCCGCAGCGCCCTGGCCACCGTCTCCTGCTGCTCCTCGGGGGAGGCGCTGGTCAGGTCGAAGTGCGCGCGGTTCTGACCGGTCTTCGGTTCTTGGCTCGGCCGGAAGCGGATGCGGAATCCGGCGGCGTCAGGAGGCGCGATCACCACGTCGCCGTCCGGGCCGTCGGCCGATTCCCAACCCAGGAGCCCGGACCAGAACCGCGCCAGGTCCGGCGGCCGGGGGGCGTTGAAGCAGACGGCGAAGAGTTGACTGGTCATACCCCGTGGGTCTCCGATCCGCTGACGATCGGTACGGCGCGCCTCACGCCGCACGCGGGCCCAGCGTAGGGTCGGCCGCGCGGCACTCGCATCCGGTTTTCCGTCCGGCCCCTTACGCGTCGCTCCCGGTCCGCGGGTCGTCGCTGACGACGTCGAAGCGGACCTTGCCGCGGGGCTCTCCGTTGACCTGCAGTTCGAGGATGTGCTCGCCGAGGTGGAAGACCCGGGTGCTGATCGGCTTGAAGGAGCGTGTGCCGGTGTGCTCGCTCCGCTCCCCCGGCCGCAGGGTGCGGGTCGTCAGTTTGTAGACCTTGGGCGACGTGGCGCCATTGGCCTTGCGGTAGTGCACGACGTAGTCGACGACGAGGCGGAGCGGCGTGTCGCCGTGGTTCTCCAGCGTGAAGGCGAAGCGCAGTTCCCCGCCCACCGCGACGACCGGCCGAGGCACGGACGGCCCCTCGACGGTCAGTTCCGTCGCGGGGCCGAAGCCCAGCAGCGCCAGCGCGCCCCGGTCGCCCTGCTTGACGGCGGTGCGGAGCGCGTGGCGGACGAGCCGGGGGGTGTGAGCGTCGGGGGCCGCCGTCCACCGCCGGGCCGTCTCGACGGCCAGGTCCACCCGGGCGTGGCTGATGTCGTTGACGTGGTTGGCGACGGATCTGCGCACGTACTCCGAGGGGTCCTGGTAGAGCGCGTCCAGGATCGGCAGGGTCGCCTCGGGCCAGGCGAGGATCGCCGGCACGCGTACGGCCCACGGCAGGCGGGGCCGGGTCCCCTCGCTGGCGAGGCGGCGCACATGCTCGTCCGGGTGTGCCGTCCAACCGCTGACGACGGCGAGCGCCCGGTCGAGGTCGGCGTTGAGCATGCGGCGGAGGGCGAACTCGGCGGTCAGTCGCGGCGTCAGGTCCGCGAGGAGGTGGAGCCCGTCCTCGAAGGCCGTGCCCGCGGCCGGGCCGGAGGCGAGGACGGCCACGGCCTCGGTGACCGGCCAGATCATCCACCCGGTGAAGCGCGGGTCGGGCAGCGCTGACCGTACGACCGCCTCCAGGGCCGCCGCCTCCGGCGGGCCGGATGCGAGCATCGCGTCGCGCACGAGGTCGCTGCGCTCGCGCAGCGCCAGGCCGTCGAGCGCCGGCAGGGCGTCGCGCACGGCGGCGGCCATCCGTGCCGCGCCGGCCGTGTCCAGGCAGTCGGCGAGCGCGGCGACGGCGGCATGGCCGAGTAGTTCGTCCGCAGTGGGCACGGGAGCTTGCCTCCGGTTGCTCGTCTCGGGTCAGCCGCTGTCGCGGCCGGCGTAGCGGGCGCGCATGAGTTCGCTCGCGGCCGGGCCCGCCGCGTAGACGAAGGCCTCGCCGTCGTCGAGCCGCCGGCCCGTCGCGGCGTCGACCACGACCGGCTCGACCTCCTCGCCCGTTTTCGCGTCGACCAGGATCATGCTGCGCTCATGCGGCGCGAGGCGGGAGTTGCCCCACGCCGCCAGGGCGACGATCACCGGGCGCAGTGAGCGGCCGAGGTCCGTGAGGAGGTACTCGTAGCGGGTCGGGTTGGTCTGGTACGGCCGCCGTTCCAGCAGCCCGTCCGCGACCAGGGTCTTGAGGCGGGTGGTCAGCATGCTCGACGAGATGCCGAGGTTCTCCTGGAACTGGTCGAAGCGGGTGTATCCGTCGAACGCGTCGTGCAGGATGAGCAGCGTCCACCATTCGCCGACGTGCCCGACCGTCGTCGACAGCGGGCACTCACGGTCTTCCAGCCGGATGCGGCTCACCATCTCGACCACCTCCGCGCGGTTGTGCCAGGGTCGACTACCTTCACTTGCATGTTAGCAGCAACTAAGGCGCCATCCGCGCGGAGGGACCGCGAAGAAGTGTTTGCAAAGATCTCTTTGCAAACACTTCTTCGCGGTCTAGCCTGTGCGGTGTGACCGACTCAACGAACAGACGGGAAGGCCCGGTTGAGGACGACTCGGTCGTCCTGGACGCCAAGGGGCTGCGCGCCATGGCGCATCCGGTGCGTGTCCAGCTCATCGGACTGCTGAGGAAGTACGGCCCGTCCACGGCCACCCGCCTCGCCGAACGGCTGGGCGTGAATTCCGGCACCGCCAGCTATCACCTGCGCCAACTCGGCGCGGCCGGTTTCGTCGAGGAGGACGCGGAGCGCGGCAACGCGCGCGAGCGCTGGTGGCGAGCGGTGCACCAGACGACACGACTCAACGACCGGGAGCTGGTCGATCGAGAGCCCGAGGCCACCCTGGCCTTCCTGCAGTCCGTGGCCGCCACGTACACCGTGCGCACCCAGCAGACGCTGAACGAGCTGCAGACGATGCCCCGCGTGTGGCGGGACGCCTTCGACCTGAGCGACTGGGCCCTGCGGCTCACGCCCGAGGAGGCCGTCGCCCTGGGGCTGGAGTTGCGAGCCGTCCTCGCCCGGTACCGGAGGGACACTCCCGAGGCCGCGGCGGATGCCCCTGCGAGGGCCGAGCGGGTCGGCGTCATCACCCAGCTCCTGCCGGAACCGGACGCACCCGCGGCGCCGGAGCGGCACACCGGTCCTGAGACGGGGTCAGGAACGGGGACTTCGTGAAGGAGCGGCCCCTGAGTGCCCCGGACACGCCAGGCATATCCGGTCGGCGGTCCTTGCGGCCTCTGGTCGGAGTGCTGGCTGCGATGGCCGTTTCGCTGAGCGGCACGGCGGTGTCGGCGGTCGCCCTGCCCTGGTTCGTGCTCGTCACGACCGGCAGCGCCACCCGGACCGGGCTCGTCGCCTTCTGCGAAATGTTCCCCTACGTGGTGGTCAAGGCGCTGGCCGGACCACTGGTGGACCGGGTCGGCTCCCGGGCCGTCTCCTGGACCACGGACCTCACCAGCGCGACCGCGGCCGCCGCCGTCGTCCTGCTCCATGCCGCGGACCTGCTGTCCTTTCCGCTCCTGCTGGCCCTGGTCGCGGTGATCGGCGCCACCCGCGGACCCGGGGACCTTGCCAAGGAGGTCATGGTCCCGGAAGCCGCCGAACGCGCCGGGGTCCGGCTGGAGCGGGCCGCCGGCCTGTCGGGCGCGACGGAGCGACTGGCCTCCACCGTGGGCCCGGCGGTCGGCGGTTCCCTCGTGGCGCTGCTCGGCCCCTTGACGGGGCTCGTCGTCACCGCGGGCAGCTTCGCCTTCGGTTCGCTGATCATCGCGCTGGCGCTCCCCCGCCGTGCGGCGGGTCCGGCCGAGTGCGCGTCGCCGCACCCTGGAGGGGAGGACGAGGGCTACTGGAAACGCTTCGGCGCGGGCTTCGCCTTTCTGCGGGGCGAGCCGCTGCTGCTCGTCGTCATCGCCATGGTGAGCGTCACCAACCTGCTGGACGCGGCGTTCACGACGGTCCTCAGGCCCGTCTGGGCGAAGGAGTCCGGCAACGGGCCGGCCGTGATCGGCCTCACCGGCAGCGTGATGGGGGCCGCCGCGGTGGCCGGGAGCCTGATCGCCGCGATGGCCGCTCACCGCCTGCGACGCCGGGCGGTGTTCCTGATCGGCTTCCTGCTGGCGGGAGCGCCGAGGTTCCTGATCCTCACCCTCGACGTCCCGTTGGGAGCGGTGCTGGCCGTCTTCGCCGTCAGCGGTTTCGGCTCGGGCTTCCTCAACCCCGTGCTGGGAGCGGTCCTTCTCGAGCGGGTGCCGCGCCGGATGCTGGGCCGGGTGGGCGCCCTCGGCGACTCGTTGGCCTGGGCGGGCATCCCACTCGGCGGGTTGGCCGCCGGGGCCGCGGTGGCGTCCGCCGGGCTCGTGCCGGTGCTGCTCGCCTGCGGGGCCGTGTACCTACTGATCACCAGCCTGGCGGGACTGCGGCCGGAATGGCGCGAGATGGACCGTCCGGCCGGGAGCGGCGCCACGCGGCGGCACCCCGGGGAAGGCGCCGCACGGGAGGCGGACGCCACGGCGTGACATGCCCGGGAGGACCTCGCCGGGCAGGCTCCTTCGACGGCTCTTCCTGACCGCGTACATCGGCCTGTCGGTGCCCGTCCTCAGGCTCGGCGTGGGCACGCTGTACGTCTCGCAGCGGCTGGCGCTCCTCGGTTTCGCCGCGGTGCTCATCGGTATCTGCGCCGTCGTCAGCCGCCGTCTCCTGCGCCGCTGAGGCTCCGCCGCGTCCCACCGGGGGGGGACGCGGCGGCACGGACGGTGCCGTCGTGGATCCGGCGGCACCCGGCGCTCGCGGGACGGCGCATGCATGTGCGCGGCGGGCTTCGCCGCCCGGCCCGCTCTCGCTCCGGCATCCGAAGTGCCGCCCGGCGGACGGTGGTTCGGACCCGGGCGGCGGGCGCGGTGCCCACGCGAGCGGGCACGCGCCCCGCGCGGCCAGGTCACCAGGTCACACGGTGGCGTCGAGGTCCTCCGCGTAGGAGGCCACGGCCCGCCGGTAGCGTGCGATGTCCGGGTCGGAGCTGCTGTCGGCCAGCAGCGTCAGCAGGATCCGCATGGCCTCCCGGTGTCCGCCGGTGTTGTACAGGGCCATCGCCAGGAAGGTCCGCAGCGCGCCGTCGCCGGGGAAGTCCATGACGGCCGCACGCAGCAGCCGCACCGCCTCGTCGTACCGGCCCAGGACCCGGTAGGTGCTGCCCAGGCCCAGTAGCGCGCCGCGCCGGTCGTCCTCCGACAGCCCCGTGCCGCGCAGGGCCTGCTCGTAGTAGGGCACCGCCTCGGCCTCCAGGCCCAGCACGTCGTGTGCCCACGCCGCCTGGTAGGCCACCTCCGCGTCCCCGGGGAACCGTTCCACCGCGGCGACCAGCCGCTCCCTCGCCGCCTCCGCGTCCCCGCGCTGACGCAACCCCACCGCGGCCGCCAGCAGTTCGTCGCGCCCCTGTGCCTTCTCGCTCATGCGCACATCCTGGCAGCACCCCGCCCTGTGGGGCACGCCCTTGCGCGGTGCGGAACCTACGGGGAACGACCGCGTCCCATAGGTCACGTCCCGACACGTCCCGTCACGTCCGACGTCCGTCGCCCTGGCGTGATGTGACACCTCGTAAGGCGTCGACGAGGGGTCCGCGTTCCCGGCACGACGGGCGGTCGGCGCACCCGCCACGCGTCCTCCGCCCGCTCCGCGCGCGCCGTTCACGCGCGAACGGAGTGGACGGGCCACAGGCCCACGACGTCCGACGACGGCTCTGACGAGCCGGTTCGAGAGCCGACGGCCCCGCGGCCGGGCTCCTGATGTAGGGTCCTGCTTCCGCCGCGCGCGTGACGCGCCCGGCTCTGTCCCAACAGGGGGGATACCCATGTCCCAGCACGCCCGTATCGGCGTGGCCGCGTTCGCCGCGGCCTGCGCCACCGCCGTTCTCATACCGACCCAGGCGCACGCCGCCGAGTACAGCTCGGCTCTCAAAGTCCTCGGGGCGCAGTACGACGCCCCCGGGCGCGACTCCAACAGCTGCTCCTCCGGCAACACCCGCGCCGAGTACCTGACGATCAGGAACTACTCCGCCTCGGCCACGGTCAACCTCAAGGGCTACGTCGTCAAGGACGCCACCGGCAACCGCTTCCGCTTCACCGCGAACCACTACCTCCAGCCCGGCGACTACGTGAAGCTCCGCGGCGGCCACGGCACGGACTCCGACAAGAACAACGTGGTCTACCGCGACAACTGCAACTTCCTGTGGAACAACGACCGCGACACGATCTACCTCTACAAGCCCTCGGGCAGCCGCGCCGACGTCCACGCCTACACCAAGCGCGGCTCGGACGCGGACGGCAACGGCTACATCCGCTTCCACCGCTGAGCCGCGGCCACCCCCGTCCCCGGTCAGCCCACCCCGGCCCGCCCCGTTCCGCTCAGGCGGCCGCGACGTCGGGGACGGGCACGGGGCGGGGGTGGTGCAGGCGCAGGTGCTCGACCCGTCCCGTCGCGTCATGGGTCATCAGCCAGGCGACGGTGGGCGGGCAGTGGTCGGGGTTGTCCGGGGGATTGACGATGTCCATCTCCCAGATGGCGAGCGACTGCCCGGCGACGGCGTGGGCGAGCCGCTGGCGGACGCCGTCGGCCAGGTCGCACTCCATGCCGCGGATCAGGAAGTTCCGGCCACCCACCCGCTGCTTGCCACGCAGCAGGGCGACCTCGGGTGACCAGCGCTCGCGCAGCAGTTCGGCGAAGTGGCCGCTCTCGGCCGCGGCCAGTGTCTCGTGGGCCTCGGCCGCGCTGGCGCGGGTACGCCGGGCGGTGTCGTCGTGGGCGCTCTCCGCGGTGTCGGCGAGAGCCTGGGTGAGCTTGGCGCGAGCCTGGCTGAGCCGGCTGCGGACCGTGCCGACGGGAAGCCCGCAGGCGGAGGCGATCTGGTCGTACGAGCTGACGCCGGTGGTGAAGTGCCGTAGCACGAGCGGCAGCCGCAGGGCCGGGGAGAGCTGCTCGATGGCCTCCCAGATCCAGTCCCGCAGCGCGGTGCGCTCCAGCCATCGCTCGGGACCGGAGTCGGCCGCGCGCAGGACGAGGTCGTCGACCGGCGCGGCGGCGACCGTACCGCGCAGCAGGGAGCGCGCGCCGTTGCGGACGACCATGCGCAGCCACGGCCCGACCGCCGCGGGGTCGCGCAGGTCGCCGATGCGGCGCAGCGCCGTGAGCGCGGCGTCCTGCAGCACGTCGTCCACATCGGGCCCCGGGCCCAGGATGCTCAGAGCGACGGCCCGCATTCCCGCCTGGTGCCGCCCCAGGAGCAGGCCGAGCGCCGTGACGTCACCGGCCTGCGCGGCGCGGGTGAGCGCCACGTCCTCCGTGCGTGCTGCCACGGTCACGTCCGGTTCCATCGCGTCCCTTCCCATGTCGTCGCTCCTCAGCGGATGCTACGGCGTCGCTGCGGCGACCCGGAAACGCACCCGGGGGGGCCGGCGGCTAGGGCGACGTGCGGTGATGGCGGGCCGACGGCACGCGAGCGCCCGTGCCCGGGCCGCCAGCAGGGTCAGGGGACGGGCAGCAGGATGCCGGGATTGAGCAGCCCGTCGGGGTCGAGCGCGTCCTTGACGGCGCGCAGGGCCTCCACGCCGAGCGGCCCCGCTTCCCGGACGTACCAGTCGCGGTGGTCCGTGCCCACGCCGTGGTGGTGGCTGATGGTGCCGCCCGCGGAGAGGATGGCGTCGTTGGCGGCCTCCTTGGCGGGGGTCCAGTGCGCCACGGGGTCCTCGCCCTGCGCGGAGACGACGGTGAAGTAGAGCGAAGCGCCGTTCTCATAGACGTGCGAGATGTGGCACATCACCAGCGGCGGGGTGCCGGCCGCGGACAGGGTGCCGGTGAGCGCCTCACGCACGGCGTCGTACAGCTCCGGGATCCGGGACCAGAAGGCGGCGGTCTCGACGGTCTCGGCGAAGGCGCCCGCGTCGAGGAGCGCGTCCCGGAGGTACGGGGCGGAGAACCGGCCGCGCGCCCAGCGTTCGCCGGGCTCCTCGCCCAGGTACGCGCCGCCGCAGGCGCGCAGGACGGCCGCGGCCTGTCCCCGGCGCGACGCGGTGTCCTGCGCGGTGCCCTCGTAGCCGGCGATCGCCGTGCATCCGGCGGGCGCGGACCCTCCCGCGCCGATGGCGTCGGGCTGGGCGAGGCCGACCATCGTCTCGGTCTCGTCCGACAGGCGAAGCACCGTGGGGCGGGGCCCGTCCTGGGCGAGCCGGCGCAGGGCCGCGGCGCCCTCGGCGAAGGAGGCGAAGCGCCAGCCCTCGTAGACCTTGGCCTGGGGAACGGGGCGGATCCGCACCGTCACGGACGTGATGACGCCGAGCGCGCCCTCGGAGCCGAGGACCAGCTGCCGCAGGTCGGGGCCGGCCGCGGAACGCGGGGCCCGGCCGGCGTCGAGGGTGCCCCGCGGGGTGGCGACGGTCAGGCCCAGCACCATCTCGTCGAAGCGCCCGTAGCCGGCGGACGCCTGGCCGCTGGAGCGGGCGGCGGCGAATCCGCCGATGGTGGCCCACTCGTAGGACTGGGGGAAGTGGCCGAGCGTGAAGCCCTGTTCCGCCAGGAGCGCCTCGGCCTCGGGAGCGCGCAGCCCCGGTTGGAGGATCGCGGTCCGCGAGACGGGGTCGAGCGACAGCAGGCGGTTCATCCGGCGTAGGTCCAGTGCGAGGAAGGGGCGCCGCCGCTGCGGGGCTAG
>NZ_CBDRBL010000039.1:0-54291 GCF_965342175.1 Actinacidiphila sp. bgisy167
CCGATAAGCAGGATTCGGCCGAGGTGGGCAGTGGGAACTCACGTAACGGTGTCCATGCCAAGACTGTGCTGACCGAAATCGGCCCGGTTGACCCCCCGATCGGCAAGGCAGCTTTGGGCCGCAGATCCAAGAAGCGCCAGCGGCGCCTGACCGGTTAGACGAAATGATCCTGCCCTTTCCGCTCGCGGCCTGAATCGCCCCGGGGCAGGTGGAGGTTCGATTCCATGTAGGGGTTGAAGTCATGGCACGACCTTCCCGTTACCCGCTTGGCCTCGATTCGTCATCGGAATTGGGTCGCTGATCTGGTCAGCGGTTCGCCCGTGATGTCCTCGAGCCGTACGAGGTGGCCGTCACGTGACGTCGTGGGTGCGCCGGGTTCCACGGGCCCGGAGTGCTGCCGTTTTCTCCTTCCTGGTCCTCGTCGGGGGCTTGTCCGGCTGTCAGGTGACGACCGGGAGGGCGGCCGGTCGTTGCCCGACCCGGTGGCCCTCAGCCTCGAGTGAGGCCGGAGCCGCGGTCACGCCGAGGTCGGCCACCCGCCGTGGGCGTTCCGTGCGGTGTACGAGGCCGCCGCCGCGGCGGCACTGCGCCGGGTCGCGCACGCGGGGGAGGAGGGCCCGCCGGCGTATGTCCGGGAGGCGCTCGTGCTGGGCGCCGACCGGATCGATCACGGCATCCGCAGCATGGAGGACCCGGAGTTGGTTGCCCGGCTGGTCCGCGACCAGGTGCCGCTGACCGTCTGCCCGCTGTCCAACGTGCGGCTGCGCTGCGTGGACACCTCGCCGGCCACACCCGCTGCCCGCCATGCTCGACGCGGGGCTGCTCGTCACCCTGAACTCCGACGACCCCGCCTGCTTCGGCAGCTACGCCGGCGGCACCTGCGACGCCGTGGCCGCGGCGCTACCGTTCGGCGAGGACGCCCTGCGCGGGCTCGCCCGCAACTCCTTCCTGGCCGCCTTCCTCGACGACGAGGAGGAACTGCGCGCCCGCTGTCTCGCCGAGGTGGACGCCCACGTGTTCTGAGTGGGGCGCGCCGCGCGTCCGAGTACGCGCACTCATGCGGGCCGTGGCGCGCGGGTGGAGCATGGGGGCATGGGAAGGCATCCGATACGCACCGCCGCGGCCGTGACGCTGGTCGTGGCCACACCCGTCGCCACCTGGGGTCTCATGGGCCGGCAGGACGCCACCGGCTTCGAGCCCGCCGAATTGGACTACCTGGTGCGGCCCTTCGCCGTCCCGGAAGAGGCGGAGACCGCGATCGGCGCGGTCGCGGCCGCGCTGGCCGCCGGCGCGGCGCTGGTGCTGGGCCGGGCGTCGCGTCCCGGGCAGCCGGACCGCCCCGACGGCCGGTGGTGGGCGGTGACCGGGCCGCTGGTCGCGGCCGGAGCGCTGACCGGCGCGATCTGGCGAACGGTGACGGCCGGGGTCGTCGGGGCCAACGTCGGCGCGGGGCTCGCGATCATGTTCGGCGGGCCCGTGGTCGCCGGGCTGGTGCTGTGGTCGCTCGTCCGGGGCCTGCGGTCGGCCCGCGCGCGCCGCCGCGGCCCCCGCCCCCCGCGCGGGGGGACGGGCGCCGCGGGAAGGCGGTCCGCCGCGGGTCAGGGCACGTAGTACATCGGGTTGGGGAGCTTGAACGACCTGTCGGCGTGACCGCCGCTCAGGTCGCTGTACTGGTCGCCGAAGTTGGCGACGATGTCGTACCCCTCCGCCTCGATGTGCGCCCGGGTGCCCGCCTTGAAGTCGACGGTGGAGCAGGTGTACGTCGGCGCGGAGCACGGCAGGTAGTCGGTCGCGACCTTGTTCTTCAGGAAGAAGTGGGCCGGGTCGGCGACGGAGGTGTAGCCGGCGGTCTTCAGGTTGCGGACGCTCGCGGCGCGCTGGGACTCGGGGCGGCCGGTGACCCAGAAGACCGTCACATCCTGCTTGGCGGCCCAGTTGGCCAGCGCGGGCATGCCGAAGACCGGGGCCATGTCCTTGTTCTGGATGTACGCGTCGTTGGAGGCGGGCGTGTAGTTGAAGCCGACCTCCAGCTCGTAGTTGTACGTCAGCAGGGACGTGTCGTCGACGTCCAGGACGATCGCCGGCTTGCCGTGGCGGTGGTGGGCGGACGTGGCGAGGGCGCCCCGCAGGTAGTCCTGGGCCTTCTTCTCCACGCCGGCGACCTGCTTGGCGTAGTTGCTGTCGGCGGAGGCCTGGTGCTCGCCGGAGGCGTCGACGGTGTCGCCGTAGTACGCCTTGATGTCGTCGACCACGTGGGTCAGGTTGGGGATCTGCTTGTCGCTGCGGGGCGCGGAGGTGTCCGCGGTCGCCGCGCCGACCCCGTACAGGGTGGCGGCCGCCGCCACGGCCGCGACGGCGGCGGCGATGGTGCGGCGGCGCCCGCGGGTGAACGCGGACGGTTTGGCTGCGGGCATGGGGTGGCTCCTTACGATCCGGCCGGAGGGCACGCGCGGCCGGGGCCCACGCGTTCCGGGCCGCCCGGCTCAGCGGGGCTCGTTGACGCGGTGACGCTAGGTGCCCCTGATCGCGCTGGTCAAGGGACGTCTACGCGCGATGATGCCCGGATCGCCGCTCGAAGGCTGATCAGCCCAGGTCGCCACGTGCGGAAAGGACGGGCAAAGCTTTGGCATGCCGCCGCGCGCGGCGGCCCGGCCGCACCGCGTCCGGCCGGCGTCCGCGGCGTCGCCGGCTCGGCGCCGAGCCCGTCCGTGGGAGGGGGAGCCGGGCCGCGTCGTCCACGGCCGGTCGCCGGATGTGGCCGCGCCTTTTCGGGGCAGGCTCCCCGACGTCCGCGGCTCCGCGGCCCCGTCCGTGTCGTCGCAGGGGGAACACGCCGGTCCCGGAACCCCCGTACCCGTACGATCAATCGGAATCAGACCCAGCCGGGAGGAGCGTGGGTGAAAGACCAGCCCGTCCTCGATCCGCTCGCGGGGTTGCGCGGGCCGGACGACCCGGAGACCGATGTGTACCTGACCGGCACGGTCTTCCTGGACATCATCTTCACCGGTCTCGACAGCGCGCCCGTGCGCGGCACCGAGTCCTGGGCGCGCGGCATGGGATCGTCTCCCGGCGGCGTGGCCAACATGGCCACCGCCCTCGCCCGGCTGGGCCTGCGCACCTCGCTCGCGGCCGCCTTCGGCGACGACGTCTACGGGGACTACTGCTGGGACGCCCTCGCCGACGGTGAGGGCATCGAACTGGCGCTGTCCCGCAAGATCCCCGGCTGGCACTCGCCGGTCACGGTCTCCATGGCGTACGAGGGCGAACGCACCATGGTCAGCCACGGCCACGAGGCACCGCCGCCCGAGGAGCCCGCGCCGGCCTGCCCGCCGCCGAGCCGGGCGTGCGTGGCGTCCCTGGTGCCCGGCGCCCCGCGGCAGGAGTGGATCGGCACCGCCGCCGAGCGGGGCTGCCGTATCTTCGCCGACGTCGGCTGGGACGACAGCGGCCGCTGGGACCTCGCCGACCTCGCCGACCTGGCGCACTGCGAGGCGTTCCTGCCGAACGCCGCCGAGGCCATGCGCTACACCCGCACCGAGTGCCCCCGGGCCGCCGCCCGCAAGCTGGCCGACCTCGTGCCCATGGCGGTGGTCACCCTCGGCGCGGAGGGCGCGTACGCGGTGGACTCCGGCAGCGGGCAGACCGCCGAGGTCCCCGGCCTCGCGGTGGAGGCCCTGGACCCCACGGGCGCCGGGGACGTCTTCGTCGCGGGCTTCCTGACCGGTTCCCTGGCCGCCTGGCCGCTCGCCGACCGGCTGGCCTTCGCCTGCCTCACCGCCGCACTGTCAGTGCAGGAGTTCGGCGGTTCGCTCTCGGCGCCCGGCTGGATCGAGATCGCGGCCTGGTGGCAGCACGCCAAGGCCTACGACGACCAGGACCGCACGGCGCTGCGCCGCTACGCCTTCCTGGACGACCTGCTCCCCACGGGCACCCGCCGCTGGCCGCTGCGCCGCGCGGTGCCGACGATCGGCTTCCGGCCCCCGCCGCTGGGCTGAGGCGCCCGCGTGAGCGGGGTCAGGCGATCACGTCCACAGGGCAGCGGACCGCCTTCGCGCGCTCGATCCGGGCGTCTCCCGTGACCAGCGCGCACCCCAGGTGTTCGGCGAGCGCCGCGTAGGAGGCGTCGTACGCGGACAGGTTGTCGCGCAGTTCCCAGACGCGGTCGAGCAGGGCGTATCCCGGCATGCGGTGGATCGGCAGGGCGGACAGAAGGGTGATCGCCGTCTGCGCCGCCGTCTGCTCGAGCTTGCCTCCGAGTGACAGGCCGCGGATCGCGCGGGCCGCCTCGAACTCGATGAGGGCCGGCGCGTGGAGGGTCTCGCCGGCCAGCCGTCTGCGCGCGAGTTCGCCCAGCGGACCGGCGTGGGTGAGGGCCAGGACGACTGCGGAAGCGTCGACGACGATCACTGGTGGCGCCCCTCATCGAGGTGTTCCAGCAGGTCCTCGACGGTGTAGTCGGCGGTGGCCGACTTCCGGGCTCCGGCCAGTATGTCGTCGACCGTCGGCGTTCTCGCCTGTTCGATCAGCCTCTGGCGCAGGTACTCGTTCAGGGACTGGTGGGCCTCGATCGCGCGGTGCTTGAGGGTGCGGTGCACGTCGTCGGGGACGTCCTTGATCTGGATGTTCGCCATGACGGCATGGTGGCATGCGTTTCGCATGTTTGCGTGCGAAACGCATGCTGTTGCGGTGGCCGGCGGCGCGTCGGCGGCACAGGTCGGGGCCCCAGGGGCGGATACCCGGCTCCCGCCGCGCCGAGCCCCGTCCTCGGCCGCTCCACCCGGGGTCCCAGGCGGTGCAAAACCTCTCGGCACCCCCGCCCCACCGACGTACTCTTGAACCCCAAGCCCTATGGCATGTCGAACAGCAGAAGGCGGGATGAGCAGGCCGTCGAGCCTGGCCCATGACTCAGACACCGACAACGCAGCAACCGCAGGCGAGCGCCCACTTCGTCGTACCGGCGAAGCACCCCATGGTGACCGTCCTGGGGTCCGGTGACTCGCTCCTGCGCGTGATAGAGCGAGCGTTCCCGGCCGTCGACATCCATGTAAGAGGCAATGAGATCAGCGCGAGCGGCGCCTCCGCCGACGTCGCGCTGGTCCAGCGCCTTTTCGACGAGATGATGCTGGTCCTGCGCACAGGCCAGCCGATGACGGAGGACGCAGTGGAGCGGTCGATCGCCATGCTCCGCCAGGACAGCGGAAGCGACGGCCTGGAGGAGACCCCCTCGCAGGTGCTCACCCAGAACATCCTGTCCAGCCGTGGGCGCACGATCCGCCCCAAGACCCTCAACCAGAAGCGCTACGTCGACGCGATCGACAAGCACACGATCGTCTTCGGCATCGGTCCGGCCGGCACGGGCAAGACCTACCTGGCCATGGCCAAGGCCGTCCAGGCCCTGCAGTCCAAGCAGGTCAACCGGATCATCCTGACCCGCCCCGCCGTCGAGGCGGGCGAGCGGCTCGGCTTCCTGCCGGGCACGCTCTACGAGAAGATCGACCCTTATCTGCGCCCGCTGTACGACGCGCTGCACGACATGGTCGACCCCGACTCGATCCCCCGCCTCATGGCGAGCGGCACGATCGAGGTCGCCCCGCTGGCGTACATGCGCGGACGGACGCTCAACGACGCGTTCATCATCCTCGACGAGGCGCAGAACACCAGCGCCGAGCAGATGAAGATGTTCCTCACCCGGCTGGGCTTCGACTCCAAGATCGTCATCACCGGCGACGTCACGCAGGTCGACCTCCCCGGCGGGACGAAGAGCGGGCTGCGCCAGGTCGTGGACATCCTCGAAGGTGTCGAGGACGTCCATTTCTCGCGGCTGACGAGCACGGATGTGGTACGCCATAAGCTGGTGGGGCGCATCGTGGACGCCTACGAGCGCTACGACGACCTCAACGGCAACCGAAAGTAGCCACCGAAGCACTATGGCGATCGACGTCAACAACGAATCCGGCTGGGACTTCGACGAGGCGGCGGTGCTGGACATCAGCCGCTACGCCCTGCAGCACATGCGCATCCACCCGCTGTCCGAGCTCTCGGTGATCGCGGTCGACGCCGACGCCATGGAGCAGCTGCACATCCAGTGGATGGACGAGCCCGGCCCCACCGACGTCATGTCCTTCCCGATGGACGAACTGCGTCCCGGGAAGGAGGACGAGGAGCCCCCGCAGGGCCTGCTGGGGGACATCGTGCTCTGCCCCGAGGTGGCCAAGAAGCAGGGCGACGCGGCCGTGACCAAGCACTCCATGGACGAGGAGCTGCAGCTGCTCACCGTCCACGGGGTGCTGCACCTGCTCGGTTACGACCACGAGGAGGCCGACGAGAAGGCCGAGATGTTCGGCCTGCAGAAGGCCATCCTCGACGGCTGGCGCGCCGAGCGCGGCATCCAGGGCCCGTCGCCGGCCCCGACGACCACCCACTGATCGCGATGGTGGTCTTCGCCGTCTCTCTGGTCGTCGTCGCGTGGCTGGCCGCCTGCGCCGAGGCCGGCATCGCCCGTACCTCCCGCTTCCGGGCGGAGGCCGCGGTCCGCGCCGGCCGGCGCGGCGCGGACAAGCTGCTGGCGGTCTCCTCGGACCCGACCCGCTACCTCAACGTCGCGCTCCTGGTCCGGGTGGCCTGCGAGACGGCGGCGGCGGTGCTGGTGGCCGTCGTGTGCGTCCGCCACTTCGAGCGCACCTGGCAGGCGGTCCTGGTGGCGGTCGCCGTGATGATCGTGGTCTCGTACGTCGCCGTCGGCGTCTCGCCCCGCACCATCGGCCGCCAGCACCCGCTGAACACCGCCACCGCGGCGGCGTACGTGCTGCTGCCGCTGGCCCGGGTCATGGGCCCGGTCCCGGCGCTGCTGATCCTGCTGGGCAACGCGCTCACTCCCGGCAAGGGCTTCCGCCAGGGCCCGTTCGCCTCCGAGGCGGAACTGCGCGCGCTGGTGGACCTCGCCGAGAGCGAGTCCCTCATCGAGGACGAGGAGCGCCGCATGGTGCACTCCGTCTTCGAGCTGGGCGACACCCTGGTGCGCGAGGTGATGGTGCCGCGCACCGAGCTGGTCTCCATCGAGCGCTTCAAGACGATCCGCCAGGCGATGACCCTCGCCCTGCGCAGCGGTTTCTCGCGCATCCCGGTCACGGGCGAGAGCGAGGACGACATCGTGGGCATCGTGTACCTCAAGGACCTCGCCCGCCGGGTGCACATCAACCGGGACGCCGAGACCGACCCGGTGTCCTCGCTGATGCGGCCGGCCTTCTTCGTCCCCGACACCAAGAACGCCGGCGACCTGCTGCGCGAGATGCAGCGCGAGCGCAACCACGTCGCCGTCGTCATCGACGAGTACGGCGGCACGGCCGGCATCGTCACCATCGAGGACATCCTGGAGGAGATCGTCGGCGAGATCACCGACGAGTACGACCGCGAGCTGCCGCCCGTCGTGGAGCTCGGCGAGGGCCGCTACCGCGTCACCTCCCGCCTCGACCTCGGCGACCTGGGGGAGCTCTACGGAGTGGACCTCGACGACGAGGACGTCGAGACCGTCGGCGGCCTGCTCGCCAAGACCCTCGGCCGGGTGCCCATCCCCGGCGCCTCCGCCGTCGTCGCGCTGCCCGAGACCACCTCGGCCCCGGACGCGCCGACCGCGCTGCGGCTCACCGCCGAGGCCCCGTCGGGCCGCCGCAACCGCATCGGCGCGGTCCTCGTGGAGCCGGTCGGGGCCGTCGTGGACGAGGACGCGGGTTCGGAACCGGACGGGGCCGTGCGGGGCGGGTAGGGCCGGCGGGTTCCTGGCCGTTCGGCGGGACGAGGCGGCACGTACCCCCGGGTGGCGGTCGCCCGCCCCGCTGTCGCCGGGGCAGCGCGGATCAGCCCTCGTCGACGAGTGGGATGCCGGGGCGAACTACTCCAGTGCGGCTGCGAGGCGTCGCCTGCCGTTGACCCGGCGAGACGCCAGGAGCAGGTCGTACGGCACGGGGACCAGCGCTCCGGCCGTGGCGCGCGCCATGGGCCCCCGTGCGGCGCCCCGCAGCGGCGGAGCCCCCTGGCGGCGGGCCGGCCCGATCCACAGGAGCCGTCGGCCGTGTGCGACGCGCTGCCGCCACAGCACCACGGCCGCGGTGTCCCCCATGGCACGTGTGCGGTGGTGGCCCGGTAGCGCAGCGGTGATCCGCCGAGAAGCACCCCGGCGCCGCTGATCCGCAGAGCCACCTTGCGGGTCAGTGACGCGCGGCCATGACCAGGCCGCCGCATCCGAAGCGCAGGACCCCCGCGATCCGCACCACGGGCGCGATCCCGGTGGCCGGTACGACCAGGACCGCGGTGAACAGCCCGGCCCCCGCCAGGACTGCGACGGTCCGGCGGTCGAAGCCGAAGCGCGCCTCGTGGACGACCTCCTGGTTCCCCCTCATACGAGCATCATGGCCATGCCCAGTCCCGGGAGGAACCCCCTCGACGGCTACGCTGACCGCATGAGCGACGCGCTGCACCCGGAAGACCGCAAGATCATCACTCTCGCCCGATCGACCCGGGCCCGCAACGGCGTTCCGGAGGGCGCGGCGGTCCGCGACAAGACGGGCCGCACCTATGTGGCGGGCACCGTCGCGCTGGAGTCGCTGTCGCTCAGCGCGCTGCAGACGGCTGTCGCCATGGCCGTGGCCAGTGGCGCCACGTCGCTGGAGGCGGCGGCCGTGGTGTCCGAGGCGGACGCGGTGGCGGAGGCGGACCGCGCGGCCGTGCGCGACCTGGGCGGCGCCGGCACCCCCGTGCTGCTGGCCGGACCCGACGGCGCCGTCAGGGCGACGGTCACCGCGGGCTGAGCCGCGCCGGCCGCGGCGTGTGCGCCGTGCCGGGCCGGGTGGCAGCCGGGGGTGCCGCGGCGCGAACCCCGCCCGGAACACGCAGGTCAGCGCCGAGGCCACGGCGCGGTCCGCCGACCTCGTCCGCCGCGGGCCGCCCCGCACCGGGCACGAAGAGCCCCGGCCGCCGTTCAGGCGTCAGCCGGGCTCGGCGGATCAGGGACAATGGTCGCCATGAGCGTTCGCACCGAGACCACCGCCCCCGCCCACCGGGCCGGCTTCGCCTGTTTCGTGGGCCGCCCCAACGCGGGGAAGTCCACCCTGACCAACGCTCTGGTCGGCACGAAGGTGGCCATCACCTCCAACCGGCCGCAGACCACCCGGCACACGGTGCGGGGCATCGTGCACCGCCCCGACGCGCAGCTCGTCCTCGTCGACACCCCCGGTCTGCACAAGCCCCGCACCCTGCTCGGCGAGCGGCTCAACGACGTCGTCCGCACCACCTGGGCCGAGGTCGACGTGATCGGCTTCTGCCTGCCCGCCGACCAGAAGCTCGGGCCCGGCGACCGCTACATCGCCAAGGAACTGGCCGAGGTCCGCAAGACCCCCAAGGTGGCCATCGTCACCAAGACCGACCTCGTGGACTCCAAGCAGCTCGCCGAGCAGCTGGTGGCCGTCGACCGGCTCGGCGCCGAACTGGGCATCGAGTGGGCCGAGATCATCCCCGTCTCCGCCGTCGGCGGCAAGCAGGTCTCCCTCCTGGCCGACCTCATCGTCCCGCTGCTGCCTGAGGGCCCGGCCCTCTACCCGGAGGGCGACCTGACCGACGAGCCGGAGCAGGTCATGGTCGCCGAGCTCATCCGCGAGGCCGCGCTGGAGGGCGTGCGGGACGAGCTGCCGCACTCCATCGCCGTCGTGGTGGAGGAGATGCTCCCGCGCGAGGACCGTCCTGCGGACAAGCCGCTGCTGGACGTGCACGCCAACATCTACATCGAGCGGCCCAGCCAGAAGGGCATCATCATCGGCCCCAAGGGCGCCCGGCTCAAGGAGGTCGGCACCAAGTCCCGCCGCCACATCGAGGCGCTGCTCGGCACGCCGGTCTTCCTCGACCTGCATGTGAAGGTCGCCAAGGACTGGCAGCGCGACCCCAAGCAGCTGCGCAAGCTCGGTTTCTGACCTCCGGTCGGGGCGGGTCTCCGGCAGGGGCGGCCCCGGCGGCCCCGCGGGATGCCGCACGGCGCCGCGTGCGGCCCGCCCCGCGCAGCGTGCCGCCGCCCGCCCTACGACCGGGCGCCCTCCTTCAGTACCAGCCGGACCAGTTCGCGCTGCTCCTCCGTCAGGCGCGGGTCGGCGCAGTGCACCGTGCGGCCGTCGACCGTGATCGCGTACCGGAAGCCGTCCGGTACGCCCGCAGCGGGCTCGTCCGGCTTCCCGGCCGCGGCCAGGACCTCGCGGGCCAGAGCCTCCAGGCGGAGGGCGTCGGGCCGGCCGGCGGTGTCCAGCACGGCCCGGCGCTCGATCCCCGCGAAACCGCCGGAGCGGATCACCTGTATGCGCATGGCGGACGCCTACCCCTGGGCGGAGGGCCGGGCGCCTTCCGCGACGGAAGACTGCCGGGGGACCTCCGTGCCGCCCGCGGAGAGCGGGACGCCGACCGCCGACCACGCCTCCACCACCGCGGCGTGCTCCTCGCCCTCGCCGAAGCGCGCCGCGGCCGCGGCGGCCGTCGCCTGCGCGAACTCGGCGAAGGTCGCCCGCGTCGACAGGGAGCCGCCGGTCAGCACGTCGTACCAGATGTGCCCGGCCCGTTCCCAGGCGTTGCCGCCCAGCGCGGCGGCCACCAGGTGGAACGCCCGGTTGGGGATGCCGGAGTTGATGTGCACGCCCCCGTTGTCACGCGAGGTGCGCACATAGGCGTCCATGTGGCCGGGCTGCGGGTCCGTGCCGAGGACGTCGTCGTCGTACGCCGTGCCGGGGGCCTTCATGGAGCGCAGCGCCACCCCTGTGACGCGCGGGGCGAGCAGGCCGGCGCCGATCAGCCAGTCGGCCTCGCCGGCGGTCTGGCCGAGCGCGTACTGCTTGATGAGGGAGCCGAAGACATCGGACACCGACTCGTTGAGGGCGCCGGACTGGCCGAAGTAGTCGAAGTTGGCGGTGTACTGGGTGACGCCGTGGGTGAGTTCGTGGCCGATGACGTCCACCGGGAGGGTGAAGTCGAGGAAGAGCTCCCCGTCGCCGTCCCCGAAGACCATCCGCTCGCCGTTCCAGAAGGCGTTGCTGTAGTCGCGGTCGTAGTGGACGGTGGCGTCCAGCGGCAGCCCGGCATCGTCGATGGAGTGGCGCCCGTACGCCGTGAGGAAGAGCTCGAAGGTGGCCCCCAGTCCGTCGTAGGCCCGGTTGACGGTGGCGTCGGCGAGGGCCTCGTCGCCCTCGTGCCGGACCGGCCGCCCCGGCAGGTCCGTGCGGTGCCGCGCGTCGCTGATCGTGCGGCGGGGCCGGTCCGGCGGCTGCGCCCCTGACACCGGCAGGGCGCCGATGACGGTGGTCAGCCGGCGGCGGGTGCGCTCCGCGGCGTCGCGTTCCAGGGTGCGGCGGGCGGGCGCGGCGAGCACGCGGTCCGCGTTGCGGGCGACCTTGTCGAGAATGTGCGGCGGCACGATCGTGCAGAAAACAGGTGTCTGCTCCATGCAGGGCAATGTGGCACGCCGCTCATGGCCTGTCACTATCTGTGAGAATGATCCACGAGAAGGAGGGAGATGTGTGCTTTTCCTGTCATAGCGGGCGGTCTTGCATACTGAGAAGAACGCCGCCAAGGCTGCAGGGCCCCCAACGGCTCGGTTAGGGTCGACAGCACGATGTTCTTCGGGCTGCTTCTTCTTAGCTGCCGCGGCGAGGGCCTGTAGTCCAGGTCGACTCCCTCCCCGCGGGGTTTGGCGTTGCACCAGCGCCGGTCGGCCGCCTCACAGCCGCAATCGAGGAGCACCCCCGCAGATGTCCACCCCGAACACCGTCGGCCGCCCCACGCCCATCACCGCCGCGACGGTGCGCCAGCGCCCGACCGCCATGCCGGTCCACAAGTACAAGCCGTACGAGGCCGTGGAGATCCCGGACCGCACCTGGCCCGACCGGCGCATCACCAAGGCCCCGCGCTGGCTGTCGACCGACCTGCGGGACGGCAACCAGGCGCTGATCGACCCCATGTCGCCGGCCCGCAAGCGCGCGATGTTCGACCTGCTGGTGAGGATGGGCTACAAGGAGATCGAAGTCGGCTTCCCCGCCTCGGGCGAGACGGACTACGCCTTCGTGCGCTCCATCATCGAGGAGGGCGCGATCCCCGATGACGTCACCATCTCCGTGCTGACACAGGCCCGCGAGGAGCTGATCGAGCGGACCGTGGAGTCCCTGCGCGGCGCGGCCCGCGCGACCGTGCACCTGTACAACGCGACCGCCCCGACCTTCCGCCGGGTCGTCTTCCGCGGTTCCAAGGAGCAGATCCGGCAGATCGCCGTGGACGGCACGCGGCTGGTCATGGAGTACGCGGACAAGATCCTGGACGACGAGACGGTCTTCGGCTACCAGTACAGCCCGGAGATCTTCACCGACACCGAGCTGGACTTCGCCCTGGAGGTCTGCGAGTCGGTCATGGACGTCTGGCAGCCCGAGGAGGGCCGCGAGATCATCCTGAACCTGCCGGCGACCGTGGAGCGCTCCACCCCCTCCACGCACGCGGACCGCTTCGAGTGGATGTCCCGCAACCTCAGTCGCCGTGAGTTCGTGTGCCTGTCCACCCACCCGCACAACGACCGCGGCACGGCGGTGGCCGCCGCCGAGCTGGCCGTGATGGCAGGCGCCGACCGCGTCGAGGGCTGCCTGTTCGGGCAGGGCGAGCGCACCGGCAACGTCGACCTGGTCACCCTGGGCATGAACCTGTTCAGCCAGGGCGTGGACCCGATGATCGACTTCTCGCAGATCGACGAGATCCGCCGTACCGCCGAGTACTGCAACCAGATGGAGGTCCACCCGCGCCATCCGTATGTGGGCGACCTGGTCTACACGTCCTTCTCCGGCTCCCACCAGGACGCCATCAAGAAGGGCTTCGACGCCATGGAGGCCGACGCGGCCGCCCAGGGGAAGACGGTCGACGAGATCGAGTGGGCGGTCCCGTACCTGCCGATCGACCCGAAGGACGTGGGGCGCTCCTACGAGGCCGTCATCCGTGTCAACTCGCAGTCCGGCAAGGGCGGCGTCGCGTACGTCCTGAAGAACGACCACAAGCTGGACCTGCCGCGCCGCATGCAGATCGAGTTCTCGAAGATCATCCAGGCGAAGACCGACGCCGAGGGCGGCGAGGTCACCCCGAAGGAGATCTGGTCGATCTTCGAGGACGAGTACCTGCCCACCCCGGACAACCCCTGGGGGCGCATCGCCCTGCGCTCGGCGCAGACCTCGACCAGCAGCGACGGTACGGACACCCTGACCCTCGAGGCGGTCGTGGACGGTGTCGAGACGGTCCTGACCGGCACTGGCAACGGCCCGATCTCGGCGTTCTTCGACGCGCTGGCCGCGATCGGGGTCGACGCCCGGCTGCTGGACTACACCGAGCACACCATGAGCGAGGGCGCCAGCGCCCAGGCCGCCTCCTACATCGAGTGCGCCATCGACGGCACGGTCCTGTGGGGCATCGGGATCGACGCCAACACCACCCGCGCCTCACTGAAGGCGGTCGTCTCCGCCGTCAACCGCGCGGCCCGTTAGTCACCGCGGACGGTGAACCGGCCACGGCCCCCGTCCGGGTGCCGTGGCCGGTTCATGGAATTCGGCCCTCTCGTGGTACTGACTGCGCGTCGCTGGTGTGGCTAACATCACGTCATTGCGGCGCCGTTGCCGGAGCGTTACCCGTGCCTACGGCCCGTAACGGGACGAACCGGTGTAAACGGGATGGCGGCCGGAGGGTGCGAAGTGCTCCAGATCAAGGGCTTGTGCCTCTTGGGCGTGCGGACGGTCTGGCACACCGAAGGTGACGGGGAGTTCTTCTGCGCCGGCTGCGGCGGTGACCGCGGCTACCGCCGGCGCACCGGCACCCGGCGGCTGACCGTGCTGGGCCTGCCCCTCCTGCCGCGCGGCTCGGCCGGCACGGTCGTGGAGTGCGCGGTGTGCCGCACGCGGCACCGCCCGGACGTCCTGGAGCAGCCCACCACCACCCTCTTCTCCGCCATGCTCCGCGACGCCGTCCACACCGTCGCCCTCGCTGTGCTCACCGCGGGCGGCGTGATGGGGCGCGGCGCCCGCGAGGCCGCCGTGGGCGCGGTCCGCTCGGCCGGGTTCACCGACTGCACCGAGGACCAGCTGCTCGGCCTGCTCGCCGCCATCGTCGCCGACGAGGGCCGCTTCCCCGGCGTCGTTCCCGACGCCCTGGCGGTGGACGGGCCCGCGGACGCCCCCGCCGGCTGCGGCAGCTGGCTGTCCATCGAGCTGCACGAGGCACTGGAACCCCTCGCCCGCCACCTCGCGCCCCAGGGGCGTGAGCACATCCTGCTCGAGGGCGCCCTCATCGCCCTCGCCGACGGCCCCTATCTGCCCGCCGAGCGCGAGGTGCTCGGCACCGTGGGCCGCTGCCTCGGTCTCGCCGGCGAGGACACCGAACGCGTCCTGGAGGCCGCGGCCCGCACACCGTCCTGAACGCCGTCCCCGCCGCCCCGGTCCCCGCCGCCGGGCGCACCCCGGGCAGTAACGCGGCCCGTCCCGCACCCCGGGCGGTAACGCGGCTTCACCCTCGGGCCCGACGGAACGCGGCTCCGCGGCCGGACGTCTGACGCGACCAGACCGCCGGCCCAGGGTGCTGCGCCTCCGGGAGGGGCCCGCCGCCGGGCGGACCGGCCCCGGAACGCCTCGCCGCGCTCTCCGGTCGGGAGCGGCAGGTGCTCGCGCTCGTCGCGAGGGGCCTGAACGACACCGAGGTCGCCGAGGCGCTGGGCCTCAGCCCGCTGACCGCCAAGGGCGGCGGCGAGGGACGCACGCCGACCGGATCATGGGCGGGCTCCGATGCCCGCGACCGCGCCCGGTTGGTGATCGCGCCCCACGAGTCGGGACTGGTCGCGCCCGGCGGGACGGCGGGGTCCGGCGGCTGACGGACCGGACGAGGACCGCGGCGGCGAGGTGAAGCAGGCAGGGTCCGCCCGCCGCCCCCTCGGCCCTACGGCATCAGTGGGCCGCCAGCACCAGGGCCAGGGCGACGAGCGCGGGCACGGTCTGCACGAGGAGGATGCGGCGGCTCGCGGTGGCGGCGCCGTAGAGGCCGGCGACGGCCACGCAGACGAGGAAGAACACCTTCGCCTGGAAGCCCACCGGGTCCGAGGCGACGGCGCCCCACACCAGCCCGGCGGCGAGGAAACCGTTGTAGAGCCCCTGGTTGGCCGCGAGCGCCTTGCTCTCCCGCGCGAGCTGCTCGGTGGTCCCGAAGGCCGCTCTGGCGCGGGGGGTGGTCCACAGGAACATCTCCAAAACCAGGATGTACGCGTGGAGGGCCGCTATGAGCAGCACGGCGACGGTAGCTGTGATCGACATGGGCTGTAGCGTACGGTCCCGGCCCGGACCGGTTCTCCCGTACAGGAGAATGGGCGCATGAGTCTGTTCCGCGACGACGGCATCGTGCTGCGCACCCAGAAGCTGGGCGAGGCGGACCGGATCATCACCCTGCTCACCCGCCGGCACGGCCGGGTGCGGGCGGTGGCCCGCGGCGTGCGGCGGACGAAGTCGAAGTTCGGGGCGCGGCTGGAGCCCTTCTCCCATGTGGACGTGCAGTTCTTCGCGCGCGGCGGAGAGCTTGTCGGCCGCGGCCTGCCGCTGTGCACCCAGGGCGAGACGATCGCCCCCTACGGCAGCCGCATCGTCACCGACTACGCCCGCTACACCGCGGGCACGGCGATGCTGGAGACCGCCGAGCGCTTCACCGACCACGAGGGCGAACCGGCGGTGCAGCAGTACCTGCTGCTGGTCGGCGGCCTGCGCACGCTCGCCGGCGGTGAGCGCGACCCGCGCCTGGTGCTCGACGCCTTCCTGCTGCGCTCCCTGGCGGTCAACGGCTACGCGCCCAGCTTCGGGGACTGCGCGAAGTGCGGGATGCCCGGTCCGAACCGGTTCTTTTCGGTCGCCGCGGGAGGAGTCGTGTGCGTGGAGTGCCGCCCGCCCGGAAGCGTCGTACCCTCACTGGAATCACTGGAACTCCTCGGCGCGTTGCTCGGAGGGGACTGGGAGACCGCCGACGCGTGCGAACCGCGCCACTGCCGGGAGGGCAGCGGACTGGTCGCCGCGTATCTGCAGTGGCACCTGGAGCGGGGCCTGCGCAGTCTGCGCTTCATCGAGAAGTAGCGGTATCCGGCAGCCCCGGCATCAGCAGGTGTGAGACACAGGAAGTGGAGAGCGAGCTCATGGCAGTACGCGGGATTCTCAGCCGCCCCCGGCGCGAGTACCGGGCCCCCGACCCGCACCCGTCGGGCGCGCAGCCCCCCAAGATCCCAGGCGAGCTGATCCCGCAGCACGTGGCCATCGTGATGGACGGCAACGGCCGCTGGGCCAAGGAGCGCGGGCTGCCCCGCACCGAGGGGCACAAGGTCGGCGAGGCGGTCGTGCTGGACGTCCTCAAGGGCTGCCTGGAGCTGGGGGTGAAGAACCTCTCCCTGTACGCCTTCTCGACCGAGAACTGGAAGCGCTCGCCCGACGAGGTCCGCTTCCTGATGAACTTCAACCGGGACGTCATCCACCGCCGCCGTGACGAGATGCACGAGATGGGCATCCGCGTCCGCTGGGCCGGCCGCATGCCCCGGCTGTGGAAGTCGGTCGTCAAGGAGCTGCAGGTCGCGGAGGAGATGACTCGCGACAACGACGCGATGACGCTGTACATGTGCGTCAACTACGGGGGCCGCGCCGAGATCGCCGACGCGGCGGCGCGCCTGGGCGAGGACATAAAGGCGGGTCGTCTCGACCCCTCCAAGGTCGACGAGAAGACCCTCGCCAAGTACATGTACCACCCGGACATGCCGGACGTTGACCTGTTCGTCCGTCCCTCCGGGGAGCAGCGCACCTCCAACTTCCTGATCTGGCAGTCCGCTTACGCCGAGATGGTGTTCCAGGACGTGCTCTGGCCGGACTTCGACCGCCGCGACCTGTGGCGCGCGTGCCTGGAGTACGCCTCCCGCGACCGCCGCTTCGGCGGCGCGATCCCCAACGAGCAGCAGCCGGCGGCGGAGAGCGGCGCGGACAGCGAGTAGGCCTCCAGCGGTTACCCACCGGGCGGCCGCGCCCACGGGGGAGGGGCAGATACGCAGGGCACGCACGACGGCGACGCGGCGTCCGGGACGCCGCCGCACCCGACTGCGGCGCGGCGGCGCTCTTCCCTTCGGCCCTGCTCGTGCAGTTGCCCGCCTTGGCGGACACGGCGGAGATGGAGTCGTTCCCCGGTCTGCGGGAGAACCGGGCGCGGTTCGCCGGGTCCCTGTGCGGCACGGCCCTGGCGGTCGCGGGCGTGTTCGGCCTCCTGGGGTGCCGGTCCCGGGCCGCCGCCGTGATGGCCGTGCGCGTCGCGGCGCTCGCGGCCTGGCGGCTGTTCCCCCTGGCGCCGGCGCTTCACTGCTGGTCGCACGACACGGTTCGCCCGGGACGGCGGCGGCTCGTACCGCCGCCTTGACCGCCGGTCCGGCTGAAGCGGTACGGGCACGGCGGCCGGCGCCCCGTTCAGCCGGCGGCCGAGCCCCCGCAGCCGGCGCAGTCGGCGCAGGTGCCGAAGATCTCCACGGTGTGGGCGACGTCGACGAAGCCGTGCTCCTCGGCGATGGTGTCGGCCCACTTCTCGACGGCGGGACCCTCGACCTCGACGGCCTTGCCGCAGACCCGGCAGACCAGGTGGTGGTGGTGACCGCTGCTGCAGCGCCGGTAGACGGACTCGCCGTCCCCGGTGCGCAGCACGTCGATCTCGCCGGCGTCGGCGAGGGACTGCAGCGTGCGGTAGACGGTGGTGAGGCCGACCGAGTCACCCCGGTGCTTCAGGAGGTCGTGCAGCTCCTGCGCGCTGCGGAACTCGTCGGCCTCGGCGAGGGCCGCGGCGACGGCGGCACGCTGCCGCGTCGATCGGCCGCGGACGGGGGGCTTGGCGGTCGTCACCGGTGGCCTCCTACTCGGTCGGGTGGTCGGTCATTCTGCCAGGCCGGGTGCTCATACCCGGACGTCGTCCTCGGTGGGACGCGCCGCGGGTACCTCCAGGGTGCACCGCGTCCCGTCCCCCTCGGCCCGCCGTGCGCGCTTTTTCGACAGAGGCGCGGCCAGCAGCGTCAGCACGACGAAGACGCCGATGGCGAGCAGCACGATGGTCGGCCCGCCGGGAACGTCGGCGTAGTACGAGGTCACCGTCCCGGAGAAGGAGACCGTCACGCCGATCACGACCGACAGCGCGAAGGCGCCGGCGAAGCTGCGGACGATCTGCTGCGAGGCGGCGACCGGAATCACCATCAGCGCGCTGACCAGAAGCAGCCCGACGACCCGCATCGCGACCGTGACCGTGACCGCCGCGGTGACGGCCACCAGCAGATTGAGCAGCCGCACCGGCAGGCCGGTCACCCTGGCGAACTCCTCGTCCTGGGAGACCGCGAACAGCTGCCGCCGCAGGCCCACGGTGACCAGCACCACGAAGCCGGCCAGCAGGCAGATCGCGGTGATGTCCTGCGGCGAGACGGTGGTGATGGAGCCGAACAGATAGGTGACCAGGTTGGCGTTGGAGCCGTTCGGCGCGAGCGAGGTGAACAGCACGCCCGCCGCCATGCCGCCGTAGAAGAGCATGGCGAGCGCGATGTCGCCGCGCGTCTTGCCGTACCAGCGGATGAGTTCCATGACGACCGCGCCCGCGACCGAGACGGCGGTCGCCATCCACACCGGGTTGGTGCTGAGCAGGAAGCCGAGGCCGACGCCGGTGAGGGCGACGTGACCGATGCCGTCGCCCATCAGGGACTGGCGGCGCTGGACGAGGTAGATGCCGATCGCGGGAGCGGTGATGCCGACGAGGACGGCGGCGATCAGCGCCCGCTGCATGAAGGCGTAGGAGAACAGCTCCATCACAAAAGCCCCGTCCGGATCGGCTCGGCCGTGCGGCCCGCGTGCGGGTGGACATGGTCGTGGCCGGGCAGCGCGTGCTGCCCCAGGGCCTTCGGCGGCGGGCCGTCATGGACGACGCAGCCGTCGCGCAGCACCACCGCGCGGTCGATCAGCGGCTCGAGCGGGCCGAGTTCGTGCAGGACCAGCAGCACGGTGGTGCCCAGCGAGACCTGTTCGCGCAAGGTCCCGGCGAGCACTTCCTGACTGGCGAGGTCGACGCCGGCCATCGGCTCGTCCATGATCAGCAGTTCGGGTTCGACGGACAGCGCGCGGGCGATGAGCACCCGCTGGTGCTGGCCGCCGGAGAGCGCCTCGACGGGGTCCCCGGCCCGGTCGGCCATCCCGACCAGTTCCAGGGCGCGCTCGACGGCCCGGCGGTCCGCTTTGCGGGGCAGCCCGAGCCTCGTACGCGCAAGCCGCCCGGCGGAGACGACCTCGCGCACGGTGGCGGGGACGCCGGACGCGGCTGTGGTGCGCTGCGGCACGTAGCCGATCCGGGCCCAGTCGCGGAAGCGGTTCAGCGGGGTGCCGAACAGCTCCAGTCCGCCAGAGGTGAGCGGCACCTGGCCGACCACCGCGCGGATCGCGGTGGACTTGCCCGAGCCGTTGGCGCCGAGCAGTGCGACGACCTCGCCGCGCCGCACGGTCAGGTCCACGCCGCGCAGCACCGGCCGTGAGCCGAGCGCGGCGGTCGCGTCCCGCATCGCTATGACCGTGTCCATTCCAGCCTCCGTACCGGGCTCCGTCATCGTTGCCTCACTTCGCCCCGAGCGCCGCGCGCAGGGCCTGAAGGTTGCTGTGCTGGACCTCGAGGTAGTCGCGGCCCGCGGACTTGTCGGTGATGCCCTCGATCGGGTCGAGCACCGCGGTCTTCAGGCCGAGGTCGCCGGCGAGGGTCCTGGCGGTCCGGTCGCTGGCCAGCGTCTCGAAGAATACGGTGCTGACCCCCTTGTCCTCGGCGAGGGTGTGGAGCTCCTTCATCCGGGCGGCGCTGGGCTCGGACTCCGGGTCGATGCCGCTGATCGCCTCCTCGACCAGCCCATAGCGCTCGGCGAGGTAGCCGAAGGCGGCGTGGGTGGTGATGAAGGTGTCCGAGGTGCGGTTCTTCAGCCCGTTCACGAAGTCGGAGTCGAGCGCGTCCAGCTTCTTCACCAGCGCGGTGGTGTTCTTCGCGTACGCGGCGGCGTGGTCCGGGTCCGCCTTGGCGAGCGCCTTGCCGACGCCTTCGGCGACCTTCGCGTAGCGGACCGGGTCGAGCCAGATGTGCGGGTCGGCGCCGGCGTCCTCCTCGTCCCCGTGGTCGCCTTCCCCTCCTTCGTCTCCCGAGTGGTTGTCCCCGGTGGTGTGGTGGTGGCCGTCGACCTCGGTGCCGTGGTCCTCGAGCGGGGTCAGCGCGGCCGCGTCGACGGTGTCGGCCACGCCGGACTGGGCTATGGCGTCGTCGACGGCGGGCTGCAGGCCCTTGAGGTAGACGATGACGTCGGACTCGCCCAACTCGCCGGTCTGGCGGGGGGTGAGCTCCAGGTCGTGCGGTTCGGTGCCCGGCTTGGTCAGGCCCGTCACGTCGACGTGCCCGCCGCCGATCTGCTCGGCCAGGTACTGCATCGGATAGAACGAGGCGGTGACCTTCAGCCTGCCGTCCCCGCCGCTCGCGTCCGCGGCGGAGCAGGCGGAGAGGGCGACCAGTCCGGTGACGGCGGTCAGGGAGAGCACTGCACGACCTATGTTCATGACACCCATTTTCAACAAATCTGGAAACGATTGTCAATTGGCCTTGCGCCCGACCCCTCCCGCGACGCCGGACCGCGGAACCGATTTGATACAGGCCCCGCACCCGCCGGTAATCTGAGGTATTCGCCGGACCGCACGCGACCCGGCGGACCTCACCGACCGCTTCGTCGTCTGAAGAGAGCACCGTGGCCGCCGACAAGATCGACACCATCGTCAGCCTGAGCAAGCGCCGTGGCTTCGTTTTCCCCTGCAGCGAGATCTACGGCGGTCAGCGCGCCGCCTGGGACTACGGGCCGCTGGGCGTCGAACTGAAGGAGAACATCAAGCGCCAGTGGTGGCGTGCGATGGTCACCTCCCGGGAGGACGTGGTCGGCCTCGACTCCTCGGTGATCCTGGCCCGCGAGGTCTGGGAGGCCTCGGGCCACGTGGCCACGTTCACCGACCCGCTCACCGAGTGCACCTCCTGCCACAAGCGTTACCGCGCGGACCACCTGGAAGAGGCGTACGAGGCCAAGCACGGCCACCTGCCGGCGGGCGGCCTGTCCGAGCTCAACTGCCCCAACTGCGGAAACAAGGGCACCTTCACCGAGCCCAAGCAGTTCTCGGGCCTGCTGTCCACCCACCTCGGGCCGACGCAGGACTCCGGCTCGGTGGCCTTCCTGCGCCCGGAGACCGCGCAGGGCATCTTCACCAACTTCGCCCAGGTGCAGACCACCTCGCGCCGCAAGCCGCCGTTCGGCATCGCCCAGACCGGCAAGTCCTTCCGCAACGAGATCACCCCCGGCAACTTCATCTTCCGGACCCGCGAGTTCGAGCAGATGGAGATGGAGTTCTTCGTCAAGCCGGGCGAGGACGAGACCTGGCACGAGTACTGGATGCAGCAGCGCTGGGACTGGTACCGCGACCTCGGCATGCGCGAGGAGAACATGCGCTGGTACGAGCACGCCAAGGAGAAGCTGTCCCACTACTCCAAGCGCACCGTCGACATCGAGTACCGCTTCAACTTCGGCGGCACGGAGTACTCCGAGCTCGAGGGCATCGCCAACCGCACCGACTACGACCTCAAGGCCCACAGCCAGGCCAGCGGCCAGGACCTGTCGTACTTCGACCAGGAGGCCGGCGAGCGGTACTTCCCGTACGTCATCGAGCCCGCGGCGGGTCTCAACCGCGCCATGCTCGCCTTCATGCTCGACGCGTACAACGAGGACGAGGCGCCCAACGCCAAGGGCGTGATGGAGAAGCGCACCGTCATGCGCCTCGACCCGCGTCTGGCGCCGGTCAAGGTCGCCGTCCTGCCGCTGTCGCGCAACCCGCAGCTCTCGCCGAAGGCCAAGGGCCTCGCGGCCGACCTGCGCCGCCACTGGAACATCGAGTTCGACGACGCCGGCGCCATCGGCCGCCGCTACCGCCGTCAGGACGAGATCGGCACCCCGTTCTGCGTGACCGTCGACTTCGACACCCTCGACGACAACGCGGTCACCGTCCGTGAGCGCGACACCATGAAGCAGGAGCGCGTCTCGCTGGACCAGGTCGAGGCCTACCTCGGCGGCCGGCTGCTCGGCTGCTAGGTCAGGACCCGGAGGTACGCCAGAGGCGCCCGGCCGCCCCCGCAAGGGGCGGCCGGGCGCCTTTCGCACGCGTTCAGCGCCCGGGTCAGGCCTCCAGGCCCCGCAGGACCAGGTCGCTGACCGCTCTGAAGGCGGCGTCGATGCCCGGGGCCGCCCACTCGGCGGCGTAGGCCGGGTCGTGGAAGCGGCAGGTGGCGTCCCACACGGCCTGCGCGGCCGCTTCGGGGTCGTCGGCGAAGAAGTCGCCGGCGGCCACGCCGTCCTTGATCATGCGGGTGAGGTGGGCGACCATGCCGGCGACGTGCTGGGCGACCACGGAGCTGTGCTCGTCGGTGAGCCACCAGATAGGTGGCGAACCATGTGTACGTCACCCGGCGCGACCTCGAGTCGCCGGCTCCGGACAGGTCTGGGCCCACGGGCGCGCCATGAGCGGGGACGCCTTCCGAGAACTCGCGGACGAGAGGTGCTGACAGGCCGAGGGGCGCCGTCGCGCGGAGCGCTGCCGGGCTCCGGACCCGCGTCGGCACCGCCTGGGTGAGGTGAGGGGGCGGCCCCGGTGGGTGGGCCGCCCCCTCACCGCTCAGGCCACGTGGCGCGGCAGCCGCAGGCTGGCCAGCGCCGTGACGGCCACGGCCGCCAGCTGCACCACCAGCACCACGACCAGCGCGTCGCGGGTGCCGTGCCCGGGGGCCAGGGAGAGGAAGAGGGTGCCGAGAGTGGCCACTCCCAGGGCCAGCGACGACTGCTGCGTGGTCACCATGACGCCGCTGCCCACCCCGGCTCGTTCGCCCGGCACGTCCGCGAGCACCATCCGGAACAGCACCGGCATCTGCAGCCCCTGCCCGAAGCCGGCGATCGCCATGCCCGGCAGCAGAGCCCAGACCGTCATCCCGGAATCCCACGTGCGGGCCACGGCCAGTGCCAGCACCACGATGCCGACACCTTGCAGGACGCCGCCCCCGGTGATCACGCGTCCTCCGTAGCGGCCCACGAGGCGCGGCCCGGCCAGCGAGGCGATGAAGAACGCCACCGCCATCGGCACCAGCGTGGCGCCCGCCTCCACCGGCCCGTACCTCAGGCCCTGCTGCAGGGCGACCGCGATCACGAACATGAAGCCGCCGAAGCCGATGGAGAACGGCACCAGCAGCGGCAGCGCCCGGCGCATACCGGAGAGCGCGAACAGGCTGGGCGGCACCAGAGGGATCCGCCCGGCGCGGTCGGCGCGCCGCTCGACCAGGAAGAACGCCAGGGCCGCGAAGGGGAAGACCCCGAGCGACAGCCAGGTCCACGCCGGCCAGCCGGCCGCCCGGCCCTCGGTCAGCGGCGCCAGCAAGGTCACCAGCGACACCGCCAGCAGCAGGGTGCCGGGCCGGTCGACCGGCGCGGGCCGGTCGGAACGGGTCTCCGGCACCGAGCGCAGCGCGAGCACCAGACCGACCGCCGCGACCGGCACGTTGACCAGGAACACCGAGCGCCATCCACTGCCGGCGATGTCGGCGGCGACCAGGACACCGCCGAGGATCTGGCCCGCGACCATCGACAGGCCCGCGGTCGCGCCGTACAGGCTCAGCGCCTTGGCCCTGCGGTGGCCGGCCGTCGAGGAGTGGATGGTGGCCAGCACCTGCGGCAGCATCAGCGCGGCCGCCGCGCCCTGCGCCACGCGGGCGCCCACCAGCAGCCACGGGTTCGGCGCCAGCCCGCAGGCGAGCGAGGTCAGGCCGAAGGCCGCCATGCCGGCGAGGAAGAGGCGGCGGCGGCCGAAGGAGTCGCCGAGCCGGCCCCCGAGCACCAGCAGCACCGCGTACGCCACGCCGTAGCCCGCCACGACCAGCTCCAGCAGGGCGGGCCCGGCGTGCAGGTCGGTGTCGATGGCGGGCAGGGCGACATTGACGATGAAGAAGTCGATGAGCGGGAGCGCCGCGCCGACCAGGACGGTGAACAGGCCCAGCGCACTGAGCACCGGCGGGGCCTGCCCTGGCGGCGCCTGGGCGGCTGGTGCCGCGGCTCTCACGGCAGGTTCGGGGCCCGCGCCGCCGACCCGGATGACGCGTGGCCGCACCTCGGCGCGGGAGCGGATGTCGGCGGAGAGCGGGGCTTCCATGGGATCGGTCACGTATGTCACAGTGCTTCAAGCCCCAAGGGGGTACCAGACAGCGTTTATCCGGGTACCACAACCACCTGGCAAGGGTGTGGGGCCTCGGGCACCCTGGAGACATGACGTCTCCCAGCGCCGCCGCGCGCAGCGAGCTCGCTTCCTTCCTCCGCAGCCGACGCGAGCGGATCTCGCCGGAGCAGGTGGGACTCCCGCTCGGCCGCCGACGCCGCACCCCGGGACTGCGCCGCGAGGAGGTGGCCCAGCTGGCCGCGGTCGGGGTCACCTGGTACACGTGGCTCGAGCAGGCGCGGGAGATCCAGATCTCCGCGCAGGTGGCCGACTCCATCGCCCGGGCCCTGATGCTCGACCCGAACGAGCGCAGCCACCTCTTCCTGCTCGCCGGGGTGCAGGACCCCAACCCGCGTGCCCACTGCCCCGGGATGTCCGACCAGATCCGGGAGATGCTGGCGAAGCTTGAGCCGCTGCCGGCCGCGGTGCTCAACAGCCGCACCGACGTCATCGCGCACAACCGGACCTACGCCCGGCTGGTCGACGACCTCGACCGCCTCCCCTTCGAGGACCGCAACATCATGTGGCTGGTCTTCACCGACCCCGCCTGGCGCGAGGGCCTGCCCGACTGGCACGAGACCAGCCGGCAGATGGTCGCCAAGTACCGTGCGGCGATGGCTGAGCACCTCGCGGAACCGGCGTGGAAGTCCCTGGTGCGGCGGCTGGAGCAGGTCTCCCCGGAGTTCCGCGAATTGTGGGAGCGGCACGAGGTGCAGGAGCCGGAGAACCGCACCAAGCGCTTCCTCAACCCGTGGGTCGGCCTGCTGACCTTCCACTTCACCCACCTGTGGCTCGGCCCCGGCCCGGGCCCGCGGCTGGTCACCTACTCCCCGGCCGACGCGACCACCCGCGAGCGGCTGGACCGGCTCTACGAGACGGCCAGGTCCGCGCCGAGCGTCATGCCGCTCCCGGTGTGAGGAGCCGCCGGCGTGCTGCGGCCGCAGGGCCGGCGCGCCGTCCGCGGCCGAACAGGTGGGCGGGAGAAAACACTTTCAGTGCTGTCAGTGGCCTCTGTTAGCTTCGTGCGGCTCGTGTGATCCACGAGCGCGAGGACGCACAAGCGCACACAAGAGCGCACAGGGGAGGGTCACTTGACGGTGTTCGGAAGACCTGGCAGGCGCAGATCGTTGGCGGTGGGGATCTGTGCGGCGGCGCTGCTGGCCACGACCGCCGGCACGGCGCAAGCGGTGGACGACGCGCCGCCACACCAGCCGCTGGTGCACGACCTTCAGTCGGAGAGCAAGGCCTGCGCGACCGGCGACGACACGCCGTACGTCGCGCAGCCGCCCAGGCTCAGTGCCGTGCTGTACGACGACAACCGGCCCAACGAAGCCAAACCGCTCGGCGGCGAGTTCGAGGCGTGGTGGACGGACGCGGCAGGAGCGGAGCAGCGCCGAAGCTACATAACTATCACCTTGTCGTCGGGGTCGCGTTTCTACTGGACGATGCCGACCGACATCCCGGCGGACACGGTCGTCTCCTGGCACGTCCGCGCGAACGACGGCAAGGCGACCTCCGCGTGGAGCGATGAGGGCGACGGCTCGGTCTGCTCGTTCGTGTACGACGACGTGAACCCCGAGAAGGCGACGATCAGCTCTCCCGAATACCCCAACCCCGACGAGGTCTTCTGGGTGGACGGGGTGGGCGTCTACGGCCACTTCACCATGGACTCGCCTTCCGACGACGTGGTGTCGTACACGTATGGCTTCCTGGGCGGCCCTTACGGGACCGTCTCCGCGGAGCGGCCGGGCGCGGCTGTCACGGTCCGGTATCTGCCGCTCACTTCAGGGCCCAACTGGCTGACGGTCCGCGCCGTCGACAGGGCGGGCCGGAGCAGCGCGGAGTCGCGGTACGAGTTCAACGTCGCGTCCGGGCGCGCCCCTGTCGCCCGCTGGAGGCTGGACGACCCGGCCGGCTCCCGTTCGGCCGCCGCCGAGACGGGCACCGCCGCACGGGCCGGCATCGGCGTGACGTTCGGCGGCGCGGCACCCACCGGCACCGAAAGCACCGCCACGGTCGCCCTCGACGGCGGCGGCCACGGCTTCCTGACCACGGACGCCCCCGCCACCGACCTCAGCAGGACCTTCGCCGTCAGCGCCTGGGTGCGGCCCGCCGAGACGGGCCGGAACATGACCGTCGCCAGCCAGGACGCGGACGGGAAGCCCGGCTTCAGCCTCGGGCTGCGCAGCGGGGACGGCGGCGCGGCCTGGTCGTTCGCGACGGGTGGCGCGCGGGTGTCCGGTGGCGCGCCGGAGATCGGCGAGTGGGCACATCTGCTGGGGCTGTACGACGCGGAGACAGGTCGCGCGCGGTTGTACGTCAACGGCCATGAGGTCGGCACCGCGGCGGAGGCGGCTCCCGCCGCGACGAGCGGTGCGTTCCAGATCGGACGAGCCCGCGGGGTCAACGGCTACCGTGACCGGTGGCACGGCGACATCGGTGACGTGCAGGTCCACGACCGGGTCGTGGTGCCCGGTGAGGCGGCCGGACTGGGACGGCGCAAGCCGCAGCTGATCGGCCACTGGTCGCTGGAGAACGTGACGGACGGCGCGAGCCCCGAGCACGCGGACGGCGCGCCGCTGCGGCTCGGCACAGGAGCCTCCATCTACCGGGAGCCTTCGTGTATCCCGGACGTCGACCCCGACTGCCCCTACATGCCGCCGCCCCTCGCCGGTGAGGGGCATCTGCGCCTGGACGGCGAGACCGGGTACGCCGTTGCCGACGGGCCCGTCGTGGACACCGGGGACAGCTTCACCATCGGCGTCGTCGTCCGCCTCGCGGACGTCGCGCCGGCCCACCCGATGACCGTGCTCTCACAGGCGGGCGAGCACACCGATGCGTTCAAGGTGCGCTACGAGCCGTCCACGCACACCTGGCAACTGGTGATGCCGGAGAAGGACGAGGCCGGAGCTCCTGAGAGGGTGGTCTCACAGATCGCCGGAGCGGACGGCGGAGAGGGCCAGGGGCGCAGGCTCGCCGTGGTCTACGACGACGCGACCGACACGATCAAGCTCTATCTGGACGGATACACGCACGCTGGGGCGACCGCGATCCTTCCCAACGGTTGGCACAGCGGTGGCGCCCTTCAGATCGGCCGGGCGAAAGCCGGTGACGGTTGGGGCGAGTACCTCCACGGCGACGTGGACGAGGTGCAGGCCTACGCGGGTGCGCTGCGGGACGACGACGTGCTGCGCCTGGGCTCGGTGGCGGATCCCTGTCTCTGCTGATGCGGCCGAGCCGGAGCGGATAGAGAAGTCGACAGGACATCCTGACGACCCGCCGGAACCCGAGTTCCGGCGGGTCGCCGACGCGAACACTCGCGAGCGGCTGGACCGGCTCTACGAGACGGCCAGGTCCGCGCCGAGCGTCATGCCGCTGCCGGTGTGAGGAGCCGCCGGCGCGTCTCCATGAGGGCGAAGCCCAGCAGGTTCAGGCCGCGCCACCGCGCGGGGTCGGCGGCGGCCTCGTCTTCGGCGGTCAGGCCGATGCCCCATATGCGGTCCACCGGGCTGGCCTCGACCAGCACGCGCGAGCCGGTGCCCAGCAGGTAGGCGCGTAGGGCCGCGTCCTGGCCGAACTTGGCGACGTTGCCCTCGACGACCAGCTCCTCGCGGTGCCGTTCCCATGTCGCGCCGTCGAAGCCGCGCACCTCGCGCCCCAGCTTCTTGGCGGCGTGCGGATGCGGGGCGGCGAGGATCGCGGCGAGGGCCCGGTCGTCGCCGAAGAGGCGGGCTTTGCCGGCCATCATCCAGTGCTCCGCCGTGGCGTATCGGACGCCGTCGACGGTGAACTCCGCGGGCCACCACTGGCTGAGGCAGCCCGCGCCCACGCCGCCGTCGCGCTGCGGCTGGTGGCCCCAGAAGAACAGGTACTTCGGCCGTACGCCGCGCGCGGTCAGCTCCGTCAGCGCCGCCCTGGAGCGGGCGTCGCAAGGCTCGGTGATCTGCGTCGTCATGTCTGCGACGGTAGCGCCGGGCACCGACAGCGGCCCCCCGTTTTCCCCGCTCACCCGGGACCCGGTCCCAGCAGCTTGGCCACCACCCGGTCCAGCTGCGCGAGTTCCGCCGGGTCCAGCCCCACCAGGCCTGGCGGGGGAGTACCGAGGATGCGTTCGGCCTCCTGCGCCGCCGCGGCCCCGGCCGGTGTCACGCTCACGAGCTTGCGGCGCCGGTCGCGCGGGTGCGGCGTGCGTTCCACCAGCCCCCGGCGGGCGAGGTCGTCGACGACCAGCGTGGCGTACGGGCGGTCGGTCAGCAGGTCGGCGGCGAGGTCGCCGGGGGTCACGGGGCTCGCCGCGATCCGGCGCAGCGCCTTGACCCGGAAGAAGCTCATGCCGAGGGCCTCGGCGACCTCGCGGCGGCGTTCGTTGCGCTCGAGGACGAGTGTGCGGAGGTTGCGCCACACGCGGGTGGCCGTGGGCTCGTTCACCGGGCGCCCACCGGCTCGCGGGCGGCCTCCTCGCTGAACTGCGCGGCGGCGCGTGCCGCGGTGCCCGCGGCCCAGGGACCCGAGGTCAGCCACCCCAGCGCGAGGATCGCCACCCCGCAGCCGGTGACGATCCACCAGGCGGTGAGGTCGAGTCCGGCGGCGAGCGCCGCGCCCAGGACGGCCACGCCCAGGGACTGTCCGACCTGCCGGCTGGTCGAGGCCACCGCCGCCGCGACCCCCGCCTGGCTGCGCGGCATGCCGGAGACGGCGGTGTTGGTGATCGGCGCGTTGACGAAGCCGAAGCCGAAGCCGAACAGCACGTAGGCGGTGAACAGCTTCGCGTCCGAGGCGGTCGCGTCCAGCGCGGCGAACAGCACGCCGCTCGCCGTGAAGCCGAGCCCCGCCAGCAGCAGCGGCAGCCGCGGCCCGCGGCTGCCGACCAGGCGTCCGGAGAGCGGGGCGCAGACCAGGGCCATGACCGCCATCGGCAGCAGATGCAGACCCGCGTCCAGGGCCGACAGCCCGCGGACGTCCTGGAGGTACAGGGTGTTCAGGAAGAGGAAGCCGGCGAGGGCGGCGAAGGCGCTCACCGCTATCACCGTCGCCCCGCTGAAGGGCGCGCTGCGGAAGAAGCGCGGGTCGATGAGGGGTTCCCTGCGCCGCCGCTCGTAGCCGACCAGGGCCACCGCGGAGCACACGGCGAGGGCGAGGCAGCCGACGATGGCGGGGGAGCCCCAGCCCGCCGCGGGCGCCTCGATGATGGCGTACGTCAGCGAGCCGAGCACCGCGACGACCAGCAGCTGGCCGACCGGGTCGATCCGGCGCGGCCGGGGCGCGCGGGACTCGGGGACGTACAGCGTGGTCAGCACCAGGGCGAGCAGCCCGATCGGCAGGTTGATCCAGAACACCGAGCGCCAGCCGACCGTCTCCACGAGCGCGCCGCCGATGATGGGCCCGGCGGCCATGCTGATGCCGACGACGCCGCCCCACGCCCCGATCGCCCGCGCGCGCTCGCGCGGATCGGTGAAGACGTTGGTGATGATCGACATCGCGACGGGGTTGAGCATCGACCCGCCGACCGCCTGCAGCATGCGGAAGACCACCAGCCACTCCAGGCTGGGGGCGATGCTGCACAGACCGGACGCGACCGTGAAGATCACCAGGCCGGTTCGGAAGATCCGCCGCCGGCCGATCCGGTCGGCCGTCGAGCCGGAGAGCATGAGCAGCGAGGCCAGCACGAGGGTGTAGGCGTCGATGGTCCACTGCAGTCCGGACACGGAGGTGTGCAGGTCCCGGCGCATGGAGGGCAGCGCGACATTGAGGATGGTGTTGTCGAGGCTGACGATCAGCAGACTCATGCAGCAGATCGCCAGTACCAGAAGGCGTCTGCGCCGGCTCAGCTCGGGCATCGGGCTCCTTGTTCCGCACGCACTGGTTGTATGCGTGTAATCATTTCACGTTACACCCAATGCCGCCCGGGCGATACGGGAGAATGGTCCGCATGACTGCTGACGCCGCCGCACCCGCACTCCGCATCGGCCCGCACACCGTGTGGCCGCCGGTGGTGCTGGCACCGATGGCCGGGATCACCAACGCGCCGTTCCGCACGCTGTGCCGCGAGTTCTCCGGCGGCAAGGGGCTCTTCGTCTCGGAGATGATCACCACCCGGGCCCTCGTCGAGCGCAACGACAAGACGATGCACTTGATCCGCTTCGACGGCAGCGAGAAGCCGCGCTCGATCCAGCTGTACGGGGTCGACCCCGTCACCGTCGGCAAGGCGGTGCGGATGATCGTGGACGAGGACCTCGCCGACCACATCGACCTGAACTTCGGCTGCCCGGTCCCCAAGGTGACCCGCCGCGGCGGCGGCTCGGCCCTGCCCTACAAGCGCAACCTGCTCCGCTCGATCCTGCGCGAGGCGGTCGGCAACGCGGGCGACCTGCCGGTCACGATCAAGATGCGCAAGGGCATCGACGACGACCACACCACCTACCTGGACGCCGGCCGGATCGCCGTCGAGGAGGGCGTCACCGCCGTCGCGCTGCACGGCAGGACCGCTGCCCAGCACTACGGCGGCACGGCCGACTGGGAGGCGATCGCCCGTCTCAAGGAGCACGTCCCGGAGATCCCCGTGCTGGGCAACGGCGACATCTGGAGCGCCGCGGACGCGGTCCGGATGATGCGCGAGACCGGCTGCGACGGCGTCGTGGTCGGCCGGGGCTGCCTCGGCCGCCCCTGGCTGTTCGGCGACCTGGTGGCGGCCTTCGAGGGAGGCGGCGCCCCGGCCGCCCCGTCGCTGCGCGAGGTCGCCGCCGTCATGCGGCGCCACGCCGAGCTGCTGGGGGAGTGGCTGGGCGACGAGGAGCGCGGCGTCATCGACTTCCGCAAGCACGTCGCCTGGTACACCAAGGGCTTCTCGGTGGGCTCGGAGATGCGCCGCAAGCTGGCGATGACCTCGTCGCTGGCCGAGCTGGACGCCCACCTCGCCGACCTCGACCTGGACCAGGAATGGCCGGACGGCGCCGAGGGGCCGCGCGGCCGGACGGCAGGGAGCAAGCGCGTGGTGCTCCCGGACGGGTGGCTGGAGGACCCGTACGACTGCTCGGTGGTCGTCGGCGCCGACGCCGAGCTGGACACCTCGGGCGGCTGAGGACGTTCGCGGATGTTCCGGCCCGCCGCCGAGCCCGGCCGCCCGGCCGCCGAGACGTTCCCGGCGTGCGGTGAAGGGCCCGTGCCGCGAGTGATTCTCGCCACGTCTGATAGTGGCATTGCTCAGATGAGCGCGAGGAGTGTCGTGACACCTCTCCAATGAGTGGCACTGGGTGCCAGGGCTCTCGTCGACAGTTGGTCAAGTGATCCGTCACGCAGCGTCTCGGTTCCCGGGTGCGTCGGCCACGTTAGGAGAGCGTGTGTTCGACCCTTGAACGTGCCCCTCGTTCACCCGGAGGGACGCCCTGACTTTCGATCTCTCGGCGGATGGGTGGTTACAACCGTGTGACCTGGTGATTGACGTACTGCAGCGCCTTAGAGATGGGTACGCTCCCCGCCGTCAGGGCATCCCGGCCGCGAGGAGCGAGTCCCGTGTCGGAAGAACAAGTAATCCAGAAGTTCGTCTACGACTTCACCGAGGGCAACAAGGACCGCAAGGACCTGCTCGGCGGCAAGGGCGCGAACCTCGCCGAGATGACCAACCTCGAACTGCCCGTGCCCCCGGGCTTCACGATCACTACCGAGGCCTGCAAGGTCTACCTGGAGTCGGGCGCCGAACCCCCGGCGCTGCGCGACGAGGTGAGTGCGCACCTCGAAGCGCTCGAGAAGGGGATGGGCAAGAAGCTCGGGCAGGCGGACGACCCGCTGCTCGTCTCCGTCCGCTCGGGGGCGAAGTTCAGCATGCCGGGCATGATGGACACCGTTTTGAACATCGGCCTGTCCGACGCCTCGGTCGCGGGCCTCGCCGCGCAGGCCGGCAACGAGCGCTTCGCGTGGGACTCCTACCGGCGCCTGATCCAGATGTTCGGAAAGACCGTGCTGGGCGTCGACGGCGACCTCTTCGAGGACGCGCTGGAGCAGGCCAAACGGGCCAAGGGCGTCCACGACGACGTCGACCTGGACGCCGGCGACCTGCAGGCGCTGGTCGACCGGTTCAAGGCGGTCGTCGCCAAGGAGACCGGGCGGGACTTCCCGCAGGACCCGCGCGAGCAGATGGACATGGCCGTGCGCGCCGTCTTCGACTCGTGGAACGGCGAGCGCGCCAAGCTCTACCGCCGCCAGGAGCGCATCCCCGGCGACCTGGGCACGGCCGTCAACATCTGCTCGATGGTCTTCGGGAACCTGGGCTCCGACTCCGGCACCGGTGTCGCCTTCACCCGCGACCCGGCCACCGGCCACCAGGGCGTCTACGGGGACTACCTGTGCAACGCCCAGGGCGAGGACGTCGTGGCGGGCATCCGCAACACCGTGCCGCTCGCCGAGCTGGAGCAGCTGGACAAGACGTCCTACGACCAGCTGCTGCAGATCATGGAGACCCTCGAGACGCACTACAAGGACCTGTGCGACATCGAGTTCACCATCGAGCGCGGCAAACTGTGGATGCTGCAGACCCGCGTGGGCAAGCGCACCGCCGCCGCGGCCTTCCGCATCGCCACCCAGCTGGTCGACCAGGGCCTGATCGACGAGGCCGAGGCCCTGCAGCGGGTCAGCGGCGCGCAGCTGGCCCAGCTGATGTTCCCCCGCTTCGACGAGAAGGCCAAGGCCCAGCGGATCGGCTGGGGCATCGCCGCCTCGCCGGGCGCGGCGGTCGGCAAGGCCGTCTTCGACTCCTACACCGCCGTGAAGTGGTCGCGCTCCGGTGAGCAGGTCATCCTCATCCGCCGCGAGACCAACCCCGACGACCTCAACGGGATGATCGCCGCCGAGGGCATCCTCACCTCACGCGGCGGCAAGACCTCGCACGCCGCCGTCGTCGCCCGCGGCATGGGCAAGACCTGTGTGTGCGGCGCCGAGGAGCTCGAGGTCGACACCAAGCGCCGCCGGATGACGGCGCCCGGCGGGGTCGTGGTCGAGGAGGGCGACCTCGTCTCCATCGACGGCTCCTCCGGCAAGGTCTACCTCGGCCGGGTGCCGGTCGTCCCCTCACCGGTCGTGGAGTACTTCGAGGGCCGCATGCACGCCGGCGCCGACGACGCCGACGAGCTGGTCAAGGCCGTGCACCGGATCATGGCGTACGCGGACCGGGTCCGCCGGCTGCGGGTGCGCGCCAACGCCGACAACGCCGAGGACGCCGCGCGCGCCCGCCGTTTCGGCGCCCAGGGCATCGGTCTGTGCCGCACCGAGCACATGTTCCTCGGTGAGCGCCGGGAACTGGTGGAGCGGCTGATCCTCGCTGACACCGACTCCGAGCGCGACGAGGCGCTCGCCGCCCTGCTGCCGCTGCAGCGGGCCGACTTCGTCGAGCTCTTCGAGGCGATGGACGGGCTGCCGGTGACGGTGCGCCTGCTGGACCCGCCGCTGCACGAGTTCCTGCCCGACATCACCGAACTGTCGGTGCGCGTCGCGCTCGCCGAGGCGCGCAAGGACGCCAACGAGAACGACCTGCGCCTGCTGCAGGCCGTCCACAAGCTGCACGAGCAGAACCCGATGCTGGGCCTGCGCGGCGTGCGCCTCGGGCTGGTCATCCCCGGCCTGTTCGCCATGCAGGTGCGGGCGATCGCCGAGGCGGCGGCCGAACGCCGCAAGGCCAAGGGCGACCCGCGGGTCGAGATCATGATCCCGCTGGTGGGAACCGTCCAGGAGCTGGAGATCGTCCGCGAGGAGGCAGAGTCCGTCATCGCCGAGGCCGAGGCCGCCACGGGCACCAAGCTCGACCTCGCCCTCGGCACGATGATCGAGCTGCCCCGCGCGGCCCTGACCGCCGCCCAGATCGCCGAGGCCGCCGAGTTCTTCTCCTTCGGCACCAACGACCTGACCCAGACGGTCTGGGGATTCAGCCGCGACGACGTCGAGGCGAGCTTCTTCACCGCCTACCTGGAGAAGGGCATCTTCGGCGTCTCCCCGTTCGAGACCATCGACAAGGACGGCGTCGGCTCCCTCGTCCGCTCCGCCGCCGAGGCCGGCCGCGCCACCCGCCCCGACCTCAAGCTCGGCGTGTGCGGCGAGCACGGCGGCGACCCCGAGTCCGTCCACTTCTTCCACGAGGTGGGCCTGGACTACGTCTCCTGCTCCCCGTTCCGCATCCCCGTCGCCCGCCTGGAGGCGGGCCGGGCCGCCGCTCAGGACCACAGCAGCGGCAGCCGGTAACCACCGGCCCCGAAGACCATCTCCCACCCTCACCGGGGGCGGCGCCTTTGTGTGAAGGCGCCGCCCCCGCTTTCCGTTCCGCCCGCGTCAGGCCCGGAACGGGCCGCGCACCTCGTAGGTGATGCCGCCCGACGAGCTGCCGCTCGTGCCGCGCTGGGAGGAGAAGTACAGCCGGGTGCCGTCGGGGGAGAAGGCGGGACCGGTGATCTCGGAGGCGGACTGGCCGTTGACACGCAGGAACGGCGCGACGACGTCGTCCGGGGTGATCAGGCAGATCTCCATGCTGCCGCCGTCCTCGGCGACGTAGAGGTCGCCGGAGGAACTGCCGGTGATGTTGTCCACCCCCGTCAGCGGGGCGCTGCCGGAGACGACGAGGGAGTCGTCGTACGCCAGCGCGTAGGTACCGGCGGCCAGGTCGAGCCGCCAGACGCGGTTGTCGCCCTTGGTGGTGAACCAGACGGCGTCGTCGGCGTAGTGGCAGCCCTCGCCGCCGTTGAACCTCTTCGCGCCGGAGACCTGGCTGCGTGTCGCGGTCGGGGAGCCGTCAGGGTCGGGCACGTTCGCCCAGCTGAAGGTGCCCGAGGTCGCGGTGCCGGCGACCAGCACCTGCAGCGTCCCGGCGGAGAGGTCGCCCCACACGGCCGGGATGAACCGGTAGAAGCAGCCGTTGGTCTCGTCCTCGGTCAGGTAGACCACCTTGCGCACGGGGTCGGCGGCAGCCGCCTCGTGCTTGAACCTGCCCATGGCGGCGCGGCGGACGGCTGCCTGCACGCCGCGTGGGTCGGTCTCGTAGACGTAGCCGAGGCTGACCTCCTCGCAGGACAGCCAGCTGTTCCAGGGCGTCCTGCCGCCGGCGCAGTTCTGACGGGTGCCGGAGAGGATCCGATAGGCGCCGGTGACGGTGCCGGCGGCGTCGAACCGGACCGCGCTCGCGCCTCCGTTGGGGTCGATCTCGGAGTTGGAGACGTAGATCCAGCCGGTGCCGTCGGCGAAGCACGCGCCGCCGTCGGGCGCGTTGTGCCAGGTGTACGAGGTGCCCGGCACTGCCTGGCCGGACCGGGCGACGACCCGGCTGGTGAAACCGCTCGGCAGGGCGATGCCGTTGGCGTCGGGCGCCCGCAGCGCGCCGTAGGGGCCGGTGCCGGGCTGGGCGGGTGCGGCGTAGACCGCCCCGCGCATGAGGGTGCCGCCGAATGCGGCAGCCGAGCCGCCGACCACGGCTCCGCGCAGGAAGGTTCGACGTTCCACGATCACTCCAGGGACGACGGATGGCCCGCCCGGACCCAACGCCGCGGGCGGGTCGCGCACCGGAAGGCTAGGACGGGCGCCGCGGCCCCCGAGCCAACGTGGAGTGAACAGTCCGCTACTTTCCGCCTCGTTCACCGTCCTGGCGCAGACGTGCCGGGAGGCAGCGGATCGAGCCACCGCGGGCAGGTCGCCGGGGTGGGGTTCTCCCCCGCTCTCCCGGCCCTCCCCGCTTTCGGCCGAATACCCCACTTCCCGCTCCGGTCGGTGAGGGGCAGTGAGGTATGCCCGGGCCGCCCCCGCCGCTGACTCATGCCGAAACCGGCCGTCGCCCCGCCGAGCGGTGAACGGCCGGGGGCGACATGGGCGACCGGGGCCATTCGGACCCGCCTCACCCGCTGGTCCGCGGTTCCGTCAGGTGGCCGACGGCCGGTGCTGTTCAGAGCTCACTCCCGGCACCCTCGGACCGCCCGGGCAGGCCGTAGCGGACACCGGTGAGCCGCTCGGAAGCCGCCCACAGCATCTCGCCGGCGCGGTCGTCACGGGTCCACGGGGCACGCCACGAGGGGGCGGGGGAGCCGCGCCATCCCAGGAAGCGCGGGCCGGTGAAGGAGTCGGGGAGCACACCGGGAGCCGTGGCGGCGTACAGCACCGGGAGCGCGCCGGCGTCCGCGGACTGGGCGAGCACCCGGTTGCCCAGCTCGACCAGGCGTTCCACGGTCCGGCGGTGCTCCATGCGGGCGGCGCGGGTCTGCAGGTCGGTGTTCGCGTAGCCGGGATGGGCCGCCGCCGCGACGGTGTCCGCGCCCGCGGCCGCCAGCCGCCGCGACAACTCGTGGACGAAGAGCAGGTTGGCGCTCTTGGAGCGGGCGTAGGCGATCCACCGCCGGTAGCCGCGCTCGCTGCCCAGGTCACGGGGGTCGACCGTGGAGACCGCGTGCATGACGCTGGAGACGCAGACGACCCTTGCGCCGGGGGTGGCCAGCAGCCGTGGCAGCAGCAGCCCGGTCAGGGCGAAGTGGCCGAGGTGGTTCACGCCCATCTGCGTCTCGAAACCGTCGGCGGTGGTGCCGTACGGCAGGGCCATCACACCGGCGTTGTCGACCAGCAGGTCCAGCCCGGTGGCGTCGAACCCGGCGGCGAAGGCGCGCACCGAGGCCAGGTCGCCGAGATCCAGGTGGCGGTACCCGGCGCGGGCGTCGGGCACCTCGGCCTTGAGGCGCTCGACCGCCTCCTTGCCGCGGGTCTCGCTGCGGCAGGCGAGCAGCACCCTCGCGCCCCTGCGGGCGAGCTCGCGGGCGGTGCAGTAGCCGATGCCGCTGTTCGCTCCGGTGACGACGGCCGTGCGGCCGCTCTGGTCGGGGATGTCGTTCGCGGTCCACACCATGCGCGCCAGCGTAGGGCCGCCGCGCGCCCTTCACACGGGTGCGCGGCGGCCCTTCGGCGTCAGGAGTGCGGGGGACGGTCCTCGCCGGTGCTGCCGGAGCCGAACTCGTCGCCCAGCTTGTCCTGGGCGGTGTCGACCTGGCGCTGGTACTTTCCGCCGGTCTTCTCGTCCAGCATGTCGCCGCCCTTGTCGATGCCCCTCTGGGACTGGCTCTCGTGGCCCTTCAGCTTCGCCTTGATCTTGTCGAACATGGACATCGCTGTCCTCCTCGCCGTAAGTGGCACTGCTCTCAGCATCACCGCCCTGCCGAAGATCCGCATCCGGAACGCACGGTGGACCGAAACCGCAGGTCACAGGCTTGCGCGGCCCCCCACCGCGGTATGCGCGCGCCGTCACCGGTCTGCCGTGCGCCGCTCCGGTGTCCTCCTGCTCGCCTCCTGCGCGGTCTTCGCCCTCTGCCCCTTCATCAACGCGGCCGCGGAGTACCCGGATCGGAAGTGCCCGATCCACCAAGTCGTACTGCGGCACCGCGAGTGGTTCCACCACGTCCTGGAGGACACTTTCGCGACCATGGGCGTCGCGGACCCCCGGCGGTCCGCCGACATGGTGGTCGCCCTGCGCGACGGAGCGATGGTCGCGGGCTACCTCGGCGACTCCGGGTCCGCGGCGCGCACCCTGGTGCAGGGCGTCGGCCTGGTCGTCGCGGCGGGCTGAACACGAGAAACGGGCCCCGGCAGCGACTTCCGTCACTGCCGGGGCCCGTCTCGCCGGTACCTCCGAGCGGCGGGAGGGTGGGGGACGCCCGTGCGGGCGCACCGGACCCGCACACGACGACACACCGCAAGCACGGACCCCGAATCACCCCAGGGCGCGCTGGACGCCCCGCTCGCGAGGGCCGAGGAAGCGCGGATCCGGCGTGAACGCCGCGTCGAAGGCCGCCTTCACGGCTCCGGCGACCTCGCGGGCGCCGCCGTAGTACCAGGTCGCGTCGTGCGGCTCGTCGCCACCGATCCCGTACGCCTCGATCCCGGCCGCGCCGCACAGCGCCAGCGCCCGCCGTATGTGGAAGCCCTGGCTCACCAGCAGCGCCCGGTCGACGCCGAAGACCCGCCGGGCCCGTGCGCACGAGTCCCATGTGTCGAAGCCGGCGTAGTCGAGGACGACCTTGTCACGGGGCACGCCGTGCGCCGCCAGGTAGTCGCGCATCGCGGTCGGCTCGTCGTAGTCGGTGCGGCTGTTGTCCCCCGTGACGAGGACCGCCCGCACCCTGCCCGCCCTCCACAGCTCGGCGGCCGCGTCGAGGCGGTGGGCCAGGTAGGGGGAGGGCTCGCCGTTCCACAGGCCCGCGCCGAAGACGACGGCGACGGGCTCCGCGGGGGCGTCGGCCACCGCGCGGACCCGGTCGTCCGTGGTGACCCGGAGCCATGTCGCGGGCAGCAGGGCCAGCACGCCCAGCGCCACGGCGGCCCACAGCAGGCGCCGCCGGCCCCGCCTGGACCGCGGCAGCCGCGTGAGCCGCCGCAGCCGCGCGCGCCGCGGCCCCGGCCGTCGCGCGGGGACGGCCCTGACAGACGCCCCCCGTGTCCTCCCGTTCCCGCTTCCTTCCGCCACGTCCGAGTCGACGTTCCGCGCGTCCCTGCGGTTCCATGAGGGTGATGCCTGACGACGACTCCCGCCTCCCGTTCTTCGTCTACGGGACGCTGCGGCCCGGCGAGATCAACCACTCCTGGCTGCTGCGTGGCCGGACGACGTCCGAGACCCCCGCCGTGCTGCACGGCGCGTTGCTGTTCGAGGGCCCCGGCTACCCCTATGCCGTGGCCGACGAGCGCGGCCGTGTCCACGGCGACGTGATCCATCCGGTCGAGGACCTGTACCAGGAGGTGCTCGCGGACCTCGACCGTCTTGAGGAGTACAGCCCCGACGCGCCCGGGAACCTGTACGTGCGCGTCGTCCGCGACGTGCGCACCTATGCCGGGCAGACGCTGCCCGCCTGGGTGTACCTGGCGGTCGGCGACCGCGAGCGGAAGCTGCGCGCCGAGGGCCGCCCCATCGCCGGCGGCGACTGGAAGCGCCGCTGAGACGCCGCGCGCGGGGCCCTCACACCGGTGCGCGCGGCCTGTGACGCGGCGGAGGGGCGTCATCCGGCTGCAACGGCTCCGCAACCCCCGGTCGCGACACTCGGGTGCATGACGGCCGAGGAGCCGCACGGCGCGCCAGGACCGGACCGCTTCGACAGCACGGCACAGCTCCTTCTCCCGCGTCTCCGCGCGGCTCGGCAGCGGGTTGCCCCGGGTGCCGCCGCGCAGGCCGCCACGGTGTAGCCGCCGCTGCCCGGTCGCGCCCGCTACCGTCGCGGTATGGACGCGAACCACCCCGCGGCGGCCGACCACGCCCCCTACAGCGAAGCCGACACCGAGCGCTATGTGCCCGAGCCTGACAAGAGGCCGGGCCGCACGTCGTTCCAGCGGGACCGGGCCCGCATGCTGCACTCCGCGGGACTGCGCAGGCTGGCCGGGAAGACCCAGGTGGTGGACCCGGTCGACGACGCCCGGGCGATGGGCGTCAGCCCGCGGACACGGCTGACGCACAGCCTGGAGTGCGCGCAGGTCGGCCGGGAGCTCGGGGCGGCCCTGGGCTGCGACCCGGACCTCGTCGAGACGGCGTGCCTGGCCCACGACCTCGGCCATCCGCCCTTCGGCCACAACGGCGAGATGGTGCTCTCCGAAGTCGCCGCCGGCTGCGGCGGCTTCGAGGGCAACGCCCAGAGCCTGCGCATCCTGACCCGGCTGGAGCCCAAGCGCTTCGCCCACGCCGACGACGGCGCCCTCGTCAGCGTCGGCCTCAACCTGACCCGGGCGGCGCTGGACGCCGCGACGAAGTACCCGTGGCCGCGCGGCGGACACCCCACCGACCCCCACAGCCCGAAGTTCGGCGTGTACGAGGACGACCTGCCCGTCTTCGAGTGGCTGCGCCGCACGGCCCCCGCCGGCCGCCCGCATCTGCAGTGCTTCGAGGCACAGGTCATGGACTGGTCCGACGACGTGGCGTACTCCGTCCACGACGTCGAGGACGGGCTGCACGCGGGCCATCTGGACCCGGCGGTGCTGCGCGCCCAGCCCGAGCGCCGTGAGATCTTCGCCGTCGCCGCCGCCCGCTACGCCCCCGGGGCGGCCGAGGACGAGCTCGCCGAGGCCCTGGACCGCCTGCTGGGGATGGAGTGGTGGCCGCACGGCTACGACGGCTCCGCCATCGCCCAGGCCCGGCTGAAGGACGCCGCCTCGCAGCTGATCGGCCGCTTCTGCCTGGCCGCCGAGCGCGCCACCCGCGACGCCTACGGCACGGGCCGGCTCACCCGCTACCGCGCCCAACTGGTCGTCCCGCGCGACCAGCGCCTGGAGTGCGCCGTGCTGAAGGCGGTCGCCGACCGGTACGTCATGCAGCGCGCGGCGCAGGAGCGGCGGCGCGCCCAGCAGCGCGTGGTCATCGGGGAGCTCGCCGAGGCCCTGATGGCGCGGGCGCCGGAGGGACTGGACCCGCAGTTCCGCGGGATCTTCGACGCGGCGAAGGACGACCGGGCCCGGAAGCGGGCCGTCGTCGACCAGATCGCCTCGCTCACCGACGCCGCCGCGACGGCCCTCCACGCCCGGCTCACCGCCCCCCGGTGAGCTCCCGGGTGTGCCCGAGGTGAGCCCCCGGTGGACCCCCGCCCGCCCCCGCGAGCCGCTCGGCCCCGGCTCCCGGTCGGCGCGGCACTCTTCACGTCGGCCCCGCCGTGCGGGACGCTCACATGACTGGCATGTGCCAGAGGGAGGGGCCACAGGGCACCCGAGGACACCAGGAGGCGCACAGTGGTGGACGCAGACCACACATTCGTCATCGTCGGGGCGGGGCTCGCCGGGGCGAAGGCGGCGGAGACGCTGCGCTCCGAGGGCTTCACCGGCCGCGTGATACTGATCGGGGACGAACGCGACCACCCCTACGAGCGGCCCGCGCTCTCCAAGGGCTTCCTGCTGGGCAACGAGGACCGCGACTCGCTCTTCGTCCACCCCGCCGCCTGGTACGCCGAGCACGACGTCGAACTCCATCTCGGGCAGCCTGTCACCGGCCTGGACAGGGCCGCCAAGCGGATCATCCTCGGCGACGGCACGGTGCTCCCGTACGACAGACTGCTGCTGGCCACCGGCGCCGAGCCGCGCCGGCTGGACATCCCCGGCACCGATCTGGCGGGGGTGCACCACCTGCGCCGCCTGGCGCACGCCGAGCGGTTGAAGTACGTGCTGACCTCCCTCGGGCGCGAGAACGGCCATCTGGTCATCGCCGGGGCGGGGTGGATCGGCCTGGAGGTCGCGGCGGCCGCCCGCACCTACGGCGTCGAGGTGACGGTCGTGGAGCCGCAGCCCTGCCCGCTGTTCTCGGTGCTCGGCCCCGAACTGGGGGAGGTCTTCGCCGACCTGCACCGCGAGCACGGGGTGCGGTTCCACTTCGGCGCACGGCTCACCGAGATCACCGGCCAGGACGGCATGGTGCTGTCGGTGCTCACCGACGACGGCGAGGAGCACCCCGCCCACGGCGTGCTCGCCGCGATCGGGGCGGCTCCGCGCACGGCCCTCGCCGAGGCCTCCGGACTCGCCCTCGCCGACGACGCGGCGGGCGGGGGCATCGCGGTGGACGCGTCCCTGCGCACCTCGGACCCCGACATCTTCGCCGCCGGTGACGTGGCGAACGCCGAACACCCCCTGATGGGCGGCCGGTTGCGGGTCGAGCACTGGGCGAACGCGCTGAACGGCGGCCCGGCGGCGGCACGCGCCATGCTCGGCCGGGACGTCGTCCACGACCGGGTCCCGTACTTCTTCACCGACCAGTACGACCTGGGCATGGAGTTCTCCGGGCACGCCGCCCCCGGCACCTACGACCAGGTACTGGCCCGGGGCGACATGGGCAAGCGGCAGTTCATCGCCTTCTGGCTGCGCGAAGGCCGGGTGCTGGCCGGGATGAACGTCAACGTCTGGGACGTCACCGACACCGTCCAGAAACTGATCCGCTCCGGCCGCCGGGTCGACACCGACGCGCTGGCCGACCCGACGGTGCCGCTGGCCTCCCTGCTGGAGTGAGCGCCGGGGCGACCGCCTAGCATGACTGCCATGAAGCCCAGGACCGCCGTCGTACCCGTCGAGGAGATCTTCGATCTGCGGTGGAGGGTGCTGCGGCCGGGGCTCCCGCGGGAGTCGGCGATCTTCCTGGAGGACGGCCACCCGCTCGCCTTCCACATGGCGGCCTACGGTGGCGGCGACGAGGTCGTGGCGTGCGTCACCCTCTTCCCCGAGCAGCTGCCCGGCGATGCCGCGATCGCCTACCGGATCCGCGGCATGGCCAGCGCACCCGAGGTGCGCGGCCGCGGCTACGGCTCGGCGCTGCTGCACGCAGCCCTGGAGCAGGCCCGGCAGCGCGGGGCCGAGCTGGTGTGGTGCAACGGCCGCACCTCGGCGCGCGGCTTCTGGGAGGGGCAGGGCTTCACGGCGGTGGGCGAGGAGTTCGTGCTGGAGCCGGCCGGGCCGCACTACCTCTTCGTCGCCAAGCCGGTCTGACCCTCCGCGGCCCGCGCCGTAGAATCCTTCCGTGGCTGGGCGGATCAGGGACGAGGACGTCAAGGCGGTGCGGGACGCGGTCCCGATCGACGCCGTCGTCTCCGAGTACCTGCAGCTCAGGAGCGCGGGCGGCGGCAATCTGAAGGGGCTGTGCCCCTTCCACGACGAGAAGTCCCCGTCCTTCCACGTGAGCCCGAGCAAGGGGCTCTACCACTGCTTCGGCTGCCAGGAGGGCGGCGACACCCTCGACTTCGTGATGAAGGTCGACCACCTGTCCTTCTCCGAGGCCGTCGAGCGGCTGGCCGCCGTGGCGGGCATCACCCTGCGCTACGAGGAGGGCGGCTACACCCCGGGCCGCCAGCAGGGCGAGCGGATCCGGCTGGTCGAGGCGCACAAGGCGGCCGCGCAGTTCTACGTCGAGCAGCTCGGCGGCGCCGAGGCCGAGATCGGCCGGAAGTTCCTCGCCGAGCGCGGCTTCGACCAGGCCGCCGCCGAGCACTTCGGCGTCGGCTACGCCCCGGCGGGCTGGGACCACCTCGTCCGCTTCCTGCGGGGCAGGGGCTTCACCGACCGCGAGCTGATCGTCTCCGGGCTGGCCAGCGAGAGCCGCCGGGGCGGCGCCATCGACCGCTTCCGCGGCCGGCTCATCTGGCCCATCCGCGACATCACCGGCGAAGTGATCGGCTTCGGCGCGCGCAAGCTGCGCGAGGACGACCAGGGACCGAAGTACCTCAACACCCCCGAAACGCCGATCTACAAGAAGTCCCAGGTCCTGTACGGCATCGACCTGGCCAAGAAGGAGATCGCCCGCACCAGCCGCGCTGTGGTCGTCGAGGGCTACACCGACGTCATGGCCTGCCACCTCGCGGGCGTCACCACCGCCATCGCCACCTGCGGCACCGCTTTCGGCGGCGATCACATCAAGATCCTCCGCCGTCTGCTGATGGACAACGCGGCCGCCGAGGTCGTCTTCACCTTCGACGGTGACGAGGCCGGCCAGAAGGCCGCCCTGCGCGCCTTCGAGGACGACCAGAAGTTCGCCGCCGAGACCTCCATCGCCATCACTCCCGGCGGCATGGACCCCTGCGAACTGCGCCTGGCGGAGGGCGACGCGGCCGTGCAGCGGCTGATGGACACCCGCACTCCGCTGTTCGCCTTCGCGCTGCGGTCGGCCGTCGCGCGCTACAACCTGGACACCGCCGAGGGCCGCGCCTCCGCGCTGGAGGCCGGCGCGCCCATCGTCGCGGGCATCAAGAACGCCGCCATCCAGCACGAGTACGCGGTGCAGCTCGCCGGCATGCTCGGCATCCTCGACTCGCAGTTCGTGGTGCGCCGGGTCGCCCAGCTCGCCCGCTGGCAACGCGAACGCCGCCAGTCCGGCGGCCCGACGGGCCCCGCCGCCCCGGTCGGCCGCGGCGGTCCGCCGCAGGCCCGGCCGGAGGCCCCCGCCGGACCCGCGGCGCCGCGCGGCCCCCGGCTGGACCTGCGCAGCCCGGCACACCGCGTCGAGCGCGAGCTGCTCAAGCTGGCCCTGCAGCACCCCGGGCTGGTCTCCCCGGCCTTCGACGCCTACGGGGAGGACGAGTTCACCGCCCCGCCCTACACCGCCGTGCGCCGTGCCATCGCCGACGCGGGCGGCGCCGAGTCCGCGGACGAGGGCTACCTGGCCCGGGTGCGGGACGTCGCGCCGGACGACACGGTCCGCAGCATGGTGACCGAACTCGCCGTCGAGGCCGTGATGCACAAGGCCCCCGACATCTACGCGGGCGAGGTCCTGGTCCGGGTCCGCCTGCTCGCGGTCGACCGCCGCATCGCCGAGGTCCGGGCCTCCCTCGCCCGGCTCGGCCCCCACGCGGACGAGGCGCAGCTCTCCGCCGTCCAGGGCGAGCTGTGGGCGCTCCAGCAGTACGGCCAGCGCCTGCGTGAACAGGGCGCCGCCGCCCTCTGAGCCGGCCCGCGCGGGGCGGCCGTCGACGGGAGGGTGACCAGAAGGCCGCCCTCGGTCACAGAAAAGCCGCGCACGCCCCTCGTGGGCGCGGTGTGCCGTACGCCACACTGGGGGCGGTGCAAGAGTCCTCGGAGCGCGGGCTGCGGAGCGGTGTCGACGGTGACGCCACCGGGGTACCGCTGACGGCGAACTCCCGGACGGGCCGCGGCGAGGGCGCCGCGACCGTTCCGTCGGCGCGCGTCTCCGAATCCGTGGCCGTGCTCACCGTGGAGGTCGCTCCCGTGCACATCCGGACCCTGACGTCCCCGGCGACCCCGGCGACCCCGGCCGACGACCTGCTGGAGCGCGTGCCGGCGCAGAACCACGCGGCTGTGCACCCCGAGGCGGCGCCCGAGCCCGACATCGAGGCCGAAGCCGAGCCCGACATCGAGCCCGACATCGAGGCCGAAGCCGAGCCCGACATCGAGCCCGACATCGAGGCCGAAGCCGAGGCGCTCTCCGGCCCCGTGCCCGCTCCCGACCCGGACGCCGATCCCGACGTGTCGGATCCCGGCCCGGGCCCCTTGCGGCGGCAGCCCGGCGGTGAGGTCACCGGCCCGTCCGCCGACCTGTTCCGCCAGTACCTGCGCGAGATCGGCCGGATACCCCTGCTCACCGCCGAGGAGGAGGTCGAGCTCGCCCGCCGGGTCGAGGCCGGCCTCTTCGCCGAGGAGAAGCTGAACAGCGCCGCCGACCCCGACTCCGAACTGGCCGTCGACCTCGACCGGCTGGTCGTCCTCGGCCGGATGGCCAAGCGCCGCCTGATCGAGGCCAATCTCCGCCTGGTCGTCTCCGTCGCCAAGCGCTACGTGGGCCGCGGCCTGACCATGCTCGACCTGGTCCAGGAGGGCAACCTCGGGCTGATCCGCGCCGTGGAGAAGTTCGACTACGCCCGTGGCTTCAAGTTCTCCACGTACGCGACCTGGTGGATCCGCCAGGCCATGAGCCGCGCCCTGGCCGACCAGGCCCGCACCATCCGGGTCCCGGTCCACGTCGTGGAGCTGATCAACCGCGTCGTCCGCGTCCAGCGCCGCCTGCTGCAGGAACGCGGGTACGAGCCCACCGCCGAGGAGGTCGGCGCCCACCTGGAGATCTCCCCGGAGCGGGTGACCGAGGTGCTGCGCCTGGCGCAGGAGCCGGTGAGCCTGCACGCCCCGGTGGGCGAGGAGGACGACGTCGCCCTCGGCGACCTCATCGAGGACGGCGACGCCGCCTCGCCCATGGAGACCGCCTCCTTCCTGCTGCTGCGCGAGCACCTGGAGGCGGTGCTGTCCACCCTCGGCGAACGCGAGGGCAAGGTCGTCCAGCTGCGCTACGGCCTGGTCGACGGGCGGCCGCGCACCCTGGAGGAGATCGGCCGGATCTTCGGCGTCACCCGCGAGCGCATCCGGCAGATCGAGTCCAAGACCCTCGGCAAGCTGCGCGACCACGCCTTCGCCGACCAGCTGCGCGGCTACCTGGACTGAGCACGCGAGCCCCCGCCGGCCGGGCCGGCGGGGGCTCGCGTCGTGGCCGGGCGGGCGGTCAGTCGACCTCCGCGACCGCCTGGGCGAACTGCGCCGCGTACAGCCGGGCGTAGGCACCGCCCTTGGCCAGCAGCTCCTCGTGCGCGCCCTGCTCGACGATGGCGCCGCTCTCCATCACCAGGATGACGTCGGCGTCGCGGATCGTGGACAGGCGGTGCGCGATGACGAAACTGGTCCGGCCGTGGCTGAGCTGCGCCATGGCCCGCTGGATCAGTACCTCGGTGCGGGTGTCGACCGAGCTGGTGGCCTCGTCGAGGACGAGGATCACCGGGTCCGACAGGAACGCCCGCGCGATGGTGATCAGCTGCTTCTCGCCGGCGCTGACACCTGTGCCCTCGTCGTCGATGACGGTGTCGTAGCCGTCCGGCAGGGTGCGGATGAAGCGGTCCGCGTGCGCGGCGCGCGCGGCCTCCTCGATCTGCTCGCGGGTGGCCCCCTCCGTTCCGTACGCGATGTTCTCCGCGATCGTGCCGCCGAACAGCCAGGTGTCCTGCAGCACCATGCCGATACCGGAGCGCAGTTCCTCCCGCGGCATGGCCGCGATGTCGGTGCCGTCGAGGGTGATCCGCCCGCCGGTGACCTCGTAGAAGCGCATGAGCAGGTTGACCAGGGTGGTCTTGCCCGCGCCCGTGGGGCCGACGATGGCCACGGTGTGGCCCGGTTCGACGGCCAGCGACAGGTCCTCGATGAGCGGCTTGTCCGGCTCGTAGCGGAACGCCACGTCCTCGAAGCGGACCTCGCCGCGCCGCTCCCCGCGCGGGCCGAGGGACTTCGGCTCCGGGCTCTGCTCCTGCGCGTCGAGCAGTTCGAAGACGCGCTCGGCGGAGGCGACCCCGGACTGCACCAGGTTCGACATGCTCGCCACCTGGGTCAGCGGCTGGCTGAACTGCCGGCTGTACTGGATGAAGGCCTGGACGTCGCCGATGGACAGCGCGCCGCTCGCCACCCGCAGCCCGCCCACCACGGCGACCAGGATGTAGTTGACGTTTCCGATGAACATCATCGCGGGCTGGATGACGCCCGAGATGAACTGCGCCCGGAAGCCCGACTGGTAGAGCGCCTCGTTCTGCTCGCGGAACGCCTGCGCGGACTCCTCCTGGCGGCCGAAGACCTTCACCAGGGTGTGCCCGGTGTACATCTCCTCGATGTGGGCGTTGAGCCTGCCCGTCGTCGCCCATTGCCGCACGAACTGCGGCTGGGCGCGCTTGCCCACCGCGGTGGCGACGAACACCGACAGCGGCACGGTGACCAGCGCCACCAGCGCCAGCAGCCAGGAGATCGAGAACATCATCACCAGCACGCCCACGATCGACAGCAGCGCGAAGATGATCTGCCCCATCGTCTGCTGCAGCGTCTGGCCTATGTTGTCGATGTCGTTGGTGGCCCGGCTCAGCACCTCGCCGCGCGGCTGCCGGTCGAAGTACGACAGCGGCAGCCGGGCCAGCTTCTCCTCGACGTCCTGGCGCAGCCGGAACACGGTGCGCTGGATGACCGTCGTCGCGAGCCGGCCCTGGACGATCGCGAAGACCGCCGCGGCCACGTAGATCGCGAGGGCGGTCAGCAGCACGTGGGCCACGGCGTCGAAGTCGATCCCGGCGCCCGGGGTGAAGTCGGCGGACTGCAGCAGGTCGGCGAGGGTGCCGCTGCCCTGCTGCCGCAGGTGCTCGATCGCCTGGGCCTTGTCGGTGCCGGCGGGCAGCGAGCGACCGAGGACCCCGGCGAAGATCAGGTCGGTGGCCTTGCCGAGCACCTTCGGCCCGATGACGTTGAGGGCGACGCCCACCGTCGTGCAGGCCAGCATGGCGACGACCAGGGCGCCTTCGGGACGCATCAGCCCCAGCAGCCGCTTGCCGGAGCCCTTGAAGTCCATGGACCGCTCGGTGGGCTGGCCGTTCATGAAACGCATCGGACCCGCCGCGGGTCCTGGCCCCCTCCGGGGCGCGGGGACGCTCATGCCGCCTCCTGCTCGGTGAGCTGGGAGAGCACGATCTCCCGGTACGTGGGACTGCTGTCCATCAGTTCGAGGTGGGTGCCGGTGCCCACCACACGGCCCTCGTCGAGGACCACGATCCGGTCGGCGTCGCGGATGGTGCTGACCCGCTGCGCGACGATCACGACCGTCGCGTCCGCCGTCTCCCGGGCCAGCGCCCGGCGCAGCGCGGCGTCGGTGGCGTAGTCCAGCGCGGAGAAGGAGTCGTCGAAGAGGTAGATCGAGGGCCTGCGCACCAGGGCCCGCGCGATGGCGAGGCGCTGGCGCTGGCCGCCGGAGACGTTGGTGCCGCCCTGGGCGATCGGGGCGTCCAGTCCGGAGCCGCCGCCCTCCTCGGCGAGCCGCTCCACGAAGTCCCGGGCCTGCGCGATCTCCAGGGCGTGCCAGAGGTCCTCGTCGGTGGCCTCGGGGTTGCCGTAGCGCAGGTTGGAGGCGACCGTCCCGGAGAACAGGTACGGCTTCTGCGGGACCAGGGCGACCGTCTCGGCGAGGTGCACCGGGTCCAGTTCGCGGACGTCGGTGCCGTCGATCAGCACCTGGCCCCCGGTGGCGTCGAACAGGCGCGGCACCAGGCCCAGCAGGGTCGTCTTGCCGCTGCCGGTCGAGCCGATCACCGCCGTGGTCTCACCGGGCCGGGCGAGCAGGTCGACGCCGCGCAGCACTTCCGCCTCGGCTCCCGGGTAGGCGAAGTCCGCGGCGCGCAGTTCCAGCTCGCCGCGCCGCGCCGGCAGCCGTACCGGCGCGGTGGGCGGGGTGACGCTGGGGTCGGTGCCCAGCACCTCCTCGATGCGCTCGGCGCAGACCTCGGCGCGCGGCACCATCATCACCATGAAGGTGGCCATCATGATCGACATCAGGATCTGCATCAGATAGCTGATGAAGGCGGTCAGCGCGCCGATCTGCATGCCGCCGCTGTCGATGCGGTGGGCGCCGAACCACAGCACGGCCACGCTCGTGATGTTCACCACGGCCATCGCGACCGGGAACAGCAGCGTCATCGTCCGCCCGGCGCGCAGCGCGACGTCCGTCAGGTCGTCGTTGGCCCGGCGGAAGCGTTCCTGCTCGAAGTCGTCCTTGACGAAGGCACGGATGACCCTGATGCCGGTGATCTGCTCGCGCAGCACCCGGTTCACCGCGTCCAGCTTCGTCTGCATGGAACGGAAGAGCGGACGCAGCCTGCGCACCAGCAGCAGCACCAGCACGCCCAGCACCGGCACCACCGCGAGCAGCAGCGAGGACAGCGGCACGTCCTGGCCGAGCGCCATGATGATCCCGCCGAAGCACATGATCGGCGCCGAGACCATCAGCGTGAAGGTCATCAGCACCAGCATCTGCACCTGCTGGACGTCGTTGGTCGTCCGGGTGATCAGCGAGGGCGCGCCGAACTGTCCGACCTCGCGTGTGGAGAAGCGCTGCACCCGGTCGAAGACGGAGGCGCGGATGTCCCGGCCGACGGCCATCGAGGTGCGGGCCCCGTGGTAGACGGCGCCCACCGAGCAGGCGAGCTGGACCAGGGTCACGGCGAGCATGATGCCGCCGGTCCGGAAGATGTAGCCGGTGTCCCCCTTCACCACCCCCTCGTCGATGATGTCGGCGTTCAGGGTGGGCAGGTAGAGCATGGCGAGGGTGGCCACGAGCTGCAGCACGACGAGCGCGTACACGGCGCGCCGGTAGGGCAGCAGATGGGGGCGGAGCAGACGGATCAGCACAACGGGCGAGCATATAGTCCGATGGTTGCCCCAGGCATATGATTTACCGGCTCATGGCCGACCCCAGGCTCAACCTGGGAAAGCCGCCGGATGCGTCTGCTCACGCACCGCGATGTACTGCTGCCGCACCGAGTGCCCGATCGGCCCGTCGTCCGGCCCGGGATCGACGACGGTGAAGTCCGCGGGATGCCACTGCGGCGGCTGGTCAGGCCCGGCCGTGCCGTTCACCACACCCAGCGACCACGCAGCCTGCCGCGCCGCGCCAAGCGCCGCGTACTCGCCCGGCGGCGGCACCACGATCCTGGCGCCCAGCAGGGCCGGGGCCATGGCCCGTACGGCGGGCAGATCACCCGCGGGGCCCAGCAGGAAGATCCGGCGCACCTCCACCCCGCGCCCCCGCAGCACGTCCAGCGCGTCCGCCAGCCCGCACAGCATCCCCTCGAACGCCGCTCGCGCCAGGTGCTCGGGCTTCATGCTCTCGCGCCGCAGCCCGTGCAGCGTCCCCGCGGTGTGCGGGAGGTCCGGCGTGCGCTCGCCCTCCAGGTACGGCAGCAGCACCAGGCCGTACGAACCCGGCGTGGAGCGCATCGCCAGCTCCGACAGGCCGGCCAGGTCGGTGCCGAGCAGCTCGGCGGTGCCGCGCAGCACCCGCACGGCGTTGCGGGTGTGCACCACCGGCAGATGGCGGCCGGTCGCGTCGGCGAAGGAGGTGATGGTGCCGGTCGGGTCGCTCAGCGCGTGGTGGTGCACCGCGAAGACCGTCCCGGCCGTGCCCAGCGACACCACCGCGTCGCCGGGCCCCACGCCCAGACCGAGCGCGGCCGCCATGTTGTCCCCGGTGCCGGCCGAGATCAGCAGCCCCTCCGGGGTCCGGCCGGCCGCCTCGGCGGGGGCCAGCACCTCGGGCAGCTGCACCGGGTGGCCGAGGGCCAGCTCCACGATGTCCGTGCGCCACCGGCCCGCCGCCGCCGACCAGTAGCCCGTGCCCGAGGCGTCGCCGCGGTCCGTCGTACGCCGTGACGGGCGGCCCATCAGCTGCCAGACCAGCCAGTCGTGCGGCAGCAGCACCTGGGCGGTGCGCTGCGCCGAGGCCGGTTCGTGCCGGGCGAGCCAGCGCAGCTTCGCCACCGGGTACGCGGCCTGCGGCACCGCCCCGACCGCCTCCGCCCAGGCGCCGGGCCCGCCCAGCTCCGCGGTCAGGTCGGCGGCCTGGATCTGCGCCCGCTTGTCGTTCCACAGCAGTGCGGGCCGCACCAGCGCCCCGCCGGCGTCCAGCGCCAGCACCCCGTGCTGCTGCCCTGAGACACCGATGGCCTCCACGCCCTCGAGCATCCCGCCCTTGGCCGCCTCCCCCAGCGACAGCAGCCACGCCTCGGGGTCGATCTCGGTCGGCAGGGCGCCGCCCTCACCGCCCGGCAGGGGGTGCGGGGCATGCGTCTGACGGAGCACGGCTCCGCTGCCGGTGTCGCACACGACCACCGTCGTGCCGGTGCCCGAGCTGTCGATGCCCGCCACAATCGCCATGCGGGCATCATGCCGCACCCGGCGCGGAGGGCGGAAAACCGGGCGTCCGCACCGAAGCCCGCCCGCGCCGGACCGGGGCCGGATCGAGGTCAGGTGTTGCTGGTGCCCCAGTCGTCCTCGACGGCCGAGCCGTTGCCGCGCACCCGGCGCAGCCGCTCCGTGACCGCGTGTGGCAGCCGGTCCCCGACCTTGGCGGTCACCGCGTCCACGGCCTTGACGGCCGCCCCGCGCCCCGCCTGCCCCGCGGACTCCACGGAGTTCCGCACCGCCGGGTTCTGCGCGAGGCGCTGGGCGCTCTTGCGCAGCTGCTCGTACCGGTCGCGGCCGGCCCGCGCCCCGAGCACGTAACCGACGGCGACCCCGCTGATGAACGTCAGCCGGTAGCGCATGGCTCCACCCTCTCCTCGTCTCGGGGCTGTGCTCCGCGCCTACCCGTGGTGGCCTGCGGACAACCACGCAGATACCGGTTGGCGGAGCACCCCCCACCTTGCGCTAATGTATGTGTCGCAGCGAGCGCACGCCGTCCGGGATGCCGGAAACGGGTGCATTCGGTGCAAGCGGAGCGATCCCCTGTAGCTCAATTGGCAGAGCAGCCGGCTGTTAACCGGCAGGTTACTGGTTCGAGTCCAGTCGGGGGAGCTCGCGCTCCTCTATCCCCTGTAGCTCAATTGGCAGAGCAGCCGGCTGTTAACCGGCAGGTTACTGGTTCGAGTCCAGTCGGGGGAGCAGCGGTCAAGGGCCCCCGCGGGGGCCCTTTTTCGTACCCCGGGGAACCGATCGCGTGGCGCGCGGCGTCCACCGGGTGGTGCGAATGCCACCCGCGAGGGCGACAGATCGTATGAGCAGCTATGCTGCGGCAGACGGCGTGCACGAGATGGTGACGGCACGCCGTACGGGGCGGTAGCTCAGCCGGTTAGAGCAGCGGACTCATAATCCGTCGGTCGTGGGTTCGAGTCCCACCCGCCCCACCGGAGCACGACGAGGTCGCCGCCCTCGGATCCGGGACGATCGGCCACCGGCGTCCCGAGGATCCGGGGCCGCCTCCCCGAGGGCGGCCTGCTCACCCGGCGTGGCGGCGCGATGCGCCGGAGCGTGGCCTGACGGCCCGCACGGCGGCCGCACACCATCAAGACACCGCCGACTCGCGTCCGCCGCTCCCGGGGCGGTTGTCGCCGGACACGTACCCCGGTGCGCAACCGTCCCCCTCCCCGCCGACTGCCGGCCCTACGGGTGCCCGGTCCGAACCGTCGGTCAGTTCGCCGTGCGGAGCGCCCGGATGGCGTCCGAGCCGTCCGCGCGCACGCACAGCGCGTGAACCGGCCGCAAGCGGCCGGCTCGGCGTCGCGCCCGGCCAGGCGGTGGCCGGTTGTCGCTCGCCCGGATCGGCACACAACTCCCGCCGCGAATATGAGAGTTCAGTGGCGAACGGAATGCGCCGGGAGGGTGTTGGGAGTCGTGTCCACGCGTGTTCCGGGCGGACCTGGCGGCAAACGGCGCACATCAGCGGTGGTTGTTCTCGCGGAGACCGCAAAACCGGTCCGGGGTTCAGTGAGAACGGTGGAGCGGCCCCCGGTTGCGGCGCCTGCGATGAGGGCGCGGTCGCTTGCGGCGGGGCAGGTTTGCGGACGAAGCCGCGGGCAGGACGGACCGGGCTGCGTCCCTGCTCGCGGGGCCGTTCGCGGCAGCACCTGTGTGCGGTTCGCGGAGTCGGAGTGAAGTGCCGCGTCGACGCACGCCGTTCGCGACGCGTGTGGGGCGATATCCGAATTTTGGAACACATCTGGCACTGTTGCGGAACTGTAAATTCTCGGCGTGATCACATCGGGCGCTTCCCCGCACTTCCCCCCTTTCGGCACGCCCGGCGCCGTCCATTTACGCCGTAGGGGCGCTGTTTCCCGAACGCCCAACTTGTGCTGCCTGTAAAGAACTCCGCCTTCTGTTGCACAGTGGTCGAACTCTCAGCACCGACAACGTGAACAGGAAGCCCATGTCCTTCGACCACATACGCGGGAAGGGGCGCGTGGTCCGAGTCGCCCTCGCGGCGGGCCTGGTGGCCGCGCTGACGACGACCGGAATCTCGGCCTCCAGCGCATTCGCCGACACCGCCGGCGACCCGGCGGACGCGGCGGTGAAGACCGCTCACGACAAGCTCGGAGCGGCCGACGCCAGACTGCTCGCCGAGGCCAAGGCCGGCGGCGACAAGACCGTCACCTTCATGATCGCCACCGAGAAGGGCTCCACCGAGCAGATCTCGGACGCGCTCGACGCCCTCAAGGGCGCGTCGGTGGACCGGACCTACGACAGCCTCGGCTACGTCCGCGCCACGGTCCCCATCGGCACGGCGGACGCGGCGATCGCGGCGGCGCAGAAGCTGACGTCGGTGCAGGCGATCGACCTCAAGCAGGAGATCGTCCTCGACGACCCGTCCCCGGCGCCCGGCGGCGGCAAGGGCTCCCCGGCGGGCCCGGGTCACGGTCCGGGTCACGGCCCCGGCCAGGGCCCCGGCCACGGCTCCACCACGTACCCCGGTCCCGATGCGAAGACCCCGGCGAAGAACCCCTACCAGCCCGCCTTCGAGACGGGCGCGGTGGACTTCGTCAAGGACCACCCGAAGGCCGACGGCCGCGGCATCACCATCGGCGTCCTCGACTCGGGCGTCGACCTCGGCCACCCGGCGCTTCAGAAGACCAGCACCGGCGAGCGCAAGATCGTCGACTGGGTCACCAGC
>NZ_CBDRBL010000040.1:0-54038 GCF_965342175.1 Actinacidiphila sp. bgisy167
GCTTCCTTCGAGACCGTCTCACCGGCCCCTCCGGGCTTTCCCTTCGTTGTCTCCAGCTTAGCAGATCCGATTTCCTTCTCTGCCACCCTCTGGAGGGGGTTCCGCCTTCCGGCTTTCGCTTTCCGGCTTTTCCGACTCTATCAGACCGTTTCCGTCCTGATCCCCAGTCAGCGGGGCTCGTCTTCCAGGCCGTTGGGCCGTTCCGACTGGTGAGACATTAGCGGATCAATGGCGCTCGATGCCAATCGAGCAATTCCGTCGATCCTCATTCCGAAAAACGCACACACGAACGAGACGGCACGCGGCCGTTCGTGGATGTGATCTTGCGGAATGGCTGCCCGGGGCCGACCGAAGCCGGTGTTCACCGGCGGGCAACCCGGAGAACATTACGGATGCCCCACACGTCTGTCAAACCGGCAGGCGGGGTCAGTCCAGATCCTGCAACCGGCCACCCGCGTCGGGCTGGTCGGCCTCGACACGGCGGAGCAGACGGGTCAGCAGGTCGCCGAGGACGTTGCGCTCGTCGGCTGCGAGGTCCTGGAGGAGATCCGCCTCGAAGACGGAGGCCATACGCATCGTCTCCAGCCACTTGCCGCGGCCGAGGTCGGTGAGCTCGACGATGACGCGGACGCGGTTGCTCTCGTCGCGCTCCCGGGTGACCAGGCCTTCCGAGACCATGCGGTCGATGCGGTGGGTCATGGCAGCGGGGGTGAGGCCGAGCCTCTTGGCCAGGTCGCCGGGGCCGAGGCGGTAGGGGCGGCCCACGACCACAAGGGCCTTGAGCACCTCCCATTCGGCGCTGGTGATGCCGACGGCCGACAGGTGCCGGCTGTAGCCCACGTTCATGCGGCGGTTGAGCCTGCCCAGCGCCGTGACGATCTTCTCGACCTGGGGGTCCACCTCGGGGTACTCGCGCTGGTAGATCGCGATCTGCTCATCGAGATCCAGCTCCTGTGGGGTGCCGGCGGGACCTTCGGCTGCACTCGTCATGGCAGGAGTGTGCCATGAAACCCGTTCGACCTAAAGGCTTCCGGCATGTACTGTTTAGCTTCGAAATTTAAACTTGAAGTCTTCAAGTTCAAGGACTACTGACCTAAGGGGTGAGTGTGACCACCGCGATGGGCGCCGCGCTGCGCCGGATCCAGCTGGGCAACGCGCTGAGCGCGTTCGGCAACGGCTTCACCGTTCCGTTCCTGTTCGTCTATGTGGCCCAGGTACGGGATCTGGGAGCAGGTACGGCAGGTGTGGTGCTGTCCGCGTTCGCCGTCGCCGCGCTCGCCGTTCTGCCGTTCACCGGTCGGGCGATCGACCGGAGCGGCCCGCTGCCCGTGGTGCTGGCCGGTGCGCTGGCGGCGGCGGTGGGCGCCATGGGCTTCGGGCTCGCCTCGAGTGCGCCCCTGGTGATCGCCGCCTCCGCGGTGATGGGCGCCGGCATCGCCGTGATGCAGCCGGCGCTGGCCACCCTCATCGTGTGGTGCTCCACGCCGCGTACGCGGTCACGGGCGTTCGCGACCCAGTTCTTCCTGAACAACCTGGGGCTGGGCGTCGGAGGACTGCTGGGCGGGCTGCTGGTGGACACCTCGCGGCCGGGCTCCTTCACCCTGCTGTTCTCCGTCGAGGCGGCGATGTTCGTCGTCCTCGGTGTCGTCGCGGCCTCCGTACGGCTGCCGCGGCCCGCGCGCGTGGAGGGGGCGCCGGCGCAGAAGGCGGCCGGGGGCTGGCGGGCGCTGCTCGCCGACCGGGCGATGGTGCGGTTGTGCGTGCTGGGCGGGGTGTTGTTCTTCGCCTGCTACGGGCAGTTCGAGTCGGGGCTGTCGGCGTACGCGGTCGAGGTGACCAAGGTGTCGCCGGCGACGTTGGGCGTGGCCCTCGCGGCGAACACCGCTGCGATCGTGGTGGCGCAGTTCCTCGTCCTGCGGCCGGTGGAGCGGCGGCGGCGCAGCCGGGTGATCGCGGCGGTCGGTCTGCTGTGGGCCGTGGCATGGGTGTTCGCGGGTCTGTCCGGGCTGACGGGCTCCGCGCACGGGCTCGCGACGGCGATGCTGATCAGCACCTATGTGCTGTTCGGGCTCGGCGAGGCGATGTTGTCGCCCACGGTGGCGCCGCTGGTGGCGGACATGGCCCCGGAGCGGATGGTCGGCCAGTACAACGCGGCGTTCGCGCTGGTGAAGCAGCTGGCGCTGGCCGTGGGGCCGGCGGTCGGCGGGCTGATGGCGGGCAGCGGGAGGTACCCCGAGTACATCGTGATGCTCGTCGCGTGCTCGCTGGCGGTCAGTGTGCTCTCGGTGCGGCTGGGCCGACGCCTGACGGTCGGACAGGACGCGCCGATGCGGGAGCCGGTGCTGGCGGCCTGATCCTCCGTCAGTCGGGGAGGGCGAACTCGCACCACACCGCTTTGCCACCGCCCGGGGTCCGCCGGGATCCCCAGGCGGAGGCGATGGTGGCGATGATGGAGATGCCCCGGCCGGCCTCGTCGGCCGGTTCGGCGCGGCGGCGGCGCGGCAGGTGCTCGTCGCCGTCGGTGACCTCGACGATCAGGCGCCGGTCGGTACGCCGCAGCCGCAGCCGCATGGGCGGGACGCCGTGCTGGAGCGAGTTGGCGACCAGTTCGCTGGCGGCGAGGACGCCGAGGTCGACGAGTTCGACGGGGAAGCGCCACGAGGTCAGCACACCCTGGGCGAAGGCACGGGCGCGGGGGGCCGCCTCGATGCCGCCGAGCAGTTCCAGGGAGGCGCCCCGGAACAGCTCGGAGTCGTTGCCCTCGCGTTGGGGGTACTGCATGACGAGCACGGCGACGTCGTCGGCGTGCTCGGAGGTGACGCCGAGGGCGCGCAGCAGGCGGTCGCAGATGACCTGGGGGCTGCCGGTGGCGCCGGACAGGGCGTTCATCAGGGCGGAGACGCCCTCGTCGATGTCCTCGCCGCGGCGCTCGATGAGGCCGTCGGTGTAGAGCACGGCGGTGGCGCCCGTTCCGAGGGGGACGGAGCCGGAGGTGTGGATCCAGCCGCCGGTGCCCAGCGGGGGGCCGGTGGGTTCGTCGGCACGGCGGACGGTGCCGTCGGCGTCGCGCACGACGATCGGCAGATGGCCGGCCGACGCGTAGGACAGCCGTCCCTCGCTGGGGTCGTGGACGGCGTAGACGCAGGTGGCGATCTGGGTGGCGTCGATCTCGGCGGCCAGGCCGTCGAGGAGCTGGATGACCTCGTGCGGAGGCAGGTCGAGGCGGGCGTAGGCGCGGACCGCGGTGCGGAGCTGGCCCATGACGGCGGCGGCGCGGACGCCGCGGCCCATCACGTCGCCGATGACGAGCGCGGTGCGGCCGGCGCCGAGCGTGATGACGTCGTACCAGTCGCCGCCGACGGCGGCGTCCTTGCCGCCGGGCTGGTAGGTGGCGGCCACCCGCAGGTCGTCGGGTTGTTCGAGCTCCTGGGGCAGCAGGCTGCGCTGGAGGGTGACGGCGGTCGCGTGCAGGCGGCGCTCGCTCTCGCGGAGGCGTTCGGCGGACTGCACCTGGTCGGTGACGTCGGCGGCGAAGACCAGGACGCCGCCGGTGTCGCCCCCGTCGTTCACCGGGACGGGGCTGCAGGTGAGGGTGAAGTAGCCCTGCCGGGTGGCGGTCGAGACCTTGCGTGCCTTGACGGTGCGCGGCTTGCCGCTGCGGAAGACCTGGTCCATCAGGGGGAGCAGGCCGAGTTCGGCGAGTTCGGGGAGCGACTCGCGGGCGGGCTCCCCGGGGGTGCGGGGCCCGAAGACCTCGGCCCAGGCCTCGTTGACGTATCCGAGGTGGTGGGTGGGCCCGTGCGTGACCGCGATGAGGGCGGGCAGCCGGCCCAGCACCTCGCGTACGGGGAGGGCGTCGAGGGTGTGCGCCGGCGCGCCCGGTTGCTCGGCGGACTCCCCGCGCGCCGCGGGAACCGCTCCGCCGGACGGGGGTTCGGCATCGGCGGCCGCCGCCTGGGCGTTGCGTCGTTGTGTTCCGGGGAGCCGGGCGCTCCAACGCGTGAGGTTCAAACGTCCGATTCCTCGTATGTGTCACTCTTTGCGGGTGCTGGCGCACGGTTGGTCACATGGACCAGTGTGGCCGACTCACCGCTCCGGGGGAATCGGCCACCGCATCCGCACTGGCGGTCAGGGCGCGTCGGGCTTGCGTCCGGTCTCCGCGGCGAGCTCGAACTCGGCACGCGGGTGCTCCAGCGAGCCGAGCGAGACGATCTCCCGTTGGAAGAGTCCGGACAGGACCCATTCGGCCAGGATGCGCGCCTTGCGGTTGACGGTGGGCATCCGGCTCAGGTGGTACACGCGGTGCACGACCCAGGCGGGCAGGCCCGTGAGCCCGCGCCCGCGGATCCGCGCCACGCCCTTGTGGAGTCCGAGCGAGGCGACCGAGCCCGCGCACACATGACGGTAGTCGGTCAGGGGCTCGCCGCGCAGGCTCGCGACGATGTTGTCGGCCAGGACCCGGCCCTGTCGCAGGGCGTGCTGGGCGTTGGGGGCGCACAGGGCATCCGGGTCGTCGGAGGTGAGGTCCGGGACGGCGGCGGCGTCGCCCGCTGCCCAGGCGTTCTCCTCTCCGGCGATCCGCAGAGCCGCGGTGCACCTGATCCGGCCGCTGCCGACGAGCGGCAGGCCGGTGCGGGCCAGCACGGGGTGCGGTGTGACGCCGGCCGTCCACACCAGGGTGCGGGTGGGCAGCCGGGAGCCGTCGTCGAGGGCGGCGATGCGGTTGTCGCAGGATTCCAGACGGGTGTTCAGGCGGATGTCGACGTTGCGGCCGCGCAGCTCCCGGATGGCGTACCGGCCCATCTCCTCGCCGGTCTCGGGCAGGATGCGGTCGGCGGCCTCGACCAGGATCCACCGCAGGTCCTCGGCCTCGACGTTGTGGTAGTGGCGCACGGCATGGCGGGCCATGTCCTCCAACTCGGCGAGGGCCTCGACGCCCGCGTAGCCGCCGCCGACGAACACGAAGGTCAGGGCCGCGTCGCGGACCTCGACGTCCCGGGTGGAGGAGGCGATGTCGAGCTGCTCCAGGACGTGGTTGCGCAACCCGATGGCCTCCTCGACGGTCCTGAATCCGATGCCGTGCTCGGCGAGGCCGGGGAGGGGCAGGGTGCGGGACACGGAGCCGGGCGCCAGCACGAGGCAGTCGTAGGGCAGTTCGAGCGGAGGGGAGCCCTCCTCCTCGGTGGCGAGGGTGGATACCTCTGCGACCCGCCTGCCGTGGTCGATGCTCCGGACCTCGCCGACGACCAGCGTGCTGCGGCGCAGGACCCGGCGCAGGGGCACCACGACGTGCCGGGGCGAGATGGAGCCGGCCGCAGCTTCGGGCAGGAAGGGTTGGTAGGTCATATAGGGCCGCGGTTGGACCACGACGATCTCCGCTTCGCCGCGTCTGAGCCGGCGCTGCAACCGCGCGGCGGTGTACATGCCGACATGACCGCCGCCGACGAGCAGGATGCGCGGGATCCCCGATGACACGCCGTACGGCCCCTCGAGTGCTGCCATCGTTCCATGAGGCAACGGGCTCTCGGGGTTTGTCCACAGGGCGTACGGCGGCGAATGGCCGAATCCCGTCGTCCGGCAGGTCACGGGCACCTTGCCGACCGGTGCGGGGCGCCGGAAAGGGGAGCCCGCGGCCGCGGTGCTCCGATCGTGCGCGGTTCCCCCCTTCATTCTTGACCAGGGCTCAACTATGTTCGTGTTCCACCGGGGTGCTCGCGCGGCGTCGTCCGCCGCCTCCCGGGGATCATGGGGTGGGGAGTCTCCGGGGGGAGACGCGATCAACCGGGGGATACACATGCATATCCAGGACCCTCAGTGGGCGGTGGCCACGACCGTCGGCGGCCCCGCGGACCCGGGCCTGCGCGGTGCAGGCGGGGGCCGTACCGCCCCGCTGCGCGTGGACGCGCAGCGCAACCTCGAACACGTCCTGCGGGCCGCCCGCGAGGTCTTCGGCGAGCTGGGGTACGGCGCGCCGATGGAGGACGTGGCACGGCGGGCCCGGGTGGGCGTCGGCACCGTCTACCGGCGCTTCCCCAGCAAGGACGTGCTGGTGCGGCGCATAGCCGAGGAGGAGACGGCGCGGCTGACGGAGCAGGCGCGCTCGGCCCTGAGCCAGGAGGAGGAGGCCTGGTCGGCGCTCTCCCGCTTCCTGCGGACCTCGGTGGCCTCCGGGGCCGGGCGGCTGCTGCCGCCGCAGGTGCTGCAGGTGCAGCCGGCCGGTGCGGCGGACGGGACGCGGGTGCCGCAGCAGCGCGGCGGGGCCGACGACGCCGCGTCGGGCGGCGGGACGACCACGCTGCTGGACGTCGTCGGGCAGCTGGTGGAGCGGGCGCGGGAGGCCGGTGAGCTCCGCGCGGACGTCTCGGTGGCCGACGTGCTGCTGGTGATCGCGACCTCGGCGCCGTCGCTTCCGGACACGGCCCAGCAGGCGGCCGCCTCGGCCCGCCTGCTGGACATCCTGCTGGAGGGGCTGCGCTCCCGCCCGGGCGCACAGGGCGTCGTCGAACACTGACGAGGCTCACCCGTGCGGGTGACGACCGGCGTCCTGGGAGCGAAACTCCCCGGACGGGTGGTTCTGATGCTTGACAGGTCGTCGGACGGTACGGGTATGTCACCGTTGCGCCCGTGGATGAAGGAAACGGAGAGTCCGGTCCGCCTGCGGAGGCGGGCGACTCCGAGGGGAGCCCGCCGGCCGGCCGCGTTCCCGGACAGCGGGAGCCGCTCGCGGAGCGCCTCCCCGAGGCCTCGGACGATCCCGGGGCGCAGCCGTCCGACGCCGACCTGGTCGCCCGGGTGCGCGGAGGCGACGACAGCGCGTACGAGCAGCTGTACCGGCGGCATGCGGCGGCCGTACGGCGCTACGCGCGCGGCTGCTGCCGCGACCGGCACACCGCCGAGGACCTGACCGGAGAGGTCTTCGCCCGCACGCTGCAGGCGATCCGCGGGGGCAGTGGTCCGGACGCCGCGGTGCGCGCCTATCTGCTCACCTCGGTGCGGCGGGTGGCCGCTTCCTGGGGCGGCACCGCCCGGCGGGAGCAACTGGTCGGGGACTTCGCCGTGTTCGCGACCGCGTCGGCCGGCGGCTCGGCGGGCGAGGGGGCCCAGGAGCCGGGCGCGGACGTGCGCGCCATGCGCGAGGCCGAACGGTCGCTGGCCGTCCAGGCCTTCCGGACCCTCCCCGAGCGCTGGCAGACGGTGCTGTGGCACACCGCGGTCGAGGAGGAGTCGCCGGGCACAGTGGCGCCGTTGCTCGGGCTGTCGGCCAACGCGACGGCCGTGCTGGCGCACCGCGCCCGCGAGGGGCTGCGCCAGGCCTATCTGCAGGCGCACGTGTCGTCCTCGCTGACCGCGGGGGAGTCCTGCGCCCGCCACGCGGACCGGCTCGGCGCGCACGCCCGCGGCGGTCTGCGGACGCGGGCCGACCGGGAGCTGCGCAAGCACCTGGAGGGGTGCGTCAGATGCCGTACGGCCGCCGCCGAGCTGGCGGACGTGAACGCGGCGCTCAAGGGGCTGCTGCCGGTCGCGGTCGTCGGCTGGTCCGGCGCCGCGTACGCGGCGAAGGCGGCGGGCGTCGCCGCGGGCGGTGCGGCGGCGGGCGCGGGCGGTGCGGCGGCGGGCGCGGGCGGCGTCGAAGGGGCCGCCGCCCCGGTGAAGATCGCCGCGACAGCGGGGCTGGCGCTCGCGGCGGCCGGTGCGGTGGTGGCGATCACCCTCGCGGGGGACGGCGGCGCACCGCACCCCCGGGCGGAGAGCAGGCCCTCGGCGGCGCCGGTCGTCCCGCCGCCGCCCGCACCGCTCCCCTCCCCCTCGCGGACCCCGACACCGTCCGTCCGGGTCCCGGAGCGGGCCACCGCCCCGGCCCCGACGGAGCCGGAGCATCCCGTCCAGCAGCCGGCGCCCGTGCCCACCGAGCCGCCGGAGCCGTCCCCGAGCCGCCTCCCACGACCCCCAGCCACGCCCTCCCCCACCCCCACCCCGCCCCCGGGGCCCGAGCCGGTGGTGCACCGGCTCAGCGGACTCCGATACGGCCTCACCGGCCGCCCGGACCAGCCCGCGATCCGGCTCGGGGACTGGGTCTGGCGGCGCTGGGACCTCGGCATCGGCGGCACGCGCTACTCCGACGGCGTCACGGTCGGCGGGCACTCCACCGTCACCGTCGCCCTCAACCGCTCCTGCACCGCCTTCGACGCCGTCGTCGGCATCGACGACGTCGCCCGGGGCCTCGGCGCGGCGCGCTTCTCCGTCCACGGCGACCACGGCCGGCTGTGGCGCTCCGAGGTGCTGCGCGGCGGTGACCCCGGGGTGCCGGTACACGTGCCGATCACCGGGCAGAGCACCCTCCGGCTGGAGGTCGAACCGGCGCGAGGGTTCCCCGCGGTGAACGTCGCGGACTGGGCGCTGTCGCGGCTCAGCTGCGGCTGAGCCGCGCCGCCGTACGGCGCGCTCAGCCCTCCGGGACCTCGCACGCGCCGTCGGCGCAGGCGTCCGCCGCGGGCACGGCCGGGGTTGCGCCGGTCTCCTCGGCGACCTGCTCCAGCACGCGCAGAAAGGTCGCGGACTCCTGGCCGCCCTGGACGGCCCACTTGCCCTCGAAGACGAAGGTGGGGACGGAGTTCACGCCGATGCCGGCGGCCCGGTCGATCTCGGCGAGCACTTCCGCGCGGCCCTCGTCGGAGGCGAGGAACTCGGCCGCGCGATCGCGGTCCAGCCCGGCCTCGGCGGCGAGCGCGGCCAGGGTGTCGCGGTCGCCGACGTCGGCGCCCTCGGCGAAGTGCGCCACGAGCAGCCGGTCCTTGAGCGCGGCCTGCTCCTTGGCGCCGTAGGCGGTCAGGGCGTGCCACAGCAGACGGTGGGCGAGCAGGGTGTTGTTCTCGATGGCGCGGTCGAAGTCGAAGGCCAGGCCCTCGGCGCGGCCGAGCTCCGCCACCCGGGCGTCCATCGCCGCGGACTGCGGGCCGAAGCGCTCGTCGAGGTAGGCGCGGTGCGGCTCGGGGGTCGTGGACTTGCCCGGGTCGAGCTGGAAGGGCCGGTAGACCACTTCCACCTGGTCGGCCTGCGGGAAGGCGGCCAGTGCCCGCTCGAAACGCCGCTTGCCGATGTAGCACCAGGGGCAGGCGACGTCGCTGTAGATCTCGACCTTCATGCTGTCTCCGTCATCCGAGCCATCAGTTGAATGCTCAAGGATGCATCGGGCCACCCTTCCCCGGCCATACCCCCTCCGGGGCCGCCGCCCTGCCTCCCGCTGCGGGGGCGTGCGGACCTCCACTCGGCGATCTTCAGAGAACGAAGGTTTGTTGAAGATCGGGATGTGGGCCCATGACGGGGAACGAAGGTGCCCGGAGCCGTCAACCCTGACGATCGTCACGATCTGGTGTTGCCGTTCGGCTCGGGTTCCTGGCTGTTCCCGCTTCTACGTTCGGGCCTCATGGAACGAGAACCGCGGATGAAGGTCCGAGCCGGTCGGCTGCTCGGCGCGTTGGCCGTCTTGGGCGTGGGAGCAGGAGTTGTCACGTGGCTGGCCCCCGGTGGGCTGGGCGAGGCTGATGCTGTCGAGGTCACGGATGGAGTTTCGGCGTCCGCGTACCGGTCGGTGGCCGGGGCGGTGGCGGATGCGCCGTCGTGGCTGGGCCCTCTCCTGGAAGTGGCCACCGAGGGCACTTTGGTGATCCTCGGAATGTTGACGAGGGGCGCCATGACCCCGGGGCCCACACGTACCGCCCGCAGCACGTGAACATGCCAGTCCAGGACGTCCAGCCCCGGAGGCGCCCCCGGCCCCCGACAGACCTGCGAGGCGCCCACTGGACGCGCCGGACGGGTCCCCCCGGCCGAAGGGTGGGGGGAGGGTGGGCGGGATGCGGAAATCCGCAACCGCCACCACACACGCCCGCACACGGCCGACAACAATCCTTGAAAAGCGCCCTACCGGGAGGGGCCCCCGTCGTGGTCGTCATCCTCGTCGCGCGGGCCGAGCAGTTCGTCCGCGAGGGAGGGGAGGTCGTCGAGGGGGGTCTCCTCGGCCCAGGAGGGCCGGGGGCGGCGGCGCCCCTCCTCCGGGACGGACGGCATCTCGCGCGTGCGCTCGTTGTCCGGGTCGTGCTGCGCCCCTTCGGGCGCCTCCGACCGGAAGATGCCGGGCGGCACGCGGTCGGCGGGGGCCACCGTCGGCAGGACGGCTGTGTCGTCCACCGCGCGAGGGGTGACCGGCGGCAGGACCGCTGTCTCCTCCACGTCACCACCCTCGGCTGAATGTGCGGACGCCGCCGGCACCGCGGGCTTCGAGAAGTCCGGGAAACCCGGCTTGACCGGCGGCAACACCGCCGTCTCCTCCACGTCACCACCCTCGGCTGAATGTGCGGACGCCGCCGGCACCGCGGGCTTCGAGAAGTCCGGAAGACCCGTCGACCCCGTCGACGCCCCCTGCGGGCGGGGCGTCTCGACGGTCTGCGTCGCGTCCTCCGCATCGATACGGGCCTGCTCGGCACGCATCAGGGCCTCCTCGGCCTTGCGCTGGCGCTCGAGGCGGCGTTCCTCGGCCTCGGCACGGAGGCGGACCTGCTCCTCGGCCTGGCGGCGCAGCCGCTCCTGCTCCTCGCGGCGGACGCGCTCCTCCGCCTCGCGGCGCGCGCGCTCTTCGTCCGCCTGCCTGCGGGCCTCCTCGGCCTGGCGGCGGGCCTCCTCTGCGGCGGCCTCCTCGGCTTCCCGGCGGGCGGCCTCCTCCGCGAGACGGCGGCGTTCCTCCTCCTCCGCCCGGAGCTTCTCCAGCTGGGCCTGGCGCTCGCGTTCGAGCCGCTCCTCCTCGGCCTTGCGGGCGGCCTCCTCCTCGGCACGCAGGCGGGCCTCTTCCTCGGCGCGGCGGCGGGCCTCTTCCTCGGCGCGGCGGCGGGCCTCCTCGCGGGCCGCGATCTCCTTCTCCGACAGGGGGAGGATCTCGTCGAGGCGGTGCCGTATCACCGTGGTGACGGCCTCCGGCTCCTGTCCCGCGTCGACGACCAGGTAGCGCGCGGGGTCGGCGGCGGCAAGGGTGAGGAAGCCGGTGCGCACGCGCTCGTGGAACTCCGCCGGCTCGGACTCCAGCCGGTCGGGCGCCTCGGTGAAGCGCTCGCGGGCCGTCTCGGGGGTGACGTCGAGCAGCACGGTCAGGTGCGGGACGAGCCCGTCCGTCGCCCAGCGGGAGATGCGGGCGATCTCGGTCGGCGCGAGGTCGCGCCCGGCTCCCTGGTAGGCGACGGAGGAGTCGATGTAGCGGTCGGAGATGACGACCGCGCCGCGCTCCAGCGCGGGACGTACGACGGTGTCGACGTGCTCCGCGCGGTCGGCGGCGTAGAGCAGGGCCTCGGCGCGGTGGGACAGCCCGCCGCTGGAGACGTCGAGCAGGATGGACCTCAGCCGCTTGCCGACGGCCGTGGCGCCCGGCTCGCGGGTGACGACGACCTCGTGGCCCTTGCCGCGGATCCACGCGGCGAGGGCCTCGACCTGGGTGGACTTGCCGGCCCCGTCGCCGCCCTCGACGGCGATGAAGAACCCGGTGGGCGCGGGCGCCTGCTCGGGGTCACCGCCGCGCAGCGCCTCGCGCAGGTCGCGGCGCAGGGGGACGCCCTGGCGGTCGTCGGTCTTGCCGAGGACGAGGGCGGCGACGGGCAGCAGCAGCGCGCCGATCAGCATGAGGGCGTACGCGGCGCCGCCGTGGTCGAAGGTGAAGTGCCCTTCGGCGAGGCGGTGGGGGCCGATACCGCCGGCCAGCAGGGGAGCGCCGACGGCGCCGACCGCCATCAGCAGGAGCGCGACCGCGTGCAGGTGGTCGGTGGCGCGGGCCCGTCCGGACTCCTCGGTCTCCTGGTCCACCAGGACATGGCCGGTGTTGGCGGTGATGCCGGCCGCGACGCCGGCGAGCAGGGCCAGCAGCAGCACGGCCGTCGGGTCGGGCACGATTCCGCTCAGCAGCAGGGCCAGACCCGTGACGGCGATGGCGAGGGCGAGCAGACGGCGCCGGGAAAGGCCCGGCAGGGTGCGCGGGGCGATCCTGATGCCGAGCACGGGGCCGGCGGTGAGCGCCAGCACGAGGAGGCCGAAGCCCACCGGACCGCCGCCGAGATCGGCTGCATGCAGTACGGCGAGCGCGACGGCGGCGGCGATGGCACCGGCGACGGCGGCGGTGCCGAACACGAGCAGCGGCACGGCGCCGGTGCGCCCGCGGTCCTTGCCGCGCAGGCCCCGCAGGGGGGAGCGGAGGGTGGCGGCCTGGTCGCCCGGCAGTTCGAGCAGGTACAGGACGGCGCCGGAGGCCGCGAACAGCCCCGCGGCGACGTAGGAGGCGAGGGCGGCCTGGTGGGCGCCGAACCAGTCGACGCCGAGGCCGATCAGGTTGCCGACGAGCGTGACGACGACCAGGGTCGCGGCGGCGAACGGGAAGGCGACGAAGCTGGTGCGCCGGTCGAGGCGGCGCAGCGCGTCGAGACGGTCGGGCAGCGGGCGTACCGTTCCTGCACCGGGTGCGGGCGCGGGCAGCAGGCCGGGGGCGGCGCCGTCCTTGGCGACGGTCCACAGCCGTTCGGACACCCCGGTGACGAAGACGGTGACCAGCAGCCAGGCGACGGCGTCGTCCGGCACCCAGTCGATCCACAGCGGGGCGACGATCAGCAGCGCGAGGCGTACGAGGTCGGAGCCGATCATCGTCCACCGGCGGTCGAGCATGCCGTCGGGCCCGGTGAGGGAGCCCAGCGGGCCGAGCAGTACCGCGCCGAAGAGCAGGTCGGCCAGCAGGCGCGCGGCGAAGACGGCCGCGACGGCGAAGGCCACACCTCGGTAGCCACCGCCGAAGGACTGGGCGCCCACGACGGCCTGCGCCGTCAGGACGACCAGGACCAGCAGGGAGAGGCGGTCGCCGATGGTGCCGCTCAGCTGAGCGCCCCACAGCCTGCGCAGCGGCGGGATCTTCAGGAGCGCGCCCACGGCGCGCTGCCGCGAGTCGGCTTCGAGTGCGTCGGCGAACGTGTCCGTTGGCTGCTCGGATCGCGTCATTACGCCAGCCTATCCGGACACCTTGTCGTGCCGGAGAGCGCCTGCCGGGACCGGTACCGGCCTGCGGCTCCCGTCCGGTGCTACTCGGCGGACTCCGCGGCCGAGGCGGCGGGCTTCTTAGCCGTCGTCTTGGCGGCCGTCTTCTTGGCGGCCGTCTTCTTGGCCGTGGTGGTCTTGGCCGCCGTCTTCTTCGCGGCGGTCTTCTTCACCGCCGTCTTGGCCACGGTCGTCTTGGTCGCGGTCGTCTTCTTCGCCGGGGCCTTCTTGGCGGCGGTCTTCTTCGCCGTCTTCTTGGCGGGGCCCTTGGCCCGCTTCTCGGCGAGCAGTTCGTAGCCGCGCTCAGGCGTGATCGTCTCGACGTCGTCGTCGCGGCGGAGCGTCGCGTTCGTCTCGCCGTCGGTGACATACGGGCCGAAGCGGCCGTCCTTGACGACGACAGGGCGCTCGCTGACCGGGTCGGTGCCCAGTTCCTTCAGCGGGGGCTTGGCGGCGGCCCGGCCGCGCACCTTCGGCTGGGCGTAGATCGCCAGGGCCTCGTCGAGGGTGATCGTGAAGAGCTGCTCCTCGCTCTCCAGCGAGCGCGAGTCGGTGCCCTTCTTCAGATACGGGCCGTAGCGGCCGTTCTGCGCGGTGATCTCGACGCCCTCGGCGTCGGTGCCCACGACGCGCGGCAGGGACATCAGCTTGAGGGCGTCCTCCAGCGTCACCGTATCGAGGGACATCGACTTGAAGAGGGAGGCGGTGCGCGGCTTGACCGCGTTCTTGCCGGTCTTCGGGGTGCCCTCGGGGAGGATCTCGGTGACGTACGGGCCGTAGCGGCCGTCCTTGGCGACGATCTGGCGGCCGGTCGCCGGGTCGGTGCCCAGCTCGAAGTCGCCGCTCGGCTTGTTGAGCAGCTCCTCGGCGAGCTCGACGGTCAGCTCGTCCGGCGGCAGGTCGTCGGGGACGTCGGCGCGCCTTCCGGTCTCGCCCTCGGCCTCGCCGGACTTCTCGACGTACGGGCCGTAGCGGCCGACGCGCAGCACGATGCCGTCGCCGACGGGGAAGGAGGAGACCTCGCGGGCGTCGATGGCTCCGAGGTCCTCGACCAGTTCCTTCAGGCCGCCGAGGTGGTCGCCGTCGCCGTTGCCCGCGTCGGCGGCGCCGCCGACCGGGGTGTCGCCCTCTCCGAAGTAGAAGCGGCGCAGCCACGGCACGGCCTGGGCCTCGCCGCGGGCGATGCGGTCGAGGTCGTCCTCCATCCGCGCGGTGAAGTCGTAGTCGACGAGCCGGCCGAAGTGCTTCTCCAGCAGCCCGACGACGGCGAAGGAGAGGAAGGACGGCACCAGGGCCGTGCCCTTCTTGAAGACGTAGCCGCGGTCGAGGATGGTGCCGATGATCGACGCGTAGGTCGACGGACGTCCGATCTCGCGCTCTTCCAGCTCCTTGACCAGCGAGGCCTCGGTATAACGGGCGGGCGGCTTGGTGGCGTGGCCGTCGGCGGCGATGTCGCGCGCCGTGAGCGCGTCGCCCTCGGTGACGGCCGGCAGCCGGCGCTCGCTGCTGTCGAGCTCGGCGTTGGGGTCGTCGGCGCCCTCGACATAGGCCTTCATGAAGCCGTGGAAAGTAATGATCTTGCCGGAGGCGGAGAACTCGACGTCCCTGCCGTCGGCGGCACGGCCGCCGACCTTGACGGTGACGGACTGGCCGACCGCGTCCTTCATCTGGGAGGCGACGGTGCGCATCCAGATCAGCTCGTAGAGGCGGTACTGGTCGCCGGTCAGGCCCGTCTCGGCCGGGGTGCGGAAGCGGTCGCCCGAGGGGCGGATCGCCTCGTGCGCCTCCTGGGCGTTCTTGACCTTGCCGGCGTAGACGCGGGGCCGGTCCGGCAGGTAGTCGGCGCCGTAGAGCTGCGCGACCTGGGCCCGGGCGGCGGCGACGGCGGTCTCCGACAGGGTGGTGGAGTCCGTACGCATGTAAGTGATGAAGCCGTTCTCGTACAGCTTCTGGGCGACCTGCATGGTGGCCTTGGCACCGAAGCCGAGCTTGCGGCTGGCCTCCTGCTGCAGCGTCGTCGTGCGGAAAGGCGCGTACGGCGAGCGGCGGTACGGCTTGGACTCGACCGAGCGGACGGAGAAAGCGGCGCCCTCCAGGGCGGCGGCGAGGGCGCGGGCGGCGGCCTCGTCCAGGTGGAGGACGTTGGCGCCGTCCCTGAGCTGCCCGTTCGCACCGAAGTCGCGGCCCTGCGCCACACGCTTGCCGTCGACGGCGTTGAGCTTGGCCCCGAAGGTGCCGGGGTCGGTGGCGTCGCCGGCCCGTCCGGTGGCGAAGGTCGCGGAGAGGTCCCAGTACTCGGCGGAGCGGAAGGCGATGCGCTCACGCTCGCGCTGGACGACCAGCCGGGTGGCGACGGACTGGACACGGCCGGCCGACAGCCGCGGCATGACCTTCTTCCACAGCACCGGCGAGACCTCGTAGCCGTAGAGGCGGTCGAGGATGCGGCGGGTCTCCTGGGCGTCGACGAGGGTCTGGTTCAGTTCGCGGGGGTTGCGGACGGCTTCCTGGATGGCGTCCTTGGTGATCTCGTGGAAGACCATCCGGCGGACCGGGACCTTGGGCTTGAGGACTTCCTGCAGGTGCCAGGCGATGGCCTCGCCCTCGCGGTCCTCATCTGTGGCGAGCAGGAGTTCGTCGGACTCCTTGAGCAGGTCCTTCAGCTTCTTGACCTGGGCCTTCTTGTCCGCGTTGACGACGTAGATCGGCTGGAACTCGCTGTCGACGTTGACGCCGAGCCGCGCCCACGGCTGGCCCTTGTACTCCGCCGGCACTTCGGCGGCCCCGTTCGGGAGGTCGCGGATGTGCCCGACGCTGGCCTCGACGACATAGCCGGGGCCGAGGTAGCTCTTGATCGTCTTCGCCTTGGCAGGCGACTCGACAATCACGAGTCGGCGGCCGCTGCCCTGTGCGGTCTCGCGGGTCGGGGACAACTTCGCTCTTCTCTCCGGGTCGAAGGTGGTCTCGCTGCGGAGTGTGACCGTACATCCCGGTCCCGTGTCAAACGGGAAAAGTCCGCAACGCCACTCGAACGGTAACCCGACAAGCGTCCTGTCTGCCGCACGGACTGCCGCCCATGTCCGATTTGCCCAGCTCAGAGGATCAGGAACAGCCAGACCCCGACAAGAAGCGAAACGGCCCCGGAGAGACCCGCCGCGGCGGCCGATGCCGGGCCGCCGTCGCGGACCACCGGCAGCCGCCGCAGCGACCGGGCGACCGTCCAGGCCAGCAGGACCGCCCCGAACACCGCGCACACCGTCCCGGCGAAGACCCCCGGCACTGTTTCCATGAGCATGACCCCCGGCATCCTCAGGCGCCCCTCGGCGCTCCACGACCGAACCCCCCGCAGTCACGGAGAGTGGCACGTCGGGGCGACAAAGGGACGAACCCGCCGTGAACGCCACCCGAAGGAGCTGGCCGATTCCTTGCGCTTCGGCCGCCTGGCCGGCCGCCTGGCCGCCGCCTGTCCCGCCGGTTCGCGTCCCCCGTGCCCGCGCCGCTCACCCGCGCGCCTCGCTTCCGTACCTCTCGGCTCTTGACCGGCCTGACAAGATGTCCGGATACAAGGAACGTTCTCTCGGGGGGAGTCCCGCATGTCCGACCCGCACAACCCGTACGGCCAGCCCAAACAGGACGGTTACGGCTACCCGCAGCAGCCCCCGGCCGGCCCCGGCGGCTACGGGCAGCAGCCGGGCTACGGCTACCCGCAGCAGGGCTACCCCCAGCAGGGGTACGCCCCGGGGTACCCGTCCGCCTACCCCCCGGGCGCCTACACCGGCGACCCCAACGCCCCGTACGGCTACGACATGTACGGCCGCCCACTGTCCGAAAAGTCCAAGGTCGTGGCGGGCGTGCTGCAGCTGCTGGTGGGCAGCCTGGGCATAGGCCGCTTCTACGTGGGCGACGTCGGCATCGGCATCGCGCAGCTCCTCACCTGCGGCGGCCTCGGCATCTGGGCGCTGATCGACGGCATCCTCTTCCTGACGAGCAACGACCGCACCGACTCCCAGGGCCGGATCCTGCGCGGCTGAGGACGCGAGGACGCCGAGGACGCCGAGGACGATGACCTCACCGCGACGCAACCGCCTGGGGGCCGTGGCCGCACGACCGGCCGCGGCCCCCCTGGCCTCGCTCGTCGCCGGCGCGGCGGGCGCCGCCTATCTGTGGGGCACCGACCCGCACCAGCCGGGCCACTGGCTGCCCCGATGCCCCTTCAACTTCCTGACGGGACTGCTCTGTCCCGCCTGCGGCGCGACCCGCATGGTCTACGACCTGATGCACGGCGACCTCCCGGCCGCCTTCCACGACAACGCGCTGCTGCTCCTGGCGAGCCCCTTTCCCCTCTATCTGTACGCGCGGTGGGTGACGGAGGGGCTCCGCGGCCGGACGTACCGGCCGACGCTCACCAAGCGCGCGCAGGCGGCGGTTCTCGGGGTGGCCGTGACGTGGGCGGTCGTACGCAACGCGGTTTGACAACGCAGTGATCACGGTTGCGTGACGTCTGCTCATCAGAGCAACGGATGGTGTTTTCACCTGCCAGGATTCAGCCATTCCTAGCGGGGGCCGGATCGAACGATGCGTGTGCTCCCGCTGAGACGTCCCCATTGCACAAGGAGCACGTTCCATGGCCACGCCCGCCACCCCTGACGCCCCGTTCGGCCTCGACCCGTCCGGCCGTCCGCTGTCCGACAAGTCCAAGGTCGCCGCCGGTCTCCTCGGCATCTTCCTCGGTGGTCTCGGCATCGGCCGCTTCTACACCGGCCACACCAAGATCGGCGTCCTGCAGCTCCTCGTCTCGGTCATCACCCTGGGCGCCGGCGGCCTGTGGGGCTTCATCGACGGCATCGTCCGCCTCGCTGCCAGCGCCCCCACCGACGCGCAGGGCCGCGTCCTGCGCTGACCACCCCGCGTCCCGGCCCGCCTCCGCTCCCCGCGGCGGCGGGCCGTCGCGTTCCCGCTCACACCGGCTCGATGAAGCCCTGCTCCACCAGCAGCCGGATCGCCTCCGGCGTGCGGTTCCGCAGCGTCACCGGGTCCTCGCCCAGCAACTGGGCGATCGCGTCCAGGATGCGACCCGCCGTCAGCGTCCCGTCGCACACGCCCGCGAAGCCCGCGCCGACCGTGTCCACCCGCGTCGCGCGCCGCATGCCGCGGTTGGCCCGCAGGACGACGTGCTCCGGGTCCTCGGCGCCGGGCAGGCCCACCTGCTCCTGCACGACCTCGTCCGCCAGCCGGAAGCGCTCGTCGAGCAGAGCCGCGTCGTCCCGGGCGCGCAGGAAGTCCTGGCGGTCGAACCATGCCGCGATGTGCGGGCCGAGCGGCTGCTCGACGGGGTGCGGCCACTCCTCGGCGACGACGACCGGCCGGTCGGCGCCCGTCCTGCGCACGGTGATCCAGCCGAAGCCGACGGCCCTGGTCTTGCGCTGCTCGAAGGCGTCCAGCCACGCGTCGTACCGGGCGGCGTACGCGTCGGGGCCGGCCACGTGGTCACCGCCGTCCCGCAGCCACAGCTCCGCGTACTGGGTGACGTCCTGCACCTCGCGCTGCACGATCCAGGCGTCGCAGCCGTCGGGCACCCAGGTCGCGACCCGGTCCTGCCAGTCCTCGCCCTCGGTGTGCTCCCAGTTGGCCAACAGCTGGAGGTAGCCGCCCTCGGCGAGGTGGTCGGCGGCCTGCCGGACGACGGTGCGGCACAGGTCGTCGCCCGCCATGCCGCCGTCGCGGTAGGTGAAGCGGCTGTCCGGTGAGATGACGAAGGGCGGGTTGGAGACGATCAGGTCGTAGCGCTCGCCCCCGACGGGCTCGAAGAGGCTGCCCTGCCGGACGTCCGGCTCGGGGGCGCCCGACAGGGCGAGGGTGAGCCGCGTGAAGTGCAGGGCTCGGGGGTTGAGGTCGGTCGCGGTGACCCGGGTGGCGTGCCGGGATGCGTGCAGGGCCTGGATGCCGGAGCCGGTGCCGAGGTCCAGCGCGCGGTCCACGGGCGTGCGGACGGTGATCCCGGCGAGGGTCGTCGACGCACCGCCGACGCCCAGTACCAGATCCGCCCGGTCCACTCCGGGCGTCGTACGGATGCCGTTCGCGCCGCCCACGGCGCAGCCCAGGTCGGAGACGATGTACCAGTCCTCGCCCTCGTCACCGCCGTAGGGGCGGACGTCCACCGTGGCGCGCACCTCGTCGCCGTCCCGGACGAGCCAGCCGTCATTGAGGGCCGCCTCGAGGGGCAGGACGTCGCGCAGCCGGGTGTACGGGACGGGCTGCTGCAGCAGGAAGAGCCGCACCAGGCTCTCCAGCGGGCCGCCGCCACGGGTGGCGCGCAGGGCCGGCACGGTCTCCGCCCGGGAGAGCGCGGCGTAGGCGGTGGCCCCGAGCAGGTCGAGGCAGCCGTCGGCCGTGAAGGCGGCGGCGCGCAGCGCGTCGCGGAGGCGGTCGGCGCGGTCGGGGGCGGGCAGGGACTGCGGGGGCGGCTGCGTACTCACGCTGCCATTGTCACCCCGGAAGGGGCGCCCGCCGGGCTCCACCCGCCCTCGGGCGGTCAGGACTTCGAGGGTGAGGCCGTGGAGTCCTGGCAGCCGGGCTGCCTGGCCATGGCCTGGCCGACCTCGCCCCGGCGCAGCGTGTCGAGCGCCTGTTCACCGCTCTTGCTCACCTTGGCCAGGTTGTCGGAGACGCTCTTCAGACCGTCGGCGAACTTCGCCTGGTCCGAGACGGGCAGCGCGTCGACCTGCCCCCGCAGGTCCGCGTAGGCGGTCGCCAGGGAGTTGAGGTCGCCGACCGCGTCCTGCTTGAGCTTCGCGCCGTTGTCGACCGGGGGGTCGCCGGCCTTGCCGACGATGCCGGCGAGCGCCTTGTAGGCGTCCGAGATTTGCCCGAACGCCGTGGAGTCGGCGTCTCTGACCTCTTGCGGCTTGGCGTCGCTCGGGGTGTTGCTGATGTGGGTGTTCGCGTCGTTGATCTTCTTGACCTGGACGGCGGCCGGGTCGCAGACCTTCTTCGCCCAGGCGTCGAGCTCCTTGTTGCCGTCGCCGCATCCCGACAGCGACCCCGTCGCGAGGATGACAGCCGTGACGGACAGCGCAGCCGCGAGTTTGTTCTTCACGGCCCCGGAACCTACACGGCTCCTGTGGGCGGGCCGCATCCCTTCCACGCGATGCGCCCACGATTGCCCCTTATGAACCAAGAACAGGGTGATGCATCTGACGTGGCACGAGCGGCGGGCGCCACCCCGGGGATGACGCCCGCCGCCGCGACCGAGTGGGCTCACTCCACGTCAGACCGTTGCCGTCGCGTTCGGGTCGGTGGACCGCTTCGTGCTCTGGCTGTCGTCGTGGCCGGCGTCGGCACCCTCGTCGTCACCGACGGTGATGCCGCGGCGCTTCGAGATGTAGACGGCGAGCACGATGACCAGGAGCGCCACAACCGCGGCGCCGATCCGCACGGCGAGGTTGGCGTCGTCGCCGTAGGAGAACTGGACCACCGCGGGGGCGACCAGCAGCGCCACCAGGTTCATGACCTTGAGCAGCGGGTTGATGGCCGGTCCCGCGGTGTCCTTGAAGGGGTCGCCGACGGTGTCGCCGATGACGGTGGCGGCGTGGGCCTCACTGCCCTTGCCTCCGTGGTGGCCATCCTCGACGAGCTTCTTCGCGTTGTCCCAGGCGCCGCCGGAGTTGGCCAGGAAGACCGCCATGAGCGTGCCCGCGCCGATGGCCCCGGCCAGGTACGCGCCCAACGAGCCGATGCCGAGCGCGAAGCCGACGGCGATCGGGGCGAGCACGGCGAGCAGACCTGGGGTGGCCAGCTCGCGGAGGGCGTCCCTGGTGCAGATGTCGACGACGCGCCCGTACTCGGGCTTCTCGGTGTAGTCCATGATCCCGGGCCGCTCGCGGAACTGACGGCGGACCTCGAAGACCACGGAGCCGGCGGACCGGGAGACCGCGTTGATGGCCAGTCCGGAGAAGAGGAACACGACGGCCGCGCCGAGCAGCAGGCCGACCAGGTTGTTGGGCTGGGAGATGTCCAGGTCCAGCCACCGCAGATCGCCGGCGGAGATGTTCGCCTCCCGCACCGCTGTGTCGACGGCCTCCTTGAAGGAGCCGAACAGCGCCGTCGCCGCGAGCACGGCGGTCGCGATGGCGATGCCCTTGGTGATCGCCTTGGTGGTGTTGCCGACCGCGTCGAGGTCGGTGAGGACCTGGGCGCCCTCGCCGTGGACGTCGCCGGACATCTCGGCGATGCCCTGGGCGTTGTCGGACACCGGGCCGAAGGTGTCCATGGCGACGATTACGCCGACGGTGGTGAGCAGACCGGTGCCGGCCAGCGCGACCGCGAACAGGGCGAGCCAGATGGAGGCACCGCCCAGCAGGAACGCTCCGTACACCGACAGACCGATGAGGACGGCCGAGTACACCGCGGACTCCAGGCCGACGGAGATGCCGGACAGGACGACGGTGGCGGGCCCGGTCAGCGACGTCTTGCCGATGTCGCGCACAGGACGCCGGGTGGTCTCGGTGAAGTAGCCGGTGAGCTGCTGGATGAGCGCCGCCAGCACGATGCCGATGGCGACCGCGACCAGCGCGAGGATGCGCGGGTCGCCGGCGTGCGAGGCGATGTCGCCAGGCACGTTCGCCAGTTCCGCGTAGGTCGAGGGCAGGTAGGCGAAGGCCGCGACGGCCACCATGGCCAGCGAGATCACCGCGGAGACGAAGAAGCCGCGGTTGATGGCGGTCATGCCGCTGCGGTCCTTGCGACGGGGGGCCACCGCGAAGATGCCGATCATGGCGGTGAGCACGCCGATCGCCGGGATGAGCAGCGGGAAGGCCAGGCCGGAGTCGCCGAAGGCGACCTTGCCGAGGATGAGCGCGGCCACCAGGGTGACGGCGTACGACTCGAAGAGGTCGGCAGCCATGCCCGCGCAGTCGCCGACGTTGTCGCCGACGTTGTCCGCGATGGTGGCCGCGTTGCGCGGGTCGTCCTCGGGAATGCCCTGCTCGACCTTGCCGACCAGGTCGGCGCCGACGTCCGCGGCCTTGGTGAAGATGCCGCCGCCGACACGCATGAACATGGCGAGCAGCGCCGCACCGAAGCCGAAGCCCTCGAGCACCTTGGGCGCGTCGGCCTTGTAGACCAGCACGACGACGGCGGCGCCGAGAAGCCCCAGGCCGACCGTGAACATGCCGACCACTCCGCCGGTGCGGAACGCGATCTTCATCGCGCGGTGCGAGACGGTCGTCAGGTCCCCCGCGGGCTCACCCGGCGCTGGGGTCGCGGCCCGTGCGGCTGCGGCCACGCGGACGTTGCTGCGCACCGCCAGCCACATGCCGATGTAGCCGGTGACCGCCGAGAAGCCGGCGCCCACCAGGAAGAACACGCTTCGGCCGATGCGCTGCGACGTGGTGTCGGCGGGCAGCAGCATGAGCAGGAAGAACGCGGCGATCGCGAAGATTGCCAGCGTGCGGAACTGCCGTGCGAGGTAGGCGTTGGCACCCTCCTGCACGGCAGCGGCGATCTTCTTCATGCTGTCGGTGCCCTCGTCGGCACGGAGCACCTGACGCACCAGCACCACGGCGAGCGCCAGGGCGGCCAGTGCCACCACCGCGATCCCGAGCACGAGATTGCGGTTGCCGTCGGTCAGTACGGGTGATGCGGCCAGTGGTTGAGCGATGTCCTGCAGGTGAGGGGTGAGTGGCCCCGCCATTCGTCCTCCTTGACGTTTGGCACGTGGGCGCGCGGCTCCGGCGACTTCGCAGCCGCGACGCTCAGGCTTGTGAGAGCTGAGCAAAGATGGACGGATTGTAGGGAGCCGAACTAGATCAAAACAGGGCGCAGGAAGCGAAATTCGCACAGGCCGGGGACACGGCAAAGGAGGTCGCGCGTAGACATCACCGAAAAAGGTGAACAGTCACCTGGTAAGTGGATCAACTTCCGGGTGAACGCGGGATGCCGAGCGCACCTGCGGCGGCAGCTCGCAGGCGGCTCGGCGGAAGTGTGAGAAGGGGGCCGCTAGGAGAGCGCGGCCGGATTCAGCGGCCAGCTCATCCGGATGACATCGCCGTACTCGCCCGAGAAGACCTCGACGTCGTCGACCAGACCGCTGATGACCGCCAGGCCCATCTGGCTCTCGTCCTCGGCCTCGGAGGAGTCGGGGGACGGGGGGGAGCTGTCGGGAAGCGGCCCGGAGCGCTCGGCGGGGTGGTCGCCGCGGGCCGAGGGCACGGCGGCGGCGTCGGCGGAGTGGTCGTCCGCCTCGGAGGACTTGTCGCCGACCTCGATGGAGAACTTCTTCTCCTCCTCGGTCAGCACCACCCGGACCGGACGCTCCGCACCACCGCTGCGGTACAGCCCCACGGCGCGGCTGCACGCCTCACCGACGGCGAGGCGGACCTCGTCGAGGACGGCCTCGTCCACCCCTGCCCTGCGGGCTACCGCAGCCGCCACCAGTCGTGCGGTGCGGACGTGCTCCGGCAGTGCGCTGAAGAGCAGTTCTACGGTGGGCATGGCCTCCCCCTCGTGCCTGTGGGCGGGCAACACAGGGGCCCGGGCGTCGGCGTCGCCCGGAGCCCCGCGGTCGGCAGCGGAACGTCAGTCGGTGGCCGCGACGGCCTCGTCGACCGAGGTGTGGATGGGGAACACCTTGGTCAGGCCGGTGATACGGAAAATCTTGAGAATGCGCTCCTGGTTGCACACCAGGCGCAGCGAGCCTTCATGCGCGCGAACCCGCTTGAGCCCGCCGACCAGCACGCCCAGTCCGGTCGAGTCCAGGAAGTCCACGCCTTCCATGTCCACGACCAGGTGGTAGTTGCCGTCGTTCACGAGTTCCACCAGCTGCTCGCGCAGCTTGGGTGCGGTGTACACATCAATCTCGCCGCCGACCTCGACGACCGTACGGTCGCCGACGGTTCGAGTCGACAGGGACAGGTCCACGGATCCTCCAGCACCTTGCATCGAGCGGTCGCCCCCCATGGATCGGCAGCCGCGATGGCATTCAATCACTACCAGCGGGCCTGCACGACGCCTTACGGCGATTGTCCGTCGTGCCAGTGACACACTGAGTGCCGATGGCTCAGGATCATCTTCCGCAGTCGGCGCACGGCCGCACCTCCCCCGGCGCCCTCCTGGAGCGGCTTGCCACGGGGGCGGGCAGGGCCGCGCGCATCACCCATACGGAGCACTTGCCCCCGCGATCGGGTCGCCATGCCGATTGGCCTGATCAAATCCGCAGGGAAGTGATCGACGCGGTCCGGGCGTGCGGCATCGAGCGACCGTGGGAGCACCAGGCTCAGGTGGCCGCCCACGCCCTCGCCGGCACGTCCGCGGTCGTCGCCACGGGTACGGCCTCCGGCAAGTCACTGGCGTACCTGGTCCCCGTCCTCAGCGCTCTCCTGGAGGGGTCCGAAGCGCCGAACGGCCGGGGCGCCACCGCGCTCTACCTCTCGCCCACGAAGGCCCTGGCGGCCGACCAGCGGCGTGCCGTGGCCGAGCTCGCCGCCCCCCTGGGCAAGGCGGTGCGCACGGCCGTCTACGACGGCGACACCCCCTTCGAGGACCGCGAATGGGTCCGCCAGTACGCCACCTATGTGCTCACCAACCCCGACATGCTCCATCTGGGCATCCTGCCGGGCCATTCCCGGTGGTCCTCCTTCCTCCGGCAGCTCCGCTACGTCGTGATCGACGAGTGCCACAGCTACCGGGGCGTCTTCGGCTCGCACGTCGCCCAGGTCATACGCAGGCTGCGGCGTGTCTGCGCCCGTTACGGCGCCGATCCCGTCTTCCTCCTCGCCTCCGCGACCGCCGCCGACCCCGGCGCCACCGCGACCCGGCTGACGGGCGTGCCCGTCGCCGAGGTCACCGAGGACGCCTCGCCGCGCGGCGAGGTGGCCTTCGCCCTGTGGGAGCCCCCGCTCTCCGAGCTCAGCGGGGAGCACGGCGCCCCGGTGCGCCGCACGGCCACCGCCGAGGCCGCCGACCTGCTGACGGACCTGGTGCTCGACGGCACCCGCACGGTGGCTTTCGTGCGATCCCGGCGGGCCGCCGAACTGATCTCCGTCATCGCCCAGGAACGCCTCGCCGAGATCGACCGCCGGCTGACCCACCGGGTCGCGGCCTACCGGGGCGGCTATCTGCCCCAGGAGCGCCGGGCCATCGAACGCGACCTGCACACCGGGCGGCTCCTCGGACTGGCCTCCACGACAGCCCTGGAGCTGGGTGTGGACGTCTCCGGGCTCGACGCCGTGCTCCTGGCCGGCTATCCGGGCACGCGGGCCTCCCTGTGGCAGCAGGCGGGGCGCGCCGGCCGGTCGGGACAGGGGGCGCTGGCGGTGCTGATCGCCCGCGACGACCCGCTGGACACCTATCTGGTGCACCACCCGGACGCCCTGTTCCGCCGTCCGGTCGAGTCGACCGTGCTGGACCCGGACAATCCGTACGTCCTGGCCCCGCACCTGTGCGCCGCCGCGGCCGAGCTTCCGCTGAGCGACACGGATCTTGAGCTCTTCGGGCCGGAGACCGCCGCGCTTTTGCCGCAGCTGGAGCGCCGCGGACTGCTGCGGCGGCGCAGCGGCGGCTGGTACTGGACGCGGCGGGAACGGGCGGCCGACCTCACCGACATCCGCGGCGAGGGCGGCAGGCCCGTCCAGGTGGTCGAGGCGGGGACCGGGCGTCTGCTCGGGACCGTCGACGCGGGCGCCGCGCACACCACCGTCCACGAGGGCGCCGTCCACCTGCACCAGGGCCGCACCTACCTCGTCCGGCACCTGGACCTGGAGGACTCCGTCGCGCTGGTGGAGCGGGCCGACCCGCCGTACTCGACCATGGCCCGCGACACCACGGCGATCTCCGTCCTCGACGAGGACCTGGTGGAGGAGTGGGGCGGGGCCCGCCTCCACTTCGGCTCCGTCGAGGTCACGCATCAGGTCGTCTCCTTCCTCCGCCGTCGGCTGATCACCAACGAGGTGATGGGCGAGACCAAGCTGGACCTGCCGCCCCGTACGCTGCGCACCCGCGCCGTGTGGTGGACGGTCACCGACGACCAGCTCGAGGCCGCGCGCATCCACCCCGAGGAACTGCCCGGCGCACTCCACGCCGCTGAGCACGCCTCCATCGGCCTCCTCCCGCTCTTCGCCACCTGCGACCGCTGGGACATCGGCGGGGTCTCCGTGCCGCTCCACCAGGACACCGGGGCGCCGACCGTCTTCGTGTACGACGGTCATCCCGGGGGCGCGGGCTTCGCGGAACGGGCCTTCCGCACCGCCCGGAGCTGGCTCACCGCCACCCGAGAGGCGATCGCCTCCTGCGAGTGCGAGTTCGGCTGCCCCTCCTGCGTGCAGTCGCCCAAGTGCGGCAACGGCAACGACCCGCTGGACAAGCAGGCCGCGGTACGCCTGCTCGACGTGCTCCTCGCGACGGCTTCGGAGTCCGGTCCCGCGTCTCCCGCGAAGGCTCCGGATCCGGAGTCCTGAGGCCCGGCCCGGGCGCGGACCCGGGCGGGCCCGACCGCGGCCGTGACGTCGGCGACCTCACCGCTGACCGCGCAGCGCACCAGCCGGGCGTGCTGGGCGGCGGCCACCCGTCCAGCCACGGCGCAGGCCTCGGCGCGGCCCCGCAGGGCGTGGTCGGCTGCGGCGAGCGCCGCAAGGTCCGCCGCGGCACCCGCGCGGTGCCGTGCCGCGACGGCGGCGCCGAACGCCAGCACGATGCAGGCGGCCAGCGCCAGCAGTGCCCCCAGCAGGGCCGTCCACACCGTTGCGGAGCCCCGGTCTCTCCCGCGCCGGCTCACGGCCCCTCCCCCGGTCCCTCCACGGCGGCGACCGCCTCGCCGCGCAGGGTGAGGGACAGGGAGCGGGCCTCGACCGTGACCCGGACCAGGCCGCCCTCCCGGTGGACCGCGATGGCGGCCTCCCCGGGAGCGGCGGTACGGGTGGTGCGCAGCACCGCTTCGTCAGGCTCGTCGCGGGCAGCCGCACGGGCTCCGGCCCGTGCCGCATCGACACAGCGAATCTGAGCGGCCGCCGCAGCCAGCCCCCAGAGCAGCAGCGCCGTGAGGAACACCAGCGACGGGATGACCACCGCGGCCTCCGCCGTGACGTAGCCGCCGTCGCGGCGGCGTTCAGAACGCCACATCGAGGGCCCTCTTGATGAGCCCGCCGAGCGCGGAGCTGACCGCCCCCGAGGTGACCACCTTGTAGAGCACGGCCGCGAAACCGCAGGCCGCCAGTGTGCCCACGGCGTACTCGGCCGTGGTCATCCCGCGGTCGCCGGTACGGCACCGGCGGCTCAGCTTCCTCAGACAACGCATGACGCGCATGGGAGTCCCCCTTCACTCACTGTCAGTTCGTCTGTCTTCAGTTCGTCGTGTTCGCCGTGTTCAGTTCGTCGTTCCGGCGAGGATCGCCCCCGCCAGGCCCATCACCACCGGCGCGACCCCCACGAGCAGGAAGGCCGGCAGAAAGCACAGCCCCAGCGGAGCGGTGATCAGCACCCCGGCGCGGCGTGCGCGCGCCGCGCCGATACGGGCGTGCTCCGCGCGGCATCCGGCGGCGAGGCGCGCGATCTCCCAGGCCGGCGGCACTCCCGTCGTGGTGGCGCGCTCCAGGCACCGGGCGAGCTCACGGCAGCCGAGCCGGTCCAGCCGTCCCCAGCACTGCGCGGGTTCGCCGCCCAGACGCAGCTCGGCGGCGGCGCGGGTGAGCGCCTCACCGAGCGGCCCGCCGAGGGACGGCCCGACGGCCTCCGCGGCCTCGCGCGGCCCCGCACCGGCGGCGACGCAGGCGGCCATCAGATCGGCCGCCAGCGGCAGCTGACGCGCGGCCCGGGACTGCTCCGCGGATTCAGCGGGCCGTGGCCGCCGCTGCCGGCGGCGCAGCACCCACGCGGCGCCGAGCCCGGCCGCCGCTCCGACGGCACCGCCCACGAGGGCGAGCACCCCCAGGGCGACCCCGGCGACCGCCGCCCAGTCCCGTACGAGGCCCGTCCCCGGCCGTCCCCGGATCCGCCGGACCCGGGGCGCCGCGCCCATGAGCAGCCGGAGCCTGCGCCGAGCGACGCGCTCGCTCCGGGCGGAAACGAGGACGATCGCGACGCTCAGGGCGGCGGCCGCGCAGGCGACGGCCATCCCCAGCCTGTGGACAGCGTCACCGCTCATGGCCCGCCCTCCGCCGTCCGGACGATGCGGGCGGTCCAGGCGAGCCCCGCCCCCTCCAGAAGCCCTCCGACGGCCAGACAGCCGAGCCCCGCGGGCGTGCGCAGCAAGGTGCCCAGCGGATCGGCGCCCAGCCCGGCTCCCAGCACCAGCCCGAAACCGGGCAGGAGGGCCAGCATGGCCACGGTGGAGCGGGGCGCCGAGAGCTGTGCCCTCAGCTCCTCGCGCTGATCGCGCTCGGCGCCCAGAGCTGCCGCGACCCGGTCCAGTCCGTCCGCGAGCCCCGCACCGCCGTCCACGGCCACCTGCCAGCACGCCGCCACGCCGGAGAGCCCCTCGGCGCCCTCCGACCGGGCAGCGGCCCGCAGGGCCGCCGGCACATCACCGCCGAACCGGGCAGCGGCCAGCAAGGGAAGTGCGACTTCCGACAGGCCGGGGTGTTCCGGCCAGCCCTCGCGGCCCAGGGCACCGGCCAGGGCGGCGGGTGGGGCCAGCCCGGCCCGCAGATCGCCGGCGACCGCCGCGCACAGCGCGCCCACGGCCGCGGACCGCCGTTCTGCCGCCGCGCGCCGTTCGCGCCCGCGCAGCCAACGCCCGGCGAGCGGCACCGCGGCCGCCCCCAGCAGGACCGGAAGCGCCGATCCGGCGGCCAGTCCCGCGACCAGCCCGGCCGGCAGCGCCAGCACTTCGCGGCCCAGGCGCCAGCCGAACCGCACCCGGAACGGCTCCAGCACCCCGCTCAGACGGCTCTGGATGCCTCCGGGCCCCAGGAGCGCACCGGACGCCCCATGGGCCTCGGAAGCACCGTAGAACAACGTCCGTGCTCTGCGCAGCACTTCGTCCCGCGCACACAGCATCCAAGCCGCAGTGCCCACGCACGCGGTGAGGAGGAGCACCACGGCGTTCATGGCCGCCCCCTCTCGCAGAGCGCGGCCAACCGCCCCCACCCCGGGCCGCGTTCGCCCCCGCTCAGGGCGGGGACCGTGAAGACGATCCCGTCCCGCCCGCGCTCGAGAACGTGGACCTCGGAGACCCGGCGCCGGCCCGCGCGGTCCCGGACCAGATGCACCACCACCGACAAGGCGGCGGCCAGTTGGCTGTGCAGCGCGGCACGGTCGAGACCCGCCACGGCGCCCAGCGCCTCCAGCCGGGCCGGCACGTCACCCGCGGCGTTGGCGTGGACAGTCCCGCAGCCGCCTTCATGGCCGGTATTGAGCGCTCCCAGCAGATCGAGGACCTCAGGGCCGCGTACCTCGCCGACCACCAGTCGGTCCGGCCGCATGCGCAGTGCCTGCCGTACGAGGTCCCGCAGGGTGACCAGCCCGGCGCCTTCCTGGTTGGCGGGCCGGGTCTCCAGCCGTACGACATGCGGATGGCGCGGCCGCAGCTCGGCGGAGTCCTCGGCGAGCACGATGCGCTCGCCCGGTGGGACGAGGCCGAGCAGGCAACTCAGCAGTGTGGTCTTGCCGGAGCCGGTGCCACCGGAGACCAGGTACGAGACGCGGGCGTCCAGCAGGGCCCGCAGGAGCGCGGCCGTGCCGCCGTCCATGCTGCCGGCGGCCACCAGTTCGTCCAGGGTGAAGGCCCGGGTGCGGACGACCCGCAGGGACAGGCACGGGGCGCCGACCACCACCGGTGGTAGCACCGCGTGCAGCCGTGTGCCGTCCGGCAGCCGCGCGTCCACCCAGGGCCGGGCGTCGTCCAGCCGCCGGCCGGCCGCGGAGGCGAGCCGTTGGGCGAGCCTGCGCACGGCCGCCGCGTCCGCGAACCGCACCTCGGTGCGCTCCAGTCCGGCGCCGCGGTCGACCCACACCTCGTCCGGCCCGTTCACCAGCACATCGGTGACGTCCGGTTCGGCGAGCACCACCTCCAGGGGCCCCGCACCGACCATCTCCGACCGCAGGGCGGCCACCACGTCGAGCACCTCGGTGTCTCCGAGCAAGCGGCCCTGGGCCCGCAGCGCCGCGGCCACACCCGCCGGCGTGGGCTCGTCGCCGGAGGAGGCCAGACGCAGCCGCACGGCGTCGAGCAGGGCGGGCGTCACGACATCGGCGCTCATGCGGCCACGCTCCCGCCGTCGGCCAGTGCCGCCGTGAGGAAGGCCGAGCAGAACACGGACAACGGGCCCCGGCCGCTGCCGCCCGGCGCCTCCCCGCTGTCGAGCGCGGCGGGCAGGCCGGGCTCCGGCAACAGCTCACCGGCGAGCGGGAGCCCGACCAGCTCGGCGAGTGTCTCGTCGGTGAGCCCCGAGGTGAAGGGGCCTCTGGCGACGACCCGCAGGTCGCGCAGCACCATGGCCATCCGGGAGGCCACCCGCCCGGCGGCCGCGACCGCGCGCAGCTCGGCGGGAACGACCAGCAGACCGACATCGATCTGGGCGAGCGCCTCGGCCACGGCATCGTCCATCCGGCGCGGCAGGTCCACGACCACCACCCCGCCGCGCCGCCGGGCGGCTCCCATCACCGACCGCATGGCCTGGGGCGGGATGACGACGGTGTCGCCGCGGTCCCAGCTGAGCACGCTCAGCGCGTGGGTGCGGGGCAGCGACTCCTCCAGAGCCCCGCCGTTGACCCGGCCCCGCGACTCGGCGAGGTCCGGCCAGCGCAGCCCGCCCACCCGTTCGGCCCCGAGCAGCACATCCAGTCCGCCGCCGAGCGGATCGGCGTCGACGAGCATCGTGCGGCGCCCGGAACGAGCGGCTGTGACGGCCATCGCGCAGGCCAGGGTGCTGGCCCCCGCGCCGCCGCGGCCGCCGACGACTCCGATCGTCAGTGCCGGTTCCCCCGCGCCTTCCGCCACGTCGGCGATCCGGTCGGCCAGCCACGCCTCGGCGTCGGGCAGGAAGGCGACGTGCTCGGCGCCGACGTCCACGGCGCGGCGCCACACCTCCGGATCGTCCAGGTCCCTTCCGATGAGGAGCACGCCCTGGCGGCGACGCGCCGTCCCCGGCACCCGGCGGGTGTCCGTGGCGCCGACCAGCACCAGCGGCGCGGACTCCCAGCTGCCCGGCGCCGGCGGGACCCCGAAGGCGACCTCCGGCTCCGCACCCGCCGCGGCACACAGACGCAGCAGGTCGTCCAGGAGCGCCCCGTCCTCGGTGACGATGAGCGGACCCCCTCCTGAATCGTTCTTTCCACGAGACCGTGGCGATGTCCTCCCGGACATCGGTCCTCCACTCGTTCCTTTTGCCGCAGCGTTGAATGATTCGGCGACCACGTCGTCCCCCTCGCTCGTTCCGGACCTGCTGCCGGTTCCGGGCAGATCACCGGACGCCTCCGCGTCCCGTATTCGCACGCCGTCAGCGTCCCGCGAGTCGCCGAAATTTGATGATCTTGGTGGCATTCTGTGAATAACCAGTCTGTTGTGGATATCTCCGCCACCCGCCCGAGTGGCTTCGCCCGAGCAGCACAACGAATGCGAGCCGTCACTCGCTGTAGTCGATCAAAGCAAAAGACCGGCCCCCCGCGGAAACCGCGGGGGGCCGGTCACACGCCGGGCGCGTACGGACTCATGGCCTGTATATGCCCCCGGACATGCGACGACCCCCGCCGGGGGGGAGAGCGGGGGTCGTCCCCACGGTCCGACTCGGGGGGGGAGGAGCCAGACCGGGTTAGCACGGTCGCGAACGATCCGTGACTTCCATGGTGTACCCGAAGGCCTTCTCAGGCAAACCCACGCGCAGGAGCTTACGCCGAATGGTGGGTCCCTATGCTCGTCCTCGTGGAAAACCACCTGTCGCCGCGCACCGCCGCGTTCTTCGATCTCGACAAGACGGTGATCGCCAAGTCGAGCACTTTGGCGTTCAGCAGGCCGTTCTACCGCGGCGGCCTCATCAACCGCCGCGCCGTACTTCGGACCGCGTACGCCCAGTTCGTCTATCTGCTCGGCGGCGCGGACCACGACCAGATGGAGGGGATGCGGAAGTACCTCTCCGACATGTGCCGCGGCTGGAACGTGCAGCAGGTGCGGGAGATCGTGGCCGAGACCCTCCACGACCTCATCGACCCCATCATCTACGACGAGGCCGCCTCACTCATCGAGGAGCACCACCTGGCCGGCCGCGATGTCGTCATCGTCAGCGCCTCGGGCGCAGAGGTCGTCGAGCCCATCGGCGAGATGCTCGGCGCCGACCACGTCATCGCCACCCGGATGGCGGTCGAGGACGGCTGCTACACCGGCCGCATCGAGCACTACGTCTACGGACCGGCCAAGGCGCGGGCCATCACGGAGCTCGCCGCGCTCGAGGGCTACGACCTCAAGCGTTCCTTCGCCTACAGCGACTCGGTGACCGACATCCCGATGCTGGAGTCCGTCGGCCACCCGTACGCGGTCAACCCCGACCGCGGGCTGCGGAGGGAAGCCTCGTCACGCGAATGGCCGACGCTCACCTTCAGCCGCCCCGTCCGGCTGCACCAGCGGGTGCCCGCCCTGACGATACCTTCGGGGCCCGTGCTGGCGTTGGCCGCCGTCGGCGCGGCCGCCGCCACAGCGGGACTGGTCTGGTACGCGGCCCGGCGGCGCAGGCTCACGCCGGCCTGACAGCGCGCCACGTGCATTCGAGTGATTCGCGCTGATTCTTCCCCATACGCAAAGACCCGCGGCGAGGGCTTCCGGTGCGGCCGAAGGTGCAGTACAAAGGTTGTACGGCCCGCGAGACCACGGACTTCCGCGAGGAACTCCGCCGCACCGGCCCCACGGACCGAGCACGACAGTCGGGAACCCACGCGACGCGGACCCGCTGACCGGGTCGGCCGCACCAGGTGACGGGCGAAGTCCCCGACCTGATGGGCAGCAATCGTGCACGCCTGGTACCCCGGCCGTCGTGCCGGCGGCGGCACCCGCTCGGTGCCGCCGCATCTCTTTGGTCCCGGCCGCCCCCCACGCCCGGCCGCGCACGCCCGCTACGCGGCACCGCGCTGCAGCGCCTCACAGACGGCCACGCTCTCCCGTACGCCCAGACCGACCGCGTGCCCACAGTGGGAGATCCATGCCGCCATCCCCTCGGGGGTGCCGGAGGCGTAGCCCCGCAGGGCCTTCAGATGGTCCGCGCGCCCGAGCTCGGCGTGTCCGACCTCCGCGGGACAGATGGACTTGGGGTCCAGACCGCTCCCGACGAGGACGATGCGCTGCGCGGCCCGCGCCACGAGACCATTGTGCGAATTGAACGGCCGCAGGCACAGCAGCTCGCCGTGCACGATCGCGGCCACGACCAGCGCGGGCGCATCGCTGCCCGCCAGCAGCAGGCCGGCGAGCCCGTCGAGCCGCGCCAGGACCTCCGCGGACTGCGGCAGCGGGAACTCGGCGTCGTCAAGGAGCGGATCGTCGACCTTCTCGCCCGCCAGCCGCGGGCGGCCGACCGTCTCGTCCGGCAGCGTGCCGCCGGCCGCCACGAGGTGCAGCCGGGCCAGCGCCTGCAGCGGCGACTGCCGCCAGACGGAGAGCAACTGGCCGGACTCCGCGGTGAGTCGCAGCGCGGCGCCCACCACCCGCGACTCGCCGTCCGAGGAGAAGTCGCTGCGTCTGCGCACCTCTTCCAGCGCCCAGTCGGCGCCTGCGAGCGCGGCGGAACCGCGTGCGCCGCGCAACGCCGCCTCCGAGGACACCTCGTTGGAGCGTCGGCGCATCACCCGGTGCCCGTAGACCTGGTCCACGGCCTTGCGCACGGAGTCCACCGACTCGGCGACACCGGGGAGCGAAGCAAGGACGGCGAGCGGATCAGCTGACGTACCCATACCCCCGACCCTACGCATCCCCCATGGCGCGCCGGCGGGCGAGGGGGCATCGTCACCCGCACCGGGAGCCGCCGCCGACCGCACGATGCCGGTCGGAGTCCAGCCGCCATGGGCCGGCGAAGGCCGGGAAGGGGGTGCGGATGCCCACCGACGGGTGAACTCCGGTGGCGCAGGCTGCGGGAGAGCCAGCCTCGACACTACGCTTAACGAACATGAAGATCGCTTTCGTCGGAAAGGGAGGCAGTGGCAAGACCACGCTGTCCTCCCTTTTCGTCCGCCACCTGGCAGCCGCTCACGTCCCCGTCGTCGCCGTCGACGCCGACATCAACCAGCACCTCGGCCCGGCGCTCGGCCTCGACGAGGAGGAAGCCGCCGCCCTCCCGGCCATGGGCGCCCACCTCCCGGAGATCAAGGAGTACCTGCGCGGCACCAACCCCCGGATCACCTCCGCCGAGTCGATGATCAAGACGACCCCGCCCGGCGAGGGCTCCCGCCTGCTGCGGATCACCGAGGACAATCCCGTCTACTCCGCCTGCGCCCGGCCCGTCACGCTCGACGGCGGCGAGGCGCGACTGATGGTCACCGGCCCCTTCACCGAGTCCGACCTGGGGGTGGCCTGCTACCACTCGAAGGTCGGGGCAGTGGAGCTGTTCCTCAACCATCTGGTCGACGGCCGCGAGGAGTACGTCGTCGTCGACATGACGGCCGGCAGCGACTCCTTCGCCTCCGGCATGTTCACCCGTTTCGACCTGACCTTCCTGGTCGCCGAACCGACCCGCAAGGGAGTGGCGGTCTACCGCCAGTACAAGGAGTACGCCCGGGACTTCGGCGTCGCCCTGCACGTCGTCGGCAACAAGGTGCAGGGCCCGGACGACGTGGACTTCCTGCGCTCGCACGTGGGCGACGACCTGCTGGTCACCGTGGCGCACTCGGACTGGGTGCGCGCCATGGAGAAGGGCCGCTCGCCGCGGTTCGGCGAGCTGGAGGAGCCCGTCCGTGCCGCGCTGCGGTCGATGCGGGACGCCGCGGACGCCTCCTACGAGCGGCGGGACTGGGAGCGCTACACCCGCCAGATGGTCCACTTCCACCTCCGGAACGCGGAGAGCTGGGGCAACGCACGGACCGGCGCGGACCTCGCCTCGCAGGTCGACCCCGGCTTCGTCCTGAGCGAACGGTTCACCCTCACTGGCTAATCGTTCGTCCGTTCGGGCGAATCCTCGTTCATGAGCCCTTTGTCTGCATTACCCTCCATTTACCGACTCTTGGGAGTAGTCAAGTAATCACCTTCCGTTACTTTCAAGGCCGAGAGCACCCGCCGCACAGCCGTGACCACGACCGTGTACGCGCACCCGACGTACGCAGCCGCGCAGCCCCGGAGGAGACGGGAACATGCACGCCACGCCAGAATCACAGACGCCGCAGTCACAGACGCCGCAGTCACAGACCCCACCGCAGGATCTGTCACCGCCGCCCCGCGCCGCCGAAGGGACCTCCGTCGTCTGGCGGCACGACCTCTCGGCCTCGATCACCGTCTTCCTGATCGCCGTTCCGCTGTCGCTGGGCATCGCCCTGGCCACCGGAGCGCCCCTGCAGTCGGGGCTGGTCGCCGCCGTCGTCGGCGGCATCGTCGTCGGGCTCATGGGCGGTGCGCCGCTGCAGGTAAGCGGCGCCGCCACCAGTTTGGTGGTGGTCACCGCCGAACTCGTCCACCGCTACGGCTGGCGGACCACGTGCGCCATCACCGTGCTGGCCGGACTCGTCCAGATCGCCCTCGGCGCCCTGCGGGTGGCACGGGCGGCGCTCGCCGTCAGCCCGGCGATCGTGCACGGCATGCTGGCGGGCATCGGCGCCGCCATCGCGCTCGCCCAGTTCCATGTCGTCCTCGGCGCACGTCCGGACGGCTCGACGCTCGCCAACCTGCTGGCCCTGCCGCAGGAGCTGGCGTCCCCGCACACCGGCGCACTGTCGATCGCAGCGGTGACGGTGCTCGTGCTGATCTGCTGGCCGCGCCTTCCCGGACGGGCCGGCAAGGCGCTGCGCACCGTCCCGGCGCCCCTCGCCGCCATCGTGACGGCGACCGCCGTCGGCATCCCCGTCGCCGCGCCGAGGGTGGAGCTTCCCGCCTGGCACACGGTGGCGCTGCCCGGGCTGCCGCACGGGCCGGTGCTCGGCATCGCCGCCGCCGTCCTGACCGTCGCCCTGGTCGCGAGCATGGAGTCACTGCTGTCGGCGGTGGCGATCGACAAACTGCGTGCCGGGCGCGGGGCACCCGGGGACGCCGTCCCGGCCCGCCTGAACCGGGAGCTGCTCGGCCAGGGCACGGCGAACGTGGTCTCGGGCCTGCTCGGCGGGCTGCCGGTGGCCGGCGGCGCCATCCGCGGCTCGGCGAACGTGGCCGCGGGCGCGCGCACACGTCGGGCCACCGCACTCCACGGTGTGTGGGTGCTGCTCTGCGCCGGGCTGCTGGCCGGACTGCTGGAGCACATCCCGCTCGCCGCCCTTGCCGCCCTGGTCATGGTGGTCGGCGTGAAGATGGTGAGCTTCGCGCACATCAAGCACGTACAGCGGCACCGGGAGTTCCCCGTCTACGCGGCGACACTCGGAGCGGTGCTGCTGCTCGGCGTGCTGGAGGGGATCCTGACCGGCATCGCGGTGGCCGTCTTCCTGTCGCTGCGCCGGCTCACCCACACCCGGATCACGGTGACGGAGGAGTCCGGCGTCCATCAGGTGCAGGTGAGCGGGCAGTTGACCTTCCTCGCGGTGCCACGGCTGACGCGGGCGCTGGCCGAGGTGCCGGACGGCGCCAGCGCCGTGATCACCCTGGACGGCTCCTTCATGGACCACGCTGCCTACGAATCGCTGCAGCACTGGTGCGACGGGTACCGGGCGCGGGGAGGCTGGGCGACCCTCACAAGCCGGGCGGGCACGCCGATCTCGGTCCCCTCCGGCATGCACGCCTGCCGCCCCTGGACACCGTGGCGCAACCATCACTGCACCAAGCCGGGCACGCGGGCGGGGGCCGCCGGGCAGCTGGTGGGCGGACTCAGCGCCTTCCAGCGCAACACGGCGCCGCTGGTCAGGGACGAGTTGGCACGCCTCGCCCGCGAGGGGCAGCGGCCCACCCAGCTCTTCCTGACCTGCGCCGACTCCCGCCTGGTCACCAGCATGATCACTTCCAGCGGGCCCGGCGACCTGTTCACCGTCCGCAACGTCGGCAACCTCATGCCGCCGCTGGGGGAGGACGCCTCCTGCGACTCGGTGGGCGCCGCCATCGAGTACGCGGTGGAGGTGCTGGAGGTCGGCAGCATCACGGTGTGCGGCCACTCCGGGTGCGGCGCCATGCAGGCGCTGCTCAGCGGGGCGGGCCACGAGCCGGGGGCGCAGACCCCGCTGGCGCGGTGGCTGCGGCACGGGCGTCCGAGCCTCGCCCGCCTGGAGCGGACGGGCCCGATCGGCCGCGGCGAGGTCGCCCTCGCCACCCGCCCGGTGGCCGACGACCTCGAACGGCTCTGCCTCGTCAACGTGGTGCAGCAGCTGGACCATCTGATGGCCCACGCCGGCGTCGCTCGCAGGGTGGCGGAAGGCACGCTGCAGCTGCACGGCATGTACTTCCACGTCGCCGAAGCCCAGACCTATGTCCTGGACGCCGGCAGCGGGATGTTCTCCGCCGTACGCCCCGAGGTGCTCGACGCGGTCTGACGGGCTCCGCAGCGGCAATCGCCCCTCCCGTCCCGGCCCCTCGGCCTGCGCCGACGGGCCGGGACGGGGCGCACGGGCCGACATGCGGGGACGACCGGGACGGGCCGGGACAGGCGAGGACGACCGGGGTTGGGTCTCGCGGGGCGGGTGGGGCGCCTGACCGTGACAGGTCTAAACCAATATTCGCCGTGAACCCTTGTCTTTCCGCCCCTCCGCTGGTGAGCTATGGCGTGGGACACAAGAGGACACCCTGCAAAGGAGCACGGCGTGAGCAACGAGAGCCTGGCCAACCTTTTGAAGGAGGAGCGCCGGTTCGCTCCGCCCGCCGAGCTGGCGGCCGGTGCCAATGTGACCGCGGAGGCCTACCGCCAGGCCGGTGACGACCGACTGGGCTTCTGGGCGGCGCAGGCCCGCCGGCTGACCTGGGCGAAGGAACCGACCGAGACCCTGGACTGGTCCAACCCGCCGTTCGCGAAGTGGTTCGTCGACGGCACCCTCAACGTCGCCTACAACTGCGTCGACCGGCATGTCGAGGCCGGCAACGGCGACCGGGTGGCGATCCACTTCGAGGGCGAGCCCGGTGACGGTCGCGCCATCACCTACGCCGAGCTCAAGGACGAGGTGAGCCGCGCCGCTAACGCCCTGAGCGAACTGGGTGTGACGGCCGGCGACCGGGTCGCGATCTACCTGCCCATGATCCCCGAAGCCGTCGTGGCGATGCTGGCCTGCGCCCGCGTCGGCGCCGCGCACTCGGTGGTCTTCGGCGGCTTCTCGGCCGACGCTCTGGCCGCCCGCATCGCCGACGCCGACGCCAAGGTCGTCATCACCGCCGACGGCGGCTACCGCCGCGGCAAGCCGTCTGCCCTCAAGCCCGCCGTGGACGAGGCGGTGGGACGCTCCGCGGGTGTGGAGAAGGTGCTCGTGGTGCGCCGCACCCGCCAGGAGGTCGCCTGGACCGAGGGCCGGGACGTGTGGTGGCACGAGGTCGTCGAACGGCAGTCCGCCGAGCACACCCCCGAGGCCTTCCCGGCCGAGCACCCGCTCTTCATCCTCTACACCTCCGGCACCACGGGTAAGCCGAAGGGCATCCTGCACACCTCGGGCGGCTACCTGACGCAGACCTCCTACACCCACCACGCCGTCTTCGACCTGAAGCCGGAGTCGGACGTCTACTGGTGCACCGCCGACGTCGGCTGGGTCACCGGCCACTCGTACATCGTCTACGGCCCACTGGCCAACGGCGCCACCCAGGTGCTCTACGAGGGCACCCCGGACACCCCGCACCAGGGCCGCTTCTGGGAGATCGTGCAGAAGTACGGGGTCACCATCCTCTACACCGCCCCCACGGCGATCCGCACCTTCATGAAGTGGGGCGACGACATCCCCGCCAAGTTCGACCTGTCCTCGCTGCGCGTCCTGGGCAGTGTCGGAGAGCCGATCAACCCCGAGGCGTGGATCTGGTACCGCGAGCACATCGGCGGCGGCCGCTGCCCCATCGTGGACACCTGGTGGCAGACCGAGACCGGCGCCATGATGATCTCCCCACTGCCCGGCGTGACGGAGACCAAGCCCGGCTCCGCGCAACGCCCGCTGCCCGGCATCTCCGCGACCGTGGTGGACGACGAGGCCCGCGAGGTGCCCAACGGCTCCGGCGGCTACCTCGTCCTCACCGAGCCGTGGCCGTCGATGCTCCGCACCATCTGGGGCGACGACCAGCGCTACCTGGACACGTACTGGTCCCGCTTCGAGGGCCGCTACTTCGCGGGCGACGGCGCGAAGAAGGACGAGGACGGCGACATCTGGCTGCTGGGCCGGGTGGACGACGTCATGCTCGTCTCGGGCCACAACATCTCCACGACCGAGGTCGAGTCGGCCCTCGTCTCGCACCCGAAGGTCGCCGAGGCCGCCGTGGTGGGCGCCGCGGACGCGACCACCGGCCAGGCCATCGTCGCCTTCGTGATCCTGCGGGGCACCGCGGCCGCCGAGGACGGCGAGGAGCTCATCGCCGCACTGCGCGACCACGTCGCCAAGGCGCTCGGCCCGATCGCCAAGCCGAAGCGGATCCTCACGGTCGCCGAGCTGCCGAAGACCCGTTCCGGCAAGATCATGCGGCGCCTGCTGCGCGATGTCGCCGAGAACCGGGAACTGGGAGACGTCACCACCCTGACGGACTCCACGGTCATGACCCTCATCCAGTCCAAGCTCCCGAGCGCCGCGAGCGAGGACTGACCCGTTCGCGCCACCCGGCCGAGGGGCCCCTCCGGGGCCCCTTCGCGTTTCGCCCTGGGGCTGGTGGCGGGCAAGGCGGTCGGCGTGTCGGCGGTACCTGGTCGGCGGCCCGCTTCACCCGGGCGGAGCTCCAGCCCGGTCCGGCCTGGCTCGACGTCCTGGCCCTCGCCACGCTCACCGGAATCGGCTTCACGGTCTCGCTGCTCATCGGCGAGCCGGCCTTCGAGGGCGACGAAGCGCTGGCAGCGCAGGTCAAGGCGGCCGTCCTGATCGGCTCGTCCGTCTCGGCCGTGCTGGCCGCGGTGCAGCGGAAGCTCCGCAACGACCGGTACCGCCGCATCTGCGAGGAGGAGGAGCGCGACGAGGACCGGGACGGCGTCCCGGACGTCTACGAGTGGGCGGACCCCGAGTTCCACCTGTGCATGGCCGCGATCCATGAGGCGAAGGCCGCCGAGCACCGCAGCTCGCGGAAGTGGCGCGCTCCGTGGGCAGCGGCGAGGATGAGTCGGGCATGATCGGGGGTAACCCGATTGCCCCGGATGACGACTGACGCACCATGACGACGACGGAGGACGCGATGAGCCGAGCGGACGAGCCCCTGGACATGGGGGTGACCGTGAGCCCGAACGGAAGCCGCAGTCTCGGTCAGCTCTTCGCTTCCGCGACGGCGGACCTGTCCGAGCTGGTCCACGAGGAGGTCGCCCTCGCCAAGGCGGAGCTGAGGCAGGACATGAAGCGCGCCGGCACGGGCGGTGGGGCGGTGGGCGCCGCCGGCGTCCTGGCGCTGTTCTCGCTGCCGGTGCTCAGCTTCGCGGCGGCGTACGGCATCCACAACCTGGGGCTGGGCCTGGCGTGGTCGTTCCTGATCGTCGGCGCCGCGTATCTGGTGCTGGCCGGCGTGCTGGGCCTGGTGGCGCGCTCGAAGTTCAAGAAGATCAAGAAGCCGGAGCGCAGCATCAGCTCGGCGAAGCAGACCGCGGCGGTGCTGCAGGGCGTCAAGCCGCACCCCCGTCCCGCCCCCTCCGGCGGGACGGAGGCCACGGTACGGGCCAAGGTGTGACACGCTCAGGGCATGACGGTCGTTGACGGTTCCCCGGCGGTGCGCATCGACGGGCCCTGGATCCACCGGGACGTCGCCGCGAACGGCGCCCGCTTCCACACCGCCGAGCTCGGTGACGGCCCGCTGGTGCTGCTGCTGCACGGCTTCCCGCAGTTCTGGTGGACCTGGCGGCACCAGCTGACCGCGCTGGCCGAAGCGGGTTTCCGGGCCGTCGCGATGGACCTGCGCGGGGTGGGCGGCAGCGACCGCACGCCTCGCGGCTACGACCCCGCCAATCTGGCGCTCGACGTCACCGGCGTGATCCGCTCGCTCGGCGAGCCGGACGCCGCGCTGGTCGGCCACGACCTCGGGGGTTACCTGGCCTGGACGGCGGCGGCGATGCGGCCCAAGCTCGTCCGGCGGCTCGCGGTGTGCTCCATGCCGCACCCTCGGCGCTGGCGCTCCGCCATGCTGACCGACCTGCGGCACAGCGCGGCCGGCGGCTACGTGTGGGGGTTCCAGCGCCCGTTCGTCCCGGAGCGGCAACTCGTCGCGGACGACGCGGCCCTGGTGGGACGGCTGCTGCGGGACTGGTCCGGGCCGCGGCTGCCGGAGGACGACGCGGTGGACGCCTACCGCAGGGCGATGCTCATCCCGTCGACGGCGCACTGTTCGATCGAGCCGTTCCGCTGGATGGTGCGCTCGCTGGCCCGGGTGGACGGCTTCCAGTTCAACCGGCGCATGAAGCGCCCGGTGCGGGTGCCCACGCTGCATCTGCACGGTTCCCTGGACCCGGCGATGCGGGCCCGGCACGCCGCGGGCAGCGGGGAGTACGTCGAGGCGCCGTACCGCTGGCGGCTCTTCGACGGGCTGGGGCACTTCCCCCACGAGGAGGATCCGGCGGCGTTCTCGGCCGAACTGGTCAACTGGCTGAAGGATCCCGAGCCCGACCGCTGATCCGGTATGACGATCGGGCCACATGCCGGGCGCATAGGCCAACTGATGGAGTGCCAGGTGGTTATCGACCTTGCACCCCGGGCAGAGAGCTCGACATGAGCTGGACGCACCACCACCGTGACGTGTCACGCGACCGCCGCGCCGACAGGGCGCGGACCACCACCGGGACGCGGGCCCCGGACCATCGGTCCGGAGGCTCCCGACTCGGCATCCCCCACATCCTCAGGCGCCGCGCCCGCTGGGTGGGCGCCCGGCTGAGGCATACCCGCGGCGACTGACCGCCCGGCCCCTCATCGGGGCCGGCGCCCCGGACGCATCCCAGGGGACATCACAGGGCGCAGCCCTGGGTGCCGACCTGCGAGGTCGCCGTCCGCCCGGCCCGGACGTCCGGCGCGACCTCGTCCGCCGTCAGGGCGTAGCCCGTGTCCGCGTCGTCGCGGGACTTGGCGAACACCACGCCGTACACCTTCCCCTCGGGGGTGAGCAGCGGTCCGCCGGAGTTGCCCTGGCGGACCAGCGTGTACAGCGAGTAGACATCGCGCTCGACGGTGCCCCGGTGGTAGATGTCCGGGCCGGAGGCGGGGATGCGGTCGCGCACCCGGGCGGCACGGACGTCGAAGCCGCCGTTCTCCGGGAAGCCGGCGACGATCGCGTCGTCACGTGACCGGGCGTCACCGCTGCTGAAGGTCAGGGCGGGCGCGTTCAGGGACGGTACGTCGATGACGGCGATGTCGCGCTGCCAGTCGTAGAGCACGACCTTGCCGTCGTGCACCCGGCCTTCGCCGCCGATCTGCACGGTCGGGTTGTCGACGCCGCCGACGACATGGGCGTTGGTCATCACCCGGTGCGGCGCGAACACAAAACCGGTGCCTTCGAGCACCTTTCCGCAACTCGGCGCCGTGCCGACGACCTTGACGATGCTGCGTCGCGCGCGGCCCACGACCGCGCTGTCGGCGAGCGCCGGGTCGGGGGCGGGGACGGCGGTGATGGGCTCGGTACCGAACGGCGAGAAGACCTGGGGCAGTCCGTTCTGCGCCAGCAGCGAGCTGAAGTCCGCGAACCAGTTGTCGGCCGCGCGCGGCACGATCTGCGCCACCCCCAGCAGCACCCGGGACGAGCGGACCTCACGTCCGAGGCTGGGCAGCGTGGTCGTGGTGGCCAGTGCGGAGCCGATGAGCCAGGCGACCAGCAGCATCGCCAGGACGTTGACCAGGGCGCCGCCGACGGCGTCGATCGCCCGCCCCGGTGACCAGCTGATGTGTGTGCGGACCTTGTTGCCGAGATGTGTGGTGAAGGCCTGACCCACTGACGCGCACACGATGATCAGGACCACCGCGGCGACGACCGCCACCGTGCCGGGCTGTGCGTTGCCGGTGACCGCGTTCCAGATCGCGGGCAGCACGTAGACGGCGACCAGACCGCCGCCGAGGAACCCGACCACCGACATCACGCCGACGATGAATCCCTGGCGGTAGCCCACGATCGCGAACCACACAGCGGCCAGCAGCAGCACGATGTCCAGCACATTCACCCGGACACCGTCTCATGGCGGGTCAGCCCAGCGGGACCGTCTTCGCACGATCCCAGGGTCGTTCCCAACCCGCGTGGTGCAGGATCCGGTCGATCAGGCCCGCGGTGAAACCCCACACCAGGGCGCCCCGCACCAGGAAGGCGGGCCCCTTGTGGCCGCTGGGATGGGTCACCATGGCGCGGTTGGCCGGGTCGGTGAGATCCGTCACGGGCACGGTGAACACCCGTGCGGTCTCGGCCGGATCGACCGCTCCGACCGGCGTGGGCGTACGCCACCAGCCGAGGACCGGCGTCACGACGAAGTCGCTCACCGGAATGTACAGCCGCGGGAGCACCCCGAAGAGCTGCACTCCGGACGGGTCGAGGCCGGTCTCCTCCCACGCCTCGCGCAGCGCGGCCCGCAGCGGGCCCTCGCCCTCCGGGTCGCCGTCCCCGGGATCGAGCGCACCGCCCGGGAAGGAGGGCTGGCCCGCGTGCGAGCGCAGTGAGGCCGCCCGTTCCATCAGGAGCAGTTCTGGTCCCTCGGGCCCCGCGCCGAGGAGGATGAGCACGGCGGAGGGCCTGCCGCCGCTCGGTGGCGGAAGGAGGCGGCTGAGCTGTTCGGGCCGTACTCCGTCGACCGCGCGGACCACCGGGCCGAGCCAGGACGGCAGCCCTTCACGGTCGAGCGCGACGTCGTCTATGTCCGGTCGTGCCTGCGTCACTCCACCTCCAGCGGCGGCGCCGCCTTGCCCGGGAACCCCGGCGGCGGCTTGAGCCGCTGCCCCGGTCCACCGGCCAGCTCGTACTTCAGCAGCTTCCTGGCCTTGTCCGGATCCGTCTCCCCCTCGCCGTACGACGGGCACAGCGGCGCGATCGGGCAGACGCCGCACGCGGGGCGGCGTGCGTGGCACATCCGGCGGCCGTGGAAGATCAGACGGTGCGAGAGCATCGTCCACTCGCTCTTCGGGAAGATCGCCATGATGTCCTGCTCGATCTTCTCCGGCTCCGTCGCGCCGGTCCAGCCGAAGCGGCGGACCAGCCGCTGGAAGTGGGTGTCCACGGTGAGGCCGGGGACGCCGAAGGCGTTGCCGAGCACCACGTTGGCCGTCTTGCGGCCCACGCCCGGCAGCGTCACCAGATCCTCCAGCCGGCCGGGCACCTCGCCGCCGAAGCGGTCCCGCAGCGCCGTTGCGAGCCCGATCAGCGCACGCGCCTTGGCGCGGAAGAAGCCGGTGGGGCGGATGATCTGCTCCAGCTCCTCGGGATCGGCGGCGGCCAGGTCCTCCGGCGTCGGGTAGCGGGCGAACAGCGCGGGCGTGGTCTGGTTGACCCTCAGGTCGGTCGTCTGGGCCGACAGGACCGTGGCGACCAGCAGCTGGAACGGGTTCTCGAAGTCGAGCTCGGGGTGCGCGTAGGGGTAGAGCTCGGCGAGCTCGCGGTTGATCCGGCGCGCCCTGCGCACCATCGCGAGCCGCGACTCGGGGGTGCGGGACGCCCGGGCGCGGGCGGTGGAGCCCGCCCCGGCGGGCTGTTCACTCACAGCGGAATCCGCGGCGACACTCACCCTCCTGGCCCCGCCACTTCGCGTTTTCTTCTGCCCACTTGGCGTATCCGACACCCGGCCAGCCTAAGCCTCGCCACCGACAATCGCCCCGGAGAGCCTCGATCCGGCCCCCGAACGGACCCCCGGAACACAATCACACGAGCACATAAGACAGACTTGTGATTGATCGCACTGTTTTGCTGTCGGGCAGGATGGGGACCGACCCAGCGATGTCGACAAGGAGAGAGCTCGTGGACGACGTTCTGCGGCGCGCACCGCTTTTCGCGGCGCTCGACGATGAGCAGGCCGCTGAACTGCGCGCCTCCATGACGGAGGTCACGCTCGCGCGTGGCGACTCGCTGTTCCACGAGGGCGAACCCGGGGACCGGCTGTACGTCGTCACCGAGGGCAAGGTGAAGCTGCACCGCACCTCCCCCGACGGCCGCGAGAACATGCTCGCCGTCGTCGGCCCCGGCGAGCTGATCGGTGAGCTGTCGCTCTTCGACCCGGGACCGCGTACGGCCACCGCCACCGCGCTGACCGAGGTGAAGCTGCTCGGTCTCGGCCACGGCGACCTCCAGCCGTGGCTCAACGCCCGCCCCGAGGTCTCCACGGCCCTGCTGCGCGCCGTCGCCCGGCGCCTGCGCCGCACCAACGACGTCATGTCCGACCTGGTCTTCTCCGATGTCCCGGGCCGCGTCGCCAAGGCGCTGCTGGACCTGTCGCGCCGGTTCGGCGTGCAGTCGGAGGAGGGCATCCACGTCGTGCACGACCTGACGCAGGAGGAGCTGGCCCAGCTGGTGGGCGCCTCCCGCGAGACGGTCAACAAGGCCCTCGCCGACTTCGCGGGCCGAGGCTGGCTGCGCCTGGAGGCCCGGGCGGTCATCCTGCTGGACGTCGAGCGGCTGGCCAAGCGCTCGCGCTGACGGGCCAGGAGCCGACGCCCGTACCTGTACGAGGGGGGCGCCCACCCCGGGGTGGGCGCCCCCCTCGCGCGTCCGGGTGCGCGGGCGGTCAGATCAGCCCGTGCTCCAGCAAGTAGTCCAGCTGGGCCCGCACCGACAGCTCGGCGGCCGGCCACAGGGCGCGGTCGACGTCCGCGTAGACGTGCGCGACGACCTCGGAAGGCGTCGTCAGACCCTGTTCCACGGCCGTCTCCACCTGGGCGAGGCGGTGGGCGCGGTGGGCGAGGTAGAACTCGACCGCGCCCCGGGCGTCGGCCAGAACCGGGCCGTGGCCCGGCAGGACGGTGGCGACGTCGTCGTGCATCGCCAGGGCCTGCAGCCGGCGCAGCGAGTCCAGGTAGTCGCCCAGCCGTCCGTCGGGGTGGGCGACGACGGTGGTGCCGCGGCCGAGGACGGTGTCGCCGGTGAGCACGGAACGGTCGGCGGGCAGGTGGAAGGAGAGCGAGTCCGACGTGTGCCCCGGGGTGGGCACGACGCGCAGCTCCAGGCCGCCTGTGGTGATGACGTCGCCCGCGACGAGCCCCTCCCCGCCCAGCCGCAGCGCCGGGTCCAGGGCGCGCACCGGCGTGCCGGTCAGCTCGGCGAAGCGGCCGGCGCCCTCGGCGTGGTCGGGATGGCCGTGGGTGAGCAGGGTGAGGGCGATCCGTTTGCCGAGGGAGTGGGCGGTGGAGACCACGGTGTTCAGATGGCCCTCGTCGAGCGGTCCGGGGTCGATGACGACGGCGAGCTCGGAGTCCGGCTCGGCGACGATCCAGGTGTTCGTGCCGTCCAGCGTCATCGGCGAAGGGTTCGGCGCGAGCACGCAGAAGGCACGGGCGGTCGCCCGCCCGCCGACCTGCTCGCGGGGGTCGCCTGGCTGCGGTGCCGGGGTGGTCATTCGGCGGCTCCCATGCGCCGGGTGAACTCCTCGTGGCCGGGCCAGCTCAGCACGATCTCGTCGCCCACGAGGGTGGCCCTCGCCAGCACGGGCGTGAGGTCGCGGCCCTGAGCGGCGCCGCGCAGGGCCGCTTCCGCGCAGTCGTACGGGAGCAGCTCGCGCAGGGTGGCGATGGTCGGCGGCAGCATCGTCATCTCGCCGCGGTCGTAGCCGGCCACCGCCTCGGCGGGGCGCAGCCACACCGTACGGTCCGCCTCGCCCGAGACGTCGCGGGTGCGCTGCCCGGGCGGGAGCGCGGTCACGAAGAACCATGTGTCGTACCGGCGCTCCTCGAACTCCGGGGTGATCCAGCGGGCCCACGGGCCGAGCAGGTCGGAGCGCAGCACCAGGGAGCGGCGTGCGAGGAAGTCGGCGAAGGACAGCTCCCGCGAGACCAGGGCGCGCCGGTCCGCCTCCCACCGCTCACCGGTGGTGTCCGCGACGACGGACGCCTCATCGGGCCCGGCCAGCAGCACGCCGGACTCCTCGAAGGTCTCGCGTACGGCCGCGCACACGATCGCCTGCGCGGAGGCGGGGTCCAGGCCCTCGCCCAGCCGGGCCGCCCAGGCGGCCGGCGAGGGGCCCGCCCAGGCCACCGGCCGCTCGTCGCGCGGGTCCACCCCGCCACCCGGATAGGCGTACGCACCCGCGGCGAAGGCCATCGAGGCCCGGCGCCGCAGCAGGTGCACCGCGGGACCGCCGTCGGTGTCCCGCAGCAGCAGGACGGTCGCCGCACGGCGTGGCACGACGGGCCGCAGGGTGCCCGCGGTGAGGGACCGGATACGGTCGGGCCAGGTCGGCGGGAACCACTGGCCGTTCGTGGTGGTCATGGGGCGGATGCTATGCGCTGGCGCGGGGATGTTCGATAGGGCCGGTCCGGGCGGCGGGACCGGGGCCGCTCCGCCGGCCGGGTCCTGTCCGGCGGCCCACACCCCTCCGGCGGCCGGGGCGCGGCCGGACCGGAGGGGTGTGGGAGGGGTGCTGAAGGACGTCAGTCCTCGATCTCGACCTGGATCTCGATCTCGACCGGCGCGTCGAGCGGCAGCACCGCCACGCCGACGGCGCTGCGGGCGTGCACGCCCTTGTCCCCGAGCACCTCGCCGAGCAGCTCGCTCGCGCCGTTGACGACGGCCGGCTGCCCGGTGAAGTCGGGAGCGGAGGCGACGAAGCCGACGACCTTGACGACGCGCTTGACGCGGTCGAGGTCACCCACGACGGAGTGAACCGCGGCCAGGGCGTTGAGCGCGCACGTACGGGCGAGCTGCTGTGCCTCGTCCGCGGTGACCTCGGCGCCGACCTTGCCGGTGCAGGTCAGCTTGCCTTCGAGGAGCGGCAGCTGACCCGCGGTGAAGACATACGATCCGGACCGGACGGCCGGGACGTACGCGGCGAGCGGCGCGGCCACCGCGGGGAGCGTCAGCCCCAGTTCCGCGAGCCGCTGCTCGACGGCGCTCACGCGCTCTTCTCCCGCTTGAGGTAGGCCACCAGCTGCTCGGGGTTGTTCGGGCCCGGGACGACCTGGACCAGCTCCCAGCCGTCCTCGCCCCACGTGTCCAGGATCTGCTTCGTCGCGTGCACCAGCAGCGGCACGGTCGCGTATTCCCACTTCGTCATGAGGGGACTGTAATGCCTGGCACAGCCCCGCCCCCGAGTAGCCCCGCCCTCGACTGGTTAGGCTCGCAGGTGTGAGGCTCCACATCGTGACGGGCAAGGGCGGCACGGGAAAGACGACCGTCGCCGCGGCGCTGGCACTCGCCCTCGCCGCCGAGGGGCGGCGGACGCTGCTGACGGAGGTGGAGGGGCGCCAGGGCATCGCACAGGTCTTCGAGACCGAGGCCCTCCCCTACGAGGAGCGCAAGATCGCGGTGGCGCCGGGCGGAGGCGAGGTCCACGCCCTGGCCATCGACGCGGAACAGGCGCTGCTGGACTACCTCGACATGTTCTACAAGCTGGGCCGGGCGGGCCGGGCCCTGAAGAAGCTGGGCGCGATCGACTTCGCCACCACGGTCGCCCCCGGTCTGCGCGACGTCCTGCTGACCGGTAAGGTCTGCGAAGCCGTGCGCCGCAAGGACCGGGCCGGCTGGCGCTCGTACGACGCCGTGGTGCTGGACGCGCCGCCGACCGGGCGGATCACCCGCTTCCTCAACGTCAACGACGAGGTCGCCGGGCTCGCCCGCTTCGGACCCATACACAACCAGGCGCAGGCCGTGATGCGGGTGATGAAGTCCCCGGAGACGGCGGTGCACCTGGTCACCCTCCTGGAGCAGATGCCCGTCCAGGAAACCGTGGACGGCGTGGCCGAGCTGCGCGCCGCGGGGCTGCCGACCGGCGCCGTGGTCATCAACATGGTGCGACCGGTGGTGATGGACGGCGCGGCCGTCACCGCGGCCCGCGAGGGGCAGCGCACGGCGATCGCCAAGGCGCTCTCCCAGGCGGGGCTGGGCGGCGCGCGACGCGGCGGCCTCGCGGAGCGGCTCGTCGACCCCCTGCTGGCCCAGGCGCACGAGCACGCGGAGCGGGTGGCTCTGGAGCGCGCCCAGCGCGAGGAGCTGAGCTCGCTCGGGCTGCCGGCGTGCGAGCTGGAGCTGATGGGAGACGGAGTCGATCTGGGCGGGCTGTACAGATTGGCTGAAAATCTGCGGAAGCAGGGGCTGGGGGTCGCATGAGCCTGGAGAGTCCGGTATTGGACATCGACCCGTTGATCGACGATCCGGAGACCCGGATCGTCGTCTGCTGCGGCTCGGGAGGCGTCGGCAAGACCACCACGGCCGCGGCGCTGGGCGTGCGCGCCGCCGAGCGCGGCCGCAAGGCCGTCGTGCTGACCATCGACCCGGCGCGCCGGCTGGCGCAGTCCATGGGGCTCACGGAACTCGACAACACCCCGCGCAAGGTGGCCGGGATCGACGAGTCCGCGGGCGGTGAACTGCACGCGATGATGCTGGACATGAAGCGCACCTTCGACGAGGTCGTGCTGCAGCACACGGACGAGGAGCGGGCCCGGGCGATCCTCGACAACCCCTTCTACCAGTCGCTCTCGGCGGGCTTCGCCGGCACGCAGGAGTACATGGCCATGGAGAAGCTGGGCCAGCTGCGGGCGCTCGACGAGTGGGACCTGATCATCGTCGACACCCCGCCGAGCCGGTCGGCGCTGGACTTCCTCGACGCCCCGAAGCGGCTGGGGTCCTTCCTCGACGGCCGCTTCATCCGGCTGCTGATGGCCCCGGCGAAGGTCGGCGGACGGGCCGGCGTGAAGTTCCTCAACGTCGGGATGTCGATGATGACCGGCACGCTCAGCAAGGTCATGGGCGCGCACCTGCTGCGCGACGTGCAGACCTTCGTGGCGGCCATGGACTCGATGTTCGGCGGCTTCCGCTCCCGGGCGGACGCCACCTACAAGCTGCTCCAGGCGAACGGGACGGCGTTCCTGGTGGTGGCCGCGCCGGAACGGGACGCGCTGCGGGAGGCCTCGTACTTCGTGGAACGGCTCGCCGCGGAGGACATGCCGCTCGCCGGGCTGGTGCTCAACCGCGTGCACAGCAGCGGTGCCTCCCAGCTCACGGCGGAACGGGCCCTGGCGGCGGCGGAGGCACTGGACGATCTGAACGGCCATACCACCGCTGACGCCCTCGGCAACGGCGCCGACGACGACCCCGCCGACGTCGGCCTCGGAGCCGAAGATCCGCGAACTCCCCAGCTGACCGGGGAGTTTGACGTATCCGCAGAAAATCTTCAAAGCGTCGGCATTGTGGATCAGCCCGGCGGGAAAGCTGGATTCCGTACGGCCGACGGCGGCGAAGGGACCACCAGTACGGACAGTGCGGACACAAGTTTTCCCCCATCGCCCACCGGCTCCCAGGCCCCCGCGCCCGCCGAGGACCCCGCACGAGACCGCGCCCCGGAGCGACACACGGACACCGACCCGGCCCCCGACGGGGGCCCGCTGGACGCCGACCGCATCGCCGCCGGCCTGCTGCGCCTGCACGCGGAGCGGATGCAACTGGTCGCGCGCGAACGGCGCACCCTCGACCGCTTCGTGTCCGTGCACCCGGACGTGCCCCTGGTGGACGTCGCGGCCCTGCCCGGCGACGTGCACGACCTCGAGGGCCTGCGCGCGATCGGCGAACGCCTCGCGCAGGGTCAGCCGACGGCCGCGTAGTCGTCGTAGCCCTCGTCGTCGAGCGGAAGCACACCCGTGCTGCGCTCGTACTCCGTGCGCGCCGTCTCCAGGAGCCTGCGCCACGAGGTGACCGTGGGACGCCGGCGCAGCAGCGCCCTGCGCTCCCGCTCGGTCATCCCGCCCCAGACGCCGAACTCGACGCGGTTGTCCAGGGCGTCGGCCAGGCACTCGGTGCGCACCGGGCAGCCGGTGCACACCGCCTTGGCCCTGTTCTGGGCCGCTCCCTGGACGAAAAGTTCATCCGGATCCGTCGTGCGGCACGCGGCCTGCGTACTCCAGTCCGTAACCCAGCTGCTCATGCTGGCGCCGTCCTCTCCCGAATCGAGGCTCCCCCACGGCGGCAAGCGGCATATTCACCGTTGCCAGTTGAGGACGTTACGGAAGGTAGGCACGGCGCAACAGCCCTTTCAGGCCCAATCTTGGATGGCCCAAACGGACTATGCGTACGCGGCAGATCACCCGACGGAGTGAGCCGACGACAAAATGGACGAACAACCACAAAAGAGTCAGATCGCCACATCGAGACCCGAGATCTGTGTCACATCACTGGCATATGACAAAAATTCGGGCAGCTCTCATCACCCACAAGAGTGAGGGGAGAAGGCAGGCGTGTGCGCTGGGACCGCGCCTGTCTGTTACAGACTAGGCGAACAAGCGAGCCCTCGTCTTGAGAATGGCAACGTAAGCTGCACTCCATGGGTCACAAGCGATCGCGCCCCCCCAGCAGCGGCGGCACCAGCTCCGCCCAGCAGGCCGCCAAGTTCCTCGGCGTAAGCGTCCTGGCCGGCGTCGTCCTGGCCGGCATCGCCCTGCCCGCGGCAGGGGCGCTCGGACTGAGCGCCAAGGGCACCGCGGCCGGATTCGACTCGCTACCGGGGGAATTGAAGCGTCCGCCGCTCTCCCAGAGCACCCGCATCCTGGACGCCAAGGGCGATCTGATCGCGAACGTCTACTCGCGCGACCGCACGGTCGTGGGGCTCGACAAGATCAGCAAGCCGATGCAGCAGGCCATCGTCGCCATCGAGGACGCCCGCTTCTACGAGCACGGAGCGATCGACGTCAAGGGCATCCTGCGCGCGCTCAACAAGAACGCCCAGGAGGGCGGGGTCTCCGAAGGCGCCTCCACGCTGACGCAGCAGTACGTCAAGAACGTCTTCGTCGAGGAGGCCGGGAACGACGCGACCAAGGTCGCCCAGGCCACCCAGCAGACCCTCGGGCGCAAGATCAAGGAGATGAAGTACGCCATCCAGCTCGAGCAGGAGCTGGGGAAGCAGAAGATCCTCGAGAACTACCTCAACATCACCTTCTTCGGCGAGCAGGCGTACGGCGTCGAGTCCGCCGCCAAGCGCTACTTCAGCAAGTCCGCCAAGGACCTCTCGCTCACCGAGTCCGCCCTGCTGGCCGGCCTCGTCCAGTCGCCGAGCCGCTACGACCCCGTCAACGACCCCGAAGAGGCCAAGAAGCGCCGCGACGTGGTGCTGCAGCGCATGGCCGACCTGAAGGACATCACCCAGGCCGAGGCGGACGCGGCGAAGAAGAAGCCGCTCGGCCTCAAGATCAGCCAGCCCAAGAACGGCTGCATCACCGCCGTGAACGGCGCCGGCTTCTTCTGCGACTACGTGCGCCAGGTCTTCCTCACCGACAAGGCCTTCGGCAAGACCAAGGCCGAGCGCTCCAAGCGCTGGGACCAGGGCGGCCTCACCATCCGCACCACCCTCGACCCGAAGGCTCAGCGGGCCGTCCAGGACTCGATCAGCAGCCACGTGTACAAGAGCGACGACGTCGCCACCGCGGTGACGCTGGTCCAGCCCGGCACGGGCAAGATCGTCGGGATGGGGCAGTCGCGTCCCTACGGCTTCGCGAAGAACCAGACGCAGATCAATCTCTCGGTCAACCAGTCCATGGGTGGCGGCATCGGCTACCAGCCCGGTTCGACCTTCAAGCCGATCACCGCGGCCGCGGCCATCGAGCAGGGCACCGACCCGGCGACCGTCTACCCCTCGCCGTACAAGATGGCCTACCCGAGCCCCGTCTCCACCTGCGGCGGCAACTGGGTCAACACCGAGGGCAGCACGGTCGAGAACGAGAACGAGTCCGAGAAGGGCCCGTACTCCATGAAGGAGGCGACCGCGAAGTCGGTCAACACCTACTACGTGCAGCTGATCAGCGACATCGGTGTGTGCCCGGTGGTCAACATGGCGAAGTCCATGGGGATAAAGCGGGCCAACGGCAAGGCCCTCACGCAGGTGCCCTCGCTGACCCTGGGCAGCCAGGAGGTCTCTCCGCTGACGATGGCGAACGCGTACGCGACCTTCGCCAACAAGGGCGTCTACTGCAGCCCGATCGCCATCGAGTCGATCACCGACGCCACCGGCAAGAAGCTCAAGGTGCCGCAGGCCGAGTGCAAGCGGGCGATGTCCGAGCAGACGGCTTCCACGCTGAACACGCTGCTCAAGGGCGTCGTCGAGGACGGCACCGGCCATGAGGCAGGTCTGTCCGACCGCGACAGCGCCGGCAAGACCGGTACGACCGACGAGCGCTACGCCGCCTGGTTCGTCGGCTACACCTCCGACATGGCCGGCGCCGTCTGGGTCGGCGACCCGACCCACAAGCGCCGCATGACCAACATCACCATCGGCGGCGTGTACCACGCCATGGTCTTCGGCGCCGACACGCCGGGCCCGATCTGGAAGGACGCGATGTCCGGGGCCCTGTCGGGGACGACGTCGGCGGACCTGCCCACGGTGGCCATCCGCGAGCCCGAGAAGCCGCGCAACGACGACCACCAGGACCCCGGCGACGAGGGCCGCCCGCGCGACGGCCGTCACGGCGGCAACGGCAACGGCGGCGGCGGAGGCGGCGACGAGAACCTCTTCGGCGGCATCTTCGGCGGCGACACCCTCGGCGGCAACGGGGCCAACGGTTTGGCCAACGGTGGCAACACCGGTGCCGGGAACGACGGCGGGCCCGGGACGGGCAACACCGTCCCTGAGACGGGCGGTCCCGGCCAACGCTGAGTCCGTGGCACTGGACAAAGCCGGAGGGGGGGGGGGGGGGGGGGGGGGGGGGGGGGGGGGGGGGGGGGGGGG
>NZ_CBDRBL010000041.1:0-53941 GCF_965342175.1 Actinacidiphila sp. bgisy167
CCCAACTCCTGGCGCGGGGGGCGGCGAGGCCGGCCGGGTCACGGCACGCGGGCGGTCCACTCCGGGGAGCCGAACGTCGCGGCGACGCGTGGAGGCGGCACCCAGCAGGGCGCGGCGCTCACGGCACGCGCGCGGTCCATTCCTCGGTCGCGAACTTCGTCCGCACCAGTTCCTCCGCGCGGGCCATCTCTTCCGCCGTGACTTCGCCGGTGGTCAGCCCGTAGCGGTTACGGAAGGAAGCGACCATGTTCTCGATGACCTGCTCCCGCGCGAGGCCCGTCTGCCGGCGGAGCGGGTCGACACGCTTTTTGGCGCTCGTGGTGCCCTTGTCGGACATCTTCTCCTTGCCGATGCGGAGCACCTCGAGCATCTTGTCGGCGTCGATGTCGTAGGACATCGTCACGTGATGGAGGACGGCCCCAGGACCGCCGTCAGGGCCGACCATGCGCTTCTGGGCCGCACCGGCGATCTTGCCGGCCTCGGTGGCGATGTCGTTGAGGGGTTTGTACCAGGCCTTGATGCCCATGTCGCCGAGTGCGCCGAGCACCCAGTCGTCGAGGTAGGCGTAGCTGTCTGCGAAGGAGAGGCCCGAGACCAGGGACTCCGGCGCGGACAGGGAGTACGTGATCGTGCTCATGGGCTCGACGAACATGGCCCCACCACCAGAGATACGGCGTACCACGGTCAGCCCGTGCTTCGCGGCACCTTCGGAGTCCACCTCGTTCCGCAGGGACTGGAAGCTGCCGATCACCACGGCCGGCGAGGCCCACTCCCATACCCGCAGGGTGGGGGATCGCCGTCCAGCGGCCACCTCGGAGGTGATCACCTCGTCCAACGCCATGTGCAGGGCCGGTGCCTGCGGCTCCGTGTGCACCAGCTGCCAGTCGTAGTCGCTCATCTCGGTCGCACGGGCCAGAGCGCGCCGGACGGCGATGCCGACGCCCTCCGCTGTCAGCCCGAGCATCACGGTCGACTCCGGAAGCGCCGCCGTGATCCGGGCAGCCAACCCCGCAGCGTCCGTCGATGAGGGTGAACCCTCGAGGGCTGAGTTGATCGAGAGGATCGCTTCGTCGGGTTCCAGGAAGAAGTCCCCGGCGACTCGTACGTTGCGCAGGACACCGTCCTCGACATCCAGGTCTACGACGACCAGCTTGCCGCCGGGCACCTTGTACTCGCCATGCACGGCTTCGTTCCCTTCCAGTGCGCTGCACATGTCCTCAGCCCGCTGCTCGGACATTCGGACAGACACGCACATCCCTCGGATTGCACCTTAGTGCTCGTCCGTAGCGAGCGATACGCAGCCCCAAAGGAACCGGACTAACGATCTCCGTGTCGCAGTCGGAGGCGTCGAACCGGTACGTGGGCGCCGCCGTCATCGGCATTGCCTACCGCCGGGTCGCCGGCTGGGCCACCGCCGACCACCTACGAAACGAACTGCGGTGCCCTGCGGGCCGCCCGCCGCACTCGACGGGTCCGCAGGCAGCCCACGACCAGCACACGCACCGCGGAACAGCGTCAACGGGCCGGAATCGGCTGCGTGAGGTTCACCGGGTTGCCGTCGGGGTCCTGGATGTGGGCGACGCGCTGTCCCCACGGCATGTCATTGGGGCCGCCCCTGACCGAGCCGCCCAGCGCCGCCACCCGGCTGAGCTTCTCGTCGACGTCGTCGACACCGATGCTGAGCAGGATCCGCGGTGCCGCCCCGGTCCCCGGGTTCGCCTCGGCCACCAGCCCGAGGTCGGTGTCGCCGATGCGCAAGCCGAGGTAGAAGGGCGGGCCTTCCTCCGGTACCCGGAAGATCTCCTCGGCGCCGAACAATTTCGTATAGAAGCCGAGTAGGACGTCGTGGTCGGCAGTCACGATCACTGGCTGGATCGTGGACATGGCACTCCTGTCGAGAACGGTGGTGTCGCTGGGTAGACCGTTCGAGGACGGTGAACTCATCGGCAAACCTCCTCGCCAGACGATCCACACTCCCAGACTGCCGCCCGCGACCAGCACGAGCGCCCCGAAACGGGGTCACACCACCCTGCTGACCGGCCACTTCAAGATGGCCGCCCACGCCTACGTACACGCGGTCATCGACCTCCTCGCCCCGCGCGCCATGCCCTGCTCGGCACTGCCTTGCTCGCTGCCTGCCTTGCCGCGTGCGCCCTTGCCGGACCCGGTGGCCATGATCACCTGTGTGTCAGCGACCCTCGTGATGATCTGCGGCTTCCGAAGGCAGAGGAGGCTCCGGGTGGGGCTGTGTCAGCTCACGGTGGTGCCGGGGTAGAGGTGTTCGGCGGACTGGAAGAGGATCGTGGGGTTGATCCTGGCGAGGTGCCGCAGCATCATCAGGTCGGCGAACTCCTTGGCGTCGCGTGCCACCGTACTGAGTTCTTCGGCGTCCTTGAGGTACTGGCGGGTCTCATCCAGGTGACGAGGGTCGTCGTCGCTGCCGGGGGCCTTGTGCCCGGCGACGACGGCTTTCGGGTGCAAAGCCGCGATCTTGTCGATAGCCGCGATCCAGTCGCGGCGACGCTGTGCGTCACCCCCGGCCAGGAAGGGGTGGACGCCGTTGTAGACGATGTCGCCCGCGACAGCGAGACCGAGGTCGGGAACGTGGACGAAAGTAGTGTCCTGAGTGTCGCTGTCACCGGCCTCCACGAAGTGGACCTCGTGGCCTTCGAGGTCAAAGGTGTAGTCATCGATCGCCGTCGGCACGATGACGTCCTTGACGATCTGGCCGGGGAACTGGCTCGTCCAGAAGTCCATGCGGCCGGTCGCCTGGTACTGGGCGAGCGCCACGGTTCCCTCGGTGCCCAGGATCTGCGCATCGGGAAATCGCTGGGCCACCTCGGCGAAGCCGAACCAGTGGTCGCCGTGGCCGTGGGTGGCGTACATGGCGAGCAGGTTCTTGCCGGAGGCGGCCACCCAGTCGGCTACCTCGCGGGCCTTGTCCTCGGTGTGCGGGGCATCGACAAGGATGGCGTCGCGCTCGCCGTAGATCAGGGTGGAGGCGATCGGAGACCAGGCCGGGATGGGCCGTACCGAGGTGCTGTCGGGCAACACCGCCTGCGGAGGAAGGGTCACCAGGACTTCATAACCGAGGGTCATCTATTCACCGTCTTTCGTGTCGTATCGGTCGCCTGGAGGTAACCGCGGCGGCCGATCAGTGTTGTGTCGTTCATGCCTCCACGCTCCGGCCTGACGAACCGGTGCGCTCGACGAGCCGGAGCCGGTGGACACCGGTGACCTCGAATGCTCGGTACGCGGACATGACGCTTCTCCTCGGTGCTGCCTCTGCCGACACGGGGAGGGCTGGGGCGGGGATCCCCATTATATATTACGGGTCACTTCTAATTCGGTCTTCCCGGCATGCATCCCCGACCTGGGAGGCTTGGCCCCGGCACCAGATCCGGGGTGCGCACCAGAAGGCGATCTTCTCAGGCGGGTAGTCGTTGCTCGCACGCTTGGGCGCGGGCCGTGCGGATCGCGGCCAGCGCGCGTTCGCCGTCGGCAGCCAGGGTGTCGGTCAGCCAGGACACCGTCGGATCGGCGGCCGGGCCGGAACACCGCAGGCTCCACCCGCAGCATCCCGACATCGGACAGGCAGTTCCCGCCCAGCGCGACCGCGAGCGCGGGCGCGAGGATCTCGCGGTACGCGGTCGCCGCCTCTCACGCCTTCTCCCGTTTCCCAGGTGGCGTTCAGTGTGGAAGGCGCCCGCCGGCCTGGCCGTGGCCGACAATCGATCTTGTGGTGGGCCATGCTGAGGTCTTTCTGCACGTCGCGGATGTCAGCGGGAGATCCTGCACTGGTGCATCGCCAACGGCAGTGCCGCAGAACGATTCGAAATTCACCGACGGGTACGGACTCGCCGTTCGTCAGGACCGCCGAGCAGGTCACCCGCCGGGCCGGCTCGCAAGCCGTGACCCCGAGGCCGCCGCTCCGCGGTGCGCGTCGCGACGCGCCCCCGTGAACTGCGCGGTGTGAACGCGGTGGAGGACCCGAGGCCGGCGCGGGGCGGGTGGGCGGGCACGGCGGGGGGCGCGGCCCGGGGCCGCCGGGGGCCACTCCGGGCCCCCGGGCCGCTGTGTTCATCAGACACCCCGTGGAATGATCCGGCGAGTGGGACTGGCCCACCCGGGTTCCGCCAGAACCGGGGGCGCCGCACCCGTGTGTGACGGGGCGTCCGGGCCGGGTCGGCGCCACCGGGTGCGGGCGCATGCGGTCAGCGGCTGTCACCGCGCCACTCCCAGTGGTCGGTGCCCCCCTCGCGGGGCGCGTACCGGGCGCGGCCGCCCGGGCCGAAGCGTCCGATGTCGGTGCGCAGCTCGACGCCCGCGGAGTGCTCCCGCTCACTCCAGCCGGTCACGTCGAGCAGCAGCCCGTCCAGCGGGCCGCCGACCAGTTCGCGGTAGACGCGGTCGGGTTTGGGACCCGGATCCGGATCGTCGATGTCGGCGCCGTAGACCCTGGGCCGTAGCAGCTCGTCCATGCGCTCCACGGTCTCACCCGGCACCGACAACCTCACCCGGACGAAGGTCGCGCGGGTGCCGGTCGCCGCTCGCCGGCGCCTGTGAGGACCTGGGCCCGACGACGCCGTCGCCGCGCCCGGGGACACGGCCAGGACCCCCGTGCCCGGCCATGCCCGCGCCGTGGCCGGTGGAAGCTGAACAAGGCGCCGGCGCAAGGAAGTTCTTCGGCTTGGCGGGCCTTCGACCGTCCGCCCGACATAAGATCCACTCCAGTCGGGTCAACAGACAGGCACGGAGGACCGGGTACACGCACATGGCAGAACACACCGCCACTCCGCCGGGCCGGGCCGTGCTCGCCGCGCGCTGCCGTCGTGCCGTCGACTCCGAGTGGTTCGGACTCACCGTCTTCACCCTCGTCATCGCCAACGCGGGCCTCCTCGGCGTCGAGACGTACGCCGGGTTCGCCGCGCATTGGCACGGTCCCCTGAAGGTCGCGGAACACGCTTTCCTGGCGGTCTTCACCGCCGAGGTGGTCCTGCGTGCCTGCGCCCACGCCGACCGCCCCCGGGACTTCTTCCGCGACCCGTGGAACGTCTTCGACCTGGCCGTGGTGACGCTGGCCTATCTGCCCTTCGCCCGCGAGAACGCCACGGTGCTGCGGCTGCTGCGACTGGCCAGGGTCATGCGCGCGGCCCGCTTCCTGCCCCAGCTGCGCATCATCATCGTGGCCGTCGGCAAGAGCCTGCCGGGCACGCTCAGTTTCCTGCTCGTCGGCACGATGCTGCTGTACGTCTACGCCATCACCGGCTGGGTCTTCTTCGCCGAGAAGGACCCCGAGCACTACGGATCGATCGGGCGGGCCGCCCTCTCGCTCTTCCTGCTGATCACCCTGGACGGCATCGGCGACGCCGTCCGCGGTGGCCTCGAGATCTCGCGCTGGAGCCTGCTCTACTACGCCTCCTATGTGCTGCTCGGCTCCTTTGTACTGGTCAACCTGCTCATCGGCGTGGTCATCAGCTCATTGGAGGAGGCCCGGCAGCTGGAGCACGAGCGGGAGGAGCAGCCCTCTGCCGACGGCTGCGAGACCCCGGACCACCTGCGAGAACGCATCGCCACCGCCCGACGGGCCCTGGACGAGCTGGAGGCGGGGCTCGCCCTCGTGGGCGCGGGAAGCGCGGCCTCGCAATCCCCACCGGCGTCGCACGCCTCGCCCGCCACGGCCGACCCGCCGAGCGGACGCCCGGCCGGATCGCCGGTCCGGGTGTGATCCCGCCGCGTACGCCGCGGGAGGTCGGATCAGAGCGTCAGGACCCGGCCGAACGTCCCCACGGCGATCAGCAGCGTGACCGCGAAGATGGCCACCAGGGCCACGATCTCCCAGATCTTGGGGACCTCCGGTGGCTCCGTGTACGAGATGCCCGTGGTGGTGCTCTCCTCGCAGGGCGGCGTCGGAGTGGGCTCCGTCCGGTCGCGATGCGGGCGCAGGGCGGGCGCGGGCGCCGCGGCCGACGCACCGAGGGCCGGGACGACGGCCGGAGCAGTGCCGCTCAAGGGCCGGGGACTGATCAGTGTGTCGGGCATGCTCACCCTCCGGACTCCGGACGTTCTGCAGCGAACGCGGCAGCCCATCGCACGGGCTCGCGTCGGAACGGCAGGCGGCACGGTCCCTGTCCGCGGAAACGTACGCGGAGGTCTCCGCGACTCGCCAACCGGACAATTCATTTTATAGCCGGGCGCAAGGATCCACGATCAGGAAACGTCACCCAGGACGGTGCGTGAGCATCCCGCCACCTGCAGCGACAGGGCGCCCTCGGTCCCCTCCGGCACCGGACGATCCCGGCGCCGTGGGAGAGGATGAGGCGAAGGGCCCACTCGGACAACGCCAAGGAAGAGGACGGACGATGGCCGACGCGCTGGTACTCGGTGGCGGGGGCGTCGCCGGGATCGCCTGGATCACCGGACTGCTGACGGGGCTCTCTGACGCCGGGCATGACGTCACGGGGGCGACGACGCTGGTCGGAACATCGGCGGGGGCGACGGTCGCGGCACAACTGGGCAGCGGGCTGCCCCTGCGCGAGCTCTACGCCCGGCAGACCGAGCCGGAGTTGCAGTCGGCGGAGATCATGGCCGAGGTCGACCTCGCGAACTTCGGCGCGGGCATCGCGGACGTGCTGCAGGGGGCCGCGTCGGTCGCCGACATGCGGCGCGCGGTCGGAGCGTACGCCCTCGAGGCGGAGACGGTTCCGGAGGCGGTGCGGCGACGCGTGATCGAGTCCCGCCTCCCCTCCCGCACGTGGCCGGCGTCCCGGACGGTGCGGATCGTCGCCGTTGACGCGCAGACCGGCCGGCCACAGGTCTTCGACGGCTCGTCCGGGGTCGGCCTCGTCGACGCCGTCGCCGCGAGTTGCGCCGTTCCCGGCATCTGGCCGCCCGTGACGATCGGCGGGCGCCGCTTCGTCGACGGCGGTGTGCGGTCCGCGTCGAACGCCGACTACGCCGCGGGGGCGGCGCGGGTGCTGGTGATCGTGCCGATGGGGACCGCGGAGCTGTTCCCCAGCGAGCGGGCCCTGGAGCAGTGCGTGGCGGAACTGCGGGCCGCCGGCGCCGAGGTCGCCGTGGTGGGACCGGACGAGGCGTCGGTGGCGGCGATCGGCACGAACCCGCTCGACCCCGCCACACGCCGTCCCGCCGCCGAAGCCGGGCGGGCACAGGGGCGCGAGCTGCGGGCCGGGTGGAGTCTGGTCTGACCGCGCCGGGCGGGGGGCCGGTTCCCCTCGCGCAACGCGCCGCCCGGCAGTGCCCCCGGCCGGCCCCAGGACCGCGGCCCGGCCAGCCGGAGCACCGTGTCCAGACCGCGGTGCCCTCCCGGGGCGGCTCCGGCGGGCACGACGTACGAGCGCAGCCTTACGCCGGCGCGGCACCGTCCTTGGCCGGATGGTCGCCGCCATCAGCGCCTCAGCCGGCAAGACGCCCAGGGCCGCGCAGGCGTGCCCGTCCAGGACGGGGGCGGGCTTCTCGGTGCCGTAGGCGTAGGAGTGCACCCACGCGCCTCGACATAGCGGTCGAGTCCGTGATGGGCGAAGGTCGGCCGCAGGTCCAGCTCACGTCGCTGAGGACACCCAGGCCGATGCCCACGTCCATCTGCGCCGCCGGCGTGTCACACGGTTCGCGGCGCACCATCGGCGCCGCCGCTCTTGCAGGCCTCCGACCCGCACCCTGCCCACGCGACCGTTGACGTGCCGGCCGCCGCGAGGCCGATCACCGAACCCGATCATGCAATCATGCGGACATCCTTTTGGCCGGCGGTCGTCCTCGTCCTCGCCGGGGCCGTCCTGACCGGCGCGTGCGGATCCGGTGACAGCGATCAGGCGCGGCACCTCGCCCGCGAGGCATGCGCCACCTACGAGATGTTCGTCCCCGCGGATCTGATCACTCCGGAAGACCGGGAAACCGCCCACCGACGGGTCGTGCCCGCTCTCGAGGAGTCCTCACGCCTGGCCGCCCATGCCGCCCGTCTGGACCCGGACTGGCAGGAACTGGCCCTGGGGCTGTCACGACTGGCGGAGCAGACCTCCGCGAGCCTCGAACTCGCCGATCTGCAGGCGCGTGACGCGTCCGACGGCACAGGCGAGGCGGACGAGCTACAGGCCCGCATCCTGAATCTGGGCGGCGAGGTCGACGCCCACGATCCCCGGACGCAGTGCCAGAAGGTGTGAGTCCTGCGGCCGCCGCGGCGCGGCGTCGCGCGCGGCGGAAAGTCGCTCTTACCGCTCGTCGGTGAGCGGGATGCCCGTGGCCGTTCGATGCGCTCGACGCCCGTATGGCGCGGGCCCGACTCACCCTGCTGCCGGAAGTGGGCGGGCCGCCGGACCGTGGCCAGGAGCAGCAACAAGGCGACATGTACCGCGTACTTCATGGTTCCTCCTTGGATGGCACCACTGCGTCCTGTGGCGCCGCCCAACGGCCTCCGACCCTCCCGACGCATCCATGACCAGTACGCGCAGCGACCGTCTCGGAACGCGGCCGTCCCGACGGCGGGGATGTTGGCTGACGGTTCATCAACCAGTCACCGCCAAGGACGTGTCGGGTCGACGCGATGCGGGAATCCTGATCCGGGCATGTCAACAAGACCGCGCAATCCTCCACCGCGCGGTCGACCAGGAGGAAACAAGTGAGGACGAACTCGCGTCTCGGCAGGGTCCCGGCCGTCGTCGGCGGCGCGCTCGCGCTGGTGATCGCGCTTCCGGGTACGGCGTTCGCCGCGCCGCCCCCCGCCCTCCCCGCCAACGCGGACGGCCTGGAGCAGACGTTCCAGCCGGCGTACGACTACGACACGGACGGCTGCTACCCCACCCCGGCCATAGGCCCCGACGGAACCGTCAACCCGGGCCTGAACCCCACCGGCGCCCTCAACGGGAGCTGCCGCGACCAGACGGATCTGGACAACACCAACGGCTACGCCCGCTACAAGTGCAACAACGGCTGGTGCGCCATCATGTACGGCCTCTACTTCGAGAAGGACCAGGCCCTGCCCGGCATCACTCTCGGCGGCCACCGCCACGACTGGGAGCACGTCGTGGTCTGGGTGAAGGACGACCAGGCCCAGTACGTCTCCACCTCGGCGCACGGCGACTTCAACGTCTACGGCCGCGACCAGATCCGCTGGGACGGGACCCACCCCAAGATCGTCTACCACAAGGACGGCGCGAGCACGCACTGCTTCCGGCCCGCCAACACCAACGACGAGCCGCCGGAGAACCACTACCGCGGCTGGCAGTTCCCCGACCTGGTCGGCTGGAACGGCTACCCGGCGGGCCTGCGCGACAAGCTGAGCCAGGCCGACTTCGGCAGCGCGGTCTTCGGCCTGAAGGACGGGAACTTCGCCTACCACCTGGACAAGGCGAAACCGGCGGGCATCCCCTTCGACCCGAACGCCTGACGCCCTGACACCTCGCGCGTTCGCCCGGGGACGGGAGCGGGGGCGGCGCACCGCCCCGACCCCGCTCCCTCCCCGGCGGCGGCGAGCGCCTCAGACGGCGTCCAGCTCCGCGATCTCCTCAGCGGTGAGCACGAGTTCCGCCGCGGCCACCGAGTCGCGGATGGTCTCCGGGCGGCTGGAGCCGGGGATGGGGATCACGACCGGGGACTTGGCCAGCATCCACGCCAGGCACACCCGCTGCGGGCTGACCCCGTGAGCCTCCGCGATCCGTGCGAACGGCGCGTAGGCCGAGCCGAGTTCGCGGGCGCGGGAGATGCCGCCGAGCGGGCTCCACGGCAGGAACGCGATGCCGAGCTCGTCGCAGAGCTCCAGCTCCGGCTCGCTGGAGCGGAAGGCCGGGGAGAACTGGTTCTGCACGGACACCAGACGGCCGCCCAGGATCTCGTTGGCCTCCCGGATCTGGTCCGGGTTGGCGTTGGAGATGCCGGCCATGCGGATCTTGCCCTCGTCGAGCAGCTCGCGCACCGCGCCCACGGAGTCGGCGTAGGGCACCTTGGGGTCGGGCCGGTGGAACTGGTACAGGCCGATGGCCTCCACGCCCAGCCGGCTCAGCGAGGCCTCGCAGGCCCGCTTGATGTGCTCGGGCGAACCGTCCTGGGTCCAGCTTCCGTCACCGGGGCGCAGGTGGCCGCCCTTGGTGGCGACGAGGACGTCAGCACCCCGCGCGTGCGAGGCGAGCGCCTTGGCGATCAGGCTCTCGTTGTGGCCGACCTCGTCGGCGTACTGGTGGTAGGCGTCCGCCGTGTCGATCAGCGTCACACCGGCGTCGAGCGCCGCGTGGATGGTGTCGATGGACCGTGCCTCGTCCGGCCGGCCCTCGATCGACATGGGCATGCCGCCCAGACCGATCGCGCTGACCTCGGTGTCACCGATGCGGCGAGTCTGCATGTGTCCGTGGCCTTTCTCAGCTTGCGTCTCGGCTCTTGCGTGCCGACGGGGCGCGCTCGCGCGCGCCTGTGGTGTGCCCCGCACGGCTGGATTCGGGCCGCAGCCGTGCGGGCACGAGCCCAAGCGTCGCCTCAGCGGCGCCCAGACGTCCAATAGAAGAAAGCGAACACATTCAGGAGCTAGGCTTCTCAATCATGGAGCTACGCCATCTGGAGTACTTCGTCGCGGTCGCGGAGGAGCACCACTTCACCCGAGCCGCCGAGCGGCTCATGATCTCCCAGTCCGGTCTGTCGGCCTCCGTGCGCGCCCTGGAGCAGGAGCTCGGGACGCCGCTGTTCGTGCGCAGCACCCGCAGTGTGGAGCTGACGGCGGCCGGCCGGGCCCTGCTGGACGAGGCCTGCCGGACGCTGGCGAGCGTACGGGCCGCGAAGGAGGCGGTGGCGGCCGTGCAGGGCCTGATGCGCGGTGTGCTCACGATCGGCACCGAGCAGTGCCTGGCCGGCGTCGACGTGCCGGCGCTGCTGGCCCGCTTCCGCGCCCAGCACCCGGGCGTCGAGGTCCGGCTGCGGCAGGCGGGGTCGGCGGCCCTCGTGCAGGACATCATCAGCGGCCGGCTGGACGTGGCGTTCACGGCGCTGTGCGGACAGGCGCCCGAGGGGGTGCGGATGCGACCGATCGCCCGGGCCCCGATGGTCCTGCTGTGTCATCCCGGGCACCGGCTGGCCGGAGAGGAGAAGGCCGGCTACGCGGACCTCGGCGGCGAGGAGTTCGTGGACTTCCACCCCGACTGGGGCGCGCGCGGGCTCACCGACCGGGCCTTCGCCGCGAACCGCGTGCCGCGCCACGTCGCCTTGGAGGTCAACGACGTGCACAGCCTGATCGACCTGGTCCACCACGGGCTCGGCATCGCCGTCGTGCCCCAGCCCATCGCGCGCAAGGAGCACGCCGCGGGACTGCGGACCCTGGAGCTGTCAGGCGCCGAGGAGCACCTCTGGGAGGTGTCGGCCGCGCTGCCCCAGGAGGACCGGGTCTCCCCCGCCGCCCGCAAGCTGCTGTCCTACCTGCCGTGACCGCGCCCGCCGCACCGTGGACCTGCGGGCGCCCGCACCGGCGCGCACACTGGTCGCGTGGGCGGCGCCCCGCACGTCCGCACCGTACCGCGACGCCGTTCCCCGGAGGGGCATGAACAACCCGGCCCACGACCCCTGCGTCCGGGTGCGCGGCGCCCGCGAGCACAATCTGCGCGACGTCGACGTGGACGTGCCCCGGGACGCGCTGGCCGTGTTCACAGGGGTCTCCGGCTCCGGCAAGTCCTCGCTCGCGTTCGGCACGATCTACGCGGAGGCGCAGCGCCGCTACTTCGAGTCCGTCACCCCGTACGCCCGGCGGCTCATCCACCAGGTGGGCGCCCCCGCGGTCGACGACATCCTGGGGCTGCCCCCGGCGGTCGCCCTGGAGCAGCGGCGCGGGGCGCCGACCTCCCGCTCGTACGTGGGCACGGTGACGACCCTGTCCAACACGCTGCGGATGCTCTTCTCCCGCGCGGGCCGCTACCCGCCGGGCGCCCAGCCCGTGGACTCCGACGCCTTCTCGCCCAACACCGCCGCCGGCGCCTGCCCGGTGTGCCAGGGGCTGGGCCGCGTGCACCGGGCCACCGAGGAACTGATGGTCCCCGATCCCTCGCTGAGCATCCGCGACGGCGCGATCGCCGCCTGGCCCGGTGCGTGGCACGGCAAGAACCTGCGGGACGTCACACGCACCCTCGGCTACGACGTCGACCGGCCCTGGCGCGAGCTCCCCGCCGAGGACCGGGAGTGGATCCTGTTCACCGACGAGCAACCGGTGGTGACCGTGCACCCGGTGCGGGAGGCGGGCCGCATCCAGCGTCCCTACCAGGGCACCTTCCAGAGTGCACGGCGCTATGTGCTGCACACCTTCGCCGACTCCAAGAGCCCGGCGCTGCGGGCCCGCGCGCAGCGGTTCCTGGAGAGCTCGCTCTGCACCGCCTGCGGCGGCAGTCGGCTGCGCCCGGAGTCCCTGGCCGTCACCTTCGCCGGGCGGAACATCGCCGAGCTCAACGCGATGCCGCTGGCGCGGCTCGCCGAGGTGCTGCGTCCGGCCGCGCGGGGCGCGGTGGACGACCTCCCCGAGGGCCCGCAGCGGGGGATCGCCACGACGCTGTGCGCCGACCTCGTCGCACGCATCGAGGTCGTCGCCGAACTCGGTCTGGGCTACCTCAGCCTGGACCGCACGACACCCACGCTCTCCCCCGGCGAGCTGCAACGCCTGCGCCTGGCGACCCAGTTGCGCTCCGGCCTGTTCGGGGTGGTGTATGTGCTCGACGAGCCCTCGGCCGGGCTGCACCCGGCGGACGGCGAGGCGCTGCTGGAGGTTCTGCTGCGGCTTCGCGACGCGGGGAACTCGGTGTTCGTCGTCGAGCACGACATGGACGTGGTGCGCCGGGCGGACTGGGTCGTGGACGTCGGGCCGCACGCGGGCGAGCGCGGCGGCCGGGTGCTCTACAGCGGCCCGGTGGAGGGGCTGGAGGCGGTCGCCGAATCTGCCACCCGCCGCTACCTGTTCGCCTCGGGACCCGATCCGGCCGCCGGGCGCGCCGCGCGGGAGCCGTCGTCGTGGCTCGGCCTGCGGGGCATCACCCGGCACAACCTGCACGGCACGGACGTCGAGCTGCCGCTCGGGGTGTTCACGGCGATCACCGGGGTGTCGGGCTCGGGGAAGTCCACCCTGGTGGGCGTGCTCGCCGCTGTGTTGACGGAGCATCTTGGGCCGGCCGGAGACGTCGGGTCCGAGGACGCGACCGCGGGCGGCGAGGACGCGGGCGCGTGGGGCGGAGCCGGCGCCGGGCCGGCGTTCGGCGTTCGCGCGGAGGGGCTGCGGGCGGTGGACCGCCTGGTGCGGGTGGACCAGAAGCCCATCGGCCGGACCCCGCGTTCCAACCTCGCCACCTACACCGGGCTGTTCGACGCCGTGCGGGGACTCTTCGCGGCCACCGACGACGCCCGGCGGCACGGCTTCAAGGCCGGGCGGTTCTCGTTCAACGTCGCGGGCGGCCGCTGCGACACCTGCCAGGGCGAGGGTTTCGTCGCCGTCGAGCTGCTGTTCCTTCCCGGCACGTACGCCCCCTGCCCCACCTGCCACGGGAACCGCTACGACGAGCAGACGCTGGCCGTCCGCTACCAGGGGCGGAACGTGGCGGAGGTGCTCGGCATGAGCGTGGACACGGCGGCCGCCTTCTTCGCGGACGTCGCACCGGTCGCCCGCAGCCTGCGCACGCTGCAGGACGTGGGGCTGGGCTATCTGCGCCTCGGGCAGCCGGCCACCGAGCTGTCGGGCGGTGAGGCGCAGCGCATCAAGCTCGCCGCCGAGCTGCAGCGCGGGCGCCGCGGCCACACCGTGTACCTGCTGGACGAGCCCACCACGGGGCTGCATCCGGCCGATGTGGAGCTGCTGGTACGGCAGTTGCACGGGCTGGTCGACGCCGGGCACTCCGTCTTCGCGGTGGAGCACGAGATGAGCGTGGTGGCCGGTGCCGACTGGGTGATCGACCTGGGCCCGGGCGGAGGGGACGCGGGAGGGCGGGTCGTCGCCGCCGGGCGGCCCGCGCAGGTCGCCCGAGCGGCCGGGAGCCGTACGGCGGCCTATCTGGCACGCCGTCTGTCGGGCTGAGCGGGGCGCGCGACGGGCCGGGGACCGATCCGCGTCACCACCGAGCGCCGGCCGGGGCGGGCCGCGGCTGAGCGGGGCGCGCGACAGGGCAGCGGAACCCGCGCGGTGCAATGGCCCGCAATCGGCTGCTCCGGGCCCCGCCGCCCTCGCCCGCGCCGATGGGCAGAGCCGTTCCGTCCCCCCACGCCCCAGGCACCGGGAGCCGCACGGCCCCCGTCGCCGCACGGCGGGCTCACGCGGCCCGCCAACCGCTCCAGCGCCGTACGGAGATCTCGATCACCGGCCCCGCGGGAGGACGGCCGGTGTACTGACCGTATTTGGCGGTCAGCAGAGCGACGCAGCGGGCGGCCGCGGGGGATGCGCCGGCCGGCGGGAGCACACGGGCCGTGCCGTCGGCGCGGGCCCACCACAGCAGGTCCCAGTCCTCGTCGTAGTGGTCGGCGAGCAGGCACACCGCGGGGTTGGCTTCGATGTTGGCCAGGCGTTTCAGGTGCGCGGTCCGTTTGGGTTTGTGGTCGACGGCCAGCGCCACCGTGTCGCCGTCCACGGCGAAGGCCACCGGCACCAGATGCGGCGTTCCGGTCGCGTCGGCGGTGGCCAGGCGAGCGACGCGGGCCGCGGCGAAGCGCTCGCGCGCCTGACCGCCCGTCAGGGCCGGCATGGAAGGACCTCCTCACCCGTTGCCGGCCGGTCAGCGGAACCGGTCGGCGAGCGCTGCCAGGCCGTCCAGGTGCTCCAGAGTCTCCCGCTCGGGCAGCGTCGGCAGGTCGAGCAGCACTCGTTCGACGCCGAGCCGCTGATAGGCCTCCAGCTGCTCCGGGCCGCCGCGGACCCCGAACACGGTCACCGGCACATCACGGCCGGCGACCTCGCGCAGGTGCTCCATGCGCGGGCCGAGGTCCTCCGGAGCGTCGCTGTTGGCGAGCCAGGCGTCGCCGAGTTCGGCGACCCGGTGGAACGCGCGCTTGCCGCCGCCGACGTAGATCGGCGGGTGCGGCCGCCGCACCGGTTTCGGCCAGCAGAAGACGGGATCGAAGTCGACGAACCGGCCGTGGAACTCGGCCTCGTCCTCGGTCCACAGCTCGCGGATCGCCCGCAGGCGTTCATCGGCGAGCCGGCCGCGCGTGGCGGGGTCCGCGCCATGGTTCCGCATCTCCTCGCGGTTCCAGCCGACGCCGACCCCGAAGACGGCGCGACCGTCGGAGACCAGATCGAGGGAGGCCACCTCCTTGGCGGTGTGGATGGGATCGCGCTGCGGCACGAGCGCGATCCCGGTGCCCAGCAGCAGGCGCCGGGTGACGGCGGCGATCACGGAGAGGGCGACGAACGGGTCAAGAGTGCGGCAGTACTTCTCCGGCAGCTCGCCGCCCCCGGGGCAGGGGCTCTCGCGGCGCACCGGGATGTGGCTGTGCTCGGCGATGAACAGCGAGTCGAACGCCCGTTCCTCCAGGGCGGTGCCGAGCGGGGCGGGACGGATGCCCTGGTCGGTGATGAAGGTCGAGATCCCGATGTTCACGCTGGCTCCGTGGGTGCGGTGGCGAAGGGGTACCCCGCTGTGCTCCCTACCCCTCCCCGGTGGCCGTGCGGCACACGACCACCCGGGAGGAGCATCGCGCCGGTGACCCCGGCCGTGCGGCGCCCGCCCAGTGGGCCGCCGCACGACACGCGGGCGAAAGAGCACGCGCAGCCCGTCTCCGGACGGTCCATCAGGCCATCCTCGGGCGCATCGGCGGGTCGCCATAAGGGAGATGGGTGTCACCGCCTATGTGCGGGCTTCGCACGCTCGGCGAGCATGGGAGGCGTACCCGCGTCTGCTCCCGGCCGTCGCCGCCCTCGGCGCCGGCCTCCCGCGCGTCCGCCTTCCAGGAAGGAGCCCGCCATGTCCCCCGACACCACCCGGCCCGGCCGTATGACCGCCGACGAGGCCCGTCTGCGCCTCGAGCGCGAACGCGACACCCGACTCGCCGAACTCCAGGCCGCCGCGAAGGGCGGCTGGGCGGCGGACGACCACGTCCTGGTCGTGCAGAAGGAGACCGTCAAGCGGGTGCTCGAGGAGATCGAGGCCGCGTTCAGGCGCCTCGAGGAGGGCAGTTACGGAGTGTGCCCCGGCTGCGGCGCGGTCATACCGGTCGAGCGCCTGGAGATCCTCCCATACGCGCGCTGCTGCGTGCCCTGCGGACGCCGCGCCGCATGACCTCGCCCGGCCGGAGAAGGTGAACGAGGTGAACAACCGGGCCGAGGAGCGAGCCTCGCACCTGAGCGCCGGGGACCTCGCCGCACTCCGCGCGAGCCTGCACGAGCAACGCCTCTTCCGGAGGGAGCAGTTGCGGCAGGTCACCGCCGCCGTGCCGACCGCCGCACAGCATCCGCCAGACGACCGGGCTGCGGCCCGGGAAGAGGTCCGCGCCAGCTCGCGGACGCCAATGACTGGGAGCTCGACGACGTGCAGGTCGCCGACTGGAAGGCGGTGAAGGTCGCGGGCGGCCTCGTCACCGGTCAGGTGACCGACGACAACACCAGCGTGGGGATCGTGGGTGCCGATGTCACGGCCGCCTCCGGGCAGCGAGCCATGCGGCCACCCCCGCCGACCGCAGCCGTCCCGACGGCGGTCCCGACGAAGGGGGACCTCACCCGTACGTCGGGCTGCCCCGCGTAGGCGCTCAGGTCGACGGTGTTCTTCGTCGGGCCGCTGAGTCGATCGCCGAGGGATACGCCTCCCAGGCGGTCGTCCAGGTGCGCTCCTGGTCCGTGGAGACGTCCACGGACGCCTGCTGGGACCAGGAGCTACGTCGCAGGATGGCGACCTCACCATCCGGGGCCCCACTCCGGCAGAGGTGCCGTGAGCGGCACCAAGCAACCTCAGCCTTCGGGCACTTCGGGTGCAGGTGGTCGGCGAGGCGCGGCAAGGAGACGTTCGATGCCCAGGTCGAGGGCGGCCTCCAGGTGGGTGAGCGAGCCCGTCGACATCAGGATCGAGACGCCGCCCTGGATGCCCGCGAGCAGGGCGGCGGCGGCGCGGTCGGCGTCCAGTTCCGGCGAGATCTCCCGTTGCTCCTGCATGGCTCGGATGCCGCTGGTGATCTGGGCCTGCCAGGTGGCGAGAAGTTCCTGGGTGACGGCCTGGGCGCCGGGCGTCGCGGGGCTCAGCCGCGAGACGAGCGAGCCGAGCGGGCACTGCTGCCCCTGCCGCCGGTAGCGGTCGACGACCGCGTCCCGCCAGGCGTACCAGGCCTGCCAGGAAGTGAGCGCGCCGAGGTGCGGTTGCTGGTCGGAGAGGACCCGGTCGGCTTCGTGCCGGGCGACGGCGAGCAGCAGTTCCTCCTTGCCGCCTGGGAAGTAGTGGAACAGCTGGCTCTTGCTGGTGGACGTACGGGCGCGGATGTCGTCGAGGGTGGCCTCCATCGCGCCGCGCTCGCGGATCTCCTGCGCGGCTCCTTCGACGATGCGCTGCCGGGTGGCGGCGCCCTTGGCCGTGAGTCGTGGTGCCATGTGCCCATGGTGGCATCTTTGGACTTGCTGGTCCATTTTTTGGGTGGCACCTTGGCCGTTCCCAGCCGGTTTCACGGAGAAAGGCGCGGAACATGACCCAGCGACTCACCGGGCGTACGGCCCTGGTCACCGGATCCACCACCGGCCTCGGCGCGGCCATCGCGGCGGCCCTGGCAGCAGAGGGCGCGTTCGTCGTCGTCAGCGGACGAGACGAGACGCGCGGTGCCGACGTGGTGGCACGTATCGGGAAGGACGGCGGCTCCGCCGCGTTCGTCGGCGCCGACCTGTCGGGCGGTGCCGACGCGATCGGGCGCTTCGCCACCGACGCACTCGCGGCGGCGGGCGGACGCATCGACGTTCTCGTCAACAACGCGGCCCTCCTGCTCGCGCCCGCCCCCACCGCCCAGGTCCCGCAGGAGACCTTCGACCAGGCGCTGGCGGTGAGCGTACGGTCGGTGTTCCTGCTCACCGGCCTCCTGGCGCCGCCCATGGCGGAGCGCGGCCACGGCGCCGTGATCAACCTGGGCTCGATCAACGGCATGCGGGGCATGGCCCATTCGGCGCTCTACAGCATGACCAAGGCGGCCGTGCACTCACTGACCGCGTCCTGGGCGGCGGAGTACGGGCCGCACGGGGTCCGGGTGAACACCGTGGCCCCCGGCCCCACCCTCACCGACAAGGTGGCGGCGATGGCCGAGCACCTGACCCCGGTCATCTCGCGCATACCCGCGCGCCGCGCCGGCGCCCCGGCCGAGGTCGCCGCGGCCGTCGTGTTCCTGGCGAGCGACGAGGCGTCGCACATCCACGGCGCCACGCTCACCGTCGACGGCGGCTACACCGCGGTGTAGCCGCCGGCGCCCGGACGCCGGCCGATGTGTGGCAGCGGGCGCCGGTTGTCACAATGGGGGGCATGACCGGCGCCGGTCGCTATGGTGAGCGCTTTTTCCGCCCGGGGGACGCGGGCGAGGACGACCGCGTCGACCTTGCCGCCGCCGTGTACGACGACGTCACCCTCACGCGACTGCGGCAGCTCGGGGCCGGTCCCGGCTGGCGCTGCCTGGACGTCGGCGCGGGCACGGGCACGGTGGCGCGCGGACTGCTCCGCGAGGCCGGGGTGCGCGAAGTGCTCGCCGTCGACCGGGACGTGCGTTTCCTGTCGTCGCGTCCGACCCCCGGGCTGACCATACGTCAGTCGGATGTCACCGCAGGGGACTTCGAGCCGGAGCGGTTCGACCTCGTGCACTCCCGCTTCGTGCTGATGCACCTGCCGTCGCCGGAGCGGATGATCGCCTCGCTCAGCCGCCTGCTCGCCCCCGGTGGCGTCCTCGTGATCGGCGACGCCGTGGACCTGACGACCGCCGACGCCCCCGACACGCCGTACACGCTGGCCATGCGGGCGATGTGGCGGGGGTTGCGCGACACCATCGGCACCGACGTCTCCCGGACACCCCGCTACCCCGGGCTGCTCAAGGAGGCCGGGCTCCGCTCGGTGGCGGCGGAGATCCATGTGCCACCACTGCTGCCGGGCAGTGCGATCAGCCGCTTCTGGGCGCGGACGTGGGACCGGGCGCGGCCGGCCATGACCGCCACCGGCCTCGTCGACGACGCCCTCATCGACGAGGCCGTGCGCTACCTGGACTCCCCGGACTGCGCCGACCTGTCCCCCGGCATGCTCATGGCCTGGGGCCGGTCCCCGCACCAGGGCATCAGCTGACCGACGGCGCACGCGACGACACGGCCTACGGTCGCATGCCGAAGAGGAAGCGGGTCGCCCGCGTGCGGCGGACCAGTAGCTCGTACGCGGTGAGGGTGAGGATGAGGGCGATCACCACGAGCACGGCGTACTCGACCACGATGGGCGCGGACCAGCCGACCACGAAGTACGCGACGGCGACCACGATCGGCTGGTGCAGCACGTACAACGGCAGCACGGCTGCGGCGAGATAGCCGTAGACGAGCCGCCGCGTCGTCGGGGCCGGGTTCGGCTCCGCCCGCGGTTGCTCAAGGCGCCGGCGGTCGAGGAGTCCCGGGATGGCGATCACCAGGCACCACCCGGCCGCACCGAACAGCGCCCGTGAGGTGGTGGCCAGGGCGGTCATCTCCGTGAAGGGCTCGTCGGCCAGGGCGAAGCTGGGGCCGGCCGCCGCGAACAGCAGGGCGCCGAGCCAGGCCGCGGTCCCGGCGTCGCGCCGCATCGCGGTGCGGAAGCGGTCGTCGCCGGCCAGCGCGAAGCCGGCGACGAAGAAAAGCAGGTACGACCAGCGGTGCCAGCCCGCGTACTGCTCCTCCAGCTGCGCGAGGGCACAGATCGCCGCGAAGGCGAAGGCCGGGAGGAAGACCAGGCCCCGCCGGTGCAGGGTCGCTTCCGCCACCCGGTCGCCGATGCGGCGGACGCGCTCGTGCGGCAGCCACCCGTGGAACGGCACCAGTATGAGGGAGAACGCCAAGAGGAGCACGACGAACCAGAGATGGCCGGTCTCGAAGTGCTCGCCCTGGACGACGAAGGGAAACTCCTCGGGCTCCAGGTGCACGTCGTAGAAGCGGGGCAGGAAGCCGAGGTACGACTCGTGGTAGCCGGCGTCGGCCGAGCGCAGCCGCAGCCACTGCGGCAGCGGGTTCAGCGCGAGGGTCGCGAAGACCAGTGGAACGCCGAGCCGCAGCAGCCGCTCCCTGGCGAAGCCGCCCGCACCGCGGCGCTGAAGCGAGTGCCGGGCACCGAGGCCGGAGATGAGGAACAGCAGCGGCATGGCCCACACGACCCCGAACCCGGCGATGATCATGATGGCTTCGGTGGTCTCGGAGTTCTTGACGTAGAAGTCGTCGTCGGCAGCGAACACGAGCGCCGAGTGGAAGAAGACCAGCCCGACCACGACCAGCATCCGGATCGCGTCCAGCTCCGGCCGCCGATCCGGTAGCGGTGCCTGCGCCCGTTCCGCGCGCTTCGCCATGTGCGTCCCCCCGTCGCCTGTACGTCACCAGTGTTGGAAAGGCGGCCGCCGCACGCCACCCCCGCGACGGACTCCGCTCACTCCGGAGATCGACTTCTGCTACACGCCCTGAGGGCCTCACCTGTCCGGCCCACCTGACGTGCGGACCCTCTCCGGGGCGACCATGCTGGACGGTGCAGTCGGAGGGCTCCGCTACTCCCCGCTGGGGCCCTCATCGCCATGAGTCGGGCCCCTGCCGCAAAGGCGCGGCGGGGGCCTGCTGCGTGTGACGTGCCCGGAGCGGGCCCCGGTCAGGGACGGAACGGGTTGCCCGGGTCGGCGTGCACGGCCGCGGTGTCGGGGTTCGCGCAGCTCGCCGAGGTGTCATGGGCGTCGTCCGGGGTGACCGGGCGCAGGCGGAGCCGCTCGGTGCGCAGGACCGTGTCGGGAAACACATCCGGTTCCGTCGCTCGCTCCGTCCGCCGTGGGCGGGGGGTTTGACAGACGGTAGCAGCAGGCCGCGGCGCACCGCACCCGCGTATGGACGGTGACGCGACGTCACGGACCGTGCCTCGAGTGGTGACGGCGAGGCAGCTCGACATTGCGGACTTATCCCAATATTTGGCATATAAAGCTCCGCAATCGAAAGTGACCCCTTGACACTGCGCCCCCTGAGGTTCAGGGTTCCTCACATCGCTCGTTTAAACCGGTTCAAACGCGAGGTGAAGCCATCCCTTCGCGCGGGTTGCCCCGGTATGCGAGTGCAAGAACGTGCTGCCTCCGGCGCCAAAGGTGCCGCCGGACGGCGTGCCCCGCGGGGCACGCCGGTCGACGGAACCTGCGGCTGCGGATGCAGCCCCCTTCCGCCGCCGTACACGGAGAGTTCGCATGGCACGACGCCCCACGATCGCCGATGTCGCCCAGCTGGCGGGTGTGTCCCGGGCGACGGTCTCCTTCGTCCTCAACGACCGCCCCGGCGTGGCCGCCGCGACCCAGCAACGGGTGCGCGCGGCGGCCGAGAAGCTCGGCTGGACGCCGAGCCGCAGCGCTCGCGCGCTGTCGACCGGAAGGGCCCGGGCCGTCGGTCTCGTCCTGACCCGCGAGCCCGACCTGATCGGCACCGACCCCTTCTTCCCTGCTTTCATGGCGGGCATCGAGTCGGTCATCTCCGAGTCCGGCGACGGCCTGATGCTCCACGTGACGAGCCCGCGCAACGAAATGGACACCTACCGCCGCCTGGTGGACGACCAGCGCGTGGACGGGGTGTTCCTCACCGACCTGCGGGTGGACGACCCGCGCCCGGCGCTCCTGCGGGAACTGGGACTGCCAGGCGTGGCCGTGGGCGCCGACGACAGCGTCGAGGGCATCGCCACGGTCAACCTGGACGACCGTCCGGTGGTCGCGGGCGCCGTACATCACCTCGTGGAGCTCGGCCACCGCCACATCGCCTACGTCGCCGGCCCCGAGGAATACCTGCACGCCCAACGGCGCCTCGGCGCCTGGCGTGACGCGCTCGCGGAGGCGGGGCTGCCCCAGGGCCCGGTGCTGCCGGGCGGCTTCACCGCCGAGGGCGGCGCGCTGGCGACGCAGGCGCTGATCACGAGGGGCGACCGGCCCACGGCCATCGTGTACGCCAACGACCTCTCCGCCACCGCGGGCATGGCCGTGGCGCAGGAGGCGGGACTCCGGCTGCCCGCCGATCTGTCGGTGGTCGGCTTCGACGACGTGCCCCTGGCCTCCTGGACCCGGCCCTCGCTCACCACCTGCCGTGCCGACGCCGCCAGCTGGGGCCGGGCCGCCACACGCGTCCTGATCGAGACGATCGAGCAGGGCACCACCGCCCATGTGGAACTGGACCCGGCCTCGCTCATGGTGCGCGGCTCCACGGGCCCGGCCCCCACCGCGACCCGCTACTCCTGACCACCACCCCGAACGCGCGCTTCTCGCGCCCTCGACGTTCTCCGCTTCCCGGAGGGCCGTCACCGAGGCAGGACGACGCCTCACGACGGCCTCTTCCCACCTTTTGAGCACACGGAGCCACCGCAATGAAGAAAACCCTCCTGACCGTTCTTTCCGCCGTCGCCCTGACCGTGCCGCTCGCGGCGTGCGGCAGCGGCGGGTCGGACTCCGCCTCCGGCGACGACGCCCGCGGCCCCATCACGGTCTGGTACTCGAACAACGCCCAGGAGGTCGCCTGGGGCAAGAGCATGGTCGCGTCCTGGAACGCCGCCCACCCCGACGAGAAGGTGAAGGCGCAGGAGATCCCCGCGGGCAAGAGCTCCGAGGAGGTCATAGGCGCCGCCATCACGGCCGGCAACGCCCCCTGCCTGATCCTCAACACCGCCCCCGCGGCCGTGCCCGGCTTCCAGAAGCAGGGCGGCCTGGTGGCCCTGGACGACTTCCCCGGTGCGCAGAAGTACCTGCAGGAGCGGACGGGCGAGCGGCTCTCCCAGTACGCGTCCCCTGGCGGCAAGTACTACCAGATGCCCTGGAAGAGCAACCCCGTCATGATCTTCTACAACAAGGACCTGTTCAAGAAGGCCGGGCTCGACCCCGAGCGCCCGAAACTCGCGACGTACGAGGACTTCCTCGCCACCTCGCGCGCCCTGGTCAAGAGCGGGGTGCACGCCGCCATCTGGCCCGCGCCCACCTCCGAGTTCTACCAGTCCTGGTTCGACTTCTACCCGCTCTTCGCCGCCCAGACCGGCAAGCAGCTCGTCGAGGACGGCAAGGCCCAGTTCGCCTCGCCCGACGGGATCAAGGCCGCCGAGTTCTGGAAGACGATGTACGCGAACCGCCTGGCCCCCAACGAGCAGTACAACGGCGATGCCTTCGCCGACGGCAAGTCCGCCATGGCGATCGTCGGCCCGTGGGCCGTCTCCGTCTACGGCGACAAGGTCAAGTGGGGTGCCGTGCCGGTGCCGACAGCGACCGGCGCCGAGGCGAAGGGCACCTTCAGCGACGAGAAGTCCATCGGCATGTTCACCGCGTGCAAGAACAAGGGAACGGCCTGGGACGTACTGAAGTTCGCCACCAGCAAGGAGCAGGACGGCAAGCTGCTGGAGGCCACCGGCCAGATGCCGATGCGCCAGGACCTGCCGGCCGCGTACCCCGGCTACTTCGCCTCGCACCCGGACTACAAGACCTTCGCCGAGCAGGCCGACCGCACCGTCGAGGCCCCGAACGTGCCGAATTCCGTCGAGATCTGGCAGACGTTCCGCGACGCCTACACCAAATCCGTGATCTTCGGGAAGGGCGATGTGGCGAGCGCCTTCCGCGAGGCGGCGGGCAAGGTCGACGGCCTGGCGAAGCAGTGAGTCGGGCCGATGTCCTCCACACACCATGACGCCCTTCGCGCCGGGCCGGCCCGGGGCGGGGCCCGCCCCCGGGCCGGCCGCGAGCCACGGCCGCGCCGGCTGCGCTTCGCGGGCCGGCAGCCGATCGGGCTCGCCTTCGTCTCCCCGTACCTGATCTACCTGGCGGCCATCTTCCTGTACCCGCTCGGCTTCGCGGTGTGGATCTCCTTCCACGACTACTTCTTCGCCGCGCCGGGCGCCCAGGTGGACCGCCCCTTCGTGGGGCTGGCCAACTACACCTCCGTCCTCACCGATCCGGACGTGTGGCGGTCCTTCGGCAACATCGCCGTCTTCCTCGTCATCAATGTGCCGCTGACGGTGGCGGCGTCCCTCGTGCTCGCCACCGCCCTGAACTCCAAGCTGCGCGGGCGGACGTTCTTCCGCACCGCCTACTACGTCCCGTACATCACGGCGAGCGTTGCGGTCGTCGGCGTGTGGCTGTTCCTGTTCAACTCCAACGGCCTGGTCAACAAGGCCCTCGGACCGCTCGCCCCCGACCCGTCGTGGCTGGTCAACTCGCACCTGGCGATGCCGACCATCGCGGTGTTCGTCGCCTGGAAGCAGCTCGGCTTCTTCATCGTGCTCTACCTGTCGGCGCTTCAGAACGTGCCCGGCGAGCTCTACGAGTCGGCCGCGCTCGACGGCGCGGGCAAGGTGCGGATGTTCTGGTCGATCACCGTTCCGGCGGTGCGCACCGCCACCCTGCTCGTGCTGGTCCTGGCGACGGTGACCGGGGCGAACCTGTTCACCGAGCCCTATCTGCTGACCAGCGGCGGCGGACCGGACGGCGCCACCACCTCACCGGTGCTGCTGATGTACCAGCGCGGCCTGCAGCAGGGCCACCCGGACGAGGCCGCGGCGATCGGCGTGATCCTGGTCGTGCTCATCACCACGATCTCCCTCGTCTACCGCCGCGTGCTGGAGAGGGACTGACATGGCTGACGCACACGCCTCCTCGCCCATGCGCCGCGCCGCGCACCACCGTCCGCACGCGCACTCTCGGGCCCGCCGGATCCTGTCGCGGCTGGCACTGCTCGCCGGCGCCTTCGCCTTCCTCTTCCCCTTCTACTACATGCTCATCGGCTCGCTGCAGCGCGAACCCGACAGCAGCCCGGCCGGCGCCTTTCCGCGACCGGGGAACCTCTCTCTGCACAACTACGCGGAGATCAACTCGGCCATCTCGCTCGGCCGTTCCCTGATCAACTCCGGCATCTTCACCGGCGGTGTCATCGTCTGCACCACGGTCTTCGGACTGCTGGCGGGGTACGCCCTGGCGCGGCTCCACTTCCGCGGCAAGGGCTCCACCTTCGCCCTGGTGCTGCTGGTGCAGGTCATCCCGTTCCAGCTGCTGATGATCCCGCTGTACGTGCTGATCGTGCGCGACTACGGACTGGCCGACTCCTACATCGGGATCATCCTTCCGTTCGCCATCAACACCAGCGCGGTCTTCATCTTCCGGCAGTTCTTCCTGCAGCTGCCGCAGGCGATGTTCGAGGCCGCGCGCATCGACGGCGCGAACGAGCTGCAGATCCTCTTCCGGATCGCCATCCCGTTGTGCAAGCCGGCACTCGCCTCCGTGGTGCTGCTGAGCTTCACCGGCCCCTGGAACGAGTTCCTGTGGCCGTTCCTGGTGACCAAGGAGCACGACATGCAGCCGCTGGCCGTGTCCCTGGCCAACTACATCAGCACCGTCTCCTCCTCCGCCGCCAACCCGTTCGGCGCCATCCTCGCAGGCGCCTGTGTGCTGGCCGCGCCCGCGGTGGCCCTGTACCTCGTGTTCCAGAGCCGCTTCACCTCCACCGACATCGATTCCGCCACGAAGGGCTGAACCTCCCGTGAACGACCGCACCACCGGCTCCGCCAGCTCCACCCGTACGACCGGCTCCACCAGCTCCGTGCCCTACCGCCTGACCCGCGTCGGCGTCGTGATGTCCCCGCTGGCCGGCGAGGCCGACGAGGCCGAGGGCGTACTCAACCCCGCCTCGGGCCGTACCCCGGACGGCACCCTTCACCTGCTGCCCCGCCTCGTCGCGGAGGGCAACGTCTCCCGAGTGGGCCTCGCCGAGGTCGTGATCGAGGACGGCGTGCCCACCGGCGTCGAGCGCCGCGGCGTCGTCCTCGCCCCCGACGCCGGCTGGGAGCGCGGCAAGAACAACGCCGGTGTGGAGGACCCGCGCACGACGTGGATCGAGGCCCTCGGGCTGCACGTCATGTCGTACGTCGCCTACGGCCCGCTCGGCCCCAAGCCGGCGCTGGCCGTCTCCAAGGACCTGGTCACCTGGGAGCGCCTGGGACCGGTCCAGTTCGCCTACCAGGCCGACCTCGACACCGACCTCAACCTCTTCCCGAACAAGGACGTGGTGCACTTCCCGGAGCCCGTCCCGGGCCCGGACGGCGAGCCCTGCTTCGCCATGCTGCACCGCCCGATGTGGGACCTGGGCTGGTTCCGCCCCGGCGAGGGCGTGCACCTGCCGGCCGGCGTGACCGACGAGCGCCCCGGCATATGGATCTCCTACGTCCCCGTCGCCGAGGTCGAGCAGGACCTGAGCGCCCTCGTCCGGCCCCGGAACCACCGCCTGGTGGCGCTGTCCGAGCACCCCTGGGAGGAGCTCAAGATCGGCGCGGGCCCGGCCCCGATCCGCGTCGAGGAGGGCTGGCTGCTCATCCACCACGGTGTGTCCGGCTCGATCGACGACCCCTTCGCCCAGCAGCAGAAGGTCAGCTACGCGGCGGGCGCGATGATCCTGGACCCGCAGGACCCCGCCCGGATCCTGGCCCGCACCGACGAGCCGCTGATGGAGCCGGAGACGGAGGAGGAGCGTTCCGGCACCGTGCCCAACGTCGTCTTCCCGACCGCGATCGAGGAGATCGACGGCGTCCGCTACGTCTTCTACGGCATGGCCGACGCGCACATCGGCGTCGCCCGCCTGGACCGTGCCGAGTGACGCCGCTCGGACTCGGCCTGGCCGGCTGCGGGGCGTTCGGCGCCTACCTGCTGGACGCCGTGGCCGACCTGCCCGGCATACGCGTCGTGGCGTGCGCCGACCCCGACGGTGACCGTGCCGCCGCCCTCGCGCGGCGGCACGGCGCCGCCGTCGCCGCCGACGCGGCCGAGCTGGCCGGCCTGCCCGGGGTGGATGTCGTGGCGATCGCCACTCCCCCGGCCACGCACGCGGAACTCGCCGTCGGCGCCCTGCGCGCCGGCAGGCATGTCTTCTGCGAGAAGCCGCTGGCCGTGACGCTGGAGGACGCCCTGCGGGTGGAGGCGGAGGCCGAACGCTCCCCCGGGGTGCTCGTCGTCGACCACGTCCTGCGCTACAACCCCGTCCTGCGGATGCTCCAGCGGCTGCACGAGGAGGAGTTGCTGGACCCACTCGTGCGCTTCGCCTTCGAGAACGACGCCGCCGACGAGGATCTGGGCCCCGGCCACTGGTTCTGGGACCCCGCCCGCAGCGGGGGCATCCACGTCGAGCACGGCGTGCACTTCTTCGACGCCGCCCGCGCCCTGATGGGCAGCGAGCCCGTCGAGGTGCACGGCACGGCCGTCCACCGTGACGGCGGCCCGGTCGACATCGTCGTGGCCACCGCCGTCCACCCCGGCGGCGCCGTCGCCACCCACACCCACTCCTTCACCCACGCCCACCGCGCCGAACGGCAGCTGATGCGCCTGGACTACGGCTTCGCCGAGGCCAGGGTCACCGGCTGGATCCCCACCCATGCGACGGTCACGGCCTGGACGGACGAGCAGGGCGCCCGCCGCTGGGAGGAACTGCCGGCGCGCGCCGAAGGACTGCTGGCCGTACCGGGGCTGCGGCCGCACGGAGGGGAGCGGATCACCGTCACGGTGGAACGGGAAGCGGGCCCGGCGGCCCCGGCCCGCGGACGCGGTGTCGAACGCGCCGTCCCGCACCGGGTGACCTGCGTGGTCGACCTGGGCGGTGAGGCGCGCAAGCAGCACGTGTACGCCGAGAGCGTGCGCGCCGCCTTCACCGACCTGCTGCGCTGCGCGACCGAGGGCGGCACCCCGGTGGCCGACGCGCGGTCCGGGCGGACCGCGGTCGCGGTGGCCGAGGCCGCCACCCGTTCCGCGGAGACCGGCCGGACCCTGCCCGTCCCCACCGGGCGGTCGGGAGCATGAGGAGCCCATCGTGAGCAGCACCACCGGTCCGGAGCGGGCCGCGCCCTGGTGGCGGGACGCCGTCTGCTACGAGATCCATCCGCGCGCGTTCGCCGACGGTGACGGGGACGGCGTCGGCGACCTCGCCGGCGCCGCCGCCCGCCTGGAGCATGTGGCCCGGCTGGGCGCGGACGCGGTGTGGATCACCCCGTTCTACCCGTCGCCGCTCGCGGACGGCGGCTACGACATCGCCGACCACACCGCCGTCGCCGCCGACCTCGGCACCGAAGCCGACTTCGACGCCTTCGTCGAGCGCGCCCACGGCCTGGGCCTGCGGGTCCTGATCGACCTCGTGCCCAACCACACCTCCGACGCCCACCCCTGGTTCCGGGAGGCCCTCGCGGCCGGCCCGGGCAGCGCGGCCAGGAACCGCTACCTCTTCCGCCCCGGACGCGGGACGGACGGGGAACTCCCACCGAACGACTGGGAGTCGGCCTTCGGCGGCCCGGCGTGGACCCGCGTCCCGGCGCCGGACGGCGGCTCCGGCGAGTGGTATCTGCATCTGCACGCGCCCGAGCAGCCGGACCTCGACTGGCGGAACCCGGAGGTCGTCGCGGACTTCGAGCGGATCCTGCGGCACTGGCTGGACCGCGGCGTCGACGGCTTCCGCATCGACGTGGCCCACACCCTCTTCAAGGCCCCCGGCCTCCCCGACGCCGGGCCCGGGCAGCACCGGGACATCCTGCGCAACCACCTGATGCCTTACCACGACCAGGAGGAGCTGCACCCGCTGTTCCGCTCCTGGCGCCGGCTCCTGGACACCCATCCGGCCCCGCCCGGCGCGGTCCCGCCGGGTCAGCGCGTGATGGTGGCCGAGGCCGCCGTCTTCGAGCCGTCCCGGCTGGCCCGGTACGTCAGCCCCGGCGAGATGCAGCAGGCCTTCAACTTCGCGTTCCTCGAGTCCCCTTGGGACGGCACGGAGATGCGCGCAGTCATCGAGCGGTCGGTCGCGTCGATGCGCGCCGTCGGAGCGCCCGTCACCTGGGTCCTGTCCAGCCACGACGCGGTCCGTCCGGTCACCCGGTACGGCGGCGGGTCGCGCGGCCGGCGCCGTGCCCGGGCCGCCGCGCTGCTCATGCTCGCGCTGCCCGGCGCCGCCTACGTCTACCAGGGCGAGGAACTGGGACTGCCGCAGGCCCACGTGCCGGACGACCGGCTGCGCGATCCGCTCTGGGAGCGTTCCGGCCACCGCGAGCGCGGGCGCGACGGCTGCCGGGTGCCGCTGCCCTGGGAGGGCGCGGCGGCGCCGTACGGATTCAGCACCGCCGTCCCGGAGGCGTGCTGGTTCCCGCAGCCCGGCGACTGGGCGGACCTCACCGTCAGCGCCCAGGAGGACGACCCCGCGTCCATGCTCGCCCTGTACCGCTCCGCGCTGCGGCTGCGGCTGCGGCACGAGACGCCCGTCCCGGCGGACACGACCCCGGTCGTGGAGGGACCCGCGGACGGCAGCTGGTTCGCCTTCGACCGCGCGCCCGGGCTGCGGTGCCTGACCGCCTTCGGTCCGGAGCCGGTGTCCCTCGCGGAAGGCGACGAGGTGCTGCTGGCCAGTGCCCCGCTCGACGGGCGCTCGGTGCCCGCGGACACCACCGTGTGGCTCCGCACCACGGGGAACGCGGCCGCGACCGCGTCCTGAGCCGCCGGTCCCACGGGGGCACGCGGGGACGTGCCCCGTGGGACCCCGGTGGGCGCGGCGCCCGCGCCCACCGGTCTCACGTCATCCGGGGAAGCGACTCCAGCGGCTTGAGGTCGGCGTGCTGCGCGGTGGTGACCAGCGCCTGCACCGTCACGGACTCCGGATCCCGGCGAAAGGCGACCAGCCCTATCTCGGCGGGCCGGGCGGGCTCCGCCATCGGGACGGCCCGCACCCCCGGCGGCACACCCAGGGCATGGATCCAGGCCAGGGGGGCGATCCCGGCCCAGCGCCCGGGCACGACGTGCGCGATCAGTGAGGCGAACGAGTCGGTCTCCACCCTCGCCACCGGTTCCGCCCCGGCCGCGGCGAAGAGGGCGTCCATGGTGCGCCGACCGCGCATGGTCGGGGTGAGCAGGCACAGCGGCAGGGCCGCCGCCTCCGCCCAGGACGCCGTGGCGCCGCCGGAGGGGGCCCACGCGGCGTCGGTGAGCAGCGCGTACTTCTCCCGGTAGAGCGGCACGGTACGAAAGGCGGCGCGCACCTCGTCGTCCAGGTACGTGACGGCTGCGTCGAGGGTGAAGTCCCGCAGCATGGTGAGGATGTCGCTCGACGTCAGGTCGTTCTCCACGCGCACGGTGAGCAGTGGGTGCCGCGCGCACAGCGGGTCGACCAGACGTGGCACCGCGGTGGCGGCGCTGGGCACGGCGCCGATGCGGACGCGGCCGCTCAGTCCGGTGCGCATGGCGGCGACCTCGCCCTCCAGGGCTTCCCGGTCGGCGAGGATCTGCCGCGCCCACACCACGACACGCTCGCCCTCGGCGGTCAGGCCGTCGTACCGCCGGCCCCGCTGGATCAGCGGGACCCGCATCTCCTCCTCCAACTTGCGGATGCCCTCGGACAACGAGGGCTGGGACACCCCGCAGCTCTGCGCGGCACGGGCGAAATGCCCCTCCTGCGCCAGGGCCACCAGGTATTCGAGCTGCCGGAAGAGCACGGATGAGCACCTCTCAGGATCCACCCGGGAGACGCGCGGACCGGTTCCCGGGTTCCGAGCTGTATACCAAGTCGCTCCCGGCGAGCCGACGGCGCCCGCCTGCGCGAAGTGCCCGGAGCGCTCGGTTCCCAGTGAACCGGCGCGTGCCCTTCGGGGCCAGTCGAGGTTGCGGTGACGCTGTGCGCGTCGCATCGCGGTGGGCGTGCCTCCGCCCGCATCCGGGGGAAGCACGCCCACCACGGCGCCGCGTCAGGCCACGGGCTGGGCCACCCGCAAGCGCTCGGCTCCGGTGTACACGTTCGCCGAGCGGCCGCGCAGGAAGCCCACCAGGGTCATCCCCGTCTCGGCCGCCAGGTCCACGGCGAGGGAGGACGGCGCGGACACCGCGGCCAGCACCGGGATGCCCGCCATGGCCGCCTTCTGCACGAGTTCGAAGGACGCCCGCCCGCTGACCATGAGCACGGTGCCCCGCAGCGGCAGCAGCCCCTCCTGCAGGGCGTGGCCGACCACCTTGTCGACGGCGTTGTGGCGGCCCACGTCCTCACGCAGGCACAGCATCTCGCCGTCCGTCGTGAACAGCGCGGCCGCGTGCAGCCCGCCCGTGCTGTCGAAGACCCGCTGCGCCGCCCGCAGCCGGTCGGGGAGGGTGAAGAGCACCTCGGAGTCGATCTGCGCGTCGTCCTCGGCCACGCTCCAGTGCTGCGTGGTCCGCACCGCGTCCAGGCTCGCCTTGCCGCACAGGCCGCAGGAGGAGGTGGTGTAGAAGTTGCGCTCCAAGGAGACGTCCGGGAGGGCCACCTTGGGCGCCAGGGCGACGTCGACGACGTTGTAGGTGTTGCCTCCGTCCGCTGTGGCGCCGGCGCAGTAGCGGATGCCCAGCACGTCGTCCGGACCGTGGATGACGCCCTCGCTGACGAGGAAGCCCACCGCGAGGTCGAAGTCGCTGCCCGGGGTGCGCATCGTGACCGTCAGCGCGCGGCCGCCGACGCGGATCTCCATCGGCTCCTCGGCGGCCAGCGTGTCCGAGCGGTGCCCGGGGACCCCGTCCCTGATCCGCAGCACCCGCCGCCGCGCCGTCACCCGGCCCATGCCGCCGCCTCCAGTCGCACGACGACGCCCTTCGAGGTGGGGCAGTTGCTGATGTCCGCGACGCTGTCCAGCGGGACCAGGACGTTGGTCTCGGGGTAGTACGCGGCGGCCGACCCGCGGGAGGTGGGGTAGGGCACCAGGCGGAAGGACTCGGCCCGGCGCTCGCTGCCGTCGGTCCAGACGCTCACCAGGTCCACCGTCTGCGTCCCGGTGAGCCCCAGCTCCTCGATGTCCTCGGGGTTGACCATGACGACCCGGCGGCCGCCCCGGATGCCGCGGTAGCGGTCGTCCATGGCGTACGGGATGGTGTTCCACTGGTCGTGGGACCGCAGGGACTGCAGGATGAGGTGGCCCTTCGGCGCCTGCGGCGCCTCGAAGTCGTTGCGGGTGAAGACTGCCTTGCCGCTCGGCGTCCGGAAGGTCATCTCGTTCACCGGGTTCGGCAGCCGGAAGCCGCCCGGCTCGGCGACGCGCCGGTTGAAGTCCTCGAAGCCCGGAACGACCCTGGAGATCCGGTCCCGGATGGTGCCGTAGTCGGCCTCGAACTCCTGCCAGTCGATCGCCGGGGTGCCGCCGAGGGTGGCCTGGGCCAGCCGGGAGATGATCGCCACCTCGCTCAGCAGGTCGGGGGAGGCCGGCGGCAACTTGCCCCAGGAGGCGTGCACCATGCTCATGGAGTCCTCGACGGTCACGAACTGCTCGCCGCTCGCCTGGACGTCGCGGTCGCTGCGGCCCAGGGTCGGCAGGATCAGCGCGGTATCACCGCACACGGTGTGCGAGCGGTTGAGCTTCGTGGAGATGTGCGCCGTCAGCCGGCAGCGGCGCATCGCCCGCTCCGTGACCTCGCTGTCGGGGGTCGCCCGGATGAAGTTGCCCGCCACCCCGAGGAAGAACTTCGCCTCGCCGTCGCGCATGGCACGGATGGCGTCGACGGAGTCGAGGCCGTGCTTGGCGGGGGGTGTGAAGCCGAACTCCCGCTCCAGGGAGTCGAGGAAGCTCTGCGGCACCTTCTCCCAGATGCCCATGGTGCGGTCGCCCTGCACGTTGCTGTGGCCGCGCACCGGGCACGCACCGGCGCCGGGCCTGCCCAGGTTGCCGCGCAGCATCAGGAAGTTGACGATCTCCCGGATGGTCGGCACACCGTGCTTCTGCTGCGTGACACCCATGGCCCAGCAGACGATGACGCTCTTGGCCGCCAGGACGCGCTCGTGGACCTGCTCGATCTCCTCGCGCGTCAGGCCGGTGGCCGTCAGCACGTCGTCCCACGACGTCTTGCGCGCGTGCTCGGCGAACTCCTGGAAGCCGGTGCTGTGCTCCCGGATGAAGTCGTGGTCCAGGACCGTGCCGGGAGCGGCGTCCTCGGCCTCGAGGAGCAGCAGGTTCAGCGCCTGGAAGAGGGCCAGGTCGCCGCCCGCGCGGATGTGCAGGAACTGGTCGGCGATGACCGTGCCGCGCCCGATGATGCCGCGCGCTTTCTGCGGGTGCTTGAACCGCATCAGCCCGGCCTCGGGGAGGGTGTTGACGGCGACGACGCTTCCGCCGCGCCGCTTGGTCTCCTCCAGCGCGGACAGCATGCGCGGGTGGTTGGTGCCGGGGTTCTGACCCACGACGAAGATCAGGTCGGCCTCGTATATGTCGTCCAGGCTGACGGTGCCCTTGCCGACGCCGAGCGTCTCGTTCATCGCGGCGCCGCTGGACTCGTGGCACATGTTGCTGCAGTCGGGCAGGTTGTTGGTGCCGTAGGCACGGGCGAAGAGCTGGAGGAGGAAGGCGGCCTCGTTGCCCACCCGTCCGGAGGTGTAGAAGAGGGCCTCGTCCGGGGAGTCCAGGCCCCGCAGCTCCTCGGCCATCAGGGCGATGACATCGTCCCAGGTGATGGGCTCGTAGTGCGCCGAGCCCGGCCGCTTGACCATGGGTTCGGTCAGTCGGCCCTGCTGGTTGAGCCAGTAGTCGGACTTACGGCCCAGTTCGTCGATCGTGTACTGCTCGAAGAACTCGCGCCGCACACGGTGCGAGGTGGCCTCGTCGTTGATGTGCTTGGCGCCGTTCTCGCAGTACTCGTTCATGTGCCGCTTGCCCGGCGCCTCCTCGGGCCAGGCGCAGCCGGGGCAGTCGATGCCCTTGGCCTGGTTGATGTTGAGCAGGGTCAGCATCGTCCGGCGGGGCGAGGTCTGGCTCAGCGAGTACTGGAGCGCGTGCCTGACCGCGGGGACACCGGTCGCCCAGGTCTTGGGCGGGGTGATCTCCAGGTGCTCGTCCGTTGGGTCTTCCGCGGCGCTCATGCGTGCCCTGCCTTCCCGGCTCCCGACCCTGCGGAAACCGCAGCGAATACCGATTCCAGGGAAAGCTAGACCCGCTTTACCCGCCCGTCAAAGAGGCCGTTCCTTTCGCTTGATAGGCGGCGCCAATGAAGGATCGGCCTCTGCGAGAAGGGGCGTCCGCGCCATCGGAAGGCGGGAGACGGTGGAGCGATCCCCCTGGTCCAGCGGGCTGTTCACGTGCCGGGGAAAGCGGCGGAAAATGCGGGCACACAGAACGATGCACACCATGTGCGCCATCCGGATATGCCCCGGGACGTCTGCCACACCGCGCACGCGAATTCAGTCGCCCGCGGGTTCCGCGCCGCCTCCGGCGGCCGCGTCAGGATGCCGAGACCGGGGTGTCCGCGGAGATCCGGTACAGCACATTGGGACGCAGCGGCCCTTCGGGGGCGAAGGGGTCGTCGAAGTCGTCGGCCGGGTCGCGGGTCATGCCGATGCGGCGCATGACGGCCTGGGAACGGAGGTTCCCGGCCGTGGTCACGGCGAGGATCTCGGGGAGTCCCAGGGCGCCGAAGCCGAAGCCGAGGACCGCTCGCGCGGCCTCGGTGGCGTAGCCCTTTCCCCAGGCGGCGCGGGCTAGGCGCCAGCCGATCTCCACTCCCGTGAAGGGCAGGCCGTCGTCTACTCGGTCCAGGCCCGCGAAGCCGGCGAACTCGCCGCTCGCCTTGATCTCCACCGCCCACCAGCCGTAGCCGCGCTCGTCGAACTCGGCGAGGAACCGGGCCACGGAGGCGTCGCTCTGCTTTCGGGTCAGCGGCTCCCCCAGGTGCTCGCGGACCTCCGGGTCGGCGTTCAGCGCCGCCCAGGGAACGAGGTCGCGGTCGCGCCAGCGGCGCAGGAGCAGTCGTTCGGTACGCAGTTCGATCACGCCGCCAAGCCAACGGCAGCCACGGCTCTCGGGCAAACGGTTTTCCAGCTGAGTTGCGGATTGAAATTCAGCTGCCTAGATTTGAGGGAACCTGCCCGTACCAGCAGAAAGAGCGCCCCATGGACATCAAGGACTCCGTCGCCGTAGTGACCGGTGCGGGGCGCGGCCTCGGCCGCCACCTCGCCACCCAGCTGCTCGAGAGGGGCGCCGCCAAGGTCTACGCCGGCGTCCGCAACCCCGAGAACGTCGACCTGCCGGGCGTCGAGCCGCTCCACATGGACATCACCGACCCCGAGTCCGTCGCCAGGGCAGCCAGGACCGCCTCCGACGCCACCCTCCTGATCAACAACGCGGGTGTCAGCACCCACGTGGGCCTGACCGAGGGGAGCATGGCCGACATCCGCCTGGAGATGGAGACGCACTTCTTCGGCTCGCTGGGCGTCACGCGGGCCTTCGCGCCCCTGATCTCGGCTAACGGCGGCGGAGCCGTCCTCAACGTCCTGTCGGTCCTCTCCTGGGTGCACCGCCCGGCGTACGGCGGCTACAGCGCGGCCAAGGCCGCGGCATGGGCGATGACCAACGTCGCCCGGCAGGAGCTCGCCCCGTCCGGAGTCGACGTCACCGCTCTGCACGTGGGCTTCATGGACACCGACATGGCGGACCATGTCGCCCCCGAGGACAAGGTGGACCCCGCAGTGGTGGCGAGCCTGGCCCTGGACGGCATTGAACAGCGGGCCCTCGAGGTCATCGCCGACGACCGGAGCCGCGCCGTGCGGGCCGCCCTTTCGGGCGGGCTGGAACTGCTCTACCCCGGCCTGCCCGCGCCGAAGGCCCACTGACCGGACAGCGGCGCGGATCGCCCGCCACCTGCCGCCCCGGGCTTCACGGCTGACCTCGGGCGGTACGCGGCGCGCCCGCCGGCGCCCCGGGCCGCCCGCACCTGCCGCCCCGGGCGGCCGCCTGCCGTGGCCGGTGCCCGCCCAGTCCGCGTCGCCTCGTCGGCGACGCTGGCACCGCGTGGGGGCGGCCCGGCGACCGCGCGCTGCACGCCGTCCGGTCCCCCGACGTACCCGGCGGGAACGGTGCGACCCCGACGTCTTGGAGCACCTCGCCGCGGCAGCGGCCATGACCGGCGTGCGATGCCTTCCGCGGGGCCGACCGCCCTCCCCGCACCGCCCGGCCGCCCGGCCGTCCCGCCCGCGGCGCGGGACGGCCGGCGGCCCCGCGCGCTCCCCGCCCCCACGGCCTCGCCCCAGCGCCGTTCCCGTCACTCGGCCCCGGTTCCCCGTCGCGCCACCGTCGCCGCAGGTCGGCGCGCCAGTCCAGGCACGGGCCTGAGCCGCCCGCGGGCCACCCCATCAGCCGTACCGGGCCGATCCGCGGCCACCGGTGGCCGTGCCCCCGGGGACCCGCGCCCATCGGCCGATCCGGGCATCGTCACCCGCGTGCCGTGCGCTCTGGAGTGGCGGGGCGTCAAATCCGTCCATAGCGTCTGTTTTCGGCTGATCACATATCACGGAGAGCAGGTGCACACATGAAGCTCTGTCGGTCCCGCAGGGCCGTCGTCGCGGCGGCCGCCACGGCGACCATCGTGGGAGGCGCGGTCGCGTGCGGCGGCGGGTCGCAGCCCACGGCCTCGCAGTCCGCTGACGCCGAGAAGAAGATCACCGTCCGCGCGGGGGAATCCATCCAGTCGGCGGTGGACCGCGCCGAGCCCGGTCAGGTCATCGACATCGCGGCGGGCACGTACCAGGAGAGCGTCCAGATCAGCACGCCGCGGCTGACGCTGCGCGGAGCGGGCACGGGCACCGTCATCAAGCCGAGCGCCAAGCGCACCGAGAACGCGTGCGCCAAGGCGGGTGAGGGCATCTGCGTCACCGGTACGGCGCAGAAGAACGCCTCCGACGTGACACTGGATTCGCTGACGGTCACCGGCTTCAAGAAGGCCGGCATCCACGCGTCCCGGGCCGACGGGCTCAAGGTCCTCCATGTCACCGCGCATGACAACAAACTGCAGGGCATCCTCGTCGAGAAGTCGGTCCGCACCGTCTTCCGCGACAACACCGCCCACAACAACGCCGAGTCCGGCATCTTCCTCGCCAACTCCATGGACACCGAGGGCGGTGCGCTCGAAACCCAGGGCGCCGTCATCGACGGCAACAAGCTGACGGAGAACCGGATCGGCGTCGGTCTGCGCCGCGTCCGGGGCGTCACGGTCGAGAACAACCAGATCACCGGCAACTGCGGCGGCGTCTTCGTCGTCGGCGACGAGGGCGTCCCGCGCGGCGGCGCGCTGACCGTCACCCACAACACGGTGACGGGGAACAACAAGTACTGCGCGCCCAACGCCCGCCTGCCGTTCATCCAGGGTACGGGCATCCTGCTCACGGGCGTCGAGAAGACGGTCGTGACCAACAACGACGTACGTGACAACAGCGGCACGTCCCCGATGTCCGGGGGCATCGTGCTCTTCGGCAGCGTGGTGGGCACGTCCAACTCCGAGAACACCATCCGCGACAACGTCGCCCGCGGCAACAAGCCGGCCGACCTCGCCAACCGCGACCTCAAGGGCAAGGGCAACACCTTCGTCAACAACACCCTGGAGACCACCGAGCCCAAGCAGCTGGTCGACAGCGCGCCGAGCAGTGCTCCCAGCGCCGCGCCCAGCAGCTGACGCTCACTGACCGGGCAGCCGACGGAAGACCGGCCGGGCCCACATCGGCGGGTCCGGCGGCGGTCCCGGCGGCGCGGGGACGGCCGCCGGCCTGGGGGCCGGCCGGGTCGCCTCGTGGCCGAGGGCACCGCCCCGCAGGGCCGCCGCGTCCGGTCCGGTCGCCGCCGCCCGCAGTGCGCCCACGAACTGCAGGCAGGAGTCGTAGCGGTCCTCGGGCAGCTTCGCGAGCGCCCTGGCCATGACGTCGTCCATGGCCGGCGGGAGGTCCGGCCGCCGCTCGGTGAGGGGTGGCGGCTGGTCGTACTGGTGCGCCCACAGCAGGGCCATGTCCTCCTCCCGCTCGAAGGGCAGGCCACCGGTCAGGCTCTCGTAGACGACACAGGCCAGGCTGTAGAGATCGCAGCGGCCGTCCACCGGCCGTCCGGAGATCTGCTCCGGCGCCACGTAGTCCAGGGTGCCGACGAACTCGCCGACGGTGGTGAACCCGGTCAGCGACAGCGACTTCTTCGTCAACCCGAAGTCGGTGAGGTAGAGGTGCTCGGGGTGGTCGCTGTCGGTGCCCTTGGCGACGAGCACGTTCCCCGGTTTCACGTCGCGGTGCACCAGGTCGTGTTCGTGCGCCGCGTCCAGGGCGGAGGCCACCTGGGCGCCGATGCGCAGTGCCGTCGCGACGGGCAGCGGACCGTCCCGGTCGAGCAGCGCCCGCAGGTCGAGGCCGGAGACATAACGCATCGCGATGTAGAGGACACCGTCGGTCTCGCCGGCCTCGAAGATCGGCACGATGTGGGGGTGGTCGATGGCAGCCGCCACCCGTGACTCGTGCGTGAAGCGGCGGCGGAAGGTGTCGTTGCGGGCGAGCTCCGGGGCGAGCAGTTTCAGCGCCACCGTGCGGTCGAGCCGCAGGTCGCGGGCGCAGTACACCACGGCCATACCGCCGCGTCCGATCTCCCGCTCGACGCGGTAACCGGCGATCTGGGCCCCGATGGGCCCGGCGGACCGGCCGGCGTACACACTCACGTCCCGAGGAACCGATTCCATCGCGACCACCGCCACGCGGCTGGACACCGGGGGGCCTTCGTCCCCGCTCCCTCCAGCATTCCATCGACCGCGCCCCCGCGCTTCGCGGCCCCGGGACACCCGGGCCATGGGACGGCCCCCGCGGTGACCGCCCCTGCCCGTGGCGGGGCGGTCACCTCGTGCCGTCGCGGTCAGCGTCCCGCGGCGGCCACCCGCGGCCCCGGCAGGGCGAGCGAACGGCGGCGCACCAGCGTGGGGTTGACGGCGGACGGCGGCCTGCGCAGCCGCGTCGCCTGCTCGTAGTCGTACGCGTAGCCGAGGAGCAGCGGCTCGCTCCAGGCCCGTCCGAGGAAGGTGATGTTGAAGGGCCGGCGGTCGGCCGCGCGGTAACCCGCCGGGACGGTGACGGAGGGGTAGCCGGCCTTGGCGCCGATGGAGGAGCTGCCGCTGTTCACGAACAGCAGGGCGGTGACGTCGTGCGCGGCCATCAGGGCGTCGATGCGGTCCCTGCTCTCCTCCAGGTCCCGGGCGCGGGCGGCCCGGTACTCGGCGGTGTCCGCGCTGTCCGGCGCGAGGTCCCTGGCCTGCGCGGCGAGCGCGAGCGTCTGCCCGAACTTCAGGGCGACGTCAGCCTGCGCCGCATTGCGGGCGATCACATCGGCGAGGGTGCGCACGGGTGCGCCCTCGGGCAGCCGGGCGAGGTAGGCGTCGAGGTCGCGCTTGAACTCGTGGCTCAGCACCGGGGAGGCGACGTCGTAGCGGCGGCGCGCCTCGAGGCCGAGGGCGACCAGTTCGGCGCCGCGCCCGGCCAGGGCCTCCAGGGCCGCGTCCCACAGGAACCGTTCGTCCGTGCCGTCCTGCGGGATCTGTTCCGCGACGACGCCGATGCGTGCCCCGCGCAGGGCGTCGGACGACAGGTCGGCCGTGAAGTCGTGGCCCTCGAGCGGGTTGCCGGAGGTGGCCGGATCCTCGGGATCGGTGCCGGTGAGGACGGTCAGCAGGGCGGCGGCGTCCGCGACGGTCCGGGTCATCGGCCCCGCGGTGTCCTGGCTCGAGGCGATGGGCACGATGCCCGTGCGGCTGACGAGGCCGAGGGTGGGTTTGACCCCGACGCCCGACGTGGCCGACGCGGGGCTGAGGATCGACCCGTCCGTCTCGGTGCCGATGGTGACGGCGGCCAGTCCGGCCGCGGCGGCCACCCCGGAACCGGCGCTGGAACCGCTGGGTGTCACGCTCAGGTCGTACGGGTTGAGCACCTGGCCCGCCAGCGAGCTGTAGCCGCTGGGCATGCCCACGGTGAGGTAGTTGGCGAACTCGGTGAGGTTGGCCTTCCCGAGGATCACCGCCCCCGCCTCTCGCAGCCGGGTCACCAGCGGGGCGTCCGCGCCGGGGAAGGATTCGGCGAGGACCACCGAGCCGGCGGTGGTGGGCATGCCGAGGACGTCGATGTTGTCCTTCACGAGCACCGGTATGCCCAGCAGCGGCCCGCCGGGGCCGCCGGCCGCCCGGCGCTCGTCCGCCGCCACGGCCTCCTCCAGCGCGGCCGGGTTGACGCAGCGCACCGCGTTCAGGGCCGGGCCGCCCACGTCCAGGTCCTCGATGCGCCGCAGGTAGGCGCGGGTGAGGGAGACGCTCGTGGCGCGGCCCGAGGCCATGAGGGCGGTCAGCTCGGCGACCGTCGCGACCTCCAGGTCGGCGGGGAACGACTCGACATCGGGGGATCGGGCGCCGGCCGCAACCGGTTCGGAGGCGGGATTGCCGGAGGTTCCGGGGGTGACGTTGGCGAGGCTGATGACGCCCTCCTGGGTGAGTGGTGCGCTGCGCGACCGGGTCCGTTGCGCCCCGTACGGCCGTCGCCGTACGGGGCGTGCACCATCATCCTCACAGGAAGCGGCGGATGGGCGCGGTGGCCGCCTCCTGGACGCGCTCCAGGGCGGAGCGGGAACGCCAGCGGGCGGCGTCGACGCGGTCGCTGCGGCGCAGGTCCTCGTCGAAGTGGGCGTCGATGCCGGAGGTGAAGGACTCGTCGAGAACCGCCAGCATCACCTCCTCGTCATGGTCTAGAGAGCGGCGGTTGAAGTTGGTCGAGCCGATCAGGGTGGCGACACCGTCCATGGTGATGACCTTTGCGTGCATCATCGTGGGCAGGTAGTGCCAGATCCGCACCCCGCAGTCCAGGAGCCGCTGGTAGTAGCGCTGCCCGGCCAGTTGGCAGACCCGCTTGTCGGTGTACGGGCCCGGAAGCAGTATCTCGACCTCCACCCCGCGCGCCGCGGCGTGGCAGAGCAGGCCGACGAAGTACGGGTCGGGCGCGAAGTACGCGGTGGCGAGCCGTATGCGCCGCTCGGCCGAGGTGATCACGACGCGGAGCAGGGTGCGCATGTCCTGCCAGCCCACACTCGCCGAGCCGCGTACGACCTGGACGATCGCCCCTCCGCTCTGCTCGTGCTCGGTGAAGCGGTCGCGCTCGTCGAAGAGCCCGCCCTGCCGGCACTCGGCCCAGTTCTGGGCGAAGGCGGCGGCCAGCCCGTCCACGGCGGGTCCGGTGACCCGGACGTGGGTGTCCCGCCATTCGCCGGGATGGCGGGCGTCGCCGCACCACTCCTCAGCGATGCCGACGCCGCCGGTGAAGGCGGCCTCGGCGTCGACCACCAGGACCTTGCGGTGGCAGCGGTGGTTCTGCTTGAACGGCGAGAGCCGCACGGGCTTGCGGAACCAGGCGACGTCCACGCCGGCCCGGTCCAGGTCCGCCAGCAGTTCCCGCTCGATCAGCCGCCCGCCGAAGCCGTCGAGCAGCAGCCGCACCCGCACCCCCTCCGCCGCCTTGTCGGCCAGCGCGTGCGCGAAGTCGCGCGCGATCCGGCCGCGCCAGTAGACGAAGGTCGTCATGTCGACGGTGTACTTGGCCCCGCGGATCGCGTCGAGCATCGCGGGGAAGATCTCGTCCCCGTTGCGCAGGGCCTGCAGGCGGTTTCCCTCGGTCGCGGCGATGCCGATCAGCCGTTCCAGGCGGCGGCGCAGTTGCTGCGTGCGGTCGGCGGCCGAGCGCTCCTGCCGGCCCCCGTCCCTGTGGTCGGTCTCCTCCAGCGAAGCGCCCGTGCCGTCATGACCCATGCCGTCGTGCCCCCCGGTTCCGGTGCCGCGGCGGCCCGTCCGGCCGCGGTGTCGCGTGGCGTACTCCAGCCGTATGCCCGTCCGGAGGCGGCTTATCCGAAAGTGGCTACCCGTGCACGTGAGGCTGGGGGGACTCCTTTGCGCTCGTGCTCCGCAGTACCCGGGCGCGGCCCCGCAGCGGCACCGTCGCCGCGAGGAGCCCGCCCGCCTCCGCACCGAGCGGAATTCCGCCGAACGCGCTACTGGCAGTCGTTTCACAGGGCATCCATCCTTTGCGGATTGACCGCCAGACTTTCGGCTGTTCGTCGCACAGGAGGCACGACACCTCCTCTACCTGCACTTTCCTCTCCCATAGAGCGCTTCTTTACCGATGGCGGAATTTCCGTTGACCTCTACTTGCCGAGCGGATTACACGCCGATGAGAAACGCGCCATTCGGCCTGTGATGTGCAACTCCTTTTCCTTTCCAGCGCCTCCCCGGACCTAACATCGGGACATACGCGACGGACATTCCTGTACATCAGTGAAGAGGTGACACCATGCCGATCCCCGTGTCCCAGGCCCTTGTCGAGCAGGGGCGGACGGCCGCCGACAAGGCCACGGCCCTCCGTAGCCCGGGCCGCTACCTGGTCAGCTCCCTGCTGGCCGGCGCGTTCGTCGGGGTCGCGGCGGTGCTCCTGCTCACGGTCACCGGACCGCTCGCGGCGGCCGGCTCGCCGTTCACCAAGCTCATCCAGGGACTGCTCTTCGCCGTGGCGCTCACCTTGGTGGTCTTCGCGGGCGCCGAACTCACCACGGGCAACATGATGACGACCGTCCAGGGCGTCGTCGTCCGCAGCCTCAGCGGAGCCAACGCGGTGGCCCTGATCATCGGATCGTTCGTGGGCAACCTCATCGGGTCCGTCCTGTTCGCCCTGGTCGTGCACGGCAGCGGCGTCATCACCTCGGGCGCCGCCCCCGGGCACGCCGCGCCGGCCCTCGCCCTGCTGACCTCGCTGCTCAAGACGAAGGCGGCGGAATCGGGCGGAGCGCTCTTCTTCCGCGGCGTGCTCTGCAACTTCCTGGTCTGCCTGGGCGTGTGGATGGCCGCGCGGACGAAGTCCGACGGCGCGAAGATCGCCCTCATCTTCTGGGCCCTGCTGGCGTTCGTCGGCTCCGGCTTCGAACACGTCGTGGCCAACATGACGTACTACTCGCTCGGGATGTTCGAGCACGTGCCGGACGCGACAGCAGCCGGCTTCGCGCGCAACCTGCTGTTCGTGGGCCTCGGCAACCTCGTGGGCGGCGGCCTGCTGGTCGGCGCGGCGTACGCGTTCGTGGGCCGCGGCGGGAAGGCGAAGCCGACGAACGGGCCCGTGCCCGTCGAGGCACCGGAGTCGGTGAGCTTCTGAGCGGCGCGGCACGGTGCGGCGTCGGCCCCGGGAGGCCGACGCCGCACCGTGCTCGCCGCTGTACGGCACCGGTCCGGACGACGAGGCGGACGTCCGGTTGACCGCCCGCCCCGGAACGGCTCAGCGGTGCGCCGTGCCCCCACCGGTCGCCATGGCCCGGGCGATGCGGCGGTTGGTCTCGTCCCAGACCTCCTGAGGCAGCTTGGGCAGTACGTCGTCCCAGAGGGGCAGGCAGGTGCCGCGCATCTGCATCATGCCCTCCGGCCTGGCGATCAGGAAGACGTGCAGGTGAGCTCCCCCGTCGCCCCACTTGTTGACGTGCACTCGAGCGATGCCGCCCAGCGACATGACCGCCCGCTCCACTCGCTGCAGCATCGGCCCCAGCTCCGCGGCCCGTTCCGGCGGCAGGTCATCCAGGTCGTAGTGGCCACGCGGCTGCAGCAGCACCGTCGCGGGGAGTGCGGCCGGCTCGTCGGAGACGCTCAGCCGCCAGTGCTCGTCCGTCCACAGGAAGTCGGTGTCCGCACGCGCGCAGCCCCGGCACCCCTCGGGACCCGACTCGCCGAACCGGGGCGGCTCGGGCAGCGTCGGCCCCTCAAGGACCTTGATCCGCAGATCCCCTTCGTACGGAAAGACCTCCCAGAACGGGATGCCGTCGGCGGGGAAGGGGATGCGCTCGCCGATCGGCAGCCGCTTGACGTAGTCGCTTGCTTCCATGTCCATGATCCACAGAGTCGCACACCTGATCGGCCGCGTGAGGCCGTCAGCACACCTCTGTCGGCAGTCACGGACACCAGGCCGGCGACGCCGGCAGATCGACTGTCCGTTGAGCCAGGTCCCCGGGAGCATGGCCCGAACCGCCTCCAGCGCCTCCTCGGTCCGCGCCCGCACAGGAACGCAGCCCTCCTCGTCCTGGAGCAGCACGTCCGCACCGAGGAACCAGCGGGTGCCCTCGAAACCCGTGGCGGGGGCCCGCGCGTCCCACGGCTCCGCTGAGCGACGCCGACGCCGCCCCGACGCAGCGGATGACGCTGCGCAGGCGGTGGTCGCGTACGGGGAGCCGTCGGTCAGGCGCGGCGGGCGGCCCAGACGGTGCGCTCGGTGCGCAGGACGAGATCCTCGCGGCGCAGCAGGCTGTGCGGGCTGTCGGTGTCCAGGAGTTCGTCGAGTGCGGCGAGGTCCTCCGGGCTGAGGGCGGGGGCTGCGACGCCGCGGACGCGCTGCAGGCTGCCGTGCGCGTAGCGGCCGATCGCTTCGCTGCGTGTGCCTTCGATGTCGACGGTGACGGTGCGCTTCTCCTCGACGGTGAACCCGGCGGCGGTCAGCATGGGGCCCCAGTCGGCACCGCGGTGCGGCACGCGCTCGGCGTGGAAGCTGTCGGTCGCGGCATGGGCGCGCTCTTCGAGCCCGGGCCGGTTCTCGGGGGCCTGGGCGGGCAGGAAGCGAGGGAAGCCCGCGAGCTCGACGACCACGAACAGGCCGCCGGGGGCGAGCAGTTCGTGCACGCTCCGCAGGGCGTGGCCGGGGTCGGCCATGTGGTGCATCGAGGCCGAGGCCCACACCAGATCCGGCGTCCCGAGGTCGGGCCAGCCACTGGCGTCCAGGTCGGCCGGCACGGTCAGGACCTGACCCCCGACACCGAGGGCGCGCGCCCTCTCTCGCAGGAGCCGGAGGTGTCCGGCCGAGGCGTCGACGGCGGTGACGTGGGCGTCGGGGAAGCGTCGGAGGAGCGCGAAGGTTCCCGCGCCGGGGCCGCAGCCGAGGTCCACGATCCTCCGCGGCTCGTTCCTCAGCGGCAGCCACGCGATGAGGGACGCCAGGTGCTCGGCGAGCACCTCGGCGTCCAGGTCGAGCATCTGTGCCTGACCGGCGTCGTCGTGCCTGTCGTGGCCGTGGTCGTGGTCGGCGTGGTGACCGCCCCCGCCGTGGTGGGTGGCGTCCTGGCGTGTTCGGGTCATGGCCTCACCCTAGGAGGGCCATGCGCCGAACGCATGATTGCTTGCGGGATACGCAAGAGGAGGGCTCGCCCCGCTGCGCGCCACGCAAGAGCGCCGCCTGCGGCCGGCCGTCGGCGCGCCCGGCGGCCCGCTTATGCGCTGGGTTCCCGGGCGCCCTCACCGGTCGGCCGCGGAGGCGCCGCGCTCACCGTCCTTCTGGTGGCCGCGACGGGCGTCGCGATCGAAGATGCCCAGGATCTCGCACGGTCCGCCCTCGGCGCCTATGGCGTGCGGCATCATGGTCGGGAACTCGGCGGCTTGGTCGGCCTCGATGCGAAGGCGCCGGTCGCCGAGCATGAGGACGGCGGTGCCGGACAACACCACCAGCCATTCGCGGCCGGGGTGGGCGCGCATGCGGGCCGGGTTGCCGGGCGGCGGGTCGGTCATCCGCTGACGCGTCACGCTCATCCCGGGGACCGCCCTGACGGGCCAGCGCATCAGGCCGTGGGCTGCGTCGATCATCGGGCTGATCACGACGTCGTCGGCGGCGCTCTCCACGAGCTGGTCCAAGGTGGTGTCCAGCGCCCGGGCGAGCGTGACCAGCTGGTCCAGGGCGAGGCGGCGCTGGCCGTTCTCGATGCGGCTCAGTGAGGACTGGCTGAGGTTGGCACGCCTGGCCAGCTCCTCCAGGGACCAGCCCTGTGCGACGCGCAGTGCGCGCAGCCGTCTGCGTACGAGGCTGTCCAGCTGCCCGTCGTCTTGCGTCATGAGCAACATGCTATGCCGTGAATGCAACACCGGGATGGTCGGTGGGCTGGTCCGCCCGCCAGCTCGCCATCGCCCAGCAGCCGTCAGGCGCCCTTCGGGGCCAGCGGCGGGACAAAGAACCCCCCCCTCCTCAGCGTTCCTCGACCCAGCGTGCGGTGTGAAGGAACGCTGCGTTCAACGCCCTTGGTCCGCTCAGACGTCTCCCTCGCCGGTACTCGCACGTACACCCGCGATCGCCACCGCCTGCCCGCTCACCCGCACCCTTGGGTCCGTGGTGGACGCCTCGACCCGGAGCAGACTGGGGCGACCGAGGTCCTGCCCCTGACGGATGGTGAAGGCGCCGGCGGGCGGGAGGGCGCCGAGGGCGCGCAGATAGCCGCCGAGGGCGGCGGCCGCGGCGCCGGTGGCCGGGTCCTCGACGACACCGCCGATCGGGAACGGGTCGCGCGCGTGGAAGAGCTCCGCTGCCTCACGCCAGACCAGTTGGAGCGTCGTCCAGCCGTGACGGCGCATCACCTCGGCCAGAGCGTCGAAGTCGTAGTCGAGGGCAGCGAGACGCTCGCGGGTGGCCACCGCCAGAACCAGGTGTTCGTTCCCACCGAACGCGACGTGCGGCGGAAGTGCCGGGTCGAGGTCGCCCGGAGACCAGTGCAGGGCCGCGAGGGAGGCGCTCACCTCCGTGTCGCTCGCCGGTCGGGAGCGGGTGGGGACGCTGGTGAGCGTCGCCGTCACGGAGCCTTCGGGCTCCGCGGAGGCGTCCTGGGCGGTGTCCACGGCGATCTCGCCCACCGGCGTGTCGAAAAGGAGCGGGCCGGGGCCGATCCGCTCGGCCAGGGCCACCGCGGTGGCGACGGTCGCGTGGCCGCAGAAGGCGACCTCGGCGAGCGGACTGAAGTAGCGCAGCCGGAACCGGCGCGCCGCACGGTCCGCGACGGTGACGAACGCCGTCTCCGAGTACCCGATGCCGGCGGCGGTCGCGAGCATGGCGGCGTCGTCCAGTGCGGCCGCGTCGAGGACGACGCCGGCCGGGTTGCCGCCGGCGGGGTCGGTGGTGAAGGCGGTGTAGCGCAGGATGTCGGGACGTGTCATCAGGCTCATGCCCCTACCGTGGCACCGATGAGGCATCCCTACAAACGATGGAAATCGATCGAATCCATCGTCATATTCGATGGCAGCGGCTATCGTCCGCAGCATGGACACCCGACTGCTGCGCACCTTCGTCACCGTCGCCCGGACCGGGAACCTGACCGCCGCCGCGGAGCGCCTGCATCTCGTCCAGTCCACCGTCACCGCCCACGTGCAGGCCCTGGAGAAGGAGCTCGACCTGCGCCTGTTCGACCGGCTTCCGCGCGGCGTGGTGCTCACCGGCGCCGGACGCGATGCGCTGGCACAGGCCGAGGAGGTGCTGGAGGCCGAGTCCCGGCTCCGCGCGGTCGCCGCCTCGGCCGGTGGCACGGACGGCCGGGTGAGCGGACGCGTGGTGCTCTCCGCCGGCGAGTCGCTGGTGTCCGCACGGCTGCCGGCCGTCATCGCCGCGCTTCGGCGCAGCCACCCCCGGATCGAGGTGGACCTGCGCACGATGGGGACCGCGACCGCCGTCGCCGCGCTCCGCACCGGCGAACTGGATCTGGCCCTGCTGCTGGAGGACGAGGTCGCGTTCCGCGACATCGAGTGCACGGCGCTGGCCCGGGAGGCGCTGGTGCTCGTCTGCTCGTCCGAGCACCCCGCCGCCCGCGGCAGCACCGACTGGGCGGAGCTGGCCCGCGAGGACTACTTCCTGCACGAGCAGGGCTGCTCGTACAGCGACCGCTTCGTCGAGCGGCTGCTCACCGCCGCCAAGGGCGCACCACCTCGGATCACGCGCTTCGGCAGTCTTGAAGCCGCCAGGTCCTGCGTGGCCGCGGGCCTCGGCCTCAGCCTGCTGGCCCGCGCCAATGTCGAGGACGCGCTCGCGACGGGCCGTCTGACGCAGGTGTCCGGCCCGCGTTTCCCCGACGTCACCGTCCTTCTGGCCCGCCACCGCCGGCGCTGGCTCTCCCCCGCGGCGGCAGCGCTCCGTGCAGAGCTGCCGCACCATTTCCCCCGCTGAGGGCGGTCACGCCTTCCGCGCGGTCGCGGCCAGGGGCGGGAAGCCGCGATCAGGCTGCCTGCCCGCAAGCCACGCCGTCTCTCAGGTGATCAGCCGGGCCGGGATGGTGGCCGCGTGCATCAGGGCCTCCAGCGGCCCTCGCCGGAAGATCCGGGTCCAGGCGAGAGCCAGCACCATCGCGGCCGCGACGAAGGAGAGCAGGACCGGCAGTGCGGCGGAGTCGGGCATGTCGTCGACACCCAGGACACCGATGGCGACGATGTGCCCGACGTACGCGGTCAGCGAGATCGAGCCGACGGCGATCACGGGCGCGACCACCCACCGCACGCGCGCCCGTTCCGCCACGGCCAGGCATCCGCCCAGGACCACGAGCGCGACCCCGGTGTTCCCGAGGATCGAGAACGTCGTCTGGCTGTGCGGAGCGGCCACCAGCATCCAGGACGGCGTGTCGACGACCTGGTTGCCGTATGTCTCGGACAGCGCGTCCGACCACCAGGCCGAGCCGGCCGGTGCGCCGTCCGCGGCCGCGCTGATCGCGGCCCGCGCGCCGGTGGCCAGGTGCAGGGCCACCCAGGAGCCGCCGTAGCCGAGCACGGCCAGACCCGCGCCGCACACGGCGACTTTGGCGCGCACACCGGGTCGCCGCAGGTCGAGCCGGGCGACGGCCATCCCGCCGATGAGGAAGGACACCCAGGTCACCACCGGGTAGTCGCCGGTGATCAGCAGCTGCAGGAATCCGTCCGAGCCGGTGAGCCGGGCCAGCGGATCGTGCGCGATCACCGCGTCGCCCCAGCCCCCGTTGTCGATGGCGACCCGCAGGACGTACAGGAGCTGTGGCAGCACGAGCGCGGTGACCGCAGCGATCACCGCAAGCGTGCGGGCCCGCAGCCGGTACAGGGGCAGGACACAGAGGAAGGCGAGTCCGTAGTACGACAGGATCACGTCGACGGAGGTGCCCACGTCCGTCAGCAGGGACCCCAGGACGATGAGGACGGCGGCCCGGATCACCACCCGGCCCACGGCCTGCCGCCCCGCGCGGCCCGTACGCGGCTCCGGCCGCCCGGTGAGCAGGACCAGGGAGAACCCGGCGAGAAGGGCGAACAACGCCGAGGACCGACCCCGCGCCAGCTCCATCACCCAGCCGAGCGGGCCTCCCACGGAGGGGTCGGGACCCACGTGGGCGGCGAACATCCCTGCGATGGCCAGGCCGCGCGCAAGGTCGACACCGATCAGCCGTCCGGCCGCCGCGGGGCGGAACGGGGAGCGGGCCACCGCGGCCTTGTCGAACTCTGCCGGAACCTCTGCCGGAGCCTCTGCCGCGACGGGTGATGCGTGGGTCATGCGCCCCAGACTCGCGGTGCCACCGGTCCCGCGCCAATCCGGCAGGTGCCGGGACTCCCCCCGCCAGGCGGCTGGTCCGCGCGTGTGTACCGGGGCAACGGTCGCGCGGGCCACGCGGAGTCCGCGGCCGGGCTCGCTCCGGCCTCCCGGACCCGGTTCCGCAGGGTCTCGGTCTCGGAATGGATCCCCAGATCGGCAGCGACCTGCCGAAGCGTCGCCTCGGAATGCGACTGGTGGGAGCGCGACCGCGTCCGCCGTGAAGTGCGGCGGATAGTTCTCCGTGACCCACGAGACGTCATTCTCAGATCCTCAGGATCCAGTGTCTCGTGTGTCCAAGATCAGGGGTCAAGGCCCAAGAAGGGAACGTTCGTGATGCCCAGCCGAGCGGCCCAGCCTCATCCGCACGTACCTGGGCGACGTCGCTCGCCGGTCAGCACCGCGCGGACCTCCGCCTCATCGAGGCCGGCGCGAACGGCGAGCTCCACTTGGTGCCGCGCGTCGTGAATCCTCTGCCCCGCCGCGAAGTCGGCCTCGTAGAACAACGTCGACAACGTCTCGGCATGGCCCTAAGTGGCGGCCAGGTGGACAGCACACTTCTTGAGCGTGTCCAGGTATACGTGCGCCTCCATCTGGCAGACCTCGATCTGACCGCTGAGCGTATCGCAGCCGAGCACAGCGTTTCCGTACGCTGGCTCTACCGGACCCTGTCCCGGGCGGGAATCACCCTTGGCGAATGGATCAGGACGCAGCGTCTCGAAGAATGCAGGAGGGAACTGGCTTCGCCGGTGCATCAGTTCATGACGATCGAGGCCATCGCCCACCGGTGGGGCTTCGCCAGCGCACCCCACTTCAGTCGGGTCTTCAAGACGGCGTACGGCGTGAGCCCCCACGACTTCCGGTTGGGTCGGAGTGGGCTTTCACCGGAGACACACCATCTCCGGCAGAGCGCTTCGGACGGACCACGCTGACCGTACCGGGTCCACGGGTCCACGTGGAAGGCGAACCCGAGCCGCCCCGCGCCCCGCTCGGAACGTTCGACTGTGAGCGCGTCAGACGACCAGGCCCCCGCCGGTTGCCGATCCGGCAGGGGCCCTGCTTTGTGCGTTGCCGCAGGTCAGCCCATGCGCGTATCCCGCTCGACATCCTCGGCCGCTTCGCGGGCGATGCCGCCCGGGAGGTCGTGCTCGCAGACCACGACCTCCCGTGCGCCCGTGCGCTCCTTGATCCGCAGCAGCGCCAGGGCCCTGGCGCGGATCACGTCGACCCGGCCCGGGTGCATCACCGGGATCGCCGCACGCTGCGACCTCCCCCGGGGCCGCCTTCGCCTACCTCACCGCGTGGATGGTCCGCCCTCCTTGCCCGGGCAGGTCACCAGCCGGTGATGCGGGGCCAGCGCGCTTGGATCACCGGGGCGGGCTCCGTGCCCTTGCTGCTGTCGACGACGTGGTAGCCGTGGTGCTGGGCGGCGGTGGCGCAGGCGTGGTTGGGCAGGATACGCAGCCGGGTGCCGACCGGCAGGTCGGGCAGGTCGGTGCCGTCGCGGGCGGTGAGGGTGCCATGTTCCTGGCTCGCGGCCGTCATGACCAGGTTCGGGATGAGGTGGCCGGCCATGTCGGTGACCAGACCGTAGCCCTGGTCCTGGGCCTGGGCGGCGGTGCCGCGGTCGCGGGACATGGCCATCCAGCCGCCGTCGGTGACGATCCACCCGTACTCGGGGCGGTGGCCGATGACGGTGACGACCACCGAGAGGGCGAGGTCCTGCACCTGGCAGACGTCGAGGCCGGCCATCACCAGGTCGAAGAACACGTAGTTGCCGGCCCGCAGTTCGGTGACCCCGGTGAGGTCCTCGGCCGCGTGCGCGGTGGGGGTGGAGCCGACGCTGACGCAGGCCACGGGCAGACCGGCCGCACGGAGACGTTCGGCTGCGGCAACCGCGGTGTCACGTTCGTTCTGTGCGGCCAGGCGCTGTTCTTCGGCGCTGTAGGCGAAGTACGACTCGCCCGCGTGGGTGAGCACGCCGTCGAGGCAGGCCGCGTCGTGCAGGATGCGGCCGATCTCCGTGAGGGCGGGGTCGTCCGGCTTGAGACCACCGCGGTGGCCGTCGCAGTCGATCTCGATCTGGGCCGGGATGGGCAGGCCGGCCTGGCCGGAGGCTTCCGCGACGAAGACGGCCTGCTCGATGCTGTCCAGCAGGACCCGCACGGTCACGCCGCGGCGCAGGAGAGCGATGACGCGGGGGAGCTTGTGGGGGTCGATGCCGACGGCGTAGGTGATGTCGGTGTAACCGCCGTCGGCGAACGCCTCGGCCTCGGCGAGGGTGGAGACAGTGATGGGACACGTGTTGCCGTCGTTCAGGAGCGCGGCGACGTCGAGGCTCTTGGCTGTCTTCATGTGCGGGCGGAGGGTGACCCCGAGCCGGCTGGCCCTGGCCTGAAGGCGCTCGATGTTGCGCAGGCTCTTGTGCACGTCGACCACGGCGAACGGGGTGTCCGGATCCATCAGGGTCTGTGCGGCGGAGGCGGGGAGGGTGGTCACAGGGAGATGTCCATCTTCTTCAGGAGGGCCAGAGCCAGGTAGAGGTCTTGCAGTCCGATCCCGGAACTGTCGAAGATTGTGATGTCACGGTCATCGGTGCGTCCTTGGGCGCGCTGGGTGAGGACCTCGCCGAGGGGGATGAGGACGGTGTCCTCGGGTGCGTGCTGGCTTTCGCCCATGCGGCGTGCCTGCTCGGGCAGGTCGCAGAACACCCGTGCGCGGGCGAACAGGGCCGGGGGCAGCTCCCGCTTTCCGGGGGCGTCGGCTCCCATGCAGGACAGGTGCGTGCCGGGGCGGACCCACTCGGCCTCGAACAGGGGCGAGCCTTCGGCTCGTGCGGTGGTGGCGGTGACGATCACGTCGGCGCTCGCACAGGCTTCCTCGGCACCGGCCGCACGCGCCGTGTGTCCCTCTGCGGTGAGTGCGGCAGCCACGGTCGCAGCGCGGGCCCTGTCGCGTCCCACGATCAGGATCTCGCCGATCGGCCGGACACGGGCGACGGCCCGCGCCTCATAGGCGGCCTGATGGCCGGTGCCGAAGACGGCAAGGGTGGCGGCTCCGGTGGGGGCGAGCAGGTCGACGGCGAGCGCGTCGGCCGCTGCGGTCCGGTAGGCGTTCGCGGCACCGAGCTCCAGGACGGCGGCGATCCGGCCGATTCTCTGATCAAGCAGCAGGAAAGTGGAGTGGTGGCGCGGCAGCTCGTGTTTCAGGTTGTCCGGCCAGTAGGTGCCGATCTTCACTCCGGCATGCGTCGCGGACGCGGACGGCTTGAGCGTGAACCGGTTGCGGGGATCGGAGCCGTGCACGGTCAGAGAAGGAAAGACCACGCCCTGCACCGTCGCGGCGAAGGCCGCGCGGGCCGCGTCCAGAGCCAGCTCCTCGTCCACGAGCACAGCCGTCTGTTGCTCGGGAATGAACAGCAGGCCACGGCCTGCGTCCGACGGTGGGCCGGAACTGGGCGGACAAGCAGGTGCGGAGTGTGCGGCCGGTCCGGTGTCGGTCATGTACTGCCCCTTCACTTGGCGTAGTTGTAGACCGTGGCCCGGGACACGCCCAGTAGGTCCGCGATGGTCTGCGCGGCGTCGCGCCCCTCGAAGTAGCCCTCACCCTGCAGCTGCCGCACGAGCGCCTTCTTGTCGTCCCGACTCAGTGACCGGGGGGTGGCACCGCGCTCCGCGGCCAGCGCCTCCACAGTTCGGCGCAGCTCGCGCACGTTGCGGTCCCGCAGATTCTCCAGCGGGTGCTCGCGGTGCTCGACATCGGTGGCCACGAGGTTCGACAACGCCAGTGTCACCGGCGACAGGACGGACACGTCAAGGTTCAGGCACAGGGCCGCGATGTACTGTCCCGCCGCGTTCTTGATGCCGATCGACGTGCTCTTCACCGGCCGACCGTCGGGAAACTGGTTGGGGTAGTTCTGGATCACGCTCGGGTACTGCGGATCCGCGATGCGGGCCAAGCCCAGCTCCGTGGCCGAATCCCCGACCTCCCGGCCGGAGAGGTTGTTCTCGATCACCCGAATCGCCTGCTGGGGGTCCCGCAGGTCGTGCAGCACCACCTCACACAGCCCGGAAAACATGCGGCCCAACGCCACAGCGATCTTCTCCGCCTCGCGGATGAGGTGCTCATCGGCCTCGTCCGCAGCGACGGCCACGGGACCCCCGCCGTCGCCCTCCGGCTGCTCAGCCACGGGATGCTCCATGGCCCGCCTCCATCCTGGACTGCAATTCCATCTTTAGACATTGATGCTAAAGCATCCTCCGAGCCGCGCTCAACCCGGCCGGCGAGAGCGATCAACCTGGGCGTGCACGGGCAGGCTTGGGACAAGAGGTCATGCGCATGCCATTGCCGCTCATCGCAGCTCACACCCAACTCCGCCGTACCCAGGCTCTCGCCGAGGACCTCCGTCGGCCCTGGGAGCGTCGCACCACGCCGCCTCACCCACGCCCGAGTACGGCGGGGTTTCGCACCGTCCGCGGGTTCCCGACCCGCCTGCGGCTGTTCTCCACCGCCGCCAGCAGCTTCCCGTCCCTACGAGCAACACCACCGAACCGGAGCCGTGGAACCCGCCGCCCACCCGACGCGACAGACGGGCCACCAGCCTGTCACCTGCAGAAATCTCCGACCCGAACGAGCCGAAAGGGCCCGCCAGCAAGCTGACGGACCCAAATGCAAGATCGAGGCTAA
>NZ_CBDRBL010000042.1:0-53431 GCF_965342175.1 Actinacidiphila sp. bgisy167
GGCTGTGGTCCCCCCCCCTCACCGCCCTCACGAGCGGCGGCCTGGATCCGCGCGATGCGGTCGAGGGCGGTGTCCATCGCCTCGGCCAGCGCGGCGTGCACCGCGAGCGGCTCGTCACCGGTGACGTGCAGCGGCTCGTGGCCGTAGCCGCGCAGCAGTTCGTCGAGCTCGCTCTCCGGGATGCGGGCCAGCACGGTCGGGTTGGCGATCTTGTAGCCGTTCAGGTGCAGGACCGGCAGGACGGCCCCGTCGTGGACGGGGTCGAGGAAGGTGGTGGAGTGCCAGGACGCGGCGAGCGGTCCGGTCTCGGCCTCGCCGTCGCCGATGACGCAGGTGACGACGAGCTCAGGGTGGTCGAAGGCGGCGCCGTACGCGTGCGACAGCGAGTAGCCCAGCTCACCGCCCTCGTGGATCGATCCCGGGGTCTCGGGCGCGACGTGGCTCGGCACGCCCCCGGGGAAGGAGAACTGCCGGAACAGCCGGGCCATGCCCGTCGCGTCGCGGGGGACGTCCGGGTAGGTCTGCGAGTAGGTGCCCTCGAGCCAGGAGTTCGCCAGGACGGCCGGGCCGCCGTGCCCCGGGCCCCAGACGGCGAGTGCGCGCTGCCCGCGGGCCTTGACGACCCGGTTGAGGTGGGTGTGGACGAGGTTCAGGCCGGGCGAGGTGCCCCAGTGGCCGAGCAGCCGCGGCTTCACGTGTTCGGGGCGGAGCGGTTCGGCCAGCAGCGGATTGCCCGTCAGGTAGATCTGGCCGACGGCCAGGTAGTTCGCGGCGCGCCAGTGGGCGTCGAGGGCACGGAGCTCCTCGTCGTGCATGGCTTCCTCCGAAACGTCGGGGGCGAGGGACCTCTCCTCCTCAGATTCGGCATGCGCGACGGTGGTCCTCTAGGGCCGGATGGGGCCTCTTCGGCTGTCCGGACCACGACCGGACGTCGGCCGGGCACGCACGGCGCACTGCGCGCGGGGTGCACGATCGACAGCACTCCGACCGGCCCAGCGCGAGCGGGCGGTCGGGGTCCGGCCGAAGACGCGCACGGAGACGTCGCGTGCGGACAGGTCACGCAGCATGCGCGGCACGATCAGCAGCCGGTCCCGGGCCTCCCGGTCGGCGCGTCCCGTGCTGCCGCTGCCCGCGCTGCCGCCGACCCGGCCGAAGGGACGGGGGCCATGCGCTCGGCGGCCAGTCCCTCGAGCCGTGTCAGGTCGGTGGGAAGCGCGGGCAGCACGCCGACGAGCCCGTTGAGGTAGATCTCGTACTGGTGGTCCGCACGGTCGCCCATCGCTGTCCCGCCTCTCGATGCCGAGAGCAGGGCCGTGTCAGGGGGCGGTCCGCCGCGTCCACCCTCAGGACGGCGGTAGTTCGGCCGCCATGTCGGCACGTACGGCCGCGTTGCGGCGGGAGATCACCACCGCCGCCGCGACGGCACTGGCCGCGAAGCAGGCCGCCACCGTCCAGCCGCAGTCCAGTACGTCGCCGGTCAGATGGTCCAGGGAGTAGCGGCCGGGACCGGAGATGCCGATCGCGGCCGCCGTGAAGCCGAGGAACGCCGGGTACTCGAAGCCGCCCGAGGCCGCGAAGAAGCCGGCCGGCAGGTGCACGGAGACGGCGCCGGCCATCCCCCCGGCGGCGGCCGCGCCCGCGGCCGGGGTGGCCAGGCCGAGCGCCAGCAAGGTGCCGCCGCCCGCCTCGACGAGGCCAGAGGCGAGGGCGCTGCGCCGGCCGGGCCGGAAGCCCATGGACTCCATCGCCTCCCCCGTGCCCTCCAGGCCGTGGCCGCCGAACCAGCCGAAGAGCTTCTGGGAGCCGTGCGCGACGAGCACCGCACCGGTCCCGAGGCGCAGTGCGAGCAGTCCGAGGTCCTTGCGGCGGCTGTGGGGCATGGGGGTCCTTCCCGGGCGTGCGGGCGCGTAGGGCCAGTCTCGGCGTCCGCCGCGGGGCGCGCCGCCGATGGTGGGCCGTCCGGGCTTTCGGTGCGAGGCCGACGCGGTGCCGGCGGCAGCCCGGTCTCGGCCGCGCGGTGGGTGGGGAGCGGTCGTGCGCGCGGTCTGTGGGGCGGTCGGCAAGGGCGGTCGATGAGGGTGGTCAGGACGCGATGGCGACGGCCCGCCGTGCGCAGTCCTCGGAGCCGAGGGCGCGGAGCATGAAGTCGGCGAGGTCGGCCCGGCTGACCCGGGAGGCGAGACCGAGCCGCAGGTCGGATCCGGTGCGGTAGACGCCCGTGTAGCGGCCGCCGGTGATGACGGCGGGCCGCACGATCGTCCACAGGTCGCCCTCGGCGCGGATCACTTCCTCCTGGCGGTCCTTGTCCCGCATGACGGCCGGGATCACCAGCGAGGTCGCGAGCCGGTACGCGCCGCGCGCGCCCGGTCCCGACCCGTACGCGCCGACGGCCACCAGTCGCCGTACGCCGAGCTCGCGCATGGCGGGAAGGATGCGCCGCATCCCGTCGGCGCAGACGCCGGCGCCGCGCGGGGACCGGGTGCCGAGGGCGCTGAGCACCCCGTCGGCGCCGCCGACGACGCGGCCCACAACCTCGGGGTCGCGGACGTCGCCGGTCACCGCGGTCAGCCGGTCACGTGGGGGGAGCCGGGCGGGGTCGCGGGCCAGGGCGGTGACCTCGTGGCCCGCGTCGAGCGCCTGGGCGACGAGTTCGCGCCCCACGTGGCCGGTGGCTCCGAAGATCGCGATGCGCATGGGGTCGCTCCGGTCGGTGGACGGTCGGGTCGGTCGGGTCGGTCGGGTCGGTCGGGGGAACGGTCACCGGCCATCCTGGGCCACCGGCGGCCGGGCGGCTACTTCAGCAGTCGCGACATCCGGCGGTCGGCGAGCGGCTTGCCACCGGTCTGGCACGTCGGGCAGTACTGCAGGGAGGAGTCGCTGAAGGAGACCTCCCGGATCGTGTCGCCGCAGACGGGGCAGGGCAGTCCGGTGCGCCCGTGCACGAGCAGCCCGGTCCTCTTCTCGCCCTTCAGCTCGCCCGCTGCCAGGCCGCGGGAGCGTTCGACGGCGTCCCGGAGCGTGGTGCGCAGCGCCTCGTACAACCGGCTGATCTCCTCTTCGGAGAGGTTCGCGGCGAGCGCGTACGGGGACATCCGCGCCGCGTGCAGCACCTCGTCCGAATAGGCGTTGCCGACACCGGCGATGACGCCCTGGTCGCGCAGGACGCCCTTGACGCGGCGGCGTTCGCCGGCGAGGAGGCTCGCGAAGACCTCGCGGGTGAAGGCGGGGTCGAGTGGCTCGGGGCCGAGGCGGGCGATGCCGGGGACGTCCCGGGGGTCCCGGACGCAGTGGACGGCCAGGCGCTTCTGCGTCCCCGCCTCCGTCAGGTCGAAGCCGGCACCGTCCGGTTCCGCCATCAGCAGCCGCAGCGCGAGCGGGCCCTTGCCCGGCCGGGGCGGCGTCGCGGGCAGGTCGTCCTTCCACCTCAGCCATCCGCCCCGGGCCAGGTGGACGGCGAGGTAGGGGCCGGCGCCGTCGTCGGTGGTGAACACCAGGAACTTGCCACGCCGGGCGACGGAGGTCACGGTGCGCCCGTGCAGCGCGTCCAGCGGCGGGTCGTAGGTCTTGAGGACGCTCACCGCCACCGGCAGGATTCGGGCGATGGCGTGCCCGGCCATGCGGTCGGTGAGGAACCCGGCGAGGGCTTCGACTTCGGGCAGCTCCGGCATGCGGCCAGTGTGCGCCCCCAGGCTGCGGGGTGCGAACGGCGACGGTACGGCCCGAGCCTGCCTCCGACGTCAATTCCGTGCGATATGAGGGAAGTTGGATGGCCGGGAGAACTGGACATCCGGCCGCCGGATGTGAATGATCGCAGCCATGGCCGATTCTCTCCCCCTGCCCGCCGAGGCACCGACTCGTCCGGGCCCCGGTGCGCTGGACCCCACCGAGGTGATACCCCGGCCGCAGCCGGTGGAGGCCGGTGAGGCGGAGGAGGTCAGGGTCATCAGCGGCGAGGTCGTCGGCGGCCGCCACCGAGGACAGCGCCGCGGGCCCGGTCGCGGCTCTCTGGGAACGGCCGTTCTGACGGCGACCGGCGCGGTCGCGGGGCTGTCCATGCTCATGCCGCACGGCGGCGGCGACACCATCGCGCAGGCCGCCCAGGAGCCGGTCACGGCCGCGCCCGACGGGCCCGGGCCGGACGCGGCCCTCGATGAGACCATCATGCCGACCGCCGCGGGCGCCGTCGTCTCCGCCGGGATTCACAGGACCGGCGCATCGGAGGGCGCGGCACCCGCGTCCAAGGGCACGGCCGGCGGCACGAGCGCAAGCACCGGTACGGGATCCGGCACGCACACCGCCGCGCGGACGGACGCCCCTGCGGGCGCCGTCGCCCCGGGCCGCCACGCCCGCCTCAGCGGCACCTGGGACAGCGAGGACTGGCAGGAGGCCGTGGCCCGCGCCGTCGCCGCGCACCGCTCGGGCGAGCAGGGGCGCCTCGGCGGCCGGCACCGCGCCGGCGGCGGCCACGGCTGGAACGGCGGGCACGTCCGGGACCGCGGTCCCGGCGGCCCGGGGGCCGGCGAGCGGCAGGGCGGCTGGCCCGGGCGCGGCTGAGGCGCCGGCACCTCAGGGCACCGCCGGCGTGGTCGCGGCCGGGCCGCTCGCGGGCGGGCGTCCAGGGGTGCCGCGGCGGATCGCCCCCATAGGCGCGTCGTCCGTCCCCCGCGTCCGAAGACCCGGCCGATCGTCACCACTCCGGCGGCCGGTCCGCTCCACCACTCCTCACGCGTCGTCCGGTGATCCCAGGTCAAGGTCTCGCAGCCGGCTTCCCGGACGGGGCTGGGCGAGGCACACGGATCACCGAACGCGCCGGCCCCAGCGGCGCCGGGTGGATCACGCACCAGGGGCTGCCGAAGCCTGCTCGGGGCGCGGCGGAGAACGTCGGCATCACAGACAGCGGCGATGGCGCGCCGGATCAGGGGTGAGCGGCCGCCCGCAGCGAGTCCCCCGTGGGTCCGCCCGCGGGAGGCGACGCTTCCCGCACCCGCGCTCGCCGTCCGGCACGGACACCGGTACGGGCACCGCCGCGCGCACCGCCACGATCGCGCCCACCCGGTCCTTCCCACCCCCGCGCGCAAGGCCTCCCGGTCGCCCCGCTCCTGCCTCCCCCGCTCCTCCGTGGCCGCTGCGCCGTGACAGGAGCCCGCCGCCGCCCTCTGGGCAAGGCCGTCCGGACGAACGAGACTGAGGGCAGGCGAGCGTGAGGAGCGGCGCACGTGACGGTCAAGGTGGACAGGCCCCTGACGGCCTCCCCTCGCCGCGCCTCCTCCTGGACGCGCGGCGCGGCGGCCGCGGCGGTCGGGGCGCTGCCCGCGCTGGCGTTCCCCGCGCCGTCGCTGTGGTGGCTCGCGTACATCGCCCTCGTTCCGTGGATGCTGCTGCTGCGCGCCGCGCCGACCGGGCGGCGGGCCGCGCTGGACGGATGGCTGGGCGGGGCCGGCTTCATGGTGGCCGTGCACCACTGGCTGATCCCGAGCCTGCACGTCTTCATCGTGGTCATCGCGCTGCTGTTGGGGGCTCTGTGGGCGCCGTGGGGGTGGCTGGTGCGGCGGCTGCTCGCGGGTACTCCGGGGCGCCGCTCGGTGGTGGCGGCGACGGTGCTGGTGCCCTGTGCCTGGCTGCTGGCCGAGCTGGTGCGGTCGTGGGAGTACCTGGGCGGTCCGTGGGGGCTGCTGGGGGCGAGCCAGTGGCAGGTACCGCCCGCGCTGCGGCTGGCGTCGATCGGGGGCGTATGGCTGGTCGGCTTCCTCGTGGTGGCGGTGAACACGGCGGTGGCCGCGCTGCTCGCGGTGCCCGCGAGCCGGGCCGCCGCGGGGTCGGTGCTGGCGGCCGCGGCGGTGGCGACGGCCTCGGTGTGGGCCTGGGCGCCGGTGCCGTCCGGTGCGGGGGACGCCGCCGAGCCCGGAGAGCGGACGGTACGGGTGGCGGTGGTGCAGCCGGGGGTCGTCGCCGGGGCAGAGCCGCGCTTCGACCGGGGGGAACACCTGACCCGCACGCTCGCGGGACAGGGCGTGGACCTGGTGGTGTGGGGGGAGAGCAGCGTCGGTTTCGACCTGTCGGCCCGCCCGGACCTGGCGGACCGGCTGGCGGCACTCTCCCGTGACGTCGGCGCCGCCGTCCTGGTCAACGTGGACGCCCGGCGGGCGGACGCCCCGGGGATATCCAAGACCTCGGTGCTGATGGGCCCGGACGGGCCGGTCGGCGAGGGCTACGACAAGATGCGGCTGGTGCCCTTCGGCGAGTACGTACCGGCCCGCGGCGTGCTGGGCTGGGCCACGTCGGTGGGCAGGGCGGCCGCTGAGGACCGGATCCGCGGGGAACGCCAGGTGGTGATGGACGCCGGCACGGTGCGGCTGGGGCCCCTCGTCTGCTTCGAGTCGGCGTTCCCCGACATGAGCCGGCACCTGACGGACGACGGGGCGCAGCTGCTGGTGGCGCAGTCCTCCACGTCCTCGTTCCAGGAGAGCTGGGCACCCGCGCAGCACGCCTCGCTGGCGGCGCTGCGCTCGGCGGAGTCCTGGCGCCCCATGGTGCACGCGACGTTGACCGGCGTCAGCGCCGTCCACGATGCCCACGGCACACGCATCGGCCCGACACTGGGCACCTCGACCAGCGCCGCACAGATCTACGACATCCCCCTGAGCTCGGGACGCAGCCCCTACGACCGGCTCGGCGACTGGGTACCCCCGCTGGCGCTCCTCCTCCTGGCCGGGGCGGGCGCGTACGAGGCGACGCTCAGGAGGTCTGCCCGGTCACGGCTGTGAGGACACGCCCGCGCGGCGCCTCGCGAGCGGCACCGCGCTCCGCGGAGTCCTGGCGCCGACCGGCGTCAGCGCGGTCGACGACGCCCACGGCACACGCATCGGCCCCGCGCTCGGCACGTCTGCCGGCGCCGCACCGGACCGGCTCCTGGCCGGGGCGAGCACGCACGAGGCGACGCTCAGGACGTCTGCTCGCCACCACGCTCAGCACGTCTGCTCGCCCACGGCCATGACGATGCGCTCGCACAGTTCGTGGGTGCGCAGCGCGTCGCGGGCGTCGAGGGGCGTGCCACGGCGTACGGCGTCGAGGAAGGTGAGGGCGATCCCCTCTATGCCGCGCTGGCGGGCGACGGGAACCCAGTCGCCGCGGCGGCGGACGGTGGGCTGGCCCCGGTGGTCGACGACCTCGGCCAGGTTGAACACCTGCCGCTTGCTGTCCTGGCCCATGACCTCCAGGACCTCCTCGTTGGAGCCGCTCATGCGGTTCATCACGCCGATCGCGGTGAAGCCGTCGCCCGACAACTGCAAGGTGACGTGGTGGAGCAGCCCGTCGCGGACCCGGGCCCGGACATCGGTGTGCTCGACGCGGCCCGGGAGGAGGAAGCGCAGGGTGTCGACGACATGAATGAAGTCGTCGAAGACGACGGTGCGCGGGTTCTCCGGAAGGCCGATGCGGTTCTTCTGCAGGAGGATCAGGTCGCGCGGGTGGTCGGCGCACTGCACGTAACCGGGCGCGTGACGGCGGTTGAAGCCGACCGTCAGCCCGACGCCGCGCTCCTCGGCGAGCCGCACCAGGTGCTCGGCCCCGGCCAGGTCGTAGGCGAGCGGCTTGTCGACGTAGACGGGGACGCCCGCGGCGATGAGGCGTTCGGTGATCTCGACGTGCGTCTCGGTGGGGGCGTGCACGAACGCCCCGTCGAGCCCCTGGTCGATCAGGGCGTCAAGGGTGTCGTGGCGGTGCGCGGACGGGACGCGGTAGGTGTCGCCGACGTCGTCGAGGGTGGCGCGGGTGCGGGTGTGCAGGTGGAGATCGACTCCCGGCTGGGCCGCGAGCACCGGCAGATACGCCTTGCGCGCGATGTCGCCGAGTCCGATGACCCCGATCCTGAGGGGTTCCATGTGCCGCTCCCGCCTGCCTCTGCCATGCCTGACCTGTGCCGACGGCAGCATACGGGCCGCCCGCCGGCGGGCGATCCCGGGCGGTGCCGCCCGGCCACGGGGTCCGGCTGCGTTCTTCCCGCGTCTGGAAGCGTGTCGTGCGCGGCCGCCGTCGACCGCGCACGGGAGCGGGCCGAGGGCGGGCTGCCGACGGCTGACGCGTCGACGCTGTCGGAGAACGGACAACCGCGCACAGCCATGGCGCCCGCCCCCGTCCGGCCTCACACTGCTCGGTCTGCTCCGGCGCATGGCGGATGTCGAACGCACTTGTTTCGCGCCGTGTTGGCCGGGGAGGCCCCGGCTCGACGCCACCGGGCAGGACCCGGACGGCGAGTTCCTCGACCTCGGCAAGGCCGACACCGCCGAGGCGTTCGCGACGTGGCGCGAGCAGGTCACGCGCGCCCGCGAGCCGGCCCGTGGCCGGTCACTGGACGACATCGCGCCGCGGCGCGACAAGGACCTGGTCTCCCGGCGCTGGATCGCCCACATGATCGAGGAGTACGCCCGGCACAACGGTCACGCCGACCTGCTCCGCGAACGCATCGACAAAGTCACCGCGGACACGCTTCCCCCGGCGCCCGGCGCGCGACCGACCGCCGCACGCCCTCGTCTCGGCCGGCCCGCGGGTGAACCTGGCCCGGTCGGCCGCGTCCGCCCGCGAAAGTGCCCCGGCGCGGGCCACGTCGACCCCCGTGCGTCGCCCGGCCCGCGCCCGTCTCACTCCCCCAGGTCCGGGATGCGCCAGTCCACCGGGTCATGGCCCTGCGCCTTGAGCGCCTCGTCGATCTGGGTGAAGGGACGGCTGCCGAGGAAGAGCTTGGCCGACAGCGGCGACGGGTGGGCGCCCTGGACGACCGCGTGCCGCGCGGTGTCGATCAGCGGCAGCTTCTTCTTGGCGTAATTGCCCCACAGCACGAAGACCGCCGGGTCGGGCCGGGACGCGACGGCCCTTATGACGGCATCGGTGAACTTCTCCCAGCCCTTGCCCTTGTGCGAGTTGGCCTCCCCCTCACGCACCGTCAGCACCGCGTTGAGCAGCAGCACACCCTGCTCGGCCCACGGCATCAGATAGCCGTTGTCGGGGATCGGGTAGCCGTACTCCTCCTTCATCTCCTTGAAGATGTTCCGCAGCGAGGGCGGGGTCTTGACCCCGGGCCGCACGGAGAAGCACAGGCCGTGGCCCTGCCCCTCGCCGTGGTAGGGATCCTGGCCGAGGATCAGCACCTTCACCTTGTCGTACGGAGTGGCCTCCAGGGCCGCGAAGACCTGCTCACGCGGCGGGAAGACCCTGTGCTTCCCGCGTTCCTCCTCCACGAACTCGGCGAGCTGGGCGAAGTAGTCCTTCTCCAGCTCCTCACCGAGGACGGCCTGCCAGGACTCGGGCAGTGTGATGGGCACGTCGGGAACCTCCGGTACGCGGATCCGTTACTGGGGACGAACGTACCGCCGGGCACTGACAGTCCGTCCGGCCGGGTCACCGGCCCGTTCCGTCCCCTCGGCCAGGACCCCGGTGCCGGCCGCCAGGACGGCGGCCGGCACCGGGGTCCGTGCGCGCGGAGGCGCGCCAGGGGGCGCCAGGGGCGGGCCTCAGCCGCCCACGCTCGCCGTGAGGAAGATGCCGCCGTCCACGACCAGGGTCTGGCCGGTGATCCAGGCCGCCGCGTCCGAGAGCAGGAAGGCGGCGGCGCCGCCGATGTCCTCGGGCACGCCGAGCCGCCCCAGCGGGTACGCCGCCGCGGCCTGCTCCTCGCGGCCCTCGTAGAGGACGGCGGCGAACTTGGTCTTGACGACGGCGGGGGCGATGGCGTTGGCGCGGACGCCGGGCGCCATCTCGGCGGCGAGCTGCAGCGTGAGGTTGACCATCGCGGCCTTGCTCATGCCGTACGCGCCCACGAGCGGGGAGGCGCTGACGCCCGCCACGGAGGCGATGTTGACGATCGCGCCGCCGTTCTCCTTCATCCACGCCCGGTGGGTCTGCTGGGCGAAGCCGAGCGCGGAGAGGACGTTGGTCTCGAAGACCTTGCGGGCGACGCCGAGGTCGAGTTCGGCGAGCGGGCCGAAGACCGGGTTGGTGCCGGCGTTGTTGGCAAGGTAGTCGACGCGGCCGAAGGCCTCCATCGTGCGCTCGACGACCTCTGCCTGGTGCGCCTCGTCGTGGGCCTTGCCGGCCACGCCGAGGGCCCGGTCGGCGCCGAGCCGTTCGACGGCCTCCTTCAGCGGCTCCTCGTTGCGGCCGGTGATGACCACACGGTCACCGCGGGCGACCAGGGCCTGTGCGATGCCGTAGCCGATGCCGCGGCTGGCGCCGGTGACGATCGCGACGCGGCCGCTGTCGGGATGGGTGCTCATGATGCGGTCTCCTGTCGCGGGTCAGTCGAGCGGGCCGCCGGCCACGTACAGCACCTGGCCGGACACAAAGCCCGCGTCGTCGCCCGTGAAGAAGGCGATGGCGTTGGCGACGTCCTCGGGCCGACCCACCCGCTGCACCGGGATCCGGGTGGCGGCCGCGGCCTGGAACTCCTCGAAGCCCATGCCGACGCGGGCCGCGGTGGCGGCGGTCATGTCGGTGGCGATGAAGCCGGGGGCGACGGCGTTGGCGGTCACGCCGAACTTGCCGAGCTCGTGCGCGAGGGTCTTGGTGAAGCCCTGCAGCCCCGCCTTCGCGGCCGAGTAGTTGGCCTGCCCGCGGTTGCCGAGGGCGGAGGACGAGGACAGGTTGACCACGCGGCCGAACCCGGCGTCCACCATGTGCTTCTGGACGGCGCGCGTCATCAGGAAGGCGCCGCGCAGGTGCACGTTCATGACCGTGTCCCAGTCGGAGGCGCTCATCTTGAAGAGCAGGTTGTCGCGGAGCACTCCCGCGTTGTTGACCAGGATCGTCGGCGCCCCCAGCTCCGCGGCGACGCGCGCGACCGCCGCCTCGACCTGCTCCTCGTCGGAGACGTCGGCGCCGACGGCGACGGCCCGGCCGCCGGCCTTGGTGATCTGCTCGACGGTGTCCTTGCACGCGGTCTCGTCGAGGTCCAGCACGGCCACGGCGCGACCCTCGGCGGCCAGGCGCACGGCGGTGGCGGCGCCGATGCCGCGCGCCGCCCCGGTCACGATCGCTACGCGCTGCTCGGTGGTCGACATCTGCTCTCCTCAGCCCTGGGGGGAGCGGTCGCGCAGGTGAGCGACCGCTTAGTACGTCCCGTAGCCGAAACCGTAGGAGCGCGGTGACCCTGTGTCAACGCTCCCACCGCGCCGGTGTGGCTCAGCGCACCAGAAGATCCAGCAGACGGTCCACCTCCGCCTCCGGGTCCTCGGTCAGCCCGGTGTGGATCGGGCCCGGCTGCACGATGGTGCTGCGCGGCGCCGTCAGCCAGCGGAAGCGCCGCCCCGGATCGTCCCCCGCCGCCTGCCCGGCCTGCTCGCCGCCCGCGCAGATGCCCTCGTACCCGCGCAGGGCGGCGCGTACGCCGGCGACGTCCACATCGGGGTCGAGGCAGCGCAGCCGGTCCTCGTCCAGATGGACCCGGGCGCCCACGAAGGACTTGGCGCGGCAGTAGACCAGCACACCCGCGTTGATCAGCTCGCCGCGCTCGATCCGGGGCATGACGCGCACCAGGGCGTACTCGAACACATCGCGCCCGCTCGCCGTGCTCACTTCGCGGCCTTCCCCTCGACCCAGGTGCGCAGCCACTCCGGCGGCGCCTGCTTCTCCTGCCGCTTCGGGGCGAGGACGATACGCTCCCCCACGGTGCCGGCACGCGCCAGCAGCACCCGCTCGTACGCGCGCCGCACCTCGTCGGGGCTCGCGAAACCGGGCTCGTCCACCAGCCACTCGTCGGGGATCTGGGCGGTGACCTCACGCAACAGCGCCTCGTCCACGCGCGGTGCGAGGTCGCGGACCGCCGCCTCGATGTCCGGGGCGAAGCGGGCGAGGGCGTGGTCGGCGGCGTCGTAGGGCTTCTCGGCGGCCTGGTCCGCGCCCTTCCAGTTGTGGTGGAAGATCAGCGAGGCGCCGTGGTCGATCAGCCACAGGTCCTGGTGCCAGACCAGCATGTTCGGGTTGCGCCACGAGCGGTCGACGTTGCCGACGAGCGCGTCGAACCACACGATCCGCCCCGCCTCGCCGGACCCCACCTCGAAGACGAGCGGGTCGAAGCCGAGCGCACCGGGGAGGAAGTCCATGCCCAGGTTGAGCCCGCCGCTGGCCTTCAGCAGGTCCTGGATCTCCTGGTCCGGCTCCCCGAGCCCGATCACCGGATCGAACTGGAACCGCACCAGCACCGGAACCCGCAACCCGAGCCGCCGGGCCAGCTCCCCCGCGATCACCTCCGCCACCAGCGCCTTGCGGCCCTGTGCGGCGCCAATGAACTTCACCACGTATGTCCCCAGGTCGTCGGCCTCGACGACGCCGGGCACCGATCCGCCCTCACGCAACGGCGTGACGTAGCGGATCCCGGTCACTTCCTCCATGGGCGCATCCTAGGCGGTGCCGCCTCCGGGGCCTCGGCCGCCCGCGAGCCGGGCCCCGCGCCTCGCCCGGAGATTTTTCCGGCATCGGTTGAACAGCTCACCCGTCCGGCCCGTAGGACAGGGCAGGGCGCGACCCGCGCCCCCGGGCCCCGCAGGCGGTCCGGTACGGACAAGGCAACAGGATGTGTGACGCATGGCCGACACGACTGGCATCGCAGGAGTTCCGACCCGCCGGGCCGTGGTCGCCGCCGCGGGCGCGGCGGGGCTCGTGGTCGCGCTGGCCGCCTGCGGCGACAAGAACGCCGCGGGCACCGTCAGCCCTGCCGCGCCCGCCCAGGGCGGCGGCCAGGGAACCGGGGGTTCGACCCCCGGCGGCGGAGGCGCCGCGGTGACGCTGGCCAAGACCTCGGAGATCCCGGTCGGCGGCGGCAAGATCTTCCCCGACGAGAAGGTCGTCGTCTGCCAGCCCGAGGCGGGCTCCTTCAAGGCGTTCTCCGCCATCTGCACCCATCAGGGCTGCGCCGTCAACCAGGTCGCGGACGGCACGATCAACTGCCCTTGCCACGGCAGCAGGTTCAGCATCAAGGACGGCAGCGTCGCCAACGGCCCGGCGACCCAGCCGCTGCCGGCGGCGCGGATCACGGTGGAGGGGGACTCCGTGGCCTTGGCCTGAGCCCCCGGCCCCCGGCCGGTAGGCGGCTCCGCCCGTCGCCGCTGCTGTCTGCGCGGCCCCGGCGACTGCCTCGTGGACACGACCGCTCCCAGCCCGTGGGTCACGGCCGCTTCCGTACGGGGTGCGCAGGGGGCGAGGCCGCGCGGCACGCCGCCCGGACCGGCCCCGGCGGCGGGGTCACCGCGTGCGGCCTTCACCCGGCCCGCCTCGTCGGCTCGGGAAGCCGCGGCGAAGTGCGGCCGGCGCGGGGCGTCCACGGGTCGAGGGCCGGACCGGCCGCGCCGCAGCGCCCCGTGTGCCGCCGCGCCCGCCACCGCGCGCGCACTGAGGTACGTCACCTCCGCCGGCTGCCGGGCCGCTGTCAGCCCTCGGTGGCCATCACGTCCTCCCCCGCCCGGCGCAGAGCCTCCACCGCGGCGCGGATGGCGGGGCGGCGGTCGGCGTCGGAGCGCCAGACGGCGTAGATGTGGCGCTTCATGGTGTGGCGCACCCGGATGGCGCGGACCCCGGCCGGCAGCGGCCCGCGACCGAGGCGCGGGACGACGGCGACGCCCAGGCCGGCGGCGACGAGGGCCAGGACCGTGGGGTGCTCCTCGGCCTGGTGGGCGACACGCGGTTCCACGCCCTTGCCGCGCAGGGTGAACAGCAGCCACTCGTGGCAGAAGCCTCCGTCCGGCCAGCCGATCCAGTCGTCGCCGGCGAGTTCCCCGAGGTCGACCTCGTCGCGGCCGGCCAGCGGATGGTCCTCGGGGACGACGACGTCGGCGATGTCGTCGAGCAGTGGCTCCTTGGCCAGCCCCCCGGGCAGCGAGAGCGGCTTGTTGTACCAGTCGAGGACGACGGCGAGGTCGATGTCGCCGCGGACGAGCCGGGCCAGCGCGTCATGCGGCTCGATCTCCTGCACCATCGCGCGCAGGCTGGGGTGGTCGTGCCGGATCGCGGCCAGCGCCTGGGGGAACAGCCCGCGCACAGCGGTGGGGAAGGCGCCCAGGCGCAGTTCGCCGACCGCGGCGCCGCGGTGCGCCTCGAGGTCGGAGTGGGCGAGCTCGACGAGCGAGAGGATGCGGCCCGCGTGCCCGGACAGCAGCCGGCCGGCGTCGGTGAGGCGCACCCCGCGGCCGTGTTTGGCCAGCAGGGTCTGACCGGTCTCGCGTTCGAGCTTGCCCATCTGCTGGGAAACGGCCGAGGTCGTCACGTGGAGCACGTCCGCCGCGGCGCTCACCGAGCCGTAGGTGGAGATCGCGTGCAGGATGCGCAGGCGCTCGAGGTTCAACATGTAAGCAACACTACGTGATCATCAGCAGCTTTACTCGCTTGTCCTAAGAGGTTCGATCCGTCATGGTGAGGGCCATGAGCGCACCCAGCACCCGCCGCCCGGCCACCCCGGCCGCCCCGTCCCCTGCCGGCGCCCCACCCGGTCCCGCTCCCGCCGCCCCCTCGGCTCCCGTCCGCCGCCCCGCGGTGGACTGGCGGGTCAGCTGGGCCGTGCTCGCGCTCATCTGGGGCTTCAGCTTCCTGTTCATCAAGGTGGGCACCGAGGCCTACGCCCCGCTGCAGGTCGCGCTCGGCCGCATGGCGTTCGGCACCGCCGTGCTGGCGGCCGCCTTCGCGGTGAAGCGGGAGCGGCTGCCGCGCGGCGGGCGCGCCTGGGGGCACATGGCGGTCGCCGCACTGCTGCTGAACACCCTGCCGTTCACGCTCTTCGCGTACGCGGAGCTCACCATCCCGTCGACGCTCGCGGGCATCTGCAACGCCACGACCCCGCTGTGGAGCATGGTGCTGTCCGTGGCGGCGCTCTCGGACGACAAGCCGACCCGGCAGCGCGTCGCGGGGGTCGGCATCGGCTTCGTCGGCGTGCTCACCGTGCTCGGCGCCTGGCAGGGCTTCTCCGGGACGGACCCGGCGGGCACGGCGATGGCACTGGGCGCCTCGGCGAGTTACGCGGTGGGCTGGATCTACGTGCGCCGCACCCTGAGCGGCAGCGGCAACTCGGCCCTGTCGATGTCCTTCTCGCAACTGCTGCTCGGCACCGCCCAACTGGCCGTGCTGACACCGCTGTTCACGTCCGCACCGGCTGCTTTTCCGCTCTGGCCGACGCTGTCCGTGGTGGCGCTGGGCGCCTTGGGCACCGGCATCGCCTTCCTCCTGCAGTACGGGATCGTCGCGGAGAAGGGCCCGACCATCGCCACGATGGTGACCTATCTGATCCCGGTCATCGCGACAGCTGCCGGTGTGGCGCTGCTGGGCGAGCGCCTGACCTGGAACGAGCCGGTCGGCGCCCTCGTGGTGCTCGCCGGAGCGGCGCTGACCCAGCGCCGTCCGGCAGGCTGAACCGCCCTTTCCCGTCAGCCGAAGCGCCCGGCGCGGTGCGGGCGGACCGCCGCGGCGACCGCGTCGGCCAGAGCCGGCACCTCGTCCACCGTGACCGGCGAGACGGTGACGCGGATGCCCGGCGGTGATGCGAGGCGGAAGCGCGCGCCGGGAGCCACGGCCCAGCCCGCCTGCAGCAGCCCGGCGACGGCCCCGGTCTCGTCGGGCACGGGGACCCAGACGTTCATGCCGCTGCGGCCGTACGCCGTGACCCCGCGGTCGGCCAGCGCCCGCACCAGGGTGTCGCGGCGCGCGGCGTAGGCGGCGGAGACCGCCGCGACGTCGACCGCGCCGGTGCGCCACAGATGGGCGACGGTGTGCTGCAGCAGGTGGCTGACCCAGCCCGGCCCGAGCCGGTAGCGGCCGCGGATCCGGTCCACGGTGACGGGGTCGCCCGTGAGGACGGCCAGCCTCAGGTCGGGGCCGTAGGCCTTGGCCGTGGAGCGGACCAGCATCCAGTGCCGGGTACTGCCGGCCAGCGGGTGCAGCGGCAGCTCGGTCAGGCCGCTCACATGGTCGTCGTCGATGACGAGCACCTGCGGGTGGCCGCCGAGGACCGCGCGCAGTTCGCCGGCGCGTGCCGCGTCGAGCGCGGCACCGGTCGGGTTCTGGCCGCGGTCGGTGACGATCAGCGCCCGTGCGCCCTGCCGCAGGGCCGCCTCCACCTCGCGCGGCAGCGGGCCGTCGTCGTCCACGCCGACCGGGACGGCGCGCAGTCCGAGGGCCGGGACGAGGTCGAAGACGCTCCCCCAGCCGGGATCCTCCACCGCCACCGCGTCGCCGGGCCGCAGGTGGGCGGTGAGCGCGCGCTCCATGGCGTCGAGCGAACCGGAGGTCAGCCCGACCGGGCCAGCCGGCACCCCGTCGGCATCGAAGGCGGCCCGCGCCAGGGCGGCGAGCTCCTCCTCGACCGGCGCCTGCCCATAGAGCATGGGCTGCCGCGCGCTGCGGGCGGCGGCCTCGGCCAGCGCCTCGCCGAAGGCGGGCAGCAGCGCGGTGTCCGGGTTGCCGGTGGACAGGTCGCGGACCCCGGGCGGCACCTCCAGGCGAATCTCGTCCCGCGGAGCGGTCGCCGGACGCCTCCGCACCCGGCTGCCGCGGCGTCCCGCCGTCTCGATGACGCCGCGGTCGCGCAGCAGGCGGTAGGCGGCGGCGACGGTGTTCGGGTTGACGCCGAGTCCGGTGGCGAGCTCCCGCAGCGGCGGCAGCGCGGCGCCGGGGGCGAGCGCGCCTTCCCTGACGGCCTGTTCGACGCTCGCCGCGATCTCCGCTGCGCCCCGGCCAGTGAACGTGTACTCTCCTAGCACAAACAGCATTATGCACTAGTGCAAAGGACCGCGCCATGTCCGCCACGCCCTCCGCTGCCGACGCGTACGCTCCCACCGACCGCACCGTCCCGACCCGCAGCCGCGAGCGCGCCTCGTACGACCGCGACCTGGTGCACGCGATCCTCGACGCGGACTACCTCTGCCACCTCGGCTTCGTGCGCGACGGGGCGCCCGTCGTGCTGCCGACCCTCTACGCCCGCGTCGGCGAAAGGCTGTACGTGCACGGCTCCGCCGGCTCCCCTCCGCTGCGCGGCGCCGGCGAGGCCGCCGGGCTCGCGGTCTGCCTGACCGTGACGCACCTGGACGGGCTGGTCCTGGCCCGTTCCGCCTTCCACCACACCGTCAACTACCGCTCCGTGGTGGTGCACGGCACGGCCCGCCAGGTCACCGACCCCGCCGAGCGCTCCGCCGCCCTGGACGCCCTCGTCGACCACATCGTGCCCGGCCGCGCCCGCGACTGCCGCCCCGCCAACGCCCGGGAACTGGCCGCCACCGCCGTCATCGCCCTCGACCTGCGCGAGGTCTCCGCAAAGGTACGCACCGGCGGGCCCTCCGACGACCCCGAGGACCTGACGCTCCCCCACTGGACGGGGGTGCTGCCCGTCACCCGCGCCTACGGAAGGCCCGAACCCGCCGACGGCCTGGACCCGGCGATCGCCGTCCCCGGCTACCTCACCGCGCGCTGAGAGGACCGCAGGCATGCTCGTACACCCCTGGGACGCCCCCGCCGACGAGGCCGAGTGGCAGGACTGGCTGGCCGCGCACGACTTCGGCCAGCTCGCCGTCAACGGCCTCGGCGACGCGCCCCCGTTCGTCCAGCCGCTGCACTTCGCCTACGACGCCGCACGGCGCGAGGCCGTCACCCACCTCGCCCGGCCCAACCCGCTGTGGGCCGCTATCGAGGCCCACCCCCGGGTGACGCTGAGCGTCGTCGACGACTACACCTTCATCCCCGGCCCCTGGCACGCCCCCGAGGGCACCCCGCCCGAGCACGGAACCCCCACCAGCTACTACGCCGCCGTACAACTGGTCTGCGTGGCGCACCTCGTGGACGACCCCCAGGAGAAGGCGGAGCTGCTGCACCGTCAGCTCGCCCACTTCCAGCCGCGCGGCGACCACGCCCCCGTCGTCCCGGGCGAGGCTCCGTTCGGCCGGATGCTGCCGGGCATCCGCGGGCTGCGGCTGGAGGTCACCGACGTCCGCGCCAAGTTCAAGTTCGGCGGGAACAAGCCGCGCGAGACGCAGTGGCGGGTGACCGGCCTGCTGGCCGAACGGGGAGGTCCGGGCGACGACGCCGCCCGTACCCAGCAGCTGCGCCGCCTCGGGCAGCCGGGCTAGTACCAAGGCCGTGAAGTCATGGCGCGGGCTGGGTTGTCCGGGGGGTAGTCGAGCTGCGCTTTCCCGGACATGAGGAGCGGAGCCCACAGCCGCTGCGGTGGCTGTTCCACCTGCTGCGCGGCCCGGCCGCCACCCCGCAGGAAGCAGGAACCCGTTGGCGCGGCCTGCTGGTGGTCGCGCTCGACGCCACCGCCCTGACCGTGCCCGACACCCCCGCCGTCCTGACCAGGTTCACCAAACAGCAACCACCGCGGGACCGGATACCCCCGACTGCGCCTGCTCACCCTGGCCGCGTGCGGCACCCGCACCCTCATCAACACCGTCTTCGGACCCACCACCTCGGGCGAGACCACCTACGCCCCACACCTGCCGCCCAGCCTGCGGCCCGGGATGACCCTGCTGGCCGACCGCAACTTCGCCGCCCAGAACCTGGTGGCCGACATCGCCGCCACCGGCGCCGAGGTCCTGGTCCGACTCAAGAAGGGCCGCACGATGCCCATCCTCGCCCGCTACCGGGACGGCTCCCCCTGCACGGACTCCCCGTCGCCTTCGCACTCACCGGCGCCAAGGCCGACGAGCGCGAGACCTTACTGGACCTGCCGGCCGTTGAACCACAGCTGACCGCCCGCCGCCCAGGCAACTTTTCGGGGTCACGGCCCTGCTTGAAACAGCAGCCTGGCCAGCCGTGAAGGAGCCGTGCGCACAGCGATCTTCGAATTCATCGAAGGCTGGTACAACCAGGCTGATCGCCACACCCGACTGTGCTGCCCAAGTGGAACAAGCCCACGGATCAAGCCGATCAGTAGATCAAGTCGACGGAGTGCGGCGCGCACTCCGTCTTACCACGCCAAGACTAAGAGGTGGACACATGCACCGAAGAGCCCGACGAGTCTCACCCTCATTCTGCGGAGCCACGTTGCTCATCGCCGCCGCTTTGGCTGTTTCCCCTGCCCTCGGAAGCCAGGCACATGCTGCTGCACGGTCGGTTCCGGCGGCCGGTGCCGCAACTGCTGCCGCACAGGAGGTTCCGACGGCCGGCGCCGCAACGCCCTTCGTGACCGTCGAAGCCGAATCCGGGACGCTTGGCGGCGGTGCACGCATACGCGACCTCGTGCCGGGAGATCCGGTACCCACCGTCGCCACCCTGGAGACCGAAGCATCCGGCTACGCCCTGGCCGAGTTGAAGAGCACCGGCGATTCGGTGACGATACGGAACAGTTCAGGCAAGCAGGCCAATACTCTCGTGGTTCGTGCCTCGATTCCCGATGCGGCGACCGGAGGTGGCAGCACCGCCACTTTGGACCTGTACGTGGACGGCGTGTACCGTCAGGCGATCACGCTGAGTTCAGTGCAGGCGTGGAACTACCGCAACCCGGGAACCAACCCCAACCAGGACGACCCCAATGCCGGCGGTACGGCCTTCCACTTCTACAACGACTTCCCGGTCTGGGTCACGGGTTCCCCCATCCCCGCGAACAGCACCATCACGCTCCGCAAAAACTCCGCCAACACAGCCGCCGTCTACGACGTCGACTCCGTTGATCTGGAGGACGTCGGACCGGCGCTGACCCAGCCGGCCGGTTCGCTGTCCGTCGTCAGCTACGGAGCGGACCCGACCTTCACCAAGGACTCGACGGCCGCAATCCAGAACACGGTGGACGCCGCCCGGACACAGGGCAAGCCGGTATGGATTCCGGCGGGGAAGTACCTGACGAACAGCCTGACTTCCTTCTCGCTGGACTTCACCGGCGTGACGGTTCAGGGCGCCGGCATGTGGTACACCACGCTCTACCGCAAGGTTCCGCTCCCCACTCCCGCAGGATGGCGTTCACAGCTCCTGGTCGGCTCGGGGACCACGCTGAACGACATCCAGATCGACGGGAACGCCGTCTGGCGGGGCGCGGGCGGTGGTGCGGACTACGGCGTCAAGGCCAGCGGCGCGCTCGGCTGGCACGTGAACCGGATCTGGACGCGGCATATCCAGGCCAACTGGCTCTCCGGCAGCAACGGCCTCATGGAGAACAGCCGCTCAAGCGACTCCTACGCCGACGGATTCAACATCAACAACTCCAACAACGCGGACTGGCGCGGCGACAACGTCACCGTCCGCAACTGCTTCGCCCGCGGCACGGGCGACGACGCGTTCGCCACCTTCGCCGACTCCGTCGAGGGGACCCTCCAGCTCGACGGCGCCAAGATCCTCAACAACACTGCTGTCGCGCCCTGGGGGGCCAACGGCATCCGGGTCGCCGGCGGGAAGAACGTCCAGGTGATGAACAACCTGGTGAACAGTGTCTCTCAGATCAGCGCCATGGAAATCGGCATCTACAGTGAACACGGACAACCCCTGGAATCCGCCACCATCAGCGGCAACGTGCTGATCGGCGGCGGCGGATGGAGCGGCGTCGGGTACGGCGCGCGGATCTTCTCTCCGGGCAGTTCCTCGCTGTTCCCGAACGCGTACACGAACGTCACCATGACCAACAATGTTCTGCGCGGAGCTCTCCGTGGGGCGGTCCTCATCGATCGCACCCATGTGAACGTGACGTTCCAGGGCAACACGATCGACAATCCGGGCGAGCACGGAATCCGGGTGAATTCGGGAGTCATCGGCACCGGGACCTTCTCGGACAACGTGGCGCAGAATCTGCGGTCCGGGGCCTACGCGTTCGTCAACGGGTCCCTCGACTTCTCGCCCACTCTCGGCAGCAACAACTGGCAGAACTCGTCTCCTGTGGTCAACGACGACGCCCTCGCCTATGACGGCAGCTGGGTTCACGCCGTCAACCGCATCGACGGGGACCTCAACAACGACGTCCATCACACCCTCACCCCCGGTGCGGTCGCCGCCTATACCTTCACCGGGACCGGAATCCGGTACCTCTCGGAGCGGAATGGCGACGAAGGGACTGTCGACGTCTACATCGACGGGGTGTTCCAGAAGACCGTCGACCTCAAGGTGTCCGGCCCCAGGCAGGTGCAACAGGTGGTGTTCGAGAAGACCGGGCTCAGCAACGGTCAGCACACCTTCAAGCTGGTCAACGGCTCCGGACTGGGCATGATCGACTCGCTGTACATCATCGGTGCGGACGGCGGCACGCCGACGCCGGACCCGACGCCCAGCCCGGTGGTCAACGACGACGCCCTCACCTACGGCTCCGGCTGGAGCTGGGCGCGCAACCGCATCGACGGGGACCTCAACGACGACGTCCACTACTCCGTCATCCCGGGTGCGGTGGCGACCTACACGTTCAACGGGACGGGTATCCGGTACCTGTCGGAGAGGAACGTTGACGAGGGGACCGTCGACGTCTACATCGACGGGGTGTTCCAGAGCACCGTCAATCTCAAGATCTCCGGCCCCAGGCAGGTGCAACAGGTGGTGTTCGAGAAGACCGGGCTCAGCAACGGTCAGCACACCTTCAAGCTGGTCAACGGCTCCGGGCTGGGCATGATCGATTCGCTGTACATCATCACGTCGAGCGGCGGCTCGGGCGGCGGCGGCACCACCGCGCCGACCGGGCGGATCACCGGGTACGGCGGCAAGTGCGTCGACGTGGCGGGCGGCTCCAGCGCCAACGGAACGGCCGTGCAGCTGTACGACTGCAACAGCACCGCCGCGCAGAAGTGGACGATGGCGGCCGACGGCTCCGTCCAGGCCCTGGGCAAGTGCATCAACCTCACCGCCTCGGGCACGGCCAACGGGACCAAGGCGGAGTTGCGCGACTGCAATGGCGGCGCCTCCCAGAAGTGGACCTACAACAGCTCCAGCCGCGCCCTGGTCAACCCCCAGTCGGGGCGGTGCCTGGACGCGACGGGCCCGAGCTCGGCCAACGGCACCCGGCTGCAGATATGGGACTGCGCCGGAAGCAGCAACCAGCAGTGGACCGTGCCTGCCGCGTGACCGGCCCGGCCACGGACACCTCCGGCGTTCACAGTATCCACCGGCCGTTGATGGCGTGCGGAGCCCGACGGCCGGTTCCGCCTCCACCACGCGGCCGATGGGGCGGCCGGCGCCGTCGATGACGGTGGCCGCCCGCTCGTCCGCGTGCTCGCGGGCGGAGGTCTCGTCGTACCCGGCCACGAACTCCACCCGACCGTGGGCCCGCCGGTACGTCGGCTCACCCCCCTCGTGCAGCGGGCCATGTTCCCCGTCGTCCTCGACCGCCTCGGTGCCATGCTCGATCCTCTGCGCGGCCCGCCCCAGGGCCTGGCGGTAGTGGGGGACGTGGGCCTGTCCCAAGGGCCGTAGTGCACGCCGCGCGTGCCGAGGTGTGCGAACACTCTGCGCGGGTAGTCCGCCTCCAGGCGTCGGCGTTCGTCCTCGGTCAGCTCGGCCGGGTCGATCGTAGTGCCAGTGCCAAGGCCGTGAACTTATGGCTCAGGCTGGGTTGTCACGTACCAGGCACGAGGAGCCCACATCGGCCGGACCAGCTGCAAAGCCACCACCGGCATCGAAATCCTCGCCCCGCCGGCCCTTGACAACCCGGCCCAACCACCGACTTCACGGCCTTGGTCTAGTCGTCCATCGCCGCGCCGTACCGGGCGTTCTGGTAGGGCGCGCCGACCGAGCCGCCGCCGTACGTCCAGCTCCCCGGCAGCTTGAGGCCGCCGGCCCCGGCCGAGAACACCCACACCACGCCGTCGTCGGTGTTCTCGCCGGGGGCTCCGGCGAGCAGACCGTAGGAGCCGTCGCGGTTGGGGTCGGTGAAGGAGACCTGCCCGCCGAACCTGTCGGCCTTCTCGGCGGTGCCCGGGACGCCCGCGGTGTTCTGGTTGATGTCCAGGACACCGGTCGCGGTCAGACCCCTCGCCGAACCGCGCAGCACCCACACGGCCCCCGCGTCGGCGACGCTGCCGATGTCCTCTCCGGGGGAGCCGATCGCCACGTCGGCGTACCCGTCGCGGTTGACGTCGCCGACGGACAGGTCGGCGCCGAAGCCGTCACCGCGCTCGGCGACGCCCGGCACACCGGGGTTGTCCTGCGTCCACCAGTACGGCGGGGTGCCCGGTCCCTCCTGGCCCACCAGTCCGTCCCGGCTGCCGTGGTAGACGCCCACCAGGCCGCCGTTCACGAACTCGCCGCCGTCGTCGGGGCTCTGCGGCTCGCCGGTGACAAGGTCGTCGAAACCGTCGCCGTCGATGTCGCCGGAGGCGACGACGGGTCCGCCACGCAGGGCGGTGACGGGCAGCGGATCGATGTCGTCGCTCAGGATGACGTACGACCAGCCGTGGCCCGGCTCGTTCCCCAGGCTGACACCGGAGACGACGAGGTCGGCCAGGCCGTTGTCGTCGTAGTCCCCGGTGGTCAGCGACATCGGCGCGATGCCCGGCCCTTGGGCCTGCCGGGCGGGCGGCATGCGCCGCCGGTCCTCGAAGGGCGTGAACGAGCCGCCGCCCTTGCGGGCCGCGGCCTGCGGCGCGGACTCGTACTGGTAGACGGAGAGCCCCACCGTGTCGATGACGGCGAGCAGGTCACCCGGGACGTAGGTGGTGAAGTGCCCCGCGGCCAGTGCGGTGCCGAACCGCTCGCCCTTGGCGGGGCTGACGGACTGCAGCCACTCGCTCGCGGTGCCGGACAGCCCCTTCGCCGAGCCCCATAGGATCACGGTGCCGCCCGCGTCGGCCCCGACGCCGTTCAGGTCCTCGCCGGGGATGCCGACGACGGCGTCGTCGTAACCGTCCCCGTCCAGGTCGCCGCTCGCCACGGCCCGGCCGAAGGCGTCGCCGGTCTCGGCGGCGCCGGGCACACCGGAGGTGTTCTGGCTGAAGACCCTGGCGCTGGTGGTGACCCCCTTGGGGCCGCCGTACTGCACGGTGACGACCCCGGCGCCGGACCGGCCGCCCACGGTGGCGCCGGGCGCCCCGGTCAGCACGTCCTCGTACCCGTCGCCGTTGAAGTCCCGGTTGCGGTCGCTCGCGTGGGTGCCGCCGGGGGTCCCGGCGACGGACGCGGGCGCGGTGGCGACGGCCGCACCCGTGATGAGGAGAAATGACGCCGCGGTGACCGCAGCCGAACGGTTCTTGCGCATGAGCGGCTCCTTCGCTCACGTACGACCGGGCGGTGCGGGGGTGTCCGGAAAGAGCCCGTTTTCCTTGTCCGGCGCGGTGTATGACACGCCGTGGGACGGAATGGTTGTGCGGAACGCGACACGGAGACGGCGCGGTCGGGCACGGCCGGCCGGCCTCGTGGTGCCGGTGACTTCTCTCGGTGGGCCGGTGCGCACTCCCCCGCGGCCCGCGCCGACCTGGACGACCCGGGCCGTCGCAGCGCTCGGACGCACGCACACGGGTGTGCGGTACGACGTGAAGGCACCCGTTCACATCTGGTGTGCCGCGGGCGCGGCAGCCCCCGTGTCCGCAGGGCTCGTTGCCACCACCGTGCTCGTGCCCTGCTTCTTGGCGCTCTGGGCGACGAAGGCCCCCGCCAGCACGAGCGTGCCGCCGACGATCTGCGGCGTGCCGAGGTGTTCGCCCAGCAGCACCCACGCGAAGACGGTGCCGACCACCGCCTCCAGGCAGGCGACGACGCCGGCCACCTGCGGCGACAACCGCCGCACGGAGACCACGCCGGTGAGATAGGCGAGCACCGTCGCCACCAGCACCACCCAGCCGACGAGCAGGATGGCGGGCACGTCGGCATCGCCGAGGGCCGCCTGCCGGGTGAGCGCCGACCAGTCCATCGACCACGGGCGGGAGACCGCCGTCAGCACGACGGCGCCGATCGTCAGGCCGTACGCGATGACGGCGACCGGGTCGGGGGCGTCGTCGCCGTCGCTGCCGTGGTCGGCCAGCACGAAGTAGCTGACCTGGCAGCACGCGGCGCCGAAGGCGAGGGCCAGGCCCAGAGGGTCGAAGGCGAGCCCCGACCACACCTCGACCACCGCGGCCATGCCGCCGACGGCCAGCACGACCCCGATCGCGGCGGCCCTGCTGACCGCCTTGCGCTGGACGAAGCGCACCCAGCCCAGCAACAGCGCCGGGCCGAGGAACTCCACCAGGATCGCGACGCCGACCGGGATGCGGGAGATCGCCGCGAAGTAGAGGGTCTGGACGCCCGCGACGCCGAGCAGGCCGAAGCCGAGCAGCAGTCCCGGGCGGCGCAGCAGGAGCGACCGGTGCCGCACCACCACGGGCAGCATGACGAGGGTCGCCCCGGCGACGCGCAGCCACACCACGTGCAGCGGGTCGAGCCCCGCCTCGATCAGCGGCTTGGCCACCACCCCCGAACCGCCGAACGCGAACGCGGAAACCAGCGCGAGCCAGAGCCCCGCGTTCCTCCCCTGAGAGACATGCATCGGGCCATGATGACAGCTCGCGACAGGACCGTCATCCAGGTAGTGGCTGTCACTCCCGCCACCGTTCCGCACGCCACCACCGACGTCCGGTCGGGCCCCGACCTCGGCCCTCGGCCCGGGTCCGGCTCGGGGGTGGGCCGGGGTGTCTGCCGTCACGCCTCAGCAGTCCTCAGGGCCAGAGCAGTCCCCGCGTCCAGCCGCCGGGTGCGGCGGGGTCGCGGGTGTAGAGGAGGCGGACGTGGTCCTGGGCGGGGGCGGCCTGCCAGAACTCGGCCTCGTCGGCGACCAGGCGGTAGACGGTGTGGCCCCGCGGCACGTCGTCGGGGTGGGCGGCGACGTGCTCGGCGGCCTCGCGCCGCGCCTCCTCGTAGGCACGGCGGCTCTCCAGCGGGGCGCTCGTCACGCCCGTGAAGCCCGCCACACGGGAGACTTCGCGGCGGCCGAGGAAGTCCTGGCGGGCGGCGGACCGGTCCAGGGCCTCGACCGGTCCGGTCACCCGGATCTGCCGGCCGTGCCGCGGCCAGTACCAGCTGAGCGCGGCGTAGGGGCGGTCCGCCAGGTCGCGGCCCTTGCGGCTGGCCGCGTCGGAGGCGAAGTGGAAGGCGGGCAGGCCGAGGTCGACGCCGCGCAGCATGAGCACCCGGGCCGAGGGGCGGCCGTCGGCGCCCGCCGTGCTGAGGGTCATCGCGTGCGGCTCGGGGACGCCGTCGTCGAGGGCGTACGCCAGCCAGCGGGCGAACAGCGGCCCTGGTTCCGGTCCGGCGGCGGCGGGATCGAAGGCGGGCAGGGGTCCGGCGAGGACGGGCGCGGAGCGCATGCGCTCCCGGAGGGCTTCGGCGGTCACAGGGGCCAGGTCGTCAGTCACGTCCCGATCCTGGCACGCGGCCGTCCGGTGCGTCGGATGCGCGGCGCACCGGACGGCGGCGGTGGGGCCCGTCAGGCCGGGAGGCGGAACTGCTGGTTGGTGGCGCCGGTGCAGGACCAGATCTGCAGCCGGGCGCCGTTGGCGGTGGACTTGTCGGTGACGTCCAGGCACTTGCCGGAGGCGGGGTTCACCAGGCTGTCCCCGCTGCCGCGCTGCCAGACCTGGGCTCCGGTGCCGTTGCAGTCGTACAACTGGACCTTGGTGCCGTTGGCGGTGCCGGCGGCAGTGATGTCCATGCACTTGCCGAGGGCGCGCAGGGTGCCGTCGGTGCCGACCGTCCACTGCTGGGCGGCGGTGCCGTTGCAGTCGTACATCTGGACGGCGGTGCCGTTGGCGCTGCTCGCGGCGGCGACGTCGACGCACTTGCCGCCGAGGCCGGTCACCTGGCCGGTGGAGCCGGTGGGCGGCGGCGTGGTGCCGCCGCCGGTCACGGTGTTGAACACGGACGAGAACTGCCAGGCGCTCTGCGGGGTGCCGCTGCAGTTGTCGGAGAGCTGCCCGTTGGTGGCGCAGGCCTTGTCACGTCCGATCGCCCAGAAGGCGAGTTCCTGGATGCCCTTGGACGTGGCGAAGGCGGCGAGCGTGGCGGCGTTGCCGGTGGTGAAGATCTCGCTGGTGTCGTCGTTGACCCCGATCATCGGGGTGTTGCCCTCCATCGCCCACAACTGGGCGTCGGACTTCTCCGGCCAGATGGCGCCGAGCTGGCCGCGCAGGGCGGTGGCGGCGTCGGTGGCCGCCTTGCCCATGTCACGGGTCCCGTCGTAGTAGTCCATCGTCATGATGTTGACGAGGTTGACGTTCAGCCCGTTGCTCTTGGCGTTGGAGAGCAGGTTCTTCCCGTTGTCGTCCAGTCCGTAGGGCATGGCGGGCAGGGTGTACTGGACGTCGAGCCGTCGGCCTGCGGCCGCGTACTCCTGCTGGAGCTGGGCGAGCGCCTTGTTGCGGCGGTCGTTGGCCGCGGTGTTGCCGAGCGCGCCGCCTTCGATGTCGAGATCGATCCGGGTGAGGTTCAGGGCGTCGACGACCTTCTTGTACTGGGCCTTGAGCGCGGACACGCTCGTACAGGACAGGCCGATCTCGGTGCCGGAGGCGCCGCCGAAGGAGACGATGACGTCGCCCCCCGCGGCCCGCAGGGAGTTGACCGCGGAGGTCCAGCCGGCGTCGGTCACGGAGGTCTCGCCGTTGAACAGGGCGTTGCAACCGCCGCCGTCGATGACGAAGGCGAGGGTGAAGTACTTCAGGCCCGTCGCGTTGCGGACGTCGGTCATCGCCGAGGGCGAGTTCCAGGTCTCGACGTAGGGCGCGGCGTAGTGGGCGGGGAATCCGGGGCCGGGGTTGGCGGCGGCGCTCGCGGTGCCGCCGGTGGCGACGACGGCGGTGGCGGCCAGCGCCAGGACGGCCGGGGCCGCGGTGAGGGCTCTGACGGCGGATTTCAGCACGGGACGGCTCCTTCGTGTGCGCCACCGGGGCGGCGCGGGGTGTGGGGGGACAGGCCGCTGGGAGCGGCCGGCGGGGGTGGTGTGGGCGCGGGGCCGCCGCCGGCCGGCAAGCCCGGCGGCGGGTCCCGCGCGTCGTCGTCCGGTCGTCAGGGACCGGAGACGAGGTTGGCCACGTTGGTCGCGGAGTTGGACGGGCCTCCGCTGTTGTTGATGACGCGGCTGATGGTGCCCGTGCCTCCGAGGGAGACCGTCACCATGCTGTGGAAGCGGACCCCGGACACCGCGGGGGCTTCGAACGCCCGGTCGGCGACGACGGACGGGTTGACGTTGAAGTAGCAGTAACTGCCCAGGCCCCAGGCTTCGTGGCTGGTCACCGAGGGGCTGACCTTGTACGCGTCGTAGCCGCGCGTGGAGCCGTTCATCCAGGCGGCCTGGTTGGGCGGGTCGTACGGCATCTCGTTCTGGAAGAAGTAGGTGCGGCCGCCGTTGCCGTTCCAGATCACCTGGTGCTGCTGGTAGTGCTCCACGAACAGCCCGTACATCGTCACGTTCGTGCCGTTCACGATCAGTCCGTTGGCGGCGGTGTTGGTGTTCCAGCCCACCCCGCTGCCGTGGTCTGCGCGCCACAGCCACAGGTGGTCGCCGATGACGTCCGAGCTGTTGACCACCAGGCTCTGCGTCGCCTTGCCGACGCCCGCCCCGCCGATGCGGAAGAAGACGTCGTGCAGCGAGGTCGGGTCGGTGGTGTGCCGTGCGGCCGAGGCGGCGGGGCCGACCTGCATCAGCGTCTGCGAGTTGGCGGTGCCCGCGTCGATGAGCAGTCCGGCGATCTTGACGCCGTCGACGTCCGCGACGTTCACCGCGGTGATGCCGTTGTCCGGGACGAGGGTCGCCAGGCCCAGACCCAGGACGACGGTGCCGGCGCGGTTGACGTTCAGCGTCTGGTTGAGGTGGTAGACGCCTGGCGTGAACAGCAGGTTCTTGCCCTGCCCCAGCGCGCCGTTGATGTCGGTGGCGGTGGCGCCGGGCTTGACGACGAAGAACTGGTCGAGCGGCAGCGAGCTGCCCGCCGGGTTGCCGCCGGCCCAGGTCGTCCCCTGCGTGTTGGTGCGCAGCGACGGGACGAAGACCTTCCAGGCCCCGGCCGAGTCGACGTACAGGAACGGCTTCTCCCGGGTCACCGGGGACTGCGCGACGGTGGTGTAGGGCGGGTTGGGAAAGCTGTTCGCGGGCGCGCCCACATCACCGACGAAGACCATGTTCCAGTTGGAGCCGGTCCAGCTGCCCCACTGGCTGTTCCGCGACAGCCACTGCTGCTGCGAGCCGGAGCGCACCTGGCCGTCGATCCTGGAGTCGGCGATCAGACCGCCGCTGGACCAGCCGCCGTCGTCCAGCTGCAGGTTGCCGCGGACGTGCATCCGGCGGTACGGGGCCGCCTGGGAGACGGCCCATCGGTCGGTGCCGCCGGAGGGGTTGACGGACAGGTTCTCGGCCGAGCGCCAGAAGTTCTGGGTGGCGTTGCCCTGGAACCAGTCGGCCTCGGCGTGGACGGCGCCGTTGATCGTCACGTCGTCCGGCGACAGGCCGAGACCCGCGACCTGCGTGTAGAAGCCGACGTTGGCGTCGACGCTGTAGCTGCCGGGCTTGAAGAGCAGGGCGTAGCGCTGGGACCCGAACTGGTTGGACTCCTGCTGGCCGAAGACCTGGTTGAGGCGGCTCTGGATGGCGGCCGAGGACATCGACGGGTCGAAGACCGAGACGTTCGGGCCGAGATCGGGGGTGCCGGGCGGGTTCTGCGGCGCGTCGACGGAGCCCAGGCTGAAGGACTGCGCGGCGGTGCCGTTGCAGGTGAACTGCTGGATGCGGGCGCTGTCGGCGGTGGAGGCGCCGGGCACGTCGAGGCACTTGCCGCTGTTGCGGTTCACGAAGTGGTAGGTCCCGCCGGCCTCCTCGACCGGCAGCCACTGCTGGTTGGCGCCGTTCGAGTACGACCAGAGCTGGACGGGCGCTCCGTCGGCGGCGGAGACGTCAGTGACGTCCCAGACCTTGCTCGCGTCGTTGCGGTTGTCGACGCGGACGTAGCCGTCGCTGGTCGGCTGGAACCGCCACTGCTGCGCGGCGGTCCCGTTGCACGCGTACTGCTGGACCGCGGTGCCGTCGGCGGTGCCCGCGGCGGCGGCGTCGACGCACTTGCCGCTGTGCTTGGCGGCGACCGTCACCCAGCCGGTGGGGAGGGTGGCGGCCTGGGCCTGCGGGGCGGTCAGCACGACGACGGACAGGCCCGAGGCCAAGAGCGCGCCCAGGGCGAGCGGTACGACGCGGCGCCGGGCCCGGCCGCGTCCGGGGACGCCGCGGGGCGGCGATCCGAGGATTCCCATGAAGACTCCTGTGCCGCGCGGGGCGCGGCGCCGTGGGGGTGTGAGCGGGCATGCCGAAGCGTGCGACGGCATACCGCGAAGGCATGACGAAGGTGGGGGACGGCCGGGCGCAGGCGCCTGGCCATGTATGCGACAGCAGCTCAAAGGGCGGTGCGCCCTTTCTTCACGGCGTGAAGTTAGGCTTTTGTAGCGGACGCGTCAAGAGGTCGCACGATGGGACCCGTCACACCCCGGATGGGCGGCGCCGCCTCGCCCCGGATGTCCGCAGGGGTGTTCGGGCAGTCGGCGGCCGTACGGAAAGGCCGACTGGGCGGGATGCGACACCGCAGGTCACACCAGGTGAACGCACCCCGGCGGACCGGCCGCCCCACCGCTGCGGCTGCCGGGGACCGGCGGCTCGGGGCCTGAGGCTCCGAGCCGCCGTCGGGCGTCGCCGCTGGGCGCAGGCCCCTGTTCGATGGCCACGACTGGTCTGTACCAAAGCCTTGACGACGCCCTTCTTTTCTTCCTTAAATCACGAGTGGAAAGAAGGCCTCCCCTCGTCTCACCGCACGGCTCCACGCTCCCCCACCGGCACCCCACCGCGTCCGCCGACCGGGAAGGACCTCCCCCCATGAGCCTCATGACCCGTGCCCCGAGCGCCGTAAGGCGCGTCGCCTCCCGCCTGTTACTGCTGCTCGCGGTCCTCCTGGGCGTCGTCGCGGCACCCGCCACCCCGGCGCCCGCCGCCGCCCCCTTCAAGGTGCTGGCGTTCTACAACGGCACCTGGGACGCGGCCCACATCGACTTCGTCAAGGAAGCCAACCAGTGGTTCCCGCAAGCCGGAGCCGCCAACGGCTTCACGTACACCTCGACGACCAACTGGAACCTGCTGACCGACGCCAACGCGCTCAAGCAGTACCAGGTCGTCCTCTTCCTCGACGACGCCCCGAAGAGCGCCGCCCAGCGCGCCGGCTTCGAGGCGTACATGCGCGGCGGAGGCGGCTGGATGGGCTTCCACGTCTCGGCCTGGACCGACAGCGCGCAGAACTGGCCCTGGTTCTACAACCAGTTCCTCGGCAGCGGTAACTTCCGCTCCAACACCTGGGGACCGACGACCGCCCTGCTCCGCGTCGAGGACCGCTCCCACCCCGCCACCTCGCACCTGCCCGCGACGTTCACCTCGTCGGTGAGCGAGTGGTACAGCTGGAGCAACGACCTGCGCGCGAACCCGGACATCGACATCCTGGCGTCCGTCGACCCGGCCGGCTTCCCCCTGGGAACCGACCCCAACCAGACGTGGTACAGCGGCTACTACCCGATCCTGTGGACCAACACCAACTACCGCATGCTGTACGCCAACTTCGGCCACAACGCCATGAACTACAACACGAACACCGGCCTGTCGTCGACCTTCGCCAGCGCCACCCAGAACACCTTCCTCCTCGACGGACTCACCTGGCTCGGCACCGGCTCCACGGGCGGCCCGGCCCCCACCGACCCGATCTCCGGAACGTCCTGGTACTCCCTGGTCAACGCCGGCAGCGGCCGCTGCGTGGACGCCCGCGCCGCCGCCACGGCCAACGGCACCGTCATCCAGCAGTACACCTGCAACTCCACCACCGCGCAGGACTTCCGCGTGCTGGCCACGGACAGCGGCTACACACGGCTGGCCGCCCGCAACGACACGACGAAGGCCGTGGACGTCACGGACGTCTCCACCGCCGACAACGCCCCGCTCCAGCTGTGGACGTACGGCGGCGGCGGCAACCAGCAGTGGCTGCCCGTCGCCGAGTCCGGCGGGCGCTACCACTTCACCGCCCGCCACAGCGGCAAGTGCCTCACCGCCCCTACCGGCGACCCGAGCGGCACCCCATTGGTCCAGCGCACCTGCGACGGCTCGGCAGCGCAGTCCTTCCAGCTCGTCGTCCGTCCCTGACCCGGGCGACGGGATCCCGGGCCGCCCCGCTCCGGGGCGGCCCGGCACCTCAGGCGCCGGCGACGCGCCTCGAGGGCCCATGCCGCCCGGACCACGGGCTTCGGCCATACCAAGAAACGCCGTCGGCCCAGACCCGCGTGTCAGAGCCGACGGCGCCTCGCGGGGCTCAGTCCTCGTCCGCGAGAATCAGGTAGAGCTTCTTGCGGGCCTCGTTGACCACGGCCAGCGCCTTGTCGCGCTGCTCGGGCGTACCGGTCGCCCAGACCTGCCGGAAGGCGTCGACCAGACCGGCGCCCGCCTTGCGGATCTCGTTCATGGCCTCCCAGTCGATGCCGCGCCCGGCCTCCTCCCAGGGGGCGTCCGGCCCCGCCTCGGCTTCGCCGCGCCCGGCCTCGGTGAGCGTGAAGAGCTTCTTGCCGCCCTCCGACGCGCTGCTGATCAAACCCTCGTCCTCGAGCAGTTGCAGCGTCGGGTAGACCGAGCCGGGGCTCGGCTTCCACGCGCCGCCGCTGCGCTCGGCGATCTCCTGGATCATCTCGTAGCCGTGCATCGGCCGGTCGGAGAGCAGCGCCAGGATCGAGGCACGCACGTCGCCGCGCCGCGCCCGTCCGCGCGGGCCTCCCCTGCCGCCCCGCCCGCCGTGCCACGGCCCGGGACCCCAGGGCCCCCCGCCGAACGGCGGTCCGAACGGGCCGAACGCCGCGCGCCGCCCCTCCTGTTCATGGTCGCCGCGGCCGCGATGGCCCGGCCCGAAGTGTCCGTGTCCACGGGAACGCATTGCTTACGCTCCTTCCATCGCCGTACGGTCACGATGCTCCAACGATATATCGGAACCGATCCCACAACAAGGCTGGGTCGCCCCCTGTCAGTCGGTCTGGCGATAGCGTGATTCTCATGACGGCTGAAGACGAGGCGCTGACCCGCGGAATGGCGAACGCGGGGGCGGTCTTCCGCCGAGGGGAGTTGGTGGAGCGACCGGCACCGCGCAACGCGCGCGCCCTCCATGCCTATCTCAGTGCGCTGAAGGAGCACGGCTTCGACGCGGCGCCGACCCCTGTCGGTCTCACCTCGGATGGCCGTGAGCAGCTGACTTTCATCCCTGGCGACGTGGCTCTACCCCCGTTCCCGGACTGGGCGATGACGAGTTCTGCCCTCGGATCGGTGGGCAGCCTGCTGCGGCGTCTGCATGAGTCCAGCGCGGCCGTCGCGGTCGACACCCGCGCCGAGTGGCCCCCGGACCTCGCCGACCCGGAAGGGGGAAGGATGTTGTGCCACAACGATGTGTGCCCGGAGAACGTCGTCTTCCGTGACGGTCGTGCCGTGGCACTGATCGATTTCGACTTGGCGGCCCCGGGCCGTGCCCTTTGGGACATCGCCATGACCGCCCGTTATTGGGTGCCCATGCTTGATCCCGAGTCTGCGGCCGCTCTCCATCCCCACGGGCTGGATGCGGCCGCACGGCTGCGGATTCTTGCCGACGGCTACGGCCTCTCGGCACAGGACCGCGCCGAGCTGCCCGGCGTCATCGAGCAGGCCACGGAGGTCTGCCGGGCCTTCGTCGCCCACCGTGCGGCCGGCGGAGACCTCGTCTATCTCCGGGCATTGGCCGACCGTGGTGGATGGGAACGCTGGGACCGCATGCAGGCCTGGCTGGTGGACCATCGTCAGACGTTCACGGCTGGCCTGCTGGATTGACCGGCCCGGACGTTCGACCCTTGTCCGTGTCCGAAGCGGTAGTTGCGACGACGGGGCGCGGCCCCGTGCGTGCGACACCCGGTTACGGCATAAGCTCGGCAGATGGCGAAGTACTTCGACGTGCACCCCGAGAACCCCCAGCCGCGCAGCATCGCCCAGGTCGCCGACGCGGTGCGGTCGGGAGGACTCATCGCATACCTCACCGACTCCTGTTACGCGCTGGGCTGCCGGCTGGGCAGCAGGGACGGCATGGACCGGATCCGTTCGATCCGCCACCTCGACGACCGGCACCACTTCACGCTGATGTGCCGGGATTTCGCGCAGTTGGGCCAGTTCGTGCAGGTGGACAATGACGTGTTCCGGGCCGTGAAGGCGTCCACGCCCGGCAGCTACACCTTCATCCTCCCGGCCACCCGTGAGGTGCCGCGCAAGCTGCTGCACCCGAAGAAGAAGACCGTGGGTGTGCGCATCCCGGACCATGTGGTCACCCAGGCATTGCTGGCCGAAATGGGCGAGCCGCTGCTGTCCAGCACACTGCTGCTGCCTGACGAGGAGGAGCCGATGACTCAGGGCTGGGAGATCAAGGATCGGCTCGATCACGTGGTGGATGCCGTGGTCGACTCCGGGGACTGCGGCACCGAGCCGACGACGGTGATCGACTTCTCCGGCGGCGTGGCAGAGATCGTACGGCGGGGCGCGGGAGACACCTCGCGATTCGAGTGAGGCCACGAGGCCGGTCACCACCTGGCCTGAGTCTCGACTCAACCTCGTCTGTAGTGTGCCTCAATGACACGAAGCGAGCGGCTCGCGGAGCAGTTGGACTGGTACTGGCGCAAGAACCTGCGGCCACGGCTGGACGGCCTTACCGACGAGGAGTACTTCTGGGAGCCGGTGCGCGACTGCTGGAGCATTCGCCCACGTGGCTCGTCGGCCGCACCGATGTCGGCAGGGTCGGACAAGTGGACGATGGACTATGCGTCCCCTGACCCGGCGCCGGCACCGGTGACCACGATTGCCTGGCGGCTGGCGCACATCATCGTCTCGTGCCTGGGCTATCGGGTCGGATGGTACTTCGGCGGCCAGGACGTCGACTCCCGGACATTCGCCTACGCGGGAACCGCTGACGAGGCGCTGAGACAGCTCGATGAGATGTACGGGAGATGGAACGCGGGGGTCCGCACGCTCTCGGACGCTGATCTGGACAATCCGCCCATGGTAGGTCCCGAGCGGTTCCCCATGGAGAACAGAATCCTGCACGTCAACAGGGAGCTGATCCATCACGGCGGCGAGATTTCCCTGCTGCGTGACCTCTACCGTTGGCAGGACGGAACCGTCCCGCACCGCACATGACGTTCGACAACCGGCGATCGGGTTTCGGAGACCTACGTGGACTCCGTGACGCTCCACGGCTGCTGCCGCCGAGAGGCCTCACGGTCTCTCACCTCGATCTGCAGGAGGGTCCGTCACGAACTGACGTGCCCTGCTGCAGATCGGGAGGAGAAGGACCGGAGGGGCCCCCGTGGGTTCGGTTCGGGCAGGCCTCCCCGCGCATTGTCAAGCCCCGTCGGCCGTGTTGTTCGGGCCGTCACCGGAATGACCGCGGCTCACTGCTCGGACCCACGCGACGACGGTGCCGGGGTCGACCGGCCGGGTGGTGTCGACATGCAGGGTCGGGCCGACCTGGAGTGGCAGTGCCGTGCGTCGCCAGCGCTCCCAGTCGTCGTCCGTAAGCAGGTCTCCGTGGATCGGATGGCGTGGATGCCGGGCTTCGAAGCGACGTCGGGCGGTCTCCAGCGGGACGTCGCACCAGATCTCCACGACAGCTGGATTGTCGGCGCGGTTCAGGCCCCGCAGGACGAAGCCGCGAGAGTCGGTCGACCAGCAGGATTCCAGGACGGCGCCGGCAGGTGCGTCCGCCAGCAGCGCCCACATCGTCTCGCTGGCGGCAGCGCCGAGTGAGGCGTTCCAGCGTCGTTGCGGCGAGTCGGCCCTTTCCGCCCCCAGGACATCGGCGTGGGCCTCCTTGATCACGTCTTTGCAGAACAGCGGCAGCCTCAGGTGACGGGACAGGGTGCGGGCCAGGGTCGTCTTCCCCGCGCCGGGAAGCCCGTTGACCAGAACCGCGAGGGGACCGGTCATACCGCCGCCGCCTCAGGGCGCTCGACGAGCCGGCCGTGTTCGAAGCGGGCACCAGCGCGGCCACCCGTCTCGTCCTTCTCGTTCGCCAACTTGGCTATGCAGGAGCTGATCTCAGCCTCCAGCGCGGCGGCCGGCATCCGCCGGGCGCCCTCGCGGACGACCTCGTCCAGCAGGGAGCCGCCTCGCGTGGTGCCGTCTTCGTCGACCACGGTGTGCACAGGGCGTGCCTTCCCGGCCGACGCTGCAACGTCGGCCTACTCGATGGCCATCGGCGGATCATTCGGGAAGGTACGCCCTCCGCGTTCCTCCCGGAGCCGATCCACAGGTCTTGAACATTGCTCCGTGGGCTGTCCCCGCGCCTTCGCCTGCGCCCGAACCGAAGTCGAAGCCCTCATAGACCCTTCGGCGGTGGGGCCGTGACCCTACGGGTGGGGGGCGCGTGGCCCCGTGCGACCAGCGGGCGGCCGCCGTCGTCCGGCAGGACAACGATGTACAGCCAAAGGTCGTCGCGTTCTGCGTCGACCGAGGTGCCGGGCACAAGCCCCCCACGCGCGCGCTGGCGCGACCCACCGCCCGCCGTGGCATGCGGCGCCCGGCGTGACCCACGGCCGGGCACTGCCGACGAGGGCCCCGCACACCCCGCCACCAGGCCTTATCACGTCCCGACGATGCCGTCTCACCGAGGGTGTCGCCGGGCCGACTGGCATGAGCGGCGCCGAGGTAAAAGACTGCGAGTAGCAGGCACCTGTACCCGATGCCGGACAGCCCCACCCACCCCATCCGGATCGCTCGCTCGGACGTCGGCCGAGACGGTCTCGCCTCGGCTCCCCGCTCGACCGCTTGCGGTCCGCACGTTTTATGGAGCCGCCATGGCGGACATGCCGGTCGACCTCCTGACACCCGACCCCAACCCCCGCCGCGACGGCCCGGGCCCCGGACACGACGCGTCCGCGGTCGCCGGCCGCGAGCGCGTCATCGCCGAGGTCCTCGCCCCGGTGGTGCAGGTCGAGCAGGTCCCGCTCGACAGCAACTTCTTCACCGACCTGGGCGCCGACTCCATGGTGATGGCCCGCTTCTGCGCGCGGCTCAGGAAGCGCGATGACGTGCCATCCGTCTCGATCAAGGACGTCTACCGGCACCCGACGGTCAGGAGCCTGGCGGCGGCCCTCGCGGACGCTCCTCCCGTTGCCGCCCCGGCGGCCGCGGCCGCGGCCCCGGCTGCCGCAGCCCCGCCCGCCACGTCCCCGGCACAGGAGGCTTCCGGGCCGGGCGCGCGGGGAGGACCGTCCGGTACGCCGCACTATGCGCTGTGCGCGGCGCTGCAACTGCTGTTCTTCCTCGCCTACTCCTTCGCGGCGGCCGTCGTCCTGGCGGGCGGCGTGGACTGGATCGCGGACGGCTCCGGACTGCTCGACACCTATCTGCGCGCGGTCGTCTTCGGGGCCGCCGTCTTCCTCGGCGTGTGCGTGCTGCCGATCGTCGGCAAGTGGGCTCTGGTCGGCCGGTGGAGTCCTCGGGAGATCCGGCTGTGGAGCATCGCCTACGTCCGCTTCTGGTGCGCCAAGACGCTGATCCGGGCGAATCCGCTGGCGCTGTTCGCCGGGTCGCCGGTCTACTCCCTCTATCTGCGGGCGCTCGGCGCGCACATCGGACGGCGGGTGACGGTCCTCACCCGCCATGTCCCCGTCTGCACCGATCTGCTCACCATCGGCGACGGATCGGTGGTCCGCAAGGACTCCTTCCTCAACTGCTACCGGGCGCAGTCCGGGGTCATCCGGACCGGGCCGGTCACTCTCGGCAGGGACGTGCTGGTGGGCGAGGCGACGGTGCTCGACATCGAGACCGGCATGGGTGACGGCTCCCAGCTCGGCCACTCCTCCTCGCTGCACGCCGGCCAGTGGGTGCCCGACGGTGCGCGATGGCACGGGTCCCCGGCCCAGCCGACCGAGGTCGACTACCGCAACGGCGCCCGTCCCGCCCGCTGCGGCCCCGTCCGCCGGGCCTGCTACGGGGCCACACAGGTGCTGACGGCTCTGATCGCCTACGTGCCCCTGGCCGTCGGCGGCGGCGCCCTGCTGATCTCCGCGATACCGCAGTCCAGCACGCTGCTGCGGCCCGAGACCGTGGCGCTGACCGGTTGGTCGTTCTACGCCGACGCGCTGGCCGTCTCCGCGATGTTCTTCTTCGGCGCCGTCGCCCTCGGCCTCCTGCTCTCGGTGGCCCTCCCGCGCCTGCTGGGCCGCTTCGTCCGGCCGGGCAGGGACTACCCGCTGTTCGGCTTCCACTACGGCGTGCACCGCGCCGTCGGTTTCCTCACCAACCGGCGGTTCCCCAAGGTCCTGTTCGGGGACAGCTCGGCGATCGTGCCCTATCTCAGCCGCCTCGGCTACGACCTGGGCGACGTCGAGCAGACCGGCTCCAACTTCGGGCTCACCGTACGGCAGGACGCCCCCCACCTGACCAGGGTCGGCCGGGGAACGATGGTCGCCGACGGGCTGTCGGTGATCAACACCGACTACACCGGCTCCTCCTTCCGCACGACCGAGGTGTCGATCGGCCCGCGCAACTTCCTGGGCAACTACATCCCCTTCCCCGCCGGGGCGAGGGCCGGCGACAACTGCCTGCTGGCCACCAAGGTGATGGTCCCGCTGGACGGGGAGGTCCGTGAGGGCGTCGGCCTGCTCGGCTCGCCCAGCTTCGAGATCCCCCGATCCGTCCTGCGGGACAGCAGGTTCGACCATCTCGTCGAGGACCGCGCGACCTTCCGGCGCCGCCTCGCGGCCAAGAACCGGCACAACGCCGCGACCATGGCCCTGCACCTGGGGTCGCGATGGCTGTTCTTCTTCGCGGTCACCCTGGTCGTGTCGGCCGCCGCGGACCTCTATGACACGCTCGGCGCCGCGGTGATCGCGCTCGCCAACGTCCTCACCGTGCTGTTCGCCGTCATCGGCATGGTGCTGACCGAACGCGCCACCGCGGGCCGGCGGGGTCTGCGCCCGCTGTACTGCTCGATCTACGAACGCCCCTTCTGGCGGCACGAGCGCTACTGGAAGATCACCAACCCGACCGAGGCGATCGCGGTGTTCAACGGCACGCCCTTCAAGCCCCTGGTGTGGCGGCTGCTCGGCGTCCGCATCGGCAGCCGGGTCTTCGACGACGGCTGCTATGTTCCGGAACGGTCGCTGGTGGCGATCGGCGACGAGTGCGTCCTCAACGAGGGCACCCGGATCCAGTGCCACTCGCAGGAGGACGGCACCTTCAAATCGGAGCGCACCGCGCTGGGCAGCCGCTGCACCGTCGGCGTCGGCGCCCTCGTCCACTACGGCGTGACGATGGGCGACGAGGCGGTCCTGGCCCCCGACTCCTTCCTGATGAAGGGCGAGGAGATGCCGGAACGGGCCCGCTGGGGCGGCAACCCGGCCCGCGAACTGCGGGCCGCCGCCACGGTCGGCGCACCCCGCTGAGGCTGCCCCGCCGGGATCGTCGGCCTTCCGGCGGCGCTCCGCGCTCCCCCTCACTGCCGTGAGGAGCTGCCGGTGCTGTAGTTTCCCATGGGCGTCACTTCCGGCGCCCCGCGCCTTGTCCAGCCGGAGGATCCGCACGATGTTCGGCCTCAGCGAACTCGCCCTGCTGCTCATCGTGGTCGTCGTCCTCATAGGCATCAGGAAGCTCCCGGACCTCGTCCGCTCCGCGGGGAAGGCGACCCGCATCCTCAAGAGCGAGGCCGCGGCCGCGGACGACGACCCGGCGCGGCCCGGCCCCCGGGTCATCCGGGCAGCCCCCGGGGACGTGATCCGAAGAACGGACGAGACGGGCGGGGCAGGCCGCTGAGCCTGCTCCCGCCGCGCGGCCGCAGGCGAAGGCCTGGACGCGGAAGCCAGGACGCGCGGAAGCCGACCCGTCCGTCCGCCGGCGGGCGGGCGGCCGGTCCCCACGTACGGGAAGCCCCGGCGCCCCCGCTCACGCCGAAGCCCCTCGGTGCCGCGCTGCCGAGCGGCCCCGGCGGCCGGGCGGCCTCGCGCGAAGGCGCCGGGTGGCGACTCAGGCCGCCGCCTCCGCCTCCCCGGCAGCCGCCGTGGCGGGGCCGACGAGTTCCTCGAGGACGTCCTCCATGGTGACGTAACCGAGCAGTGTGCCGTCGTCCTCCGTGACGGCCGCGAGGTGGGTGCCCGCCGCCCGCAAGGCGGTGAGCGTGTCATCGAGCGGGGTGGTCGGGCGGAGCCGGATGACGGGGTGGAGGGCGCTGCGGGGGAAGGCCCGGTCGCGCTCGGCCGCACCGAGGGTGTCCTTGATGTGCAGGAAGCCCAGGACGCCTCCGTCGGCGCCGGTGACGGGCAGCCGTGAGAAGCCCGACGCGACGGCGGTCCGCTCCAGCTCGTCCGGGGTGACCCGCTCACCGACGGTGACCATGCGCCCGGCCGGCACCAGGATCTCCCCCACCGGACGGCTGCCCAGTTCCAGGGCGTCGCGCAGGCGCTCGCCGCCCGAGGCGTCGAGCAGGCCCGCGGCGCTGGAGTCCTGGACCAGACGGGCCAGTTCGTCGTCGGTGAAGACCGCCGCGACCTCGTTCTTCGGCTCGACACGCAACAGCCGCAGCAGGGCGTTGGCAAAGGCGTTGACACCGAAGACCACCGGCCGCAACGCGCGGGTGACGGCCACCAGCGGTGGGCCGAGCAGCAGCGCCGAGCGCTCGGGAGCGGCCAGCGCGATGTTCTTGGGCACCATCTCGCCGACCAGCATGTGCAGATAGGTGGCCGCCGTCAGGGCGATCACGAACGAGATCGGGTGCACCAGTGCGTGGGGGACGTGCGCGGCCTCGAAGCCCGGCTCGAGCAGGTGCGCGATGGCGGGCTCGGCGACCGCGCCCAGCACCAGCGAGGAGACGGTGATGCCCAGTTGCGCGGTGGCCAGCAGGGCGGACAGGTGCTCCAGACCCCACAGCACCGCGCGGGCGCGCTTGTCGCCCCCTTGCGCGCGCGGCTCGATCTGACTGCGCCGTACGGAGATCACGGCGAACTCACCGCCCACGAAGAAGGCGTTGGTCAGCAGGGTGAGAGCGCCGACGGCGAGTTGCAGCGCGGTCATCGGGCGTCCTCCGTGATGCGTGCCACCCGGACCCGCTCGGCCACGTGGTGGTCGACGGTGAGCACGGTGAAACGCCAGCCGTCGACCTCGGCGGCGTCGCCCCGGGCGGGGATCCGGCCGAGGGCGGCGGCGAGCAGACCGGCGACGGTCTCGTACGGGCCGTCGGTCGCGGTCAGGCCGATTCCGGCGAGCTGGTCCATCCGGACGTTGCCGTCGGCCTCCCAGGAACCGTCGGCGGCGGGGGCGAGGTCGGGCCGCTGCTGGGGGTCGTGCTCGTCGCGCACGTCGCCGACGACCTCCTCGACGACGTCCTCGACGGTGACGACACCGGCCGTGCCGCCGTACTCGTCGATGACGACGGCCATGGTGCGGCGGCTGCGCAGCCGGTCGAGCAGCCGGTTCACCGGCAGGCTGTCGGGGACGAGCAGCGGAGCGGTGGCCAGGGCCGCCACCGGTGTGGCGGCGCGCTCACCGGCCGGGAGGGCCAGCACATCGCGGATGTGGACGGTGCCGACGACCTCGTCGAGGCTGTCGCGGTACACGGGGAAGCGGGACAGGCCGGTGGACAGCGACAGAGCCGCGGCGTCGGCGGCGGTCGCACGGGTCTCCAGGGCCCGCACGTCCACGCGGGGGGTCATCACGTTCTCCGCGGTCAGCTCGCTCAGGTGGAGCGTGCGGACGAAGAGCTCGGCGGAGTCGGGTTCCAGCACGCCTTCGGCGGCGGAGTGGCGGGCCAGCGCCCGCAACTCGTCCGGCGTGCGGGCGGAGGCCAGTTCCTCGGCCGGCTCCAGACCGAAGCGCCGGACGAGGCGGTTCGCGGTGTCGTTGAGGTGGTTGATCAGCGGTGAGAAGGCGGCGGTGAAGCCGCGCTGCGGCCCTGCCACCACCTTGGCGACGGCCAGCGGGCTGGAGATCGCCCAGTTCTTGGGCACCAGCTCGCCGATCACCATCAGAACCACGGTCGAGACGAGGACGCCGAGGACGGTGGCGGTCATCGACGCGGCCCCCTCGGGCAGGCCGACGGCCTCGATCGGACCGCGCAGCAGCACCGCCAGGGACGGCTCGGCGAGCATGCCGATGACCAGTGAGGTCACCGTGATGCCCAGCTGCGCGCCGGACAGCTGCAGGGTCAGCCGCCGCACGGCCTTGAGGGCGCCGTCCGCGCCGCGCTCACCGGCCGCGGCGGAACGTTCCAGCTCCCCGCGCTCCACCGTGGTCAGGGAGAATTCCGCCGCGACGAACACCGCGCAGGCCAGGGTCAGCAGCAGCGCCAGCAGCAGAAGCAGGACTTCGGTCACCGTGTCACCCCCCTTCCCACTCCTCGGCGGGCCTCTCGGGGTATGACACGGTCGGTACTCGGGGGATGGTCCATCGCGGGAACCGCGGCTCCTTCTTCGTGCTGGGTACGGTGTCGTCAGCCCATGGTAAAGGAAGCACAAAAACAGCCGCCGAACGGAGGCGGGCCCGTTCCCTCCACCCCTCCCACTCCCGCGATCAGCCGAAGCCCGCTCGGCCATGCGAGTGTCTTGGGAACTTCTTTACCTGACGCGGTAGTTCTGCGGGTGGCTCGCACGGGGCCGACGGAACCACGGATGAAGGAGTGAACGCCGCGATGGTGTGCCCACGGCTGCGCGGAGCGTTCGGGTCGGGCGGCCCCTCCAGGCACCCGGTGCCGCCGGGCGGCCCGGCCCTGCGCGGCGGCGCCCCGCCCGGGCGGTTCCGACGAGTCCTGTCCCGCTGGGTTCCCGGCGGGCCGTGCCGAGAGCGGCGGCACGGCCCCTCCCCCGCGGGCGCCGGCCCACCCACCCGTCCGGTCGTCCCCACCGCCACCAGTAGCGCAAACGACCGCATGTCACGCCCCCGAGCGGCGCCGCCGGGCCGTGCCGCCCCGACCATCCGTGGAGTCACCCCCCGATGTCCTGGTTCGAAGCCGCCGTCCTCGGCCTGCTGCAGGGACTCACCGAGTTCCTGCCCGTCTCCTCCAGCGCCCACCTGCGCGTGTTCTCCGCCCTGGCCGGCTGGAAGGACCCCGGCTCCGCCTTCACGGCCGTGACGCAACTGGGCACCGAGACCGCCGTGCTGATCTACTTCCGCCGCGACATCGCCTCGATCGTCACGGCCTGGACGACGTCCCTGTTCGTGCCCGAGCGGCGCAAGGACCCCGACGCGCGCATGGGCTGGTTCGTCATCATCGGGACCCTCCCCATCGCCGCCCTCGGCGCCGCCTTCCAGCACAGCATCGAGACGTCACTGCGCGACCTGCGGATCACCGGCACGGTGCTCATCGTCTTCGGACTCGTCCTCGCCGTCGCCGACCGCACCCGCGCCGTCCGCCACGCCAAGCCCATCAGCGAGCTCACCCTCCCCCACGCCCTCGGCTACGGCCTCGCCCAGTCCCTCGCCCTCATCCCCGGCGTGTCCCGCTCCGGCGGGACCATCAGCGCCGGACTGTTCCTCGGCTACAGCCGCGAGGCAGCCGCCCGCTACTCCTTCCTGCTGGCCATCCCGGCGGTACTCGCGTCCGGCGCCCTGGAACTGACCAAGATCGGCGAAGGGGCCGCACCAGCCTGGGGACCGACACTGCTCGCCACAGGCATCGCCTTCGCCGTGGGCTACGCCGCCATCGCGTGGTTCCTCAAGTACGTCTCCACCCACAGCTTCACGCCGTTCGTGGTCTACCGCGTCCTGCTCGGCGTCCTGCTCATCGGGCTGGTCGCCGCCGGTGCGGTCGCCCCGGGCGCCGGGGACGTGGGCTGACGCTCCCCGGCTCGGCTCCGCCTCGTGCGGTGGCTCAGTCGTCCGGTGCGTCGTCGTCGCCGTGGTCTCCGTCGCCGTGGCCTCCGTCGCCCTTCCCGGCGGACAGGGAGACGGCCTGAGGCGACGCGCTCCCCAGCCCCCGGGTCGACGTGGCACTGGGTCCGTCGGTGGGGGTCGTGGCGGAGCCCTTCTCCGGTGCGAACCAGGCCATGCCGAGGAGGACGGCCACCACGAAGGCCACCGCCCCGGCGATGGCGCTCGCGACACGGGGCCGGTAGTGGATGAACTCGCCGGGGCTGCGACGCTGCGCCGGGGCGGCCCGCCGCCTGGTCGTCGACCGCGCGGAGTGCGCGGACCGCGTCGCCGGCGGCGCCCCGAGCGCCGCCGTACCGGCCGCCCGGTTGCCGGCGCCGTTCGGGGTGCCGCGCGAGGGGACGTCGACCGGCGGCGGGGCCGGGTGGGCACGCCACGCGTCGGTGCGGAACCAGTCGGCCACGTCCTGCGCCGTCGGCCGGTCCTCCGGCTGCTTGGCCAGGAGCCCGAGGAGGTAGCCCTCGAAGGCGGAGGGCACGTCGACGCCCAGGTGCGAGGGCGGCACGGGCGCACTGTCGATGTGCTGGTAGAGCAGGGCCGTCGCGCTGTCCCCCTGGAACGGCGGACGGCCCGTCAGCAGCTGGTAGAGGACGCACCCGAGGGCGTAGACGTCGGAGGCCGGCCCTGCGGTCCGGCCCAGGGCGCGTTCGGGGGCGAGGTAGAGGCTGGTGCCCACGATCTGACCGGTCATCGTGAGCCCGGCGGCCGGATCGTCGACGAAACGGGCTATCCCGAAGTCGCCGATCTTCACGGACCCGGTGGCGTCGAGCATCAGGTTGCCGGGCTTGATGTCGCGGTGGACGATGCCCTGCTGATGGGCCGCGGCCAGCCCCGCGGCGGCCTGCGCGGCGACGACCGCGGCGCGTTCGGCGCCCAGCAGATGGCCGGCCTCGAGCAACTGGGCCAGGCTGTCGCCTTCGACCAGTTCCATGACGAGGAAGAACCGCCCGTCCCAGGACCCGAAGTCGAAGACCGCCACGACGTGCGGATGGCCCAGACGCGCCGCCGTCTGCGCCTCGAGCCGGAAGCGCGCGGCCGCCGAGGGGTCCGAGCCGTCGCCCAGCAGGAGCTTGACGGCCACGGGACGTCCCAGCACCTCGTCGGTCGCCCGCCATACCTCGCCCATGCCGCCGCGGCCGATGGCCGCGTCCAAGCGATACCGATCCGCCACCAGCACGTCGTACGACCTCGATCCCGCGAGCCAAACCAGACCCCCCTTAAGGTACTTCACCCGCGCACCAGCGATGACCTGCGGCCGCGGCGGCCGGGGACGCGCCTTTCGCCGGGCCCCGGTCCGGCCGGGGAGGGGCGCCGAGCACGTCGGCCGCCGCCGCGCGGACTCCGCGCACGGCAGGGCCCGGCGGGCACAGGCCCGGCACCGGCGCGCACGGGGGCGCCGGTGCTCCGACCACCCCTCGCCTCGCGCTTCCCGTGACCCGGCGGCCTCAGCCGATCGCGACGACGCCCACCGCCGCCGAACCGACCCCCGCGCGCAAGAGGACGTCGAAGAGGTAGCGGTCGCCGGCCCGCGGCGCCACGACCGCCCGCGCGCCGCTCGCCAGCACGGGGAACACGGTCTCGTGCCGCTCCCCCGGCGCAGACCCGCTCACCGCCACCAGCCGCACCGCGGCCCTGCCGATGTTCTCGAACGTCACGGAACGGGTCCTGGGGCACGGGCCGTCGTGCCCGTCCGCGCAGTGGAAGCGGACGTCGCCCAGGCCCACCAGCCCGCAGGAGACGTCGGTGGCGAAGGCGAAGCGCGAGGAGCAGACGGCTCCCACCCGCAGGTCCCGCGCGACCGCGCCGGGGGTCGTCCCACCCGGGCGGGGCCCTTCCGCGCCCGCGCCGGCGCACGAGACGGCGGACCAGGCGAGGGCGGCGGTGGCGAGTGCTGCGGAAAGGAGTGCTTTGCGCACCTGTGACTCCAAAGGTGTGCGGTCGGTGAGCCCGGCTCACCGCGGTGCCAACCGTGCCGGTCCGGCACGGGCACAGGGCTCGCAGGGCAGAAGGCGCGGGTTCGGAAGGCCTGGGTCCTGACGCGGGAAGACCGGCATCCGGCGCGGGAAGACGGAGGTCCGGCGCGAAAAGGCCAGGGTCCGGGACGCGGGAATCGGAGGGCCCAGGACGCGGGTGGGGCCCGCGAGCAACGGCTCGCGGGCCCCACCTCAGAGCGTCATGCGGATGTCAGCGGCCGTGGTGCACGGCGCGCCGGGAGGCGATGACGTCGTTCGCGTACACCAGGGCGACCCGGTGGTTGTACTGGATCGTGTACATCTTCTTGGCGCCGAAGACGACCTTGCCGTCGCTCTTGAAGTAGTCGTCGGTGAGCGCCGGCGCCGCGGTGGCGACGTATGCCTGGCCGGACGGGATGGTGTACATGCTCAGCGCCGCCTGGGTGGAGGCGCCGTAGCCGGCCGGGTACTCGGCGGCGTCCGGGTAGCTGGAGCCGTACACCTTGGCGGGCGGCGTAGAGCTCTTCACGCCGGCCTTGACGATGGTGTAACCATCACGCGCCACAAGGGTGTTGGCACCGCCCGGGTTGTAGAACCACACCTTCGAGCCGCTGAACCAGATCGCCGTCCAGGGGCCCTTCTTGCCGGCGACCACGAACTGCTGGCCGGCCTGCACGGTGTTGCCCCAGTCGTTGACGCGGTCGGTGCCGTTGCCGCCGGAGTGGATGGCCTGGTCGCCGAAGAGGGGCGCGGTGCTGCTGGGTGCGGTCCGCACGAACAGGGAGTTCGACGGCTGCGTCACCTTGGTGCACTCGGGGGTGGCTCCGGTCGGGTCGTCGCCCGGGCAGATCTCGACGGTCTGCCGGTTGTGCTTGAAGCCGGGGGCGATGGTCACCACCGAGCCGACGTCACCCACCCCGTGCTTGCCCGTGGCGGGCGCGCCGAGAAGGGCCATGAAGTGCTCCCAGTCCCAGGCCGTACCCGGGTCCCAGTGCATGCCGGAAACAAGGTCGGAGCTCGGTCCGACAACGTTGTCGTGACCAATGATGTGCTGCCGGTCCAGCGGGATGTCGAAGCGCTTGGCCAGGTACTTCACCAGTTCGGCGGTGGCCTCGTACTGCGCCTCGGTGTACCAGTCGGCGCCGTGTGCGGCGAAGCCCTCGTGCTCGATGCCGATGGAGTGCATGTTGGTCGAGTAGTTGCCCGCGTGGAAGGCGATGTCCTTCGTGGGCACCATCTGCGTCACCGCACCGTCGGAGGACCGCATCACATAGTGCGAGGCGGTCGAACTGCCCGGGGCCTGGAACGAGGCGATGGCCGACTCGTAGGAGCCCTCGATGTCGTGGATGACGATCGTGTCGATCCTGACCCCGTTGGCGGGCCGGTCGGAGACCTGGCCGTTGCTCGGCGCCGCCGGCACGAAGGTGCAATCCACGGTCGCGGGGCACTCGGCGCCGGTGTCGGCCGCGGCCTTCAGCCGCAGCTTCGCCAACTGGCCCGTGGCGGGCTTGACCTGCGGCAGGGCTGCGAGGTTGACCCGCTGCCCGTCGGCGGTGGTGCGGGCGGCCCCCTTGGACAGGGTGGCGAAGACGCGGTTGGCGAACGCCTTGGCGCCCTGCGCCTGCGAGGCCTGGCTGTACCGGGCGACCGCCCCGTACCAGTCACCGGCACCGGCGGAGGTCGATCCGCCCGCGGCCTTCTGGTACGACGCGAGAAGGGCCGCGCCGCCGCGGATGTTGGCGGCGGGGTCGTCGCGCAGTTCCTGCGCGGACAGCCCGGTGAGCTTCGCCGCGGCCTGGAGGGTGTGCAGGGCCGGGTCGGCGACGAAGGACTCGATGTCGCTGCGGCCGGCCGCCCCGGCGTCTCCGCCGGCCACCATTTCCGGCGTCACGTCGGTGAGGTGCATGGGGCCGTAGCCACCGCTCGCACTGTGCCGGCCGGCGTGGCCGTCCCATGCCGACTCCTGGTACGCCACCGCCAGCAGCACCTGTTCCGGCACGTGGTACTCGTCGGCAGCCGCGGCGAAGTCGCGCTGCAGGACGGCGTCCGCTGGCGTGGCTCCGGTGGCCTGCGCCGTCAGCGGCACGGCCACGGATCCGGCGACCACCAGCGCGCTGGCCGCGGCCAGCAGGCCGCGCTTGCGCCGCTTGGCGTGCCGGCCTGTGGGTGTTTCTGATGCCATGAAACAATTCCAAATCTTGAACGGACGAAGCCGATTCCCCCGGCTCCGCTTCGATATGACGTATCGCCGTTTCCTGTGGAAGGCTCACGCGATTCCACTCGTGCCGGAATCAAGGGCACGTGAAACTCCGTCAACGTCCGTTTTCCGTGTCTTCCCCGTACGTTTCCGAGCCGGGCAAGCCGCCACCCATGCCGGGCGACCCGGACATGACTGCCGCCGGCAGGAGGGCACACACGCAGGCGTGCGGCCGGCTGCACCTTTGCAACCGAACGGTGAGTGCGCAGTCCACCAGCCAAGTGCGCCACACCCGCCGCAACTCCCGTTCCCACGAGGGGAACGCAGAGGCGGAGGAGGGCCCAGGCCGCACCGGCGGATGAGTTCGCCACATGCCTAGCAGTCGCTCGGCACTATGCGCCACCGCCCCGACGGTGAAAGCTCACGGAAATCCTTGCCTTGTCCGGACGCGCGTGCCCCTGAGAGCCGCGGGCCCGGCCAATAGTGCTTGCTGCGTCGAGGAGTAGATCAGAAAAGAGCTGCACCATGCAAGTAAGCGTGGGGACGTAACGACATCGAACCGGGCATTACCGACCCTTCACCGGTGCGCGCGTCCACATCCCGGAATGCATCACCACCTTGACTAGTGACTTTTCCTCGTGCGAGAGTCGTCACCACTTCAACAGGTGATGCGCAGCCGTCGCGTCACCGGGACAGGAGGAGCCGCATGGGCCGAGCTGTGAGGTACGACGACATCGCGACGGGCGAGGCGCCGCCGGTTCCCTCCCCCGGGGCCTGGGCCGCCGCGTCCGGCGCAAGGAAGGGGACGCGGTGACCGCCGCCGGCGGGGAGCGCCGACCGGAGCGCGGAACCCCCGTGGCACGCCGCACCATGCTCGGCATGCTCGGCGCCGGTGCGGCCGGTGTCGCCGCGGCGCCCTGGCTGCAGCGCGCCTGGGAGGGCGTCCTCGGCGCCGCCTCCCAGGCCGACCCCACCGGACTGACCGGGGTCCTGCCCAACCCGGGCGGCTTCCGGTACTACAGCGTCGTCGGGTCGGTGCCCCGCAAGGACGCGCGCGCCTACCGGCTGAAGGTGGGCGGGCTCGTCGACCGCCCGCGCACGTACACGCTCGACGACCTCCGCGCGCTGCCGCAGCGGCGGATCGTGCGCGACGTGCTGTGCACCGATGGCTGGCGGGTGGCGGACACCCCCTTCGAGGGTGTGCCGCTGTCCCACCTGCTCGACGCGGCAGGAGTACGCCCAGAGGGCAAGGCGATCCACTTCACCTGCTTCGACGGCGTCTACACCGAGAGCCTCACCCTCGAACAGGCCCGCCGCACCGACATGCTGGTCGCCCTGAAGATGCAGGACAAGCCGGTCAGCCACGAGCACGGCGGTCCTGTCCGGCTCTACGCCGCGCCGATGTACTTCTACAAGTCGGCCAAGTGGCTGTCCGGAATCACGGTGACCGACGAGGTCGTCCCCGGCTACTGGGAGGAGTACGGCTATGACCTCGACGGCTGGCTCGACGGGGCCGACCGGCGTGGCGGCGCGCAGGCCGCCTGAGCGCTCGGCGCGGGCGCTGCGTTTCACCCGGGCCGAGCGCTGGGTGCACCGCGGCACCGGTCTGCTGATGCTGCTGTGCCTGACGACCGCGGCCTGCCTCTACCTGGGTCCGCTGGCCCAGCTCGTCGGACGCCGCCATCTCGTCGCGACCGTCCACGAGTGGTCGGGGATCCTGCTGCCGCTGCCCCTTCTGCTCGGGCTCGTCTCCCCGGCCTTCCGCGCCGACCTGCGCAGGCTGAACCGGTTCGCCGCGTACGACAGGCACTGGCTGCGCGCGGCGCGCAGGCGGCTGACCGCTCCGGAGCTGCGGCCCGCCGGCAAGTTCAACGCCGGCCAGAAGCTCTACGCGGGGTGGCTCGCGGGGGCCGTACTGGTCATGGCGGCCACCGGGCTGCTGATGTGGTTCACCGGAGTGCTGCCGGCGGTCTCCCGCACCAGCGCGATCTTCGTGCACGACCTCGTGGCCTGGGCCATCGTCCTTGTGGTGATCGGGCACATACGCAAGGCGCTGCAGGACCCCGAGGCCCGGCTGGGGATGCGCACGGGTTACGTGTCCACGGCCTGGGCGAGACGGTGGCACGTCCACTGGACGGAGGCCGAGGAGCGTCCGGCGGCGAAGGACACACCTCAGCCCTGACCCCGGCTTCGCCCTCGTACGCGCCTGCCCGGTCGGCCGGGCCCCGAAGACGGGGCCCGGCCGACCGGGCACGGTGTACGGCCCGGGCACGGCGTACGGCTACGTGCGCCGGGCTGCGGAGACCGATGCCGGGTGAGACCTGGCCGACCGCGGTCGCGCCGCCTTCTTGCGCGCCCGGTACGCGGCTGCCTTCACCCGGTTGCCGCACGGGTCCATGGCGCACCACTCGCGGCGGCCGCCGTGGGAGCGGTCGAGGTAGATCTGCGTGCACTCCGGCCTGCTGCACTCCTTGACCAGCTCGATGTCGGGACCGCTCAGCAGCCGCACCGCCTCGCGGGCCAACGACGACAGCGCCTGCCGGGGGGTCGCCTCGACCCGGCGCCCCTGCGCGGTGAGCTGCGGGACGGCGGACGGCCCGCGTGCCGCGGAGTTGAGGAGCGCGAGGGCCTCGGCGTCGTACTCCTCCTTGTTCAGGGCGGAGCTGACGAGCGAGAAGATCGCCTCTCGGAGGGCGACGGCCTCCGTCACGTCGGACGGCCGCGCACCCACGGCCCCGTCGACGAGGCCCGACTCCCAGAACCACACGTCCAGGCTCTCAGGCGTGGTGAGCATCTCCTGGGGGTCCGGGTTCCGGCGGCGCCTCAGCGTTCCCACGAAGTCCAGCACCGGCAGGCCGCACTTGAACGCATGCATCATGTCACCATTCTGGCAGGTGACGAACAACACGGCAAGACGCTGTCACTCCGGCGGTCCGCCGCTCCCGCGCACCGCGGCCCCGGGCGCCACTCACCGCACAGGCCGTGACGGCACGCAGCCTCGACGCGGCCTCCAGTGGGCGCCTGGGACAGCCCTCGATCAGGCGCGATCGCCCTGGCCGCTCGCCACGCGTCGCAGCGCGGCCGTCAGCGCGGCGAGGTCGTGGTCGCGGAAATGGTCGACGAGGTGGCGCCGCACGCTGGCGAGGTGCGTGGGCCATGCCTGCTCAAGGCGCTCGAGCCCGGCGTCCGTGAGCACGGCGTTCCAGCCCCGGCCGTCCTCGGCGCACTTGACGCGTTCCACCCAGCCGTGCTTCTCGAGCCGGATGACGACACGCGTCATGCCGCTGAGGGAGAGGCTGCAGACCGCGGCGAGCTCGCTCATGCGCATCGCGCGGCCCGGGGTCTCCGACAGGAACATCAGCGGCGAGTACTCGGAGAGCGGAAGCCCGGCCCCCTCGATCATGTCCGCGTCGACGGCACGCGGGAGCTCGAGGAGGACTCGTCCCACCTCGCGCACGAACGCTTCCTCGCTCGCGCTGAGGGCCTTCACCTGCCGCTTCGTGGTTGCCATCCCCTCACTGTAGCTGCTTGACAGGTCAATGAGACCCGCAGAGCGCCGCCTCGGGGCGAGCGCATGCCTTTGACAGTTGTCGACCGGTCGTCTAGCTTCGAAATAGGCGACCGGTCGGTTAGCACCGGGCGCCATCCCCCCGACAGCGGAAACCAAGGAACGGAGCGCCTCTCGTGGCCACCCCCGTCAAGCTCGCCATCGTCTACTACTCGTCGACCGGCACCATCACCGAGATCGCAAAGGAACTCCACGACGCCGCCGTCAAGGCCGGCGCGGAGGTCCGCGTGGTCCGCACGGCGGAAATCGCCCCGCAGACCGCCATCGACGCCAACCCGGCCTGGGCCGCCCACCACGCGGCCACCGCGCACGTGCCGCAGGCCACACCCGAGGACATCGAGTGGGCCGACGCCGTCGTCTTCGGCACCCCCACCCGCTTCGGCAACGTCTCGGCGCAGCTCAAGCAGTTCATCGACACGCTGGGCGGTCTGTGGGCCGAGGGCAAGCTGATCGACAAGGTCTACAGCGCCTTCGTCTCCAGCGCCACGGCGCACGCAGGCCAGGAGGCCACGCTCCTGTCCCTCTACACCTCGATCCACCACTTCGGCGGGATCACCGTCACCCCGGGCTTCACCCAGCCGTCCAAGTTCATCGACGGAAACCCCTACGGCACCTCCCACGTGGACGGCCAGGGCAACAACCCGGTGGACGAGGTCACCCGCACCGCGGCCCGCGTCCAGGCCGAGCGGGTCGTCCGGGTCGCCGCACAGCTCAAGGCCGCCTGAGCGGCACCCCGCAGGCAGCGGCGCCGCGCGACCCCACCACCCCTCACCGACGGCCGCGCGGCGCCGTTCCACACCCCACCGACCCACGAACGAGGAGATGCGGAAACATGCGCGTGGAGATCTGGACCGATGTCGCCTGTCCCTGGTGCTACATCGGCAGAGCGCGCTTCGCGCGGGCCCTCGCCGGCTTCGCGCACCGCGACGAGGTCGAGGTGGTGCACCGTTCGTACGAGCTCAACCCGGACGCCCGGAACGGCACGACCCCCATCATCGACGCCGTCGCGGCACAGTACGGGCGCACCCGCGAGCAGCAGGTCGCGCGGGAGGAGCATGCCGCGTCGGAGGCCCGCGCCGAAGGCCTGGACTACCGGATCGGCGGCCGCGTCCACGGCAACACCTTCGACGTCCACCGCCTGCTGCACCTGGCCAAGGCGCACGGCGTCCAGCAGGAGCTTCTCGACCTCGCCTTCACGGTGAACTTCGCGGACGAGCGCTCCGTCTACGACAGGCGGACCCAACTGGACCTCGCGGTAGAGGCGGGACTGGACCGGGCGGAGGCGGACGCCGTCCTGGCCGACCCCGAGGCCTACGCCCGGGAGGTCCGGGCCGACGAGCGGCTCGCCGCGGAACTCGGCGCCGGCGGTGTGCCGTTCTTCGTGCTGGACCGGAAGTACGGCGTGACCGGCCTGCAGCCGGCCGAGATGTTCACCCGCGCTCTGGAACAGGCCTGGGAAGCCCACACCCCGGCCGGGGCGTGACGCGGGGCGCACCGTCCGCCGCCGGAGCCGAACGCCCTGAGTCCCGCCGCTGCCCGCCCCGGCCCACGTCCGACCCCACTGCGGCGTCGGACGTGGGCCGGACGCGCCGGGCTCGACCAGCGGGGTCTGCAGGTGGCGGTCCAGGATGCCGTGGCAGCACGACGTGGACGAAGCCCCGAGGTCTGCTCCAGGCCGGAAAACCCGGACAACGGCCTGCTTCCCTGCGCGCCGCAGGGCGCCATGGCGGGGGATGCGCACCGACGGGACACCGCACTGCACGGTGAACACCTCGACGCGGCCCTCGACGCGGCCCTCGACGAAGCGCCCGGCGAGGCGGTCGCGCAGACCAGTCTCAGCACTGCTCGGTCGGCCGCGGGTCCGTGGTCGAGGGCCGCCCCGAACCGCAACCCCTGCC
>NZ_CBDRBL010000043.1:0-52803 GCF_965342175.1 Actinacidiphila sp. bgisy167
CACACGGCGGGGGCGGGGTGGGACCACGGTCCCGAGTCAGGGATGATGGAGTCCTCCATCCCGCGGTCGCCGCAAGCAGGCGATGAGGGAGCTTCATCTTCAGCGACTGCAGAGGGAATTCATGGGCCAAGCGCACGACACCGACCAGCGTCTGATCGCCGACCGGTACCGGCTCGGCGCCGTCCTCGGCAAGGGCGGCATGGGCACCGTCTGGCGGGCTGTCGACGAGACGCTCGGTCGCACGGTCGCGGTGAAGGAACTGCGCTTCCCGCACAACATCGACGAGGACGAGAAGCGCCGCCTGATCACCCGCACCCTGCGCGAGGCGAAGGCCACCGCCCGGATCCGCAACACCGGCGCGGTGACCGTCTTCGACGTGGTCGAGGAGGACGACCGGCCCTGGATCGTCATGGAGTTGGTCGAGGGCCGCTCGCTGTCGGACGCGATCCGGGAGGACGGGCCGCTGACGCCCAAGCGCGCCGCCGAAGTCGGTCTGACCGTGCTGGACGTGCTGCGGGCCGCCCACAAGGAGGGCATCCTCCACCGTGACGTGAAGCCGTCCAATGTGCTGATCGCCGACGACGGCAGGGTCGTGCTCAGCGACTTCGGCATCGCACAGATCGACGGCGACCCCTCCGTCACCTCCACCGGCATGCTGGTCGGCGCTCCCTCCTACATCTCCCCGGAGCGGGCGCGCGGCCAGAAGCCGGGCCCGCCGGCCGACCTGTGGTCGCTGGGCGCGCTGCTGTACGCCTCGGTCGAGGGGAGGCCCCCGTACGACAAGGGCTCGGCCATCGCCACGCTCACCGCGGTCATGACCGAGCCGCTGCGCACCCCGCGCAGCGCGGGCCCGCTGGCCGACGCGATTCAAGGGCTGCTCAACAAGGACCCGGAGCTGCGGCTCGACGACGAGGGCGTACGCCCGCTGCTCACCGCCGTCGCCCACGGGCCGGACGTCCCGGTCGCGGAGGCCACGCGCACCATGCCGCTGCCGCACTCGGACCCGCAGCCCACGCCCACCGACGCGCCGCCGTCCGCCCGGGCCGCCGCCGCCGACCAGGCGGCGCTGCGGGCCGCCAAGGCCAAGCCGGAAGCCGAGCCGGCGCAGGCGCAGGCGGCCGCACCGGCGACCGCGTCCGCGCCGGTCGCGCCGGCTCCGGCACCCGCCGCGGCCGCCGTCCCCCGGCTGCCGCGCCTCGCGGAGATGGACCCGCGCCACCGCCGCGGTCTGCTCCTCACCGCGATCGCGGTCGTCCTCGCGCTGCTCGGGACGGGCATCGGCCTGTGGGTCGGCCGCGGGGACGGCGACGCCACCGCGGGCCGGCCCGCAGCCCCGTCCTCCTCGGCCGGCCTCACCTCCGGTGACGGCAACGTCCACAACGGCGAGGGCGGCGACGGCGAGAGCGGAGACGGCAAGAGCGGCACGGGGAGCACGGGCGCCTCCGGCACGGGCGGCGGCCAGGACCAGGGGAAGGGCGACGACTCCGACAAGGATGCGGGTAGTTCTTCCTCCTCCGGGTCCGGCTCCGGCGACGGCTCCGGCAGCGGGGACAGCGGCTCCCCCGCCGTTCCGGCCGGCTGGACGACCTACACCGACTCCGAGGGCTTCTCGATAGCGCTGCCGGGCGGTTGGGCCGCCAACAAGGAGCGGGCCGGCAACGGCTGGATCTTCAACGCCCGCCGCAGCCCCCGGGTGCAGGTCGACTACACCCACTCCCCGGGCACGAGCGCGGCGGAGGCGTGGCGCCAGAACGAGTCCGCCACCGCGTCCCGGTTCCCCGGCTACCACAAGCTCTCCATAAAGGACGTGGACTACCGCGGCTACCGCACCGCCGCGGACTGGGAGTTCACCTACACCTCCGGCGGGACGAAGATGCGCGCCGTCAACCGGGGCTTCGTGGTCGACGACGGCCACGGCTACGCCATCCTCTTCTTCGCGCCGGACGCCGAATGGGACAGCAAGAAGATCACGGATATGCGCGAGGCGCTCTTCAGCACCTTCAAACCGGCCAAGTGACGGCGGTCGAGCACGTATTGTGAGTCACTGCGGACTGTCCGCATCCAGAACGGATCGGATCTGACGCTTTGGGGAGGCGTCGTGGACGACTACGCGGGACGCGTACTGGCCGACCGCTACCGCCTGCCGCGGCCGCCCGCCGACGAGTTCGAACTGGTGGAGACCCGGGCCTGGGACACCTTCAGCAACCAGGAGGTGCTGATACGCCAGGTCCTGCTGCCCGAGGTCGTCAGCGCCGAACCCGGGCCGCACCACGGGGACAGCGGGGACACCGCCCAGCGGGTCCTGGAGGCGGCGCGCGCCGCGGCCGCCATACCCGACCACCCCCGGCTGGTGCAGGTCTTCGACATCTTCGCCGAGGACGGCAGCGTCTGGATAGTGAGCGAGCTCGTCGCCGGCCGCCCGCTGGCCGCCGTCCTCGCCGACAAGCGGCTGAGCCCCTACCGCGCCGCCGAGGTGGCCTCCGACGTGCTGACCGCGCTGCGCGTGCTGCACGCGCACGGCTGGGTCCACCGCAATGTCACCGGCCGCACCGTGCTCGTCTGCGACGACGGCCGGGCCATGCTTTCGGGCCTGGCTGTCGGCGCCGCACAGGAGGCGCTGTGCGGGTACAACCCGGTGCCGGTGCCCGCCCTGGCCGGGGGCGGGGACGGGCCCGGCGGCGGCTGGGACGGCCCGCACTCCGCGCTGGAGCTGGAGCGGGCCCGGCAGGCCCGGCTCACCGTCGTCGGCCCCGTCACCGAGCGATGGGCCCCGGAGCAGGCCACCGAGGTCCACGGGAACTGGCGGCTGGCCCCGCCCGTCGGCCCGGCCGCCGACCTGTGGGCGCTGGGCTCGCTGCTCTTCCGCAGCGTCCAGGGCCATCCGCCGTTCCCGGAGGAGAGCACCGCGGAGCTCGTCCAGCTGGTCGTCGCCGAGCCGCCCGCCTACGCCGAGGAGTGCGGCCCGCTGCGGCCCGTCGTGGAGTCCCTGCTCCGCCAGGACCCGCAGGAGCGGCCCGACGCGGAGGAACTGCGCGGCTGGCTGCGTTCGCTCGTCCGGTCCGCGCCGGAGCCGGACCTGGGGCTGAGCACGGTGCCCGTGCCCGCCGACGACGCGCACCGGCTGCCCGTCGTACGGCGCCGGGGCGAGCTGGTCCGCCGCCGCAGGGCTGCCGCCGAATCCGTGCCCGCCCATCCCGGGCACGGACGCCACAAGCGCGCCAAGGGACGGCCGGAGCGGCAGGGTCGGGGGCCGCGCAGCCTCGGCGTCCCCCTGGTCGGGCTGGTGCTGCTGCTGATGGCCGCCGCCGTGCTGTACGCCGTGCTCTTCATGCCGCGCGGCGGGACCGCGGGCGACGAGGGCGCGGCGGGCGCCGCGCACACCCTGCCCGCGCGGATGCCCGGCGGCGAGGAGCATCCGCGAACGGCCGAGTCGCGGACGACCGGGCCGGCGCCCACCAAGGCGCCGAGCGGCCCGCCGCCCACCCGGTCGGCCCCCGCGGACGACGCCGGGGACGACGCCGGGGGCGAGGACGCCACCACCGGCCTCGGCGGCGAGTTCCGGCTGCGCACCGACCCGGAGGGCTTCCGCCTCGCCGTCCCGGGCGGGTGGCAGCGCACGGGCCGGAACACCGACGGGCAGGTCCGCTACACCGGAGGCGACTACCAGCTGCTCGTCGTGCCCGGCCGCGACACCGTCGCCGACAAGGGCAGCGACCCGATCGCCTACCAGAACGACGAGCCCGAGCTGGCGGGTTTCCGCGCCTCCGGCTGGTCGTCGGCCTCCGGGCTGCGCCGCCTGGACATGGGCGGGATCGCGGCCGCGGAGGGCGAGTTCGCGTGGAGCGACGCCGCCGGGCGGCAGCTCTTCGCGCGCAACCTGGTGATGATCCGCGACGGCCGGTACCACGTCGTCCTGGTCGTCGGGCCGGACAGCCGGCGCGCCGACGTCAAGCGGTACTTCGAGAAGGCCGCGGAGACCTACCGCACCACCTGAACGCGTCCGGGGCGGCACGGCCTCCGACGAACCGCGGTCCGGGCCGAGGTGTCGTGAAGGCCCCGCGGAGGCATCGCGAAAACCGGCTACTGGCGGGTATGCAGGCACAGTCGGCCGTCGTACGATCCCGACATGACGGACTCTCCCGCCGCCGGTAACGGCAATCCGGTCGCCTCCTCCGGCACCAGGACCGCCGCGGACGTGGTGACCCCGGACCTCGTGGCGCGACTGACGCGGGGTGTCGGCGGCAGCGGCCGCACCGTGAACCACACGCCGCTGACCGGCGAGAAGCTGGCGGAGCTCCCCGAGGCGACGCCGCAGGAGGTGGCGGCGGCGTACGCCAGGGCGCGGGAGGCGCAACGGGCGTGGGCGGCGACACCGGTGCGCCGCCGCGCCGCGGTACTGCTCCGCTTCCACGATCTCGTGCTGGCCCGGCAGCCCGAGGTGCTGGACCTGATCCAGCTGGAGACCGGCAAGGCGCGGCTGCACGCGCACGAGGAGGTGCTGGCGGTGGCCGTCGCCGCCCGCCACTACGGCCTGAAGGCCCCCGCCTACCTGAGGCCCAAGCGGCACACCGGCGCCGTCCCGGCCCTCACCAAGGTGCGGGAGCTGCGGCACCCGCGCGGTGTCGTCGGCCAGATCGCGCCGTGGAACTACCCGCTCGAACTCTCCGTCGGCGACGCGCTGCCCGCCTTCGCCGCCGGCAACGCCGTCGTGATGAAGCCGGACACCGAGACCGCGCTGACCGCGCTGTGGGCCCGGGAGCAACTGATCGAGGCCGGGCTGCCCGCCGACGTCTGGCAGGTCGTCATCGGCGAGGGCCCGGTCGTGGGCCCCGCGGTCGTCGAGCACGCCGACTACGTGTCCTTCACCGGTTCCACCCGTACCGGCCGGGACGTGGCGACGCGCGCCGCGGCCCGACTGATCGGCGCCTCCCTCGAACTCGGCGGCAAGAACGCCCTGCTGGTGCTCGAGGACGCGGATCTCGAGCGGGCCGCCGAGGGCGCGGTCCGCGCCTGCTTCTCCTCGGCGGGCCAGCTGTGCATCTCCATCGAGCGGCTCTTCGTCCACGCATCGGTGGCCGACGCCTTCCTGGAGCGCTTCACCGCACGCACCCGGGCCCTCAGACTCGGCACCGCCCTCGCCTACGGCGCCGGGATGGGGTCGCTGGCCGGCGAGCGCCAGCTGGAGACCGTCACCCGGCATGTGGCGGACGCCGTCGCCAAGGGCGCCACCGTCCTGACCGGCGGCAAGGCCCGCCCCGACGTCGGCCCGTTCTTCTTCGAGCCGACGGTCCTGGACGGCGTCGAGCCGCCGATGGCCGTGTGCGACGAGGAGACCTTCGGGCCGGTGGTGTCCGTCTACCGCTTCACCGACGAGGACGAGGCGGTCGAGCGCGCCAACGCGACGCCGTACGGCCTCAATTCCAGCGTCTGGACCAGGGACACCCGCCGTGGCGCCCGCATCGCCGCCCGGCTGCACAGCGGCACCGTCAACGTCAACGAGGGCTATGCGCCGGCGTACGGCAGCGTGCGCTCCCCGATGGGCGGCATGAAGGACTCCGGGCTCGGCCGCCGACACGGCTCCGAGGGCATCCTCAAGTACACCGAGGCGCAGACCGTGGCGACGCAGCGGCTGCTGCCGATGGCCCCGTCGCTGGGCATGGACGACGCGGCCTACGCGGCCCTCATGAGCCGCGGTCTGCGCGTGATGAAGACGCTGAGGCTGCGCTGATGGCGGGGGAGCGGACGTCCTCGGGCAACCCCCACCCCGTTCGCGCACAGGACTACGACGTGATCGTGATCGGTTCCGGCTTCGGGGGCGCGGTCGCGGCGCTGCGCCTGGCCGAGAAGGGCTACACGGTCGGCGTCCTGGAGGCGGGCCGCCGCTGGACCCGGGAGTCGCTGCCGAAGAACTCCTGGCACCTGCGGGACTACCTGTGGGTTCCGGCGCTGGGCCTGTACGGGATCCAGCGCATCCACCTGCTCGGGAAGGTGATGGTGCTGGCCGGCGCGGGAGTCGGCGGCGGTTCGCTGAACTACGCCAACACCCTCTACGTCCCGCCGAAGGTCTTCTTCGAGGACCGCCAGTGGGGCCGCATCACCGACTGGCAGGAGGAACTGGCCCCCTACTACGACCAGGCCGAGCGCATGCTCGGCGTGCGGCTCAACCCGACGACGACCCCCGTGGACGTCCACCTCAGGGCGACCGCCGAGCGCATGGGCGTCGGCGACTCCTTCCGCATGGCCCCCGTCGGCGTGTTCTTCGGGGACGGCCGGGACGCCGGCGGGCAGGGGCCGGGCGGCGCCGGGGCCGCGCCCGGCGAGGAGGTCCCCGACCCGTACTTCGGCGGCGCGGGCCCGTCCCGGCGGGCCTGCACGGAGTGCGGGGAGTGCATGACCGGCTGCCGCCACGGCGCCAAGAACACCCTGAACGAGAACTACCTCCACCTCGCCGAGCAGGCGGGCGCCGAGATCCACGCGATGAGCACCGTCACCGCCCTGGCGCCCGGTCCCGGGGGCGGCTACGAGGTCACCGTCGTCCCCACCGACCGCCGCCGCAGGGGCAGGCCGCGCGTACTGCGCGCCGGGCAGGTCGTCGTCGCCGCCGGAACCTACGGCACCCAGACGCTGCTGCACCGCATGCGCGACGAGGGCCGACTGCCGGGCCTGTCCGCCCGGCTCGGCGAGCTGACCCGCACCAACTCCGAGGCGCTGGTGGGCGCGCAGACCGACAGCCGCCGCTACCGCGAGCGCACGGGCGAGCAGCGGGTGGACTTCACGCGCGGTGTGGCGATCACGTCCTCGATCCACCCCGACGAGAACACCCACATGGAGCCGGTGCGCTACGGCAAGGGCTCGAACGCGATGGGCGCCCTGTCGATCCTCCAGGTCCCGCACGGCGGCCGACTGCCGCGCGCACTCGCCTACCTGGCGCACTGCGCGCGCCAACCCGTGCTGCTGCTGCGGTCGCTGTCCAACCGCCGCTGGTCCGAGCGCACCATCATCGGCCTGGTCATGCAGTCCCTGGACAACTCGCTGACCACCTACCGCAGACCCTCGGGCCCGGGGAAGGGCCTGCTCACCGCCCGGCAGGGGCACGGAGCGCCGAACCCCTCCTTCATCCCGCAGGCCGCCGAGGCGGCGCGCCTGCTGGCCGAGGAGATCAACGGCTTCGCGGGCGGCACCGTCGGCGACCTGACGGGCACCCCGCTCACCGCCCACTTCCTGGGCGGGTGTGTGATCGGGGAGGACGCCGGGCACGGCGTGATCGACCCGTACCACCGGCTGTTCGGCCACCCGGGCATCCATGTGGTGGACGGCTCCGCGGTATCCGCCAACCTCGGGGTCAATCCCGCGCTCACCATCACCGCACAGGCCGAGCGCGCCATGTCCCTGTGGCCCAACAAGGGCGACGCCGACCCGCGTCCGCCCCAGGGCGCGCCCTACCGGCGGGTCGCCGCCGTCGAGCCCAGGCACCCGGTCGTCCCCGCGGACGCCTTCGGGGCGCTGCGGCTCCCGGTGCTTCCGGTGCCGCCGGTCCCCCCGAAGGACTGAGTACGGCACGGGCCGCCCCGCCGGGTGCGGCGAGGGGGCCGCACCCCTACGGGATGCGGCCCCCTGGCGGTGCCGGGCGCCGGTCGGCTCAGGCGGCGACGCCGCTCTTGCGACGGCGGACGGTGAAGATCGCGCCCGCGCCGACGACCATGGCGACGCCGCCGACGGTCGCGATGAGCGGCAGCGAGGAGGACGCGCCGGTCTCAGCCAGCGAGCCGATCGGCGTGTCGCCCGAGGGCCTGGTCACCGGGGTCGTGCCGCCGGTCTGCGGCTTGGAGTCGTCCACGTCGCCCGCGTCCGTGCCGGCGGCGAGGATGTCGAACTGGTAGAAGGAGTCGCCGTTGCCGGAGACGACGCAGTCGCCCTCGTCGTTGGCGTACATGCCGATGCTGATGGCGATGCCGAGGCCGGCCGGGGCGGACTTGTCCACCGACAGGCGCAGGTCGAGGGAGAAGGACTCCTTCGGGTCGACGTTGGTCCAGCCGACGTAGCCGGCGCCCTCGTCGGTGTCGTCGAGCGAGATGTCGATCCACTCGCCGCTGTCCGGGTCCTGCCACTGCAGGGTGAGGTGGCCCCCGGAGTGCTCGAAAGTCGCCTTGCTGATCGCGGAGGCGAAGACCCCGAGGTCCACGCGCTTGTAGGACGCGTCGCCCTTGGTGGCGACGTTCAGCTTGAAGCCGTGCCAGCCGCTGCCCGCGACGACCTTCGAGGGCAGCCCGCTGAGGGTGGTCGAGAGGTTCTCGTCGGAGGCCGGCTCGTCCTGGTCGTTGCAGGTGATCGGGCCGTCGCCGGGCTTGGTGCTCATGGAGGGTGAGGGCGGGGAGGAGACGGTGGCCGAGGGTGAGGGCGAGCCCGTGTCCGTGGGCGTGGCCGTGACCGAGGGCGATGCGCTGCTTGTCGCCGTCGTGTCGTCCGAGGGGGTGCCGCTCGGCGTGGAGGTGACGTCGGACGCCGGGTCCGTGCCGGTGGGGGAGCCGGTGCTGTCGCCGGGGGTCCGCTCAGGGGTGGGGGACGTGGTCGAGGACTCCGACGCCGTGGGGGACGCGTCGGCGTGGGCGATGCCGGCACCGAGCAGGGTGGCGGGAACGAGGGCTGCGGAGGCCGCAGCGGCCGCGAGAGTACGGCGGAGCTTCATATGGGGTCCTAGAAACCGGTTGATGGTGACGTACCGGTCAGACCCGTGTGAAGGCCCTGGGGTTGTACGCGTTACCGAGATCGCGGTGTGTGATCCGGCTCACTCGATCGAGGGTCGGAAACCTGCCCACGTGCCGCGAAATGAGTAGTGTGTTCCTCGCAGAGCGGCCGGTCCCGGGCGTCCCCGGAACCGACCGCCACTTTGAGTCGCGACCGGGCTGCTGTCCCCTGCCGTCCGGTCACTGAGCACCGGAGCGAGGTCCCACGGCGCGGCCGCATTGCTTCCACTCGCGCGGGCGCGCCTCATCGCTCCGGTGATACCCCGCCCAGCTGCGTCTGAGCGGTGTCCACGCGTGGTGTTCGACGTCCTTGCTTGCTTCCCTGGCCCGGGGTGGCCGCACCTGGCTGGCACGGACACCGGATTCAACGAAGGCATTCGTGGGCGGTCACGTGCCGTACGGGTGATGCCCCCCGAACGGGTCACGGGCCCGGTGTCCGCGAACGGGTCAGGACCGGCCGCGGCACAGCTCCAGCAGGGTCATGGCGAGTGCGGTGCCGGGCCTCCCCAGCGGATCGCCGTAGCGGCGCAGCACCTCCATCTCGCGGGAGAGGTGCACGCGGCGGCCGCCGGACTCGATGCGGGTGCGCTGGATGCCGGCCGAGACCGTCATCCGCTCCTGCACCAGCGCGATGATCCGCGCGTCGAGGTCGTCGATCCGTTCGCGGGCCTGCGCGATGACGGCGCCGGGGTCGGCGCCCGGGCCGCCGGCGCGGTCGGTGGCGGTGTCACCCGCGTGGTCGGCGGACCGCGGTGCCGCGGGGGTGCTGGTCATGGGGTTCCTCCTCGGGGAACGGGCCCCCGGGCCGCCGGGACGGGAAACGCGAGGCGCCCCGGGCCGTGTGGCCCGGGGCGCCTGGTGACGTCGTGTGCGTTTCCTCGCTCAGACAGCACGACCTCGGCAGCCGGACCAGCCGGTGCCATAGGTAAACGCGAAGCGCGTGCCGTGCAGCATGCCGCACAGTGTGCGCCCTCGGGCCGGGCAAGTAAAGCCGTGAGCGCCGGTAGAATCGGTGGGGACCTCACGTTCGACACCGCCGGAAGGCCCACCGTGGCATCAGCGACCCCAGCCGCCCCCGACACCGTCCTCGTCGTCGACTTCGGGGCGCAGTACGCCCAGCTCATCGCCCGCCGCGTCCGCGAGGCCCGGGTCTACAGCGAGATCGTGCCGAGCACCATGCCGGTCGAGGAGATGCTGGACAAGCGTCCCGCGGCGATCATCCTGTCGGGCGGCCCCTCGTCCGTGTACGCCGAGGGCGCCCCGCGGCTGGACCGCGCGATCTTCGAGGCGGGCATCCCCGTCTTCGGCATGTGCTACGGCTTCCAGTTGATGGCCATCACCCTCGGCGGCACCGTCGACAACACCGGCGCCCGCGAGTACGGCCGTACCCCCCTGCACGTGGGCAAGGCCGGCTCGACGCTCTTCGAGGGCACCCCCGCCGAGCAGTCGGTGTGGATGTCGCACGGCGACACCTGCACCGCCGCCCCGGAGGGTTTCGCCGTCTCGGCCTCCACCGACCTGGTGCCGGTGGCCGCGTTCGAGAACGACGAGAAGAAGCTCTACGGCGTCCAGTACCACCCCGAGGTCCTGCACTCCGACCACGGGCAGCAGGTGCTCGAGCACTTCCTCTACCGCGGCGCGGGCATCGCTCCGAACTGGACCACGCACAACGTGGTCGAGGAGCAGATCGCCGCGATCCGCGCCCAGGTCGGCGACAAGCGCGCCATCTGCGGCCTGTCCGGCGGCGTGGACTCCGCGGTCGCCGCGGCCCTGGTCAACAAGGCCATCGGGGACCGGCTCACCTGCGTGTACGTCGACCACGGCCTGATGCGCAAGGGCGAGTCCGAGCAGGTCGAGAAGGACTTCGTGGCCGCCACCGGCGTCCAGTTGAAGGTCGTCGACGCGCAGGAGCGCTTCCTGACCGCGCTCGCCGGGGTGTCCGACCCGGAGCAGAAGCGCAAGATCATCGGCCGGGAGTTCATCCGGGTCTTCGAGCAGGCCGCGAGCGAGATCGTCGCCGAGGCCGGCGCCCACGGCGAGTCGGTGGAGTTCCTGGTGCAGGGCACCCTCTACCCCGACGTCGTGGAGTCCGGGGGCGGCACCGGCACCGCCAACATCAAGTCCCACCACAACGTGGGCGGCCTCCCCGAGGACCTGCAGTTCCAGCTCGTCGAGCCGCTGCGCAAGCTGTTCAAGGACGAGGTCCGCATGGTCGGACAGGAGCTCGGCCTGCCCGAGGAGATCGTTCAGCGCCAGCCCTTCCCGGGCCCGGGGCTGGGCATCCGCATCGTCGGCGAGGTCACCAAGGAGCGCCTGGACCTGCTCCGTGAGGCCGACGCCATCGCCCGCGAGGAGCTGACCGCCGCCGGTCTCGACCGCGACATCTGGCAGTGCCCTGTGGTGCTGCTCGCGGACGTCCGCTCGGTCGGCGTGCAGGGCGACGGCCGCACCTACGGTCACCCGATCGTGCTGCGCCCGGTCTCCAGCGAGGACGCCATGACCGCGGACTGGTCGCGGCTGCCGTACGAGGTGCTCGCCCGGATCTCCACCCGGATCACCAACGAGGTGGCCGACGTCAACCGCGTCGTGCTGGACGTCACCAGCAAGCCCCCGGGCACCATCGAGTGGGAGTAGCCCCCCGCGCGGGGCAGTAGGGGCGATACCGGGAAGAGCCGGTGTCGCCCCTGTCCGTATCCGGGCCCCGCGGAGCCCCGCGGTGCGGCCCGCGTCGACCGCGCGTGGGGGCGCACTCGCCGCATGTGAGTGATCGGGACGCGATCTGGTCGCCTGGATCAACTACCCGCCCGCTGACGAGCGAACGGCCCGCGAAAAGCAGAGCTTTTCGATTGAACAACGGCCGCTTCGCCTACGTATCCCCTAGGACGCTCCCGGACAATCGGTTCGAGACGTCGACGGCAGGTGCGGTGCGAGAGGCGGACGGCATGAGCGTGACGGGCATAAAGGGCATGAACGGACCGCGGGACCTGGAGCGGTACCCCAGTCAGGGACCGTGGCGGGACACGGCACGGCGCTATGCGCTGCTGCCGCTGCGCATCTTCCTCGGCGTGACCTTCGTCTACGCCGGCTTCGACAAGCTGCTGTCCGACACCTTCTTCAACGACAGCGCCCCCGGCTCCCTCCTGGGCACCCTCAACGCGGTGCGCGGCAGCGCCGCGATCCCGGCCATGGTCGACCTGGCGCTGAAGAACCCGCACGGCTTCGGCTACGCCATCGCCTTCGGCGAGATCGCCGTCGGCATCGGCACGCTGGTCGGCCTGCTCAGCCGGATCGCCGCCCTGGGCGGGGCGCTGATCTCGCTGAGCCTGTGGCTCACCGTCAGCTGGTCCACGCAGCCGTACTACTACGGCAACGACCTCGCCTACCTGATGGCCTGGCTGCCGCTGGTCCTGGCGGGTGCTCCGCTACTGTCCGTCGACGCGATGATCGCCGGACGGCGGGGTCGGGGGCGGCGCGGGCGGGCTTGAGCGCTTGGCGGCGCGCCCCCGCAGCGCCCATGAGGTGACCGAGCCGAGTGCCGCGAGGGTCAGACCCGCGCAGGTCAGGGGCACCGCGGCAGCTGGGGGCAGCGACAACTCCCCGGCGGCGTCGAGCAGGTACACCGCGGCCAGGCCCAGCAGGACCAGTCCGGTCAGCAGCGCCGAGGGCGCGAACGGATGCCGTCTCACGGGGACTGCACCACCTTCACCTGTCCGACGCCCACTTCCACGTCCAGCTCCAGCGTGCCGACGGGCTTTCGCCCGTCCACCGGGGCCAGGGCGACCTTACGGTCCAGCCCGGGCCGGACGTCGATGTCCTGGTCCTTGTCGCCCGGCAGCTTCAGGTCGCCCACCCCCACCTGGACGTGCATCCGCAGCGCGACGTCCTGCGGGATCCGGACCACCAGCTGCCCGGCGCCCACCTGGGCCCGCGTCGAGACGGTGCGTCCGCCCGGCTGGAGCCGCGACAGGTCCAGCGTCGCTCGGCCGGCGCCCAGCTCGTAGGAGTCCCGCACCGTCGCGAGCGTCGTCGGCGTCCAGGTGCGCTGCTGCCAGTCGGTGCCGACCGACGGCGGCAGCGTCGTGGAGCCCACCAGCAGCGCGGCCGTCAGCAGCACCATGACGACGGTGCCGCCGCCGAGCCGCCCCCACCAGGTGCTGACCACGAAGCCCAGGCCGAAGACGGCCAGCGCGGAACCCAGTGCGATCTGCACGCTGGTGGCCAGCGGCTGGGCCGACCAGGACGCGGCCAGGCCCCCCGCCGCCGCGGCCGCCGCCAGGCAGAACACCAGCCCGCCGAGCCAGGCGCCCTCGCGGCGTACCGCCCGGCGCCGCTCCCGCCACTCACGGCGGTCGCGCTCCTCGTCGGCGGGACCGTCGTCCGGTCCCCACAGGTAGCCGCCCGGCCCCGGCGCCGAAGGCGCGTCCTCGACCGCTGTCTCCTTCCACCACGCGGCCGCGGCGGGCTGTGGCGGCGGCTGGGTCGGCGGCGGCGCGACCGGCTGCGCGGGCGCCTCGGTCGCCTGCCGCCGGTGCACCGACCAGTACACGGCGCCGGCGAAGGCCGCCAGCAAGGCCAGTGAGAAGGTCAGGTTCCCGCCGCTGCCCAGCGTCGACAGGAACAGACCGCAGCCGACGAGTGCGACCAGCACCGCCGTCAGCGCCGTCCCCTCGACCCGCCCTGACAGCAGCCGGTGCGCCTCGCTCGCGCTCTCCCCCTCCAGCGGGACGAGCAGCCACGCCAGGCCGTAGGCCACCAGCCCGAGGCCGCCGGTGAGCGCCAGCACGCCGAGTACGATCCGGAAGACCACCGGGTCGATGCCGAAGTACCGTCCCGCGCCCTCGCAGACGCCCGCGATCACCTTCCGCTCGCGGTGGCGCGCCAGCCGCGGGCCCGGTGGCGCGGCGGCCGGCTCCGCCCGTGTGTCCTGCTCCGTCATGGCTCCATGGTGGCGGTCCGCGAGGTGTGCGGGTATCCGGAACGACCCTGACCCCGCATGGGGGCGAACCCTGATACCCCCGGCCCGCGAAACGTGTGACGATCGGGACATGCCAGCCGCCGGACCGCCGACCAGCCCGCCCAACGGCGCGTCGTACTTCGCGCCGCCGGATGCAGCGGGATCCCCGGTCCGCAAGCTCTACCGCAGCTCCGAGGGCCGGGTGATCGGCGGCGTCGCCCGCGGGCTGGCCGGGCACCTCGGACTGCCCGTGGCCTGGGTGCGGGTGGTCTTCGTCGTCCTGGCCACCATCCAGGGCCTCGGCATCCTGCTGTACGCGGTCTTCTGGTTCGTGGTGCCGCTGGGCGTCGGCGGAGTGGTCGAGGCCAAGGAGCCGCGCGACGCCCGTTCCTGGCTCGCCGGGCGCAGGCCCGACCGCGGCCAGGTCGTCGCGCTCGTCGCGCTCGCCATCGGTGTCGGCATCCTGCTGGACAACCTGCACCTCGGCAAGGCCAACGCCTACGTGTGGCCGCTGCTGCTGGTCGGGCTCGGCGTCGCCCTGGTGTGGCGGCAGGCCGACAACGCCCGCCGGGCCCGTTGGGCCGAGCTGAGCCGCCGCAAGAGGCTGCTGCCCTTCGCGCGTGGCGCCGCCGGGGTCATCCTCGTCGGCGTGGGCGTGACCGCGTTCCTCGTCGTACAGGGCTCGGTCAGCCATCTGGGCACCATCCTGCAGGCTGCGCTCGCCGTCCTGGTGGGGGTGGCGCTGATCGCCGGCCCGTACCTCGTGCGCATGGCCCAGGACCTCTCCGCCGAGCGGCTGGCCCGCATCCGCGCGCAGGAGCGCGCCGAGGTCGCCGCGCACGTCCACGACTCCGTGCTGCACACCCTGACCCTCATCCAGCGGCACGCCGAGGACCCGCGCGAGGTGGCCCGGCTGGCCCGCGCGCAGGAGCGGGAGCTGCGGGCCTGGCTCTACCGGCCCGAGGGAAACGGCCGGGAGGACGAACCGGCCGGCCTCGCCGAGGCGGTGCGCCGCGCCGCGGCCGAGGTGGAGGACGCGCACGGCGTCCCCGTCGAGGTGGTGTGCGTCGGTGACTGCCCGCTCGACGAACGCCTGGTGGCGCAGATGCAGGCGGCCCGCGAGGCCATGGTCAACGCCGCCAAGTACGGTGGGGACGAAGCCGTGCAGGTGTACGCGGAGGTCGAGGAGAGCAGGGTCTTCGTGTCGGTCCGCGACCGCGGCCCGGGCTTCGAGCTCGACGACGTGCCGCCGGACAGGATGGGCGTCCGGGAGTCGATCATCGGCAGGATGCGGCGCAACGGCGGCGAGGCGCGGCTGCGCTCCGCACCGGGCGGGGGGACGGAAGTGGAGCTGGAGATGGACAGGGCGCAGGAGCCAGGGAGGCCCTCATGAGCACGGAACGGCGCGCGAGGGTCGTCCTCGTCGACGACCACCGGATGTTCCGCACCGGGGTGCAGGCCGAGATCGGCGAGACCGAGCGGACCGGGGTCGAGGTGGTCGGCGAGGCCGCAGACGTGGACCAGGCGGTCTCCGTGATCACCGCGACGCGACCGGACGTCGTGCTGCTCGACGTCCACCTGCCCGGCGGCGGCGGGGTCGAGGTCCTCAAGCGCTGCGCGGGGCTCATGGGCGACGCCGAACACCCGGTCCGCTTCCTGGCGTTGTCGGTCTCCGACGCAGCCGAGGACGTCATCGGGGTGATCCGCGGCGGCGCCCGCGGCTATGTCACCAAGACCATCACAGGCCCCGACCTGGTCAGCTCGGTCTTCCGGGTCGCCGACGGCGACGCCGTCTTCTCGCCCCGGCTGGCCGGCTTCGTGCTGGACGCCTTCGCCTCCACCGACGCCCCGCCGGTGGACGAGGACCTGGACCGGCTGACCCAGCGCGAGCGCGAGGTGCTGCGGCTGATCGCGCGGGGCTATGCGTACAAAGAGGTCGCCAAGCAGCTGTACATCTCGGTGAAGACGGTCGAGTCGCATGTCTCCGCGGTGCTGAGGAAGTTGCAGCTGAGCAACCGGCACGAGCTCACGCGGTGGGCGACCGCGCGCCGGCTGGTCTGAGCCGGGGCGGCGCGGGTGCCACTCGCGCCGCGTGACGCCGGGGGAGGTGGTCGGCGGGGTGCCGGCTTCTTGCCTCGGGCGGTCGTTTCGTGCCGGATGCCTTCGTGTCCGCCGGCACCTCGGTGGCGGGCGAGGGCCTGGGCCGGGCTGACCCCCTGCGTGAGCCCGCGCCGTGACACCGGGTTGGGCGACCCGGCACGGGTGTCACGCCGGCCGGGTGGCGCCCGCGAAGGGCATCTGGTCGACCGGGGCGAGCTTGACGACGTCTCCGGTCCGGGGGGCGTGGATCATCATGCCGTTGCCCACGTAGAGGCCGACATGGCTGATCCCGGAGTAGAAGAACACCAGGTCGCCGGGCTGCAGTCCGGAGCGGGGGATCCGGGTGCCCGCGTTGATCTGGGTGTACGTCGTGCGTGGCAGGGAGACCCCGGCCGCCCGCCACGCGGCCTGCGTGAAGCCCGAGCAGTCGTACGCAGAGGGCCCGGTGGCGCCCCAGACGTAGGGCAGCCCGAGGGAGCCGTAGGCGAAGGAGACGGCGCGGGCGGCACGCGCGTTGGGGGCCGCGGCGGGCGCCAGACCGGTGCGGGAGGTGGCGCGCCCGGCCCGGGCCGGGTCGGCGGAGCCATGGCCCCCGGAGGAGAGCACCTCGGCGCGCTGGGCGGCGGTCAGCCGGTCGAGCAGTCGCCGCGCGGAGGCCAGGCGCTGTTCCACGGTGCGCTTGTGGCGGGCGAGTTCGGCGCGGCTGCCGCGCAGCTCGTCGATCTCGGCGGCGGCTTCGGCGCGCAACTGCTCGACGCCCCGCCGCTGGGCGGACAGGACGCGCAGCGCGGCGCTCTGGCGGCTGCTCATCCGGTCCAGCATGCCGGCGCGCTCCAGGTAGTCGCCGGGGGAGGAGTCGAGGGCCAGCTGGACTGCGGGGTCGAGGCCGCCGCTGCGGTACTGGGCGGTGGCGAGGGAGCCGAGGCCGTCGCGGGCGTCGCCTAGGCGTTCGGTCCTGCGGGCGAGTTCGTCCTGGAGCCGCTCGATCCGCTCGGTGGCCGTGTCCGCCTTCTCCTTCGCGCCGTTGTACCGCTCGGTGGCCTGCTCGGCCTCCTCGTAGAGCCGGTCCACCTCGGCCCTGGCCTCGTCCGTGGTCAGCCGGGGCTCCGCGTGCCCGGCCTCCCCGAACACCGTCACCGTTGCCGCGCCCGCCAGGGCGAGACCGACGGCGGTGCGCAGGGTCGTGCCTGCGGGTCCGCGTTCCTTGGGCCTTCTGTGCGACGCCACGCGCCGTGACTCCTTCCGGGCTGTTCCGTACACCCCCCGGCGGTCCGGCGGCGGGCGGACGGGGCGCCGTCCGCCGCCGGACCTTCGGCGGGGGCGGCCGTGCCGAGGACGGGGTCCTCACGGCAGTGGGGATCGGCCACCTGGGGCAGGACGCTAAACCGGGACGCCGCGGGGGAGCCGGGGAGTGTGCGGGACTGGTCCGATTCGGCCGCGGACTGCCCGTGGATGACCGCTGTTCGACGGGTGACCTGGTCACTTGCGGTCCGGCCGTGATCGATGCCGCGGAAGAGTCCGACCTCGGTGCGGGGCGCTGCTACGGGCTGGCTAGGGTCCTGAGCCATGGACGTACTCATCAACCTGATCGTCGGCCTGCACATCGTCGGCATCGCCGCCCTTCTCGGCGGCTTCCTCACCCAGATGAAGGCCATGGGCCGCGGCGAGGCCCGTTTCGTGCCGGGCATGCTGCACGGCGCGCTGACCATGCTGGTCACGGGCGCGCTGCTGGTCGGCCTCAACCAGGCCGACGACCAGCCGGTGAACAACATCAAGATCGGTGTGAAGCTCGCGATCCTGGTGGTCGTCCTCGGCCTGGTCTACGTCAAGCGGGACGAGGAGAAGGTGCCGGCGGCGGCCTTCGGCACCGTGGGCGCGCTGACCACCGCCAACATCTTCATCGCGGTGCTGTGGACCTGAGCCCGGCCGCGGCCGGCCGGGCGGGGGCTCAGGCCATCCGGGCGTAACCGTAGATCGGCATCTCCGTGATCGGGGCGATCTTCACCACGCTCCCGGTGTGGGGGGCGTGGATCATCTGGCCGCCGCCGATGTAGAGGCCGACATGGGTGATGTCGGAGTAGAAGAAGACCAGGTCACCGGGTTGCAGCTGGCTCGCGCTCACGCGGCTGCCGAAGTCGACCTGGTCGTAGGTGGTACGGGGGATCTTGACGCCCGCGGCGCCCCAGGCGGCCTGGGTCAGGCCCGAGCAGTCGTAGGAGTTGGGGCCGGTGGCCCCGTACACATAGGGCTTGCCCAGCTGCGCGCGCGCGAACGCGATCGCCGTGGCCGCCTTGGCGGCGTAGCTGCCGGACGCCGGTGGCGTCGAGCCCGTGGATCCGGTGGATCCGGTGGATCCGGTGGAGGAGCCGGCCTCCTTGGCGGCCTTCTCCCTGGCGGCGATCTCCGCGGCCTTCGCGGCCGCCTCCTCCTGGCGCTTCTTCTCCAGCGCCGCCAGCCGTGCCTTCTCCTGGGCGGTGAGGCTGTTCAGCAGCTTCTGCGCCGCGGCGAGCTTCTGTTTGACCGCGGTCTTCTCCGCGTTCAGCCGCTGCTGCGCCTCGGTGAGCTCGTGCAAACTCTCGACGGCCTCGGCGCGCCTGGCCGTCGTCTCGGCCTGTTCGGAGCGGAAGGTCTCCAGCGCGTGCTCCTGCTGTTCGGACAGGCGGTCCATCAGGTGCGCCTGCTCCAGGAACCCCTGGGGGTCGGAAGTGAGCAGGAACGTCGCCGTGCCGTCCAGACCGCCGCTGCGGTACTGCGCCGCGGCGTACTCGCCGATGGTGCGGCGGGCGGCGTTCAGCGTCTCGGTCTTGCGGGCCACCTGGTCCAGCAGCGCGTCGGCGCGTGCGCGCTGCCGCTGTGTCTGCTCCTTGGCGCCGTTGTAGCGCTCGGTGGCGGCCTCAGCCTGGTGGCGGAGCGTGTCGACCTGGGCCTTGACCTCGGTGATCGAGGGCTTGTCCGGTGAGGCGGGGGCCGCGCTCGCGCTTTCGCCGAAGAGGGTGACGGTCGCCAGTGCGGCGGTCGTGAGTCCCACCGCGGCCCGGGGGCCGGGGACGGTCAGCGGATGCGGGCGCGGCTTGCGGTGCGTCGCCAAGTCTGGCGGCTCCTTCCGTGGACCGCCTACCGGGTTAGCTGTCGGGTTCGGGCTTCGGAAGGCCGCCCTACGGTGCGTACGGGCGCACACTGCGCTCGTACGGACCGATTCACCCCAAGGTCGTTCGGGTCCCCGGCTCCGGCGGTCGCCGGACTCAGCGGAGGCGGCCCGTGACGGCACGGTCGCCGCCGCTGGAGCGGACCGCCTGATCCGGCACGGTAGTCACTGCGGGGGCCCCTGGGAACCCTGGTGTTCGAATTGTCCGCAATCATTTCGTGACCTTCACCTTCCCCGGACGGTTCCCGGAGGCTGCGGACCGGGCCCGCGGGGCCGTGTCCGGCGGTCAACGCGCCCAAGGGGGCCGGGCTCGGGCAAGGCGGGCAACGCTGTCCGCCGCACGGCCTAGACTCGGGAGGCGATGAGCAGCCTCTTTGACGACAGCTTCCTGGCCGGCCTCGAACCGAGGGAGGGGGAGCCCCCGCCGCCTCCCGAGGAAGAGCCGGACACGGTCCCCGACGACCTCTTCGAGGGGCGCTTCGACGCGCCCGTCGACCGGGACGCGTACTACCGGGACGGGGCCCCGCGCCCGGCCCTCGATCCGGCCGCGCTGCTCGAGGGGCTCAACGAGCAGCAGCGCGCCGCCGTCGAGCACACCGGTTCCCCGCTGCTCATCGTCGCCGGCGCGGGCTCCGGCAAGACCCGGGTGCTCACCCACCGCATCGCGTACCTGCTGGGCGCCCGCAAGGTGCACCCCGGCCAGATCCTGGCGATCACCTTCACCAACAAGGCGGCCGGGGAGATGAAGGAGCGCGTCGGGCAACTGGTCGGCCCGCGCGCCAATGTGATGTGGGTCTCCACCTTCCACAGCGCGTGCGTCCGCATCCTGCGCCGGGAGTCCAAGCGGCTCGGCTTCACCTCCAGCTTCTCGATCTACGACGCGGCCGACTCCAAGCGCCTGATGGCCCTGGTCTGCCGCGACCTGGACCTGGACCCCAAGCAGTTCCCGCCGAAGTCCTTCAGCGCCAAGGTCTCCAACCTCAAGAACGAGCTCATCGACGAGGAGACCTTCGCCGGCCAGGCCGAGAACGCCTTCGAGAAGAAGCTCGCCGAGGCCTACGCGATGTACCAGTCGCGGCTGCGCGAGGCCAACGCGCTCGACTTCGACGACATCATCATGACCACGGTCAACCTGCTCCAGGCCTTCCCTGACGTGGCCGAGCACTACTGGCGCCGCTTCCGGCACGTCCTCGTCGACGAGTACCAGGACACCAACCACGCCCAGTACACCCTGGTGCGCGAGCTGGTCGGCACCGGGGACGCGGGCGAGGGCGAGGAGCCCGCCGAGCTGTGCGTGGTCGGTGACGCCGACCAGAGCATCTACGCCTTCCGCGGCGCGACCATCCGCAACATCCTCCAGTTCGAGGAGGACTACCCGCAGGCCCGCACCATCCTGCTGGAGCAGAACTACCGCTCCACCCAGAACATCCTGACCGCCGCCAACGCCGTCATCGAGCGCAACGCCTCCCGCCGGCCGAAGAACCTCTGGACCGAAGCCGGGCAGGGCCCGGTCATCACCGGCTATGTCGCCGACCAGGAGCACGACGAGGCGCAGTTCATCGCCGACGAGATCGACCGGCTCACCGACGCCGGGGACGCCCGTCCCGGCGACGTCGCCGTCTTCTACCGGACCAACGCGCAGTCCCGTGTCTTCGAAGAGGTCTTCATCCGCGTCGGCCTGCCCTACAAGGTCGTCGGCGGGGTCCGCTTCTACGAGCGCAAGGAGGTCCGGGACGTCCTGGCCTACCTGCGCGTGCTGGCCAACCCCGAGGACACCGTCCCGCTGCGCCGCATCCTGAACGTGCCCAAGCGCGGCATCGGGGAGCGCGCCGAGGCGATGGTCGACGCTCTCGCCGCGCGCGAGCGCATCTCCTTCGCCGCCGCGCTGCGCCGGGTCGACGAGGCCTTCGGCATGGCCGCCCGCTCGGTCAACGCCGTCAAGCGGTTCAACGAGCTGCTGGAGGAGCTGCGCACGGTCGTGGACTCCGGCGCCGGCCCCGCCACCGTCCTGGAGGCCGTGCTGGAGCGCACGGGCTATCTGGCGGAGCTGCAGGCATCCACCGACCCGCAGGACGAGACCCGCATCGAGAACCTCCAGGAACTCGCCGCGGTGGCCCTGGAGTTCGAGCAGGAGCGCACCGACGAGGAGCCCGGCACGCTCGCCGAGTTCCTGGAGCGCGTCGCGCTGGTCGCCGACTCCGACCAGATCCCGGACGACGACGAGGGCGGCGGCGTCATAACGCTGATGACGCTGCACACCGCCAAGGGCCTGGAGTTCCCCGTGGTCTTCCTGACCGGCATGGAGGACGGGGTCTTCCCGCATATGCGCGCGCTCGGCCAGACCAAGGAGCTGGAGGAGGAGCGGCGGCTCGCCTACGTCGGCATCACCCGGGCGCGGCAGCGGCTGTATGTGACCCGGTCCACCATGCGCAGCGCCTGGGGCCAGCCCTCGTACAACCCGCCCTCGCGCTTTTTGGAGGAGATCCCCGAGCAGCTCATCGAGTGGAAGCGCACCGGCGCCTCCGCGGCGCCCTCCGCCTCGGTGTCGGCGGCGGCCTCGATGCTGTCGCGTTCGCCGTCGAAGGGCGGCCCCTCCGGCTTCGCGACCCGGCGCACCCAGGACCGGCCGGTCATCTCTCTGGCGGTCGGGGACCGGGTCACGCACGACACCTTCGGGCTCGGCACGGTCGTCGCGGTCGACGGCAGCGGGGAGAAGGCCAAGGCCACCATCGACTTCGGAGACGAGCGGCCGAAGGTGCTGCTGCTGCGGTACGCGCCGGTGGAGAGGCTCTAGCGCGCTCGCTCCGGCCGCGTCGGCGTCCGGCGCGGCCGGTGGCGGCGCGCCGCCGGTGCGGACACCGGGCACGGCGGGGACGGGGCTGCGGGCGGGCCGGGGTTCTGCTGCGGGGTGGGACCGGTGCGGGGGGGCGGTGCCGGGGCCGGTGGCCGAAGGCTCAGCGCGGGTCGACCCCGTGCTTGATCAGCCACTGCAGCGGGTCGATGGCGGCCCCGCCGGAGGGACGCACCTCGAAGTGGAGGTGCGGGCCGGTGGAGTTGCCCGAATTGCCGGAGTAGGCGATGACGTCGCCGGCCTTGACCGAGCCCGAGCGGATCTTGGTGCTGCTCAGGTGGCAGTACCAGGTCTCGGTGCCGTCGGGGGCCGTCACCACCGCCATGTTGCCGTAGGCACTGTTCCACTGGGTGCGCACGACGCCGTCGGTCGCGGCCATCACCGGTGTGCCGTAGTTCACCGGGAAGTCGATGCCGGTGTGGACCGACATCCAGTTCACGCCCGCCTGACCGAAGTAGGCGCTCAGACCGTGCTCGCTGACCGGGAGCAGGAACTTGGGGCGCACCTGCTCCTTGAGGGCCGCCTCCGCGGCCTTCTTCGCGCGCTCCAGCGCCTGGCGCTCCTTGAGGTCGATGCGTTCCTGGCTCCGGCTGGCGCGGTCGGTGAAGTCGTCGACGTCCCGGTTGAGCACCGCGAGCTGCTGGTCGAACTTCGTCGTCGGGGCGTTGGTCGCTTCGGGTGCGCCGTCGGCCTGGGTGCGGCTGCTGTCGGGTTCCTCGGTGTTGACGGTGACGGCGGCCGCGCAGGCGACACCCATCACCGCCACGGAGGGGACGGCGACGGTGAGCAGGGCCGAGCGCCGGGCCTGGCGGCGCCTGCGGCTCCCGCCGCCCCCGCCGCTGCGCGGGCGTGGCAGTGCGGCCTGCGCGGCGCCGTCGTCGCTGCCGACCTCCGGCTCCCCGGAGTCGGCGTCGGGGGTGGCGTCGACGGTGTCGTCCGCGGCGGCGCCATAGGCGTCGGTTTCGTGCGGCCCCGGCTCGTGCTGTTCCGGTTCGTACGCCCCGGTGTCGTGGTGCCCGGCTTCGTACGTCCCGGTGTCGTAGTGCCCGGTCTCGTACGCAGCGGTGTCGTAGGTTTCCGCGGCGTAGGCCACGGTCCCGTACTGCGCGGGCTGCTCGTAGGCGGGGGGCTCGGACACGAGGCCATGGGCGGCGTCGGGCTCGCCGTAGGCGGGGTGGAGGGCCGTGTGCTCGTAGTGCGCGTAGTCGTAGGCCGCCGCCGGCTGCGTCTGCGATGGGTCCGGATACCAGGCGCCGGTGTCCGCGCCCGTGTGCTCGCCGTAGCCGGGGGTGCCGGTCGTCTGCTCCGAGGGCCAGTATCCGGTGTCGACGGTGTCGGCGTAGGGGACGGCGGTGTAGGCCCCTGTGCCGTGGGCGGGGTACCTCTGGTGGGAGCCGAAGGGGGGGATGTCATCGGTGTAAGCGGCGCCCATGGACGCGTACGAGGCGTCGGAATGCCCCTCGTACCCGTAGCCGCTGTACTGGGGGGCGTACCCCGCCGGATGACGGTCGTTCACCGCTTCTCTTTCGCCTCGGCAGCAGGAGAATTAGCGGCGACTGTATCCCCCAGCGGGCGACGCCCACAATCTTCGGCGGTGTCCAGGCGTCTTCGGTGCCCCGTGTTCGATGGCCTTTCGATGCTTATGGGGCAAGGCCGTCACGCGGCGTCGACGGCTCCGGACGCCAGTTCCTCGCCGAGCAGCGCCTGCCGGACGCCGGCGGCGATGCCGGCGTGGACGGGCATGGTCAGATGGCCGACCCCCGCGACGTGGACGTTGCGCGCGATCAGGTCGGGATGGTCGAGTCGGGCGGCCTCGACCGGGCTCATGAGCTCGTCCAGATCGCTCCAGAACGCCACGAAGCGGGTGCGGCAACCAGGGGCGGGCTTGGCGAGCTCCTCGATGAGGTCGGAGTGGGGACGCATCTGGCGGACGATCGGGTGCGGGTTCAGCAGCGGCGCGGCCCGGGTGCCGGCGTGCGGGGTGCCCAGGGTGACCACGGTGCGCACCCGCGTGTCGCCGCCCAGGCGCTGGACGTAGTAGCGGGCGATGAGCCCACCGAGGCTGTGGCCCACGATGTCCACCCGGCGGTGCCCCGTCTGCTCGCAGATCTGTTCGACGTGGCGCCCGAGCAGGGCGGCCGCCGTGCGGATGTCGCAGGTCAGTGGCGAGTAGTTGAGCGCCTGGACATGTGGCCATCCGTGCCGCCGCAGCGACCGGCGGAGCATCGCGAACACCGAGCGGTTGTCCACGAAGCCGTGCAGCAGCAGGACCGGGGGATGGCTGCGGCCCACGGTGGGGAGGCGGGGCAGGGCCTCCGACTCGCCGGCCGCCTGCTGCGGCCCGCGTTCCTGGAAGATTCCGGTCGGGTAGAGGAAGACATGACCGGTCAGGATGGCGATCTCGATCGCCGCGGCTCGTACGTAGGCCGCCTGGCGCACCAGACGGTCTCCGACACCGAAAGACAGGACGCCCATGGCCTACCTCCCGTGGGGCACACGGAGACGGCCCTGTCCCCCGTGCGCCGAGAACGCGACGGCCCGCGTCGCCTGCTGAACCTGAGGTCGACGGCGGGCCGAACGCGTTTCCAACGTGAACGTGTCCCATGTGTGATTTCCCCCTCCGGGCGCTTCGTGAAACTGTCCGCACGGGGGATGCTGGCGATAACGTTCGTTCACACATGTGCCCGCTGAGCGCAGCAATCGTGTATGGAGGCAGCGATGGGAGTGTCCGGACCGATCCGTGTGGTGGTCGCCAAACCGGGCCTGGACGGTCACGACCGCGGGGCGAAGGTCATCGCCCGGGCGCTGCGGGACGCCGGCATGGAGGTCATCTACACCGGTCTCCACCAGACGCCCGAGCAGATCGTGGACACCGCGATCCAGGAGGACGCCGACGCGATCGGGCTGTCGATCCTCTCCGGTGCCCACATGACGCTCTTCGCCAAGGTGATCGAGCTGCTCCGCGAGCGTGAGGCGGAGGACATCAAGGTCTTCGGCGGCGGGATCATCCCGGAGGACGACATGGCCCCGCTGCGGGAACTCGGCGTGGCCGCCATCTTCACCCCGGGGACGCCGACGGGCGACGTCGTCGCCTGGGTGAACGACAACATCCGCCATCCGGCCGAGGCCTGATCGCCACCGGCGGCGGTGCGGGCGGCCCCCGTACCGCCGCGGGCCCGCCCTCGGCCGCCGCGTTCAAGCCAGTTCCTCGAGCATCGCGGCCCGCAGGCGCAAGGTGCCGACCAGGCGCTGGAATGCCTCCGCCCAGTACGCCCCGGCGCCCGGTGAGGTGTCCGCGGACTCGGCGGACACCGCGGCCAGCGGGGCCGCGCGGTCGGCCTCCGCCGGGTCCATGCAGCGCTCGGCCAGGCCCATCACCCCGCTGAAGCTCCACGGGTAGCTGCCCGCGTCCCGTGCGATGTCCAGGGCGTCCACCACCGCGGCCCCCAGCGTCCCGGACCAGGGAACGGCGCAGACCGCGAGCATCTGGAATGCCTCCGACAGGCCGTGCGCCGCGATGAAACGGGCTACCCACTCCGCCCGCTCCCTGGCCGGGAGGACCGACAGCAGCCTCGCCGGGTCCCCGACCGGGCTGACCACCGTCGAGGGGGCCGGGGCGGGCCCCAGCAGCGCACGTGCCCAGGCGGTGTCCCCCTGGCGTACCGCCGCCCGGCACCACGCCGCGTGCAGATCCGCCTGCCAGTCGTCGGCGACCGGCAGCGCGATGATCTCCTGCGGTGTCCGGCCGCCGAGCCGCTCGTGCCACACGGCGAGCGGCGCCGCGTCCACCACCTGACCGAACCACCAAGCCCGCTCCCCGCGCCCGGCCGGCGGTATCGCCACCACGCCGTCGCGTTCCATGGCCGGGTCGCATTCGTACGGCGCCTCCACGACGATCCGGCCGCCCGCCGGGTCCCACGCGACGCACGTCCTGGCCCGTGCCGCCATCCGGGCGGCCAGGGCGGAGCCGGGCAGGGCCGACAGCAGTTCGGCGGCGGTGGCCCGCACATTGCGGCTGCGGTCGGTGAGGGCCTGCTCGAGGAACGGCTCGTCCTGTGGCGACAAGCCTTCGCGGAGCGAGTCCAGGAACATCAGGCGGTCCTCGGACCGCTCGGCGGCCCACCCCGAGCGCAGCAGCTCGCGTGCCCGGTCCGGGTCGAGGGCCCGGAGTCCGGCCAGCAGGGCGACCCGTTCGGCGAAGAGGCCCTCCTCCCACAGCGTCCGCACGGCATGCGGGTCGCCGGTGTCCGGCAGGACGCCGGGCGCCCCGGCGCGCAGCGCGAACCGCCAGTCCGCGTTCAGTTCCGCCAGCCACAGCCCGCGCGGCCCCGCCAGCGCCAGGGCGTCCGGCCGCAGGTCGGTGCGCGCGCGGGCGGCGTCCAGCAGCGCGGGCAGCAGATCCGGCGGGGCCGCCCAGCCGCGGGCGCGGGCCTCGGCCAGCCACTGGGGCAGCAACTCGGCGAAGTTGGCGGCGGCGCCGCGCCGGCTTCCCCCGCCGCCTCCGCCCGAGCGGTCCGCCAGGAGCTGGGCGAGGCGCCGCCGCGCCGCCTCGGGCAGCGGTGGGCGCGGATCGTGGGGCGCCGCGGCCGGTCGCGACCTCGCCGTGGCCGGCCGTATGCCGGCGCGGCGCCGCAGGACGGTGTGCGCGGCGCAGTCCAGCAGCTCTGCGGGTGTGCCGCCCCTGCGGTCGGTGCCGAGGAGCGCGGTGCCGACCAGGTCGGCCCACGTCGATGTCGCCCACGTCGATGTCATCGTTCCCCCGTCCTCATGCTCCCCGTCGTCCCCGTCGTCCCGTCGTCCCCGTCGTCCCCGCGCGTGAGCCACCTGTGCGCCACGCCTGCCGCGCGAGCGTCCCCGTGCGTCCGTCTGCGGTGCCGGCCCGGATCACGCCGTGAGCGGCACGGGTTCCGGGTCCGTACCGGCCCAGGCCGTGAACGGCCGGAAGCCCTGGTGACCCAGCTCGCCGAACACCGTCACCGGGCGGCCGCCGGAGACCGCCGCGAGCCGCCACAACCCCGCCCCGGCAGCGGCGCCGCCCACCGTGACCGGGACGGCGTCGCTGCCCTCCGCGTCCGCCACCTGCCATTGCGGCGTGCCCGGTATCGGCACGACACCGCACAGCACGACCGGCCAGGCGTCCAGCCACGGATCGCCGGCCACGGCCTGCCCGTACGCGCCGAGCGCCGCCGCGACGGGGAGGCCCGCCGGCACGCGGCCCGGCAGCGGCCCGCTGTGCCGCGCTCCGAGCGCCGCCCGCAGCGGACGGGCCCCCGGGTGGAAGGCCAGCTCCGCCTCGAGTGACACGCCGACCGGCAGTCCCGCCTCCGGCGCCCTGCCCACCGCCTGGAAGGACAGCAGCAGCGCGATACGGCCGCTGCCCTCCCCGTGCAGCCAGGTCCTGCGGGTGGTGAGACGGTCGTCGGCGGTGTCCTGCCGTGCCAGAACCAGCCAGTGGTCGCGTACCGCCGGCCCGGCGAGGACCTGCGCCGCGTCCACGGTGAAGCCGACCCGGGACCTGATGGTGGCCGCCAGGGGTTCGGGCAGCGCCTCCTGCCGCAGGTACCCCCGGGCCAGCAGGTGCAGCAGCGCGGTCTCCTCCAGCAGCCGCGACGGCCAGTCGCCCCCCGGTGCCGCCGGCGGGCCCAGCCGGCGTACGCGGGAGGCGAGCCCGGGGGCCTGCGCGTCCACCATGCGCGCCGCCGTCTCCTCCCACCGCTGGTACCCCTCGTGGTCCGCGCCCGCCAGGCCGCCCCGCAGCAGATCCGCCAGCCGCCGCTCCAGCTCCGTGGCCCCGGCGGCGACCCGCCGGTCCCGGCGCTCGGCCCGCCTGCGCGCCGCCTCCCGGTCGGCGCCGGACGCCCCGCGCCCGCCCGGCTCCATCCGTTCCGCGGCGACGCCGCGCCCGTCGAGCCGTGCCGTGACCCAGCCGGGCCGGGCGCCCCCGTGCGCGGCCGGCCCGACCTCCCCCCAGGCCCACAGCAGGAGCAGCGCGACCACGTGCTCGCACGGGGCCGTGCTGCCGGGACAGTCGCACCCGAAGGCGGGCCCCGCCGTGTCGGCCACTGCTCGGAACGGCCTGCCGCCGCCCGCGCACAGCCCCCACACCGCTGTGCCCGAACTCCCCGTCCCGGACCAGCGGGCAGCCCTCGCCAGGCCCGTCCCTGCCCGGCGTGTCGACGCGTCGGGCGCGAGCGCGAGGACCTCGTCGGCGGTCCACCGCCGCATCTGCCGTCCACTCGTCCCGTCCATGGCCACGACGTTACGAGCGACCACTGACAACAGCCCCTGACCTGCGCTTCTCTGACGCCGGGACGGGATTGTCAGTGGGGTGCGCGATGGTGGGGACGCGGACGCCCCGCGGGGGGCTGACGGGGCGTCCGCGCCATCTGCTCCATGGGAGAACAGGGGAGAAGCATGTCCGTGGACACCGCACTCCGGCCGCACGCCGAAGACGCGTTCGCCCATGAGCTCAAGGCTCTCGCGGCAGCCGACGACCGGCCGCGCCCGGCGCGGTGGAACCTGTCGCCATGGGCGGTGTCCATGTATCTGCTCGGGGGTACGCTGCCCGACGGCACGGTCGTCACCCCCAAGTACGTGGGACCGCGGCGGATCGTCGAGGTCGCGGTCAGCACGCTCGCCACCGACCGGGCGCTGCTCCTGCTCGGCGTCCCGGGCACTGCCAAGACCTGGGTCTCGGAGCATCTCGCCGCGGCCGTCAGCGGCGACTCCACGCTGCTGGTGCAGGGCACCGCGGGCACCCCGGAGGAGGCGGTCCGCTACGGGTGGAACTACGCCCGGCTGCTGACGGACGGGCCCAGCCGCGAAGCGCTGGTCCCGAGCCCGGTCATGCGGGCGATGGCCGAGGGGCGCGTCGCCCGCGTGGAGGAGCTGACGCGCATCCCCGCGGACATCCAGGACAGCCTCATCACGATCCTCTCCGAGAAGCTCCTGCCGATACCGGAGTTGGGCACCGAGACGCAGGCGGTGCGCGGGTTCAACGTGATCGCGACGGCCAACGACCGGGACCGCGGCGTCAACGAGCTCTCCAGCGCGCTGCGCCGGCGCTTCAACACGGTCGTGCTGCCGCTGCCCGCGACCGTGGAGGAGGAGGTCGACATCGTCAGCCGCCGTGTCGGCCAGCTCGGCGGCTCGCTGGAGCTTCCGGCCGTCGCGGAGGGAGCGGACGAGATCCGGCGGGTGGTCACCGTCTTCCGCGAACTGCGGGGCGGGGTCACCACCGACGGGCGGGTGAAGGTGAAATCCCCCTCCGGCACGCTCTCCACGGCGGAGGCGATCTCCGTGGTCACAGGCGGCCTGGCCCTCGCCGCCCACTTCGGCGACGGTGTGCTGCGCGCGGGGGACGTCGCCGCCGGCATCCTCGGCGCGGTGGTCCGCGACCCGGCCGCCGACCGCGTGATCTGGCAGGAGTATCTGGAGACGGTGGTTCGCGAGCGGGAGGGCTGGAAGGACTTCTACCGGGCCTGCCGCGAGGTGACGCCGTGACCGCCGCGGACGGGGTGACGCTGCTGGGGGTACGGCACCACGGACCCGGGTCGGCCCGCGCCGTGCGGAAGGCGCTGGACGGCATCGACCCCGCAATCGTGCTCGTCGAGGGCCCGCCGGAGGCGGACGCGGTGCTGGAACTCGCCGCCGACCCCGGGATGCGGCCGCCGGTCGCGCTGCTCGCCCATGTCGTGGACGAGCCGTCCCGGGCCGGTTTCTGGCCCTTCGCGGAGTTCTCCCCGGAGTGGGCGGCGATCCGCTGGGCGGCCGGTCGCGGGGTGCCGGTGCGCTTCATCGACCTGCCCGCCGCGCACTCGCTGCTGCTGCGCGACGAGGGGGACACGCCGCAGGGCCGGCACGAGGGACGGGAGGGGGAAGAGGGGGGAGCCGGCGGGGACGAAGCCGGCGGGGGCCCGGGAGCCGGGGGAGCCGAGGGGGCGGCCGGGCACGTCGACCCGCTCGCCGTCCTGGCGCGGACGGCCGGCCACGACGATCCGGAGCGCTGGTGGGAGGACGCCGTCGAGCACCGCGGCCGGGGCACGCGGGAGGGGACGGGTGACCCGCAGGCCGTGTTCGAGGCGCTCGCCGATGCCATGGGCGCGTTGCGGGAGGCATACGGCGACGGGGGACACCCGCAGGACGCGCTCCGCGAGGCCCATATGCGCCTGCGGATACGGGAGGCGCGCCGTGGGCACGAGCGGGTGGCCGTGGTGTGCGGGGCCTGGCACGTGCCCGCGCTCGCCCGGGCGGGCGGGGTCACCGCGGACCGGGCACTGCTCAAGGGCCTGCCCAAGGCGAAGGTGGAGGTCACCTGGGTGCCCTGGACGCACCGCAGGCTCTCCCGGGCCAGTGGCTACGGCGCCGGCATCGACTCCCCAGGCTGGTACCGCCACCTGTTCACCTCGCCCGACCGTCCCGTCGAGCGGTGGATGACCAAGGTCGCCGACCTGCTGCGCGCGGAGGACCTCCCGGTCTCCTCCGCGCACGTCATCGAAGCCGTACGACTTGCCGACGCCCTCGCGGCCCTGCGCGGCCGCCCCCTGCCCGGGCTCGGCGAGACCACGGACGCGGTGCGGGCGGTGATGTGCGACGGATCGGACGTCCCGCTGGCCCTCATCCGGGACCGGCTGGTGGTCGGCGACGTGCTGGGCGAAGTCCCCGAGGGCGCCCCGGCGGTGCCCCTCGCCCGTGACCTGGCACGCGAGCAGCGCAGGCTGCGGATGAAGCCTGCGGCCCCGGAGAAGGAGGTGGACCTGGACCTGCGCAAGGACATCGACGCCGGACGCAGCCGCCTGCTGCACCGGCTGCGGTTGCTCGGCATCGGCTGGGGGGAGCCGGTCCGCTCGCGCACCGCCGCCACCGGCACCTTTCGGGAGAGCTGGAGGCTGCGCTGGGAGCCGGAGCTCGCGGTGGCGGTCGCGGAGGCCGGGGTGTGGGGCACCACGGTGGAGTCCGCGGCCACCGCCCGGGCCGAGGACGCGGCGGTGAACGCGCCGGCTCTGGCCGAGGTGACGGGTCTGGCCGAGCACTGCCTGCTCGCGGGGCTGCCGGACGCCCTGCCGACGGTGATGCGGGTGCTCGCCGACCGCGCCGCACTCGACGTGGACGTCGCTCACCTCGCGCAGGCCCTGCCGGCGCTCGTCCGCTCCCTCCGCTACGGCGACGTGCGGGGCACGGACGCGAAGGCGTTGCGCGAGGTCGCCGCAGGACTGGCGGAGCGTATCTGCGTCGGGCTCCCGCCCGCCTGCGCGGGCCTCGACGCGGACGGTGCCACCGAGATGCGCGGCCATGTCGCGCGGGTGCAGCAGGCGCTGGCCCTGTTCGGGGACGACGCGCTGCGTGTGCGCTGGGCGGGCGCGCTGCGGAAGCTGGCCGTGCGGGACCGCGGCATACCGGGGCTGCTGCGGGGCGGCGCCGCACGTCTGCTCCTCGACGACGCGCGCCTGGATCCCGGCGAGGCGGCCCGGCTGATGGGAATGGCCCTGTCACGAGGCACGGAGCCCCAGGAGGCGGCCGCCTGGGTGGAGGGCTTCCTCGCCGGGGGCAGCGGGATGCTGCTGGTCCACGACGAGCGACTGCTCGCGCTGGTCGACGGCTGGCTGAAGGCGGTGCCGGCGGCCGCCTTCGACGACGTGCTGCCGCTGCTGCGGCGCACCTTCGGCGGCTTCGACCCGGGGGTGCGGCGCACGGTGGGGGAGTTGGTACGGCGAGGTCCGCGCGGCGCCGCAGCGGGTGGGGACGCCACGCGGGAGGGCCTGCCGGGCTTCGCCGCGGAGATCGACGAGGAACGGGCGGAAGCGGCGCTCGCCGTGGTGCGGCTGCTGCTCGGCACCGGTGGAGAGGGCGGAGGTCGGGACGTATGACCGACACGGGCAGCACCACCCCGGGCGAAGGCGCGGGTCCGGCCGCGGACTCGGCCCCTGTCCCGGGCCCGGGAGGTGTCATGGACGCCGACGAGCGGCTGCGCCGCTGGCGGATGGTGCTGGGCGGCGGCCCCGCCGACGGCACGGGGAGGCGCCTCACCGGCCGGGACGCGGCGATGGACCAGTCGCTGGAGGCGCTGTACGGCACCGCCCCGCGCGGTGCCGCCGGGCCGCCGTCTGCGCGGAACGCCGGGCTGGGCGGCTCGGCGCCCCAGGTCGCGCGCTGGCTCGGGGACATCCGCCGGTACTTCCCCAGCAGCGTCGTGCAGGTGATGCAGCGCGACGCCATCGACAGGCTCGGGCTGTCGGCGCTGCTGCTGGAACCGGAGTTGCTGGAGGAGGTCGAGGCCGACGTGCACCTGGTCGGCACGCTGCTCGCGTTGCACAAGGCGATGCCCGCGGCGACGAAGGAGACGGCGCGGGCGGTCGTCCGCAAGGTCGTGGAGGACCTGGAGCGGCGTCTGGCGACCCGGACCCGGGCAGCCCTCGCCGGCGCGCTGGACCGTTCCGCCCGGGTGGACCGCCCCCGCCACCGGGACATCGACTGGGACCGCACGATCCGCGCCAACCTCCGCCACTATCTGCCCGAGCACGGCACGGTCGTGCCCGAGCGGCTGATCGGCCACGGCCGCGCCTCGCGCGCGGTGCGGAAGGACGTCGTCCTGTGCGTCGACCAGTCGGGCTCGATGGCGGCGTCCGTCGTCTACGCGTCCGTCTTCGGCGCCGTGCTCGCCTCCCTGCGCGCCGTCGACACCCGGATCGTCGTCTTCGACACGGCGGTCGCCGACCTGACGGGTCATCTGCACGACCCCGTGGACGTACTGTTCGGCACCCGGCTCGGCGGCGGCACCGACATCAACCGGGCGCTGGCCTACTGCCAGTCCCTGGTCAGCAGGCCCGCCGAGACCGTGGTCGTCCTGATCAGCGACCTCCACGAGGGCGGCATACGCGACGAGATGCTCAAGCGGGTCGCCGCGATGAAGGCGTCCGGTGTGCAGTTCGTGGCGCTGCTGGCGCTGTCGGACGAGGGCGCGCCCTCCTACGACCGCGAGCACGCGGCGGCGCTCGCGGCGCTCGGGGTACCCGCGTTCGCCTGCACCCCGGACCATTTCCCCGAGGTCATGGCGGCCGCCATCGAGAAGCGGCCGCTCCCCGTGCCCTGACCCACCACATCGGGTGACGCCAGGGCCGGGCGGCCGGCGGCGGCCCGGTCGCCCACGGTGAGCGGCTCCGCCGCGACGGCCGGCGCAGAGCGGGCCGCCGCCCACGTCAGCCGCCGTCCGCCGGTGTACGGGCGAGCCGGGGACGGCGGCTGCTCTGTGACCGTTCTCACCGCTCCGGCATCACCTCCGATTTACCCGTGCCGCCCGCGCGGCGATAACCTGCGAGACGGACATGCCGCGTGCTCGGCCGACGTGTGCGCCCCCCGTACGACCGACCGTATGGTTCGTTACGAAGACGTCAGCGACGACCGCCCCCGGCACGCACGCAGACAACGAACCCGCGATTACCAAGGACGGACGCGCGTGGACCTGTTCGAGTACCAGGCGAGGGACCTCTTCGCCAAGCACGGTGTACCGGTGCTGGCCGGTGAAGTCATCGACACGCCTGAGGCGGCGCGCGAGGTCGCGGAGCGGCTCGGCGGCAAGGCCGTCGTCAAGGCCCAGGTGAAGACCGGTGGCCGCGGCAAGGCCGGCGGTGTGAAGGTGGCGTCGGACCCCGAGGACGCGGTGGCGAAGGCCGGGCAGATCCTCGGCATGGACATCAAGGGCCACACGGTCCACAAGGTGATGCTGGCCGAGCTGGCCCCGGAGATCGCCTCCGAGTACTACGTCTCCTTCCTTCTCGACCGCGCCAACCGGACCTTCCTGGCGATCGCGTCGGTCGAGGGCGGCATGGAGATCGAGGAGGTCGCGGCCACCAACCCCGCGGCCGTCGCCCAGATCCCGGTGGACGCCATCGAGGGTGTGACCCCGGCGAAGGCCCGCGAGATCGTCGAGGCGGCCGCCTTCCCGGCCGACGTCGCCGACCAGGTCGCCGAGATCCTGCAGACCCTGTGGAAGACCTTCGTCTCCGAGGACGCGCTCCTCGTCGAGGTCAACCCGCTCGCCAAGGTCGCCGACGGCCGGGTCATCGCGCTCGACGGCAAGGTCTCCCTCGACGAGAACGCCGACTTCCGCCAGCCGGAGCACGAGGCGCTCGTCGACCACGCCGCCGCCAACCCGCTGGAGGCCGCGGCCAAGGCCAAGGGCCTCAACTACGTCAAGCTCGACGGCGAGGTCGGCATCATCGGCAACGGCGCGGGTCTCGTCATGAGCACCCTGGACGTCGTCGCCTACGCCGGCGAGAACCACGGCAACGTCAAGCCCGCCAACTTCCTCGACATCGGCGGTGGCGCCTCCGCCGAGGTCATGGCGAACGGCCTCGAGATCATCCTGGGCGACCCGGACGTCAAGTCCGTGTTCGTCAACGTCTTCGGCGGCATCACCGCCTGCGACGCGGTCGCCAACGGCATCGTTCAGGCCCTGGAGCTGCTGAAGTCCAAGGGCGAAGAGGTCACCAAGCCGCTCGTCGTCCGCCTGGACGGCAACAACGCGGAGCTGGGTCGGCAGATCCTGACCGACGCCAACCACCCGCTGGTCGAGCAGGTCGACACCATGGACGGCGCCGCGGAGCGCGCCGCCGAGCTGGCTGCGAAGTAAGGGACAGGTCACCACATCATGGCTATCTTCCTGACCAAGGAGAGCAAGGTCATCGTCCAGGGGATGACCGGTTCCGAGGGCACCAAGCACACCCGGCGCATGCTCGCCTCGGGCACCAACATCGTCGGCGGCGTGAACCCGCGCAAGGCCGGCACGAGCGTGGACTTCGACGGCACCGAGGTGCCCGTCTTCGGCTCGGTCGCCGAGGCCATGGAGCAGACCGGTGCCGACGTCACCGTCATCTTCGTCCCGCCGAAGTTCGCCAAGGACGCGGTCATCGAGGCCATCGACGCGGGCATCCCGCTGGCGGTCGTGATCACCGAGGGCATCGCGGTCCACGACACCGCCGCCTTCTGGGCCTACGCCGGCAGCAAGGGCAACAAGACCCGGATCATCGGCCCCAACTGCCCGGGCCTGATCACCCCCGGCCAGTCCAACGCGGGCATCATCCCGGCGGACATCACCACCTCCGGCCGCATCGGCCTGGTGTCGAAGTCCGGCACGCTGACCTACCAGATGATGTACGAGCTCAGCGACATCGGCTTCTCCTCGGCGGTCGGCATCGGCGGTGACCCGATCATCGGCACCACCCACATCGACGCGCTGAAGGCGTTCCAGGACGACCCCGACACCGACCTGATCGTCATGATCGGCGAGATCGGCGGCGACGCCGAGGAGCGTGCCGCGGCCTTCATCGCCGAGCACGTCACCAAGCCGGTCGTCGGCTACGTCGCGGGCTTCACCGCGCCCGAGGGCAAGACCATGGGCCACGCCGGCGCCATCGTCTCCGGCTCCTCCGGCACCGCCCAGGCGAAGAAGGAGGCCCTCGAGGCCGCCGGCGTCAAGGTCGGCAAGACCCCGTCGGAGACGGCCCGCCTCGCGCGCGCCATCCTCCAGGGCTGATCACGCAGGCTGACTCACGCCTTCCTGCGCAGGCACGGCCGGGTCGCTGTCGGCCCCGACACGTTCGCTGAGCGGACCGAAGACCAGCCCGACCGCAGTCACCAGCGCGATCAGCACCGTCGCCACCACGGCGCCCACCGTGCGGATGCGCAGCCACTGCTCGCTGAGCTGGCGCACCATGGCCGCCGGGTACTCCGCCTCAGGCTGCTCGTCCAGCAGGTCGCCCAGCCGGACCGCAGCCCCCTCGCCCAGGGCCTCGCGCCCCCGGACGATGCGCCGCCTGGTCATCGAGGTGGTGGCCATGCTCTCCGCCGCCGTCCGCAGCAGGCTCAGCCCCAGACCGTCGTGGAGCAGCACGGCGTGCCGGGTACCGGGCGACAGCCGCTGGAACGCGCTGCGCTCCCGCGGCGGGGTGCGGTACCAGGGCAGCAGTTGCTGCCAGGGCGCGAGGGCGTGGTGGTGCGCCTCCGCGCGGATCCATCCGGCCGGGTCGGGGTCGACGGCGACCTCGGGCCACCGCTGCCACGCCTGGTCGAAGGCGCGGTGCACGGCGTGCCGGGCCAGCCGCGTGCTGCCGGTGAGCAGCTCGACCTGGCGGAGCAGGGCGGGGGCGTCGCGGGTGTAGAGAAGATCGAAGGCGGCCTGAGCGGCCTCGGCGATCCGTTCGGCTTCGATTGCCGGGTTGCCGGAGGCCGGATCACGCGGTCCGTCGGCCGCCGCGGGTTCCGGCCGCCGCACGGACGCGGCGGACTTCCCCTGAGCGGCGGCCTGCGCGGCCTGCGCGGCCTGGGGGTTCGGGGCGTTCCCGGCCTGCACCGGCTGGTGGCGCCTTCGCTTCCTGACGGCCTTCGCGGCCTTCGCCGTGGGTGTGCGGCTCATGCGATCGACCACTCGGATCGAATGAAGAAACGCATAGCGCCATATTCTGCGACACGGCGGGCATTCGCACGCTGCCACGACGAAAAGGGATGTTCTTGGCAGCATGACATCCGTGAGTGCCACCAGCGCCCTGCGTCACGCCGTGCACCGGATCAAGGCCGCCCACTCGGCCCTGCGCACCTCCGAATCCGCCCCCGCCTTCACCGGCGGCGTGGTCGCCGCGGGCCTTGGCCTGGGCGGCTTCGCCATGCTCGTGGTCGCGCTGTGGGTCGTCTCCCCGTTCCCGGACAGCGGGCTGGACGGCGCTCTGCACGTCGCCGCGGACTGCTGGCTGCTCGCCCACGGAAGCGGCCTCGTGCGCACCGAGACGCTGTCCGGGACCGCCGCGCCCATCGGCGTCACACCGCTGCTGCCGATGGTGTTCCCGGTGTGGCTGCTGTTCCGGGCGGGTGCGGACGCCGTCGCGCCCGCCTCGGACGGCAGGGCCGCGCGCTCCGCCGTCGCATGGCTGATCGGCGGCTACCTCGCGGTGGGCGCCGGGGTGGTCCTCTACACCTCGTACGGGCCGGTGCGCAGCGACGCCCTCGCCGCCGGGCTGCACCTGCCCGTCGTCGCCGCCCTCGCCGCGGGCGCCGGGGCCTGGGCGGCGCGGGGACGGCCGCGGATCCCGCCGCCCGCCTGGCTGTCCCGGGCCCCCGTGTCCGTGTCGGTGCCGCTGCGGGACGCCGTGGCCGTGCTGCGGTCGGCGGGGGCGGGCGTCTGCGTGCTGGTCGCGGGGGGCGCGGCACTCACGGCGGTGACCGTGGCCCTGCACCCGGGCGCCGCGGGCGCGTCCTTCACACGGCTGAGCGAAGCGCTGTCCGGGCGGCTGGCGGTGCTCGCGGTGGCGGTGGCGCTGATCCCGAACGCCGCCGTATGGGGCGCGGCCTACGCGCTGGGCCCCGGTTTCGCGCTGGGCACCCAGGCCGCGGTGCGTCCGGCCGGGGTTCTGGGTGAGCCGGTGCTGCCGGACTTCCCACTGCTCGCGGCGCTCCCGCAGCCCGGGTCGGGTACGTCGCTGACCTTGGTGGCGCTGGTCGTTCCGGTGCTCGCCGGGGTCGCGGTGGGGGTGCTGGCCGTCGGCCGGCGGGAGCCGTGCGGCCTGGGGCGCACCGCCGCACACGCCGCCCTGGGCGGGCTGACGTGCGGATTCGCCATGGCACTGCTCACCGGGTTCGCGGCGGGACCGCTGGGCACCGGGGCCCTGGAGGACTTCGGGCCGTCCTGGTGGCTCACCGGCGCCGCCGCGGCCGGATGGACGGCGGCCGCCGGCACGCCGACGGCGCTGGTGGTGCGCTGGGTCCGACTGCGCCGCGCGGCTGCCTCGGCGGAGTACGACCAGGGAGAGGGGCACCAGGGACACCAGGCGGAGGAAGGCCCGGTGGACGGCCGCCTGGAGGAGGCGCCCGCCACGGCGGGCGGCGCGACCGCCGACGCCGCCCCGTCGGAGGTCTGATCCTCCGCCCGGGGCCGACGCGGCAGCGCGTCCGCTGCCGCGCGTCAGGGCGTGTTGAGCACGTCGCGCAGCGGGGTCGGCAGCAGCTTCTCGCAGGCGTCGCGCGACGAGGAGGTCAGCGCGTCACGGGTGCAGGCGTAGTAGTCCTGGTAGACCACCTGCGTCGTGAAGCTCACCGCCACGACGCAGAGGGCGAGCCCGCCCATGATCAGTCCGCCGAGCGCGGCCGGGCGCTGCGGTTTGCTGCGGGGGTCGGCGGGCCGCGGCGCCGGCGGGACGGCCCCTCCCTCGGCGAGCAGGGCGGCCGCCTCGGCACGGGCCTTCGCCCGCTCCTCGGGCTTCATCCGCAAGGCGTTGACGCCCCAGTACAAGGCGAGGGCGCCCAGCAGCAGACCCACATACGTCCAGCCGAGGAAGAGCGAGAAGAAGAGCCCCCACATGCCGCAGATCATGGCGTAGCGGGCCCGCCGCTGGGCCGGGTCCGTGGGGTCGAAGCGAGGGGCGTCAGGGCGCTGCCCGCCGTAGCCGCCGCCGGGGCGGTCGCCGTAGCCGCTGTCCTGGCGGCCGGGCTGCCGCTCGCTCCACCCGCTGCCCCACGCCGGGGGCGGCGGGGGAGGAGAGGGCGGTGTCGGCGGCTCGTCCCCCGAGTCGGAGGGCTGCTGCGGCGTACGCGGCTCCCAGGGCTGCTCGGGCGCGTTCTCCGGCGGCGGGGCGAACGGGTTGTCCCGCTCCTGGCCTCGGCCACTGCTCATGTTTGCCTGGGTCATCCCCTTGCCGTCGACTCCTCGAGTTGTCGGACGCGTCACTTCGCCGTTTCACCCCAGACGCTACCGCCCGCGTGCTCCCCCGTCCCGTGGGGGCGGGTGGGTGTGCCGGTATCGTTGCTGACGGTCGACGGCCTCGTAGAGTTCCCCGGAGTTCGGGCGATCTTCGAGTCGTACGATCCTCCAAAGCGCCGGATCCCCGAGAGATGACCCGCAGTGGCCGCAGTCTTTCCGCCCCTTTCCCGTCCCGCCCGACTCGTCGTGCTCGTCTCCGGTTCGGGCACGAACCTCCAGGCGCTGCTCGACGCGGGTCTGCACGTCGTCGCCGTGGGCGCCGACCGGTCCGGCATCGCCGGGCTCGAGCGCGCCGAGCGCGCCGGAGTGCCGACGTTCGTCTGCCGGGTGGCCGACCACGGCGACCGCGACGCCTGGGATGCCGCGCTGACCGGGGCGGTGGCCGCGTACGAGCCCGACCTGGTCGTCTCTGCGGGGTTCATGAAGATCGTGGGCAAGGAGTTCCTCGCCCGGTTCGGCGGGCGCTTCGTCAACACCCACCCGGCGCTGCTGCCCAGCTTCCCGGGCGCCCACGGGGTGCGCGACGCCCTCGCCTACGGCGTGAAGGTCACCGGCTGCACCGTCCACTTCGTCGACGACGGCGTCGACACCGGCCCGATCATCGCCCAGGGGGCGGTCGAGGTCCGGCAGGACGACACGGAGGAAGCGCTCCACGAGCGCATCAAGGAAGTCGAGCGCACGCTGCTCGTCGACGTCGTGGGGCGGTTGTCCCGCGACGGCTATCGCATTGAGGGACGAAAGGTTCTGTTGCCGTGAGTACCAAGCGGGAGATCCGTCGCGCACTGGTCAGCGTCTATGACAAGACCGGTCTGGAGGAGCTTGCCCGCGGCCTGCACGAGGCGGGCGTCCAGCTGGTCTCCACCGGCTCGACGGCCGGGCGGATCGCCGCCGCCGGGGTGCCGGTCACCAAGGTCGAGGAGCTGACCGGGTTCCCCGAGTGCCTGGACGGCCGGGTCAAGACCCTGCACCCGAAGGTGCACGCCGGCATCCTCGCCGACCTGCGGCTGGAGGACCACCGCCGGCAGCTGGAGGAGCTGGGCGTCGAGCCCTTCGACCTGGTCGTGGTCAACCTCTACCCGTTCCGTGAGACGGTCGCCTCCGGCGCCTCGGAGGACGAGTGCGTCGAGCAGATCGACATCGGCGGCCCCTCGATGGTCCGCGCCGCCGCCAAGAACCACCCGTCGGTGGCCGTGGTGACCAGCCCCGAGCGGTATGCGGACGTGCTCGCCGCCGTCCGTGAGGGCGGCTTCGACCTCAACACCCGCAAGCGCTTGGCGGCCGAGGCGTTCCAGCACACCGCCGCCTACGACGTCGCGGTGGCGAGCTGGTTCGCGAGTTCGTACGCCCCCGCCGACGACAGCTCCTTCCCGGACTTCCTGGGCGCCACCTACGAGCGCAAGAACGTGCTGCGCTACGGCGAGAACCCGCACCAGGCCGCCGCGCTCTACACCGACGGCAGCACGGGCCTGGCGGCTGCCGAGCAGCTGCACGGCAAGGAGATGTCCTACAACAACTACGTCGACACCGAGGCCGCGCGCCGTGCGGCGTACGACCACGACGAGCCCTGCGTCGCGATCATCAAGCACGCCAACCCGTGCGGCATCGCGGTGGGCGACGACGTCGCGCAGGCGCACCGCAGGGCGCACGCCTGCGACCCGCTGTCGGCCTTCGGCGGCGTCATCGCCGTCAACCGGCCGGTGAGCGTGGAGATGGCGGAGCAGGTCGCCGAGATCTTCACCGAGGTCATCGTGGCGCCGGACTTCGAGGAAGGCGCGGTCGAGGTCCTCGCCCGCAAGAAGAACATCCGCGTGCTGCGCTGTCCCGAGGCGCCCGCCGCGCAGACGGAGTTCCGTCCCGTCGAGGGCGGGCTGCTGCTGCAGGTCAAGGACCGCCTCCAGGCCGCGGGCGACGACCCGGCCACCTGGACGCTGGCCACCGGCGAGCCGCTGACCGACGCTGAGCTCGCCGACCTGGCGTTCGCCTGGCGGGCCTGCCGCGCGGTGAAGTCCAACGCCATCCTGCTGGCCAAGGACGGCGCGACGGTCGGCGTCGGCATGGGCCAGGTCAACCGCGTCGACTCCGCCAGGCTCGCGGTGCAGCGGGCCGGCGAGGAGCGCGCGGCGGGCTCCTACGCCGCCTCCGACGCCTTCTTCCCCTTCCCCGACGGGCTGGAGGTGCTCACGGGCGCGGGCGTCAAGGCCGTCGTGCAGCCTGGTGGTTCGGTGCGTGACGAGGCCGTGGTAGAGGCGGCCCGCAAGGCCGGCGTGACCATGTACCTGACCGGGACGCGGCACTTCTTCCACTGACACCGACCGGCCGCAGCGCCGGAACGCCGAAGGCCCCCGCCGGGGCTTGGGTTCCAACGGTCCTCGCAACACCCGCGATCTGCGGGAGTTGCGAGGACCGCGGCCGTTGAGCGGGATGATCTTGCGGGGTTGGGGGAGCGTTTCCCAGCTTGGCTGGATGCCGTGGGGAACGTGACCATGGCGGCGCGTGGGCTGGGGTGAACCGCAACACCGACCAAGTGGCGTTGCGACGGCCCCTTGACCCCAAGCTGCGCGGGGGCCTTCGGCGTACGGACTGCGGCAGGTCAGTACCGCGGGCGCTTGAACCAGGCCGCCGTCTCGGACTGCGCCGCGCAGACGATCAGCACCACGCACAGCACTACCGGAAGAAGCAGCACGAAGGCGCCGGTGGGCATGGCGGCGACACAGCTCGGTGCGAACAGCGCGCCGATCAGGATGGAGCCGACACGGGTGCCGCTACCGCCCGTCCGGTACCTGGCGCCCAGGGCGAACGACAGGACGGCGAACGCCAGGAAGAGGACTCCCAGAGCGCAGACCAGCCAGATGGGCAGCATGTTCACCGAGTCGCTGCCATCCGCGATCTTCAGGGTGACGGCTGCGACCAGCAGCGACAACCCGGCCAGGACCTGCATCACGCCAAGCGCGAAGAGCATCGCCCGGGCCGCCTTCGCCGACGACGGCATGACCGCGGGCCCGCCGGGATAGGCCGGGAACGGCACCTGCAGCGGCTGCTGCGGGTATCCGTACGGCTGCTGCCACTGCGGCTGGGACTGCGCCGGGTAGCCGTGGCCCGGCGGGGCCGGGGGCTGCTGCGGGTATCCGTACGGCCGCTGCGGTTGCTGCCGGCCGTACGGGTTGCCGGGGCCTGGCGGATGGCTCACTGGTGACTTCCTTCGTGATGACGGGACCGGCGACGGGGGCTCCTCGCGCCCGGCCTACCGGGTGCGGACGACGACCGAGTTGAGGATCTTGTCGGCGAAGGTCTGCTTCTTGTCGTCCCACAGCGGCCACAGGTAGCCGATGTAGCAGGCGGCGCCGTCCAGACCGTGGCACAGCCGGCGGACGAAGGCCATGCCGAAGCCCAGCGGACGGCCGTCCAGCTCCCGCAACACGGAGATGCCGAGGGCCTTCTTGCCCGGCGTCTGGCCGGTCGTGCCCTCGCGGTAGCACAGGAACAGGCCGCCGATCAGGGACAGCAGGAGGCCGACGCCGATCAGGGCGAGGGCGCTGCCCGGGATCTCGGGGGCGTCGCAGGGTCCGGTGGTCGCGCTGCAGCGGTCGGCCTCGTCGATCACCGCGGCGAGGAACTGGCCGTAGCCGATGCCGACGAGGACCATCGGGACGAGCCCGGCGAGCAGGAAGTCGATCAGCGTCGCCCCCACGCGGGCGCCCCAGCCGGCGTACGGCGGCATGCCCGGGACAGGGCCGGTGGGGCCTGCCGGATGGCCGTACCCGTAGCCGTAGCCGTACGGGCCCTGGGCCTGCGGCGGTACGGTGCCGTAGGGCGGCGGGGGCTGCGTCGGGTAGCCGTGAACGGGCTGGGCCGGGGGCTGCGGGTAGGCGTAAGGCGGCTGCTGCGGCTGCTGCGGGGGTTGCTGGTCGTACGGATTGCCGGGCCCGGGTGGGTAGCTCACGGTGGCCTCTTTTTTCGAGCGGATGGAGACGGGGGACGGCCACATCGTCCTGGGCGGCGTCAACCGCTGTCCAGCGTTGGTGTGCGGACCTGAGAAGATGGGTGTATGACCGCCCAGATTCTCGATGGCAAGGCCACTGCGGCCGCGATCAAGTCCGAACTGTCGACCCGCGTGCAGGCGCTCAAGGAGCGGGGTGTCACCCCGGGGCTGGGCACGCTGCTGGTCGGCGACGACCCGGGCAGCCGCTGGTACGTCGCGGGCAAGCACCGCGACTGCGCGGAGGTCGGCATCGCCTCCATCCAGCGCGAGCTGCCGGAGACCGCCACCCAGGAGGAGATCGAGGCGGTCGTCCGCGAACTGAACGAGAACCCGTCCTGCACCGGCTACATCGTCCAGCTGCCCCTGCCCAAGGGGATCGACACCAACCGCGTCCTGGAGCTGATGGACCCGGCCAAGGACGCCGACGGACTGCACCCGACCAACCTCGGGCGGCTGGTGCTGGGCGAGCGCGGCCCGCTGCCCTGCACCCCCAACGGCATCGTCGAGCTGCTGCGGCGCCACGGCGTCGAGATCAACGGCGCGCACGTCGCGGTGGTCGGCCGCGGTGTCACCGTCGGCCGCTCGATCGGGCTGCTGCTGACCCGCAAGTCGGAGAACGCCACCGTCACCCTCTGCCACACCGGTACCCGCGACCTGTCCGCCCAGCTGCGCCAGGCCGACATCATCGTGGCCGCCGCGGGTGTGCCGCACCTGGTGAAGCCGGAGGACGTACGGTCGGGCGCCGCCGTGCTGGACGTCGGCGTCAGCCGTGACGAGAACGGCAAGATCGTCGGCGACGTGCACCCGGGCGTGGCGGAGGTGGCCGGCTGGATCTCGCCGAACCCCGGCGGCGTCGGCCCGATGACCCGCGCCATGCTGCTGGCGAACGTCGTGGAGGCCGCGGAGGGCCGGTACGCATGACCGAAACGGGCCCCCGTACGGAAGCGGCGGCGCAGGAGGCCGGCAAGGCCGGCCGCGGCCGCCGCTTCCAGGTGCTGACCCGTGGCACCGCGCGCCCCGAGGGCGGCGGCCGGGCCATGGGCGCGGGCGCCCCGGCCCCGGCCCGGCAGTGGCCGATCCTCGTGGTCTCCGGCGCGGTGCTGCTCGGCCTGGTGACGGTGGCGGCGGACGTCACGCGGGCCGGCCTGGTGCTGGTCGGCTCGGCGCTGATCCTGGGCGCGCTGATGCGCTGGCTGCTGCCCTCGGTCGGCATGCTGGCCGTCCGCAGCCGCTTCACGGACGTGATCACCTACGGTGTGCTGGGCGTGCTGATCGTCCTGCTGGCCCTGATGGCGCAGCCGCACCCCGTGCTGGAGATCCCCTTCCTGGAGGACGTCGTCCGCTTCTCCGTGCGGTGATCCGGTTACGCTGTGTGGCGAGTGCCCTGACGTAGGACGTGCACTTCGGGCACACGTCACGGCGTGAGAGGGAGAGCGGCTCCCATGACCAAGATCAAGGCAAGGAACGCGGTCGTCGAGCTCGACGGCGACGAGATGGCGCGGATCATCTGGCGGTTCGTCAGGGACGAGCTGGTCCTGCCGCATGTCGACGTCGAACTGGTCCGCTTCGACCTGGGCATCGAGCACCGGGACGCCACGCACGACCGGGTGACGGCCGAGGCGGCGGAAGCGGTGGCGCGGCACGGCGTCGGCGTCAAGTGCGCCACCGTCACGCCCGACGAGGCACGGGTCGCGGAGTTCGGCCTCAGGGGGATGTACCGCTCCCCGAACGCCACGATCCGCGACCGCCTCGGCGGCGGGATCTTCCGGGAGCCCGTCGTCCCGCGGAACGTCCCGCGGGCCGTGCCCGGCGGGAGCCGCCCCGTGGTGATCGCCCGGCACGCCTTCGGCGACCAGTACCGGGCCACCGAGCTGCGGATCCCCGGCGCCGGCGCCCTCGCCTTGAGCTTCACCCCGGCCGACGGCTCCGACCCGGTCGATCTCGAGGTGCACCACTTCCCGGGCCCCGGTGTGGCGCTCGGGATGGTGAACCTCGACGAGTCGATCCGCGACTTCGCGCGCGCCGCCTTCCGCTACGGGCTGGCGCGCGGGCTGCCCGTCCGCCTGGCCACGAAGAACACGGTGCTCAGGAAGTACGACGGCCGCTTCAAGGACCTCTTCCAGGAGGTCTTCGACACCGAGTTCCGGCGCGAGTTCGCGGCCGCGGGCCTGGGCCACGAGCACCGCCAGGTCGACGACATGGCCGCCTCGGTCCTCAAGGGGGCCGGCGGCTGCGTCTGGGCGTGCAAGAACTACGACGGCGACATCCTCTCCGGCGTCCTCACTCGGGGAGTCGGTTCGGCAGGGCTGATGACCTCGGTCCTCATGACCGCCGACGGCAGGACCGTGCTGTGCGAGGCGGCGCACGGCACCGTCACCCGCCACTACCGCAGCCACCAGGCGGGCAGGCCCACCTCGACCAACCCCATCGCGACGGTCTTCGCATGGAGCCGCGGCCTTGCCCACCGCGCCCGGCTGGACGACACACCCGAACTCGCCCGCTTCGCCGGGACGCTGGAGAACGCCTGCCTGGAGGTCGTCGAGTCCGGCCAGCTGACCCAGGACCTGGCGGTGCTGATCAGCCCGGAGCAGCCGTGGCTGACGACCGAGCAGTTCCTGGCCGCCGTGGACGAGAACCTGCGCAAGCGCATGTCCTGCTGACGCGGGCGGTCGGCGGCCGGGCGGGCTCCGCGGACCGGATCTCCGTTCTCCTTCGCGTCTCTCGTTGCGGAGGACGGTAGCGCTGTCGCGTCACCGCGCGCGAAGGATTCCCGAAAGCTCCGCACCATTCGTGTGCACGTCGCTACGGTGGGTTGACCGACGGAGCCGGGGGGTGCGTGGTGGCGCGCTGGGAGCCATTGCCCGAGACGCTGGACGACGCGGCACGCCGCCTTGCCGTGCAGCTGCGCCGGGCGAAGGACCGCAGCGGGCTCAGCGTTCCCGCGCTGGCCGCGCGCACGGCGAGCGGCATCGGCGCGTGGGAGCGCTACTTCGACGGCACGCGGATTCCGCCGCGTGACGCGGTCGAGGTGCTGGGGCAGCTCAGCGGTGCCGACGACGACCGGCTCATCGCCCTGTGGGAGCTGGCCGACCGGGCGGCCGCGAAGGCGGTCGCGGATACGGCAGCCGATCCGGCCGCCGACGCAGGAAAGGGCTTCGCGCACGCCGACGCGCTCGCCCCGCTCGCCTCCGTCCCGGGGCCCCGGCACGCCCGGAGACGGCGGCGCAGAACGCTGCCGGCGGTCGCGGTCGGACTGGCGCTCGGCACGGTGTTCGCGCTGCTCGTGGCGGCCGAGGTGGCCACGGACGGGCGGGGGCGCGCCGGGACACCGCTGTCCGCCCGCCCGGCCGCCACTGCGCCGGTCGGGCCGGCGCCCTCCGCCGCCGCCTCCGCCGCCGCGGCCGCAGCCGGCCCGGCCGGCTCCGCCGCGACATCCCGCTCCCGGCCGGCTTTCCCGGCCGGGGCGACGGACGCGGCGGCCTCCCGTACGGCGAACGCCGTGTCCCCGGACGCCGGCAGGCCGACGACGCGAGTGCCCGGCGCCGAGGGTCCGCCCCCCGCCCTTGGAAGCGCCCCGCACACGGCGGAACCCGGCGGGGCGCCGGCCACGGGCGGGGCGCCGGCCACGGCACCCGGTGGAGCCGCACCCGCCACCCTTCAGGCGCCGCCGCCGCCCCGCGACGAGCGTCCCGGTGGCGCCGACGAGGGCGCCGACGCCGGCGCCCTCCGCGTCCCCGAGCCGCAGCCCGGGCAAGGGGCACTGCCTCCGCCTGATCATCGTGGGCATCTGCCTCGGTTGAGGCGGCCGGATCGTGGGGACGGTGCGGCTTGGGTCGCTTCGGCGGCTCCCTCGGGCCCCGCGACCGGGGGGCGGCCGTCATGCCGGGCCGCGAGGCCGGCCGACCCACTGCAGGACCGCGAACACCATGACGGCGCGCTCGCGGAGCGGGCCGGCCGGAGTTCTCGGGCGTGCCGGGCGGAGGGCGCTGCCGCCCGCACGGGAGGGTGCGCCGGAGAAGACCACCGGCCGCGCCGCCGGGTCGGCCCGGACGGGTGCCGGCGCAGGGCGGTGACCGGGGCCACACCAAGGGTGGCTTCGGCCGCGACGGTGCGGGTATAGCCTGGCGTGGGTCTCTTGACGCCGAGAGATCCCCGTTCCGGGGCATGGGACGCCGCCGGGGCGGCAAGGGATCCAGCAGGAGAAGGCCAGGAGAAGGCAATGACTCGCACTCCCGTCAACGTCACCGTCACCGGAGCGGCCGGGCAGATCGGCTACGCGCTGCTCTTCCGTATCGCCTCCGGCCACCTGCTCGGCCCCGAGGTCCCGGTGAAGCTGCGGCTGCTGGAGATCACCCCGGCCCTGAAGGCCGCCGAGGGCACCGCGATGGAACTGGACGACTGCGCGTTCCCGCTGCTCAAGGGCATCGACATCACCGACGACCCGAACGTCGCCTTCGACGGCGCCAACGTGGGCCTGCTCGTCGGCGCCCGTCCGCGCACCGCGGGCATGGAGCGCGGCGACCTGCTGGAGGCCAACGGCGGCATCTTCGGCCCGCAGGGCAAGGCCATCAACGACCATGCCGCGGACGACATCCGCGTCCTCGTCGTCGGCAACCCGGCGAACACCAACGCGCTCATCGCGCAGTCCTCGGCCCCGGACGTCCCGGCCGACCGCTTCACCGCGATGACCCGTCTGGACCACAACCGCGCCGTGTCGCAGCTGTCGAAGAAGACCGGCGTGCCGGTGAGCGAGATCCGCCGCCTCACCATCTGGGGCAACCACTCCGCCACCCAGTACCCGGACATCTTCCACGCCGAGGTCGCCGGCAAGAACGCCGCCGAGGTCGTGGGCGACGAGAAGTGGCTGGCCGAGGAGTTCATCCCGACGGTCGCCAAGCGCGGTGCCGCGATCATCGAGGCCCGTGGCGCCTCCTCCGCCGCGTCGGCCGCCAACGCCGCGATCGACCACGTCTTCACCTGGACCAACGGCACCGCCGAGGGTGACTGGACCTCCGCCGGTGTCGTCTCCGACGGCTCCTACGGCGTGCCGGAGGGCCTCATCTCCTCCTTCCCGGTGACCGCGAAGGACGGCAGGTTCGAGATCGTCCAGGGTCTGGAGATCAATGAGTTCTCCCGCGCCCGCATCGACGCGTCGGTGAAGGAGCTCGAGGAGGAGCGCGAGGCCGTCCGCGGCCTCGGCCTTATCTGAGCCCGGGACGCCGAACCCCCGAGCCGGCCCTCCGCCGCGCCCCGCAAGGGCGCGGCGGAGGGCCGCTCCGTGTGCTCCTCAGGCCGTGTGCGCGGCGAGCAGCGCGCACAGCATGTCCAGGCAGCCGGCGAAGGCATGCTCGGGTGGGGCGCCGTAGCCGACGACGATCGCGTCGTCCTGCACGGCCCCGAAGTCGGCGAGGCTCTGCAGCGCGAGGCCCTGTCGCCGGGCCCGTGCGACCAGCGCGCCGGCCGAGGCGCCGGGTGGCAGCCGCAGTACGGCGTGGAGTCCGGCGGCGATGCCCGACACCTGCACGGCGGGGGCGCGGGCGGCGAGCGTGGTGACGAGGCGATCGCGGCGGCGCCGGTAGTGCAGTCGCATCCGGCGCACATGGCGGTCGTAGCCGCCGGAGACGATCAGCTCGGCGAGGGTGAGCTGGTCGAGGACGGGGGACTGGTGGTCGGCGACGACCTTCTCCGCGAGCACGGGCTCCGCCAGGGAGGGCGGCAGGGCGAGCCAGGCCAGCCGAAGCCCGGGGGCGAGGCTCTTGCTGGCCGTTCCGGCGTAGACGACGTGCTCGGGTGCGAGGCCCTGCAGCGCGCCGACCGGCTGCCGGTCGTAGCGGAACTCCCCGTCGTAGTCGTCCTCGATGATCACGCCGCCGGTGTCGCGGGCCCAGGCCACGGTGGCCGCGCGTCGCTCCGGGGAGAGCGGGGCTCCGTACGGGAACTGGTGCGCCGGTGTGAGCAGGGCGGCGTCGACGCCCGTGCCGAGCGCGACGACCTGCGCCCCCTCGTCGTCGACGGGCAGGGGGACGGTGGTGAGCCCGGCCGTCCGCAGGACGCGCAGCGTGTGCGGGTAGCCGAGCGCCTCGACGGCGACACGGCGGGCCCCGCGGCCGCGAAGGGCGCGGCCGAGCAGCCCGGCAGCCTGGACGTAGCCCGTGCACACCACGACGAGTTCCGGGGTGGTGCGGACCCCGCGCACCCGGCCCAGATAGGCCGCGAGGGCCTCGCGCAGTTCGGGCCGCCCGCGGGGGTCGGTGTAGCCGAGGGCTTCGTTGGGCGCCGCCGCCAGGGCGCGGCGCGCGGCGGCGGACCACTCGGCGCGGGGGAACGAGCCGAGGTCGGGCGAACCGGGCCGCAGGTCGTACGGGACCTGCTCCCGGTGCCAGGGCGGTCCGGCCGTGGGTTTCGGGTCGCCGCCGACGGGCACGGCGTCGCCGGGGGACGGGTCGGTGAGCGGCGACGGGCCGGGGGACGGCGTCGGGGCGGTGGACGGCCTTTCGCCGGTGGCCGCTCCGGCCGGGCACCAGCCGTGGGCGACCCGGGTGCCGGAGCCCTGGCGAGCCGTCAGCCAGCCCTCTGCCACCAGCTGCCCGTAGGCGTCGGCGACGGTGTTGCGGGCGACGCCCAGATCCCTGGCGAGTGCCCGGGAGGACGGCAGCCGGGTGCCGGGGGCCAGCCTGCCGTCGCGCACGGCCTCGCGCAGCGCGTGCTCCAGCCCGGCGCGCGCACCGGCGCGGCGGGCGGGGTCGGGGTGGAGGTCGAGGTGGAGGTCGACTCCTGAAATGGCCCACTCGTTCACCCCGCAAGTGGACCACGAGTCGGGGCCACCCCGTCGCTAGGTTGGGTCACATGACGATGATCACGAATTCCGCCGGCGCCTCATCCGACCTCGGCCCGGACGACCTGGTGCCCGCCCACGAGCCGCGCATGCTGCTCGGCAAGGCTGCCCCTGACTTCTTCAAGGCGATGTTCGCCCTGGACGCGGCGGCGTCCGCCGGTCTCGAACCGGTGATCAGGGAGTTGGTCAAGGCCCGCGCCTCGCAGCTCAACGGCTGCGCCTACTGCGTGGACCAGCACCTTGCCGATGCCCGCGCGATCGGGCTGACCGAGCAGAAACTGAACGGGCTCACCGTGTGGTGGGAGACGCCCTTCTACACCGTGCGCGAGCGTGCCGCGCTGGCGCTGGCGGAGGCGGTGACCCGGCTCGGCGAGCGCGGCGTCCCGGACGAGGTCTACGACGAGGCCGCGCGGGTCTTCGACGCCGACGAACTGGCCCGGCTGGTCGCCATGTGCGTCACCATCAACGCCTGGAACCGCATCGGCGTGACGACGCGGATGTCCCCGGCGGTGCGCGCCGACGGCGTCTGACCGCCGGGCGCACCCGGGACCGCGGTCAGGCCGACAGCACGGCCCGCAGCTGGTCCAGACCCCAGTCCAGGTCCTCCTTGGAGACCACCAGCGGCGGCGCCAGCCGGATCGTGGAGCCGTGGGTGTCCTTGACCAGGACGCCCCGCTCCAGCAGCCGTTCGGAGATCTGCCGGCCCGTGCCGTGATCCGGGGCGATGTCCACGCCCGCCCACAGGCCGCGGCCGCGGACCTGGGTGACGGCCCCGGTGCCGGCCAGCAGCGCCAGCTCGTTGTGCAGGTGGTCGCCGAGTTCGGCAGCCCGCTGCTGGTACTCGCCGGTGCGCAGCATCGCGAGGACCTCCAGCGCCACCGCGCAGGCCAGCGGGTTGCCGCCGAAGGTGGAGCCGTGCTCACCGGGGCGGTAGACCCCGAGCACCTCCGACGAGGACGCGACGGCCGAGACCGGGACGACGCCCCCGCCGAGTGCCTTGCCGAGCACGTACATGTCCGGGACGACGCCCTCGTGCTCCGACGCGAAGGTCCGGCCCGTCCGGCCCAGGCCCGACTGGATCTCGTCGGCGATGAAGAGGATCCCGCGCTCCTCGGTGAGCCGGCGCACGCCCGCCCAGTACCCGGCCGGCGGCACGAGGACGCCCGCCTCGCCCTGGACGGGCTCCATCAGCACGGCCACCGTGCGCTCGTCCAGGGCCGCCTCCAGCGCGGCCAGGTCGCCGTACGGGACGACGTCGAAGCCGGGGGTGTACGGGCCGAAGTCCGCCCGGGCCTCGGGGTCGGTGGAGAAGCTGACGATGGTGGTCGTCCGCCCGTGGAAGTTGTCCGCGGCGACGATGATCCGCGCCTGGCCGTCCGGCACGCCCTTGACCTGGTAACCCCACTTCCGGGCCGTCTTCACCGCCGTCTCGACGGCTTCGGCGCCGGTGTTCATCGGCAGCACCATCTCCATGCCGCACAGCTCGGCGAGCTCCGTGCAGAAGCGCGCGAAGCGGTCGTGGTGGAACGCCCGGGACGTGAGGGTCACCCGGTCTAGCTGGGCCTTGGCAGCCTCGATGAGACGGGGGTTGCGGTGCCCGAAGTTCAGTGCCGAGTAGCCGGCGAGCATGTCGAGGTAGCGGCGGCCCTCGACGTCCGTCACCCAGGCGCCTTCGGCGGAGGCGACGACGACCGGGAGGGGATGGTAGTTGTGGGCGCTGTGCGCCTCGGCGGCGGCGATGTGCTCGGCAGCAGTCGACACGTGAGTGCTCCGTTCGTGGTACGTCGGGAGGTATGGCGCGAAGAGCCCGGTGGGGCTCTTTCTATCGTCGCTCGTCCGGGATGCGAAGAAACCTCGCGCCGGGCGGTGTCATGACGGTCGTTGCTAGGCTGGCGGCGGGCCGTGACTGGCGCGCTGGGATGGGGTTGACCATCGGGGAGCGGCCCGTGAACTGTGTGCCGTGCGCCTGGGCCGTCCCGTATGCCGTGCCGTGCAGCAGGAGGTCTGACATGCCGAGTGGTTCCAGCCAGTCCACCGCTTTCCGCAGTGCCCTTGAGGTGATCAGGGGTGTAGAGCCGCGCGTGGCCGATGCCATCGGCCAGGAGATCGAGGACCAGCGCGCCTCGCTCAAGCTCATCGCGAGTGAGAACTACGCGTCCCCGGCCGTGCTGCTGGCCATGGGCAACTGGTTCAGCGACAAGTACGCCGAGGGCACCGTCGGCCGCCGCTTCTACGCGGGCTGCCGCAACGTCGACACCGTCGAGGCGCTCGCCGCCGAGCACGCGCGCGAGGTCTTCGGCGCCCAGCACGCCTATGTGCAGCCGCACTCCGGCATCGACGCCAACCTCGTCGCCTTCTGGGCGGTGCTCGCCGCCCGGGTCGAGGCGCCCGCGCTGGAGCGGGCCGGGGTACGGCAGGTCAACGACCTCACCGAGGAGGACTGGGCGCGGCTGCGCCACGAGCTCGGCGACCAGCGGATGCTCGGGATGTCCCTGGACGCGGGCGGCCACCTCACCCACGGCTTCCGGCCCAACATCTCCGGCAAGATGTTCGACCAGCGCAGCTACGGCACCGACCCCGCCACGGGTCTGCTGGACTACGAGGCCCTGCGCAAGACCGCCCGCGAGTTCCGGCCGCTGATCATCGTGGCGGGCTATTCGGCCTACCCGCGGCTGGTGAACTTCCGGATCATGCGGGAGATCGCCGACGAGGTCGGCGCCACACTGATGGTCGACATGGCGCACTTCGCCGGCCTGGTCGCCGGCAAGGTCCTCACCGGTGACTTCGACCCCGTGCCGCACGCGCAGATCGTCACCACCACCACGCACAAGTCGCTGCGCGGCCCGCGCGGCGGCATGGTGCTGTGCGACTCCTCGCTCGCCGAGCAGGTCGACCGCGGCTGCCCCATGGTGCTCGGCGGCCCGCTGCCGCACGTCATGGCCGCCAAGGCGGTGGCCCTGGCGGAGGCCCGCCGTCCTGACTTCCACGACTACGCCCAGCGCATCGTCGACAACTCCCGGGCCCTGGCCGAGGGCCTGCTGCGCCGCGGTGCCACGCTGGTGACCGGCGGCACGGACAACCACCTCGTCCTGATCGACGTCGAGTCCTCCTACGGCCTGACCGGGCGGCAGGCCGAAGCCGCGCTCCTGGACTCGGGCATCGTCACCAACCGCAACTCCATCCCCCAGGACCCGAACGGCGCCTGGTACACCTCCGGCATCCGCATCGGCACACCGGCGCTGACCACGCGCGGCCTCGGCGCGGGCGAGATGGAGGAGATCGCCGGGCTGATCGACCGGGTGCTCACGGCCACCACGGCGGGTGTCACCTCGGCGGGCAAGCCGTCCAAGGCTCAGCACGTACTGGACGCGAAGGTCTCCGACGAGATCGCGCAGCGCGCGGCGGACCTGCTGGACGGATTCCCGCTCTACCCGGGGATCGACCTGAGCCG